>NZ_CP075529.1:0-715833 GCF_025809055.1 Devosia sp. | reverse complement strand
ATAGGGCACGGCCTGCAGATAGGTCTTGTACTCGATCAGCTTTTCAGTGCCGCGATGCAACAGGCCCACATGCGGATCAACGCGCTCGACCAATTCGCCATCGAGCTCGAGGATCATGCGCAGCACGCCATGCGCCGAGGGGTGGACGGGACCAAAGTTGATGGTGAAATTGCGGACGTCGACTTCAGACATCAGTTCTTCGCCTTCTCGTCGCCGGGCAGCACGTAATCGGTGCCTTCCCAGGGCGACAGGTAATCGAACGAGCGGAATTCCTGGGTGAGCTTGACCGGTTCGTACACGACGCGCTTGCGCTCTTCATCGTAGCGCACTTCCACAAAGCCGGTCAGCGGGAAGTCCTTGCGCAGCGGATGGCCGTCAAAGCCGTAGTCGGTCAGGATGCGGCGCAGGTCGGGGTGACCCGAGAACAGCACGCCATAAAGGTCATAGGTTTCGCGCTCGAACCAGTTCGCGCCGGGAAAGACGTCGCAGATGGACGGGACCGGGGTGACGTCATCGGCTTCGAGCTTGATGCGGATACGCTGGTTCAGATGCGGGCTCAGCAGGTGATAGACCACATCGAAGCGCAGTTCGCGCGCCGGATAGTCGGCCCCGCAGACGTCAACAAAGCCAATGAAGCGGCATTTAGGATCATCGCGCAGGAACTTCGCCACATTGACGATGGAATCGCGCGGCACGGTGATGCTCAGGTCGCCGAAGGCCACCTCGAACCCCGTGGCGTCCGCGCCCAGGGATGCGACGATATGCTCGCCCAGAGTGACGAGCGGGTCGGCTGCAACTATTTCGTCCATGCCCCTGCCCTACCGTTCGATCGTGCCGTCTCGGCGGATCTTCTTCTGCAGCAGCAAAATGCCGTAGAGAAGCGCCTCGGCTGTTGGCGGGCAACCCGGGACATAGACGTCCACGGGCAGCACGCGGTCACAGCCACGAACCACTGAATAGGAATAGTGATAGTAGCCGCCGCCATTAGCGCAGCTGCCCATCGAGATCACGTAGCGCGGCTCGGGCATCTGGTCATAGACCTTGCGCAGGGCCGGAGCCATCTTGTTGGTCAATGTGCCGGCGACAATCAGCACGTCCGACTGGCGCGGTGAAGCGCGCGGGGCCGTCCCGAAGCGCTCGATGTCGTAGCGCGGCATCGACATCTGCATCATTTCAACGGCGCAGCAGGCCAGGCCGGTCTGCATCCACATCAACGAGCCGGTACGCGCCCAGGTGATGAGCTGCGAGACGGTGGTGACAAGAAAGCCCTTGTCGGCCAACTCGTTGTTCACGCCTGCGAAAAACGGATCGTCTGCGCCTACCGGCTTGCCAGTCGCCGGATCGAGAGCGCCGGTCGGCTGCGGAGTAACCAGTGTCGAACTGGACGGGCTCAATCCCATTCCAGGGCTCCCTTACGCCATTCATAGATAAAGCCGATGGTGAGAACGGCCAGGAAAATCATCATCGAGGTAAAGCCGAACCAGCCCACATCCCGGAACGCCACGGCCCAGGGGAAAAGGAAGGCAACTTCGAGATCGAAGATGATGAAGAGAATCGACACGAGGTAGAAACGGACGTCCACCTTCATGCGCGCATCGTCAAAGGCCTCAAACCCCGCCTCGAAAGCCGACACCTTTTCCGGATCAGGCCGCTTCACCGACACCAGGAACGGCGCCACCAGAAGCGCAGCGCCGATGACGGCAGCAAGGGCTATGAAGATGACGATGGGGAGATAGTCGCTGAGCAAATCAGTCATGCGGCAGCCTAGTTTTCGGGCCGGCCAGAACGGCCGAGAGAGGCGCGGGACTGGATGCAATTGGGGCGACCAGACCGACGCGGACGTGACGGAACCGGCTTAGACCTTCCCCCCAAACGTTTCAAGGGAAAGAAAATATGAGCAAAACAATCATGTAACAGATTTGCAAATCTGTAGGTCTGCCGCTGCCATATGGCCCGGCAAGCGAGCAAATTCGTGCGTCAAATGCGCGATGAACGAAATGTGGCTGGGGGACGATGCTATCACAGACGACGGTGGGAAAACGCGGGATGCGACCACGATCCCGAAGCGACTCGCGGCGTACGTCCGGATCACCTCAAGTCCCGTTACATTCCATGCCGTTCACGGGCGGGCGGTAGGGATGGTCAGCCGGATCGACCGAGCACTCTGGTCGGCGAACCGATTCGGTCCGGAAAACCAAAACGGCGAACCGATTTCTCGATTCGCCGAATTGGGTTGCAAGATGCGGTGCTGCCGGAAACCGGCAGCGCCAAATCTTAGAAGTGGTAGAAGACGCCGACGGTTGCCTTGGCGGCTTCAAAGAAGGTGTCGCCAGCTTCCGAAGCGAAGTCACCCTGGCCGACGATTTCACCGCGAACGGTGACGGCATCGGTCACAGCGAATTCAACACCACCGCCGAGCTGGTAAACGCCCTGCGAAGCGCCGCCCTGGAGCTGGGAACCAACGCCACCGAGGGCGTAGACCAGAACCGAGTCGGTCACGACAGCACCAACGCGCAGGTTGGCGAAGAATTCACCGGTCGAGGTGACCGGAGCAGCGCTGTTCCACATGTAGTCAGCGGTGACTTCAACGCCGAGCAGGATCGGGTCGACGGGGATGAAGTTCACACCGACGGCAGCACCGATAACACCATAGGTGGTGCTGTTGCTGGAAGCAGCATAGGTACCGGCGTTGGCGCCGACGAACTGGCCACCGGCGCGAGCACCGACGTAGAGGCCTTCCCAGTCGAAACCGGCAGCTTCGTAGATCGGCTGCGGGGTGGTCGGGATGATGAGGTCAGCAGCCTGAGCGCCACCAACCATAAGAGCCGCGGCTGCAACGCCAACGGACAGAGAACGTACAAACATGTCTTGCACTCCCAATAGAGTTAACCGTAGTCGGCCGATATTTGCCTCACGCTAAATGCGCTTGCAAGGCCTTGGGATGCACAATCCCTGGGTGCGGATAAGATTCAGTGACCATTTGGGGGCCTGTGTTGCAGGAATGTCCCTAAATTGGTTCAATTTGATACAAATTGCCGCAATTGCGTTCCAGTCCGGCCACAATTGGGCGCCGGCGAAAGATATGCCGTCACAGCGCAGCCGCAGGTTGCCACAATCCTGCCAAAAAGCAACCGCGCCTGACGAGAGGCGCGGCATTTGGCAAAGAATCGGTCAACCGGCTGTTCTAGAAGTGGAAATTGGCGCCGAAGGTGATCTGGTCCTTGGGATTTCCGCCCTCAAGGGGGAATCCGTGGACATATTCTGCGCGCAGGGACACCGAGTCGGTGACGGCATATTCGATGCCGCCGCCAAGGAGCGCGTCCTGCTCGGCCGGCGGGCCGAGGTCAATGCCATAGCCGCCGGCAGCGTAGATCATGACGTCGTCCGAGGCGATAAGCCCTGCCCTGCCCAGCAGCTGCCCATAGGTGCTTTCGCCGACTCCGCCGGTGAGTCCACGCACGGCCACTTCAGCACCCAGGAGATAGAAGTCGAATTGGGCGTTGACGCCTGCGTTCACGCCCAGGGCAACCTGGTCACCGCCGGCAGGGCTCGACTGCAGTCCGGCGAAGACGCCGGCATAAAAGCCCGTCCAGTCGAATCCGCTGGAATCGCCGATGGGGATTTCGGCGGTGCTGGACAAGGGCACGGTGATAGCGTCGGCGGCCATGACGGGCGCCGACACAGTCAACACAGCAATTGTCGTCGTAGCGAACAGGCGCATTTCGCGCGTCCCCTTTCGAAGTCTGCCGAATAAACGCAGGCCGCGTGTTCGGGTTCCCGCTTCGATCAACCGGTCGGCAGCATGCCCACCAGGATCGGCTCCGCCCTGAACGCATCGGGAAAGAGAGATTCGAGGGCCGCGATCTTGGGCAGGTCGTGAACCACGATATAGGGCCAGTCAGGATTGAGGGTCAGAAAGTCCTGGTGGTACTGCTCGGCCGCATAGAAGGCCTCGAACGGCTCCAGCGTGGTGACGATGGGCCCCTCGAACAGGCCGGTGGCATCGAGCTGGTCCATGTAGGCCTGGGCGACCTCGGCCTGGGCTTCGTTGAGGACGAAGATGGTCGAGCGGTATTGGGTTCCCCGATCGGGCCCCTGATAATTCAGTTGTGTCGGGTTGTGGGCGACAGAGAAGAAGATGTGCAGCAATTCGCCGAAACTGACCTCGCGCGGGTCATAGGTAATGTCGACGGTTTCGGCATGGCCGGTGTCGCCGCGGGTGGTCAGATCGTAGGTGGCCGTCTCGGCGCTGCCTCCGGAGTAGCCCGAGACGGCATTCCTGACGCCTTTGACCCGCTGAAAAACGCCTTGAACGCCCCAAAAACATCCGCCCGCGAACACGGCACGGGCCGTTTCACCCGATTCCTCAAGGTTCCGGTCAGGCGGGGGAATGACCACCGGTTCTTCCTGCGCCAGCACATCTGTGCGCAGCGATGCGAACGAAAGCAGCGGACTAAGGGCAAGCCCGGCGACGAGACGGCGGCGGACGGGATCGGCGGAGCGGGTGGGCATGACAAACCTCCGGTGATGCATGACATCATCACATACGGTCGTCATGGGCACAAAGTTACGCCAAAGTAGGGCGATCACGGCGATATGAGCCGCGAACCACGTTTCAAACCAGAAAATTTGGAAGAAAGGTGGCGCGAGAGACGGGGCTCGAACCCGCGACCTCCGGCGTGACAGGCCGGCGCTCTAACCAACTGAGCTACTCCCGCAGCGCTTGCGAACCAGTCGTTCGCGCAACGTGGCGTCCGTTTACCGGGCCCCTATGGTGAAGTCAAGCGAGCTTGTTGGGCGATTGTGCGATTTTCGTGAACCCGACAGGTCACTGTGGAAAAGTCGTGTCTTTCCAGCGCACAGTTCGATTTTGTTGATGTGAGATTGAAATTTGCCACTTCGGCGCATGGCGCGGAAGAGAATGGTGGGCGATGACGGACTCGAACCGCCGACATCCTCGGTGTAAACGAGGCGCTCTACCAACTGAGCTAATCGCCCGCCTGTATGCGGGTATGGAAACGGCGCCCTGATTATGGCCCCCGCCCCCGGTCGTCAACAGACATTTTCCCGAAATGGAAACGGCCCCGGCGATTCCGCACGGGGCCGATTGCCTGTCCGGCAGGACCGATCTTAGTTGATCGCGTCCTTCAGGCCCTTGCCGGGCTTGAACTTGGCCTGGTTCGAAGCCGGGATCTGAATCTCGGCACCGGTGGCCGGGTTGCGGCCGGTGGACGCCTTGCGCTTGGAGACGGCAAAGGTGCCGAAACCAACCAGACGAACCTCGTCGCCGCCCTTCAGGGAAGCGGTGATTGCCTCGAACACTGCGTCAACCGCTTCGGCGGCCTGTGCCTTGGTGATCGTAGCCTTGTCGGCAACGACGCCAACCAGATCGTTCTTGTTCATTGCGTTTCCTCACAGTGGGTGCCCGCCGCAGCTGGCAAATCAAAACCCGGACAACCTTTGGCGATTCTGCCGAATTGGCAAGGTTTTCCGGGGGTTTTGGGTCGCCCGGCGGTGCAGACCTGTTAATGGACCGGAAAAAGCCCCCTCGCAAGACCGAAACGGGCGACAAAAGCCGGTTTTCCGGGGATTTCTCACCACAATTTGGTTCACTTTGTCCCGATCTCGCCGCATTGCTGCCCGGATCAGGCAGAATCAGCGGCTGCCGATGCAGCACCCGGACGCATGCGTCCAAGCCCGATCATGAGCGGCACGGCACACAGATAAATGGCAATGGCCACGAGCCAGATGGCACCGGGCCAGCTCGCGCGCAGGCCGTGATAGAGCGTGCTGAACAGCAGGGGCCCGAAGACGGCAGCAAGGCTGACCAGGCTGGCCAGAACGCCCTGCAACTGCCCCTGACGGTCGGCATCCACCTGCCTTGTGGTCAATGATTGCAGCGCAGGCATGCCGATGCCACCGAGCGCAAAAACCGGCGCCATCAGGAAGAGCAGCAGTCCGTTACTGGCAAACGCGAGGGTCAGCATGGCTCCGGTTTCGAACGCCATGCCGACGATGAGGGCCCAGCGCTCGCCCAGCTTTTCGACCGCGGGGCCGGTGAGAAAGGCCTGCGCCAGGGCATGAAAGACGCCAAACGCCCCAAGGGACAGACCGATCATCATGCCATTCCAGGCGAAGACGTCTTCACTATAGATGGCCCAGCTGGTGCCATAAACCGTGCCCACCAGGTTCATGATGAAGAAGATCGCCATGATCGGCACCAGTGCCTTGAAGGTCATGGCCCAGGCCAGCGGCTTGAAGGGGTTGAGCGTGTCCCAGGTAAAGCGGGCATCGCTGCGTCCGGGCCGGGATTCGGGCAGCACGAACAGGGCCAGCGCGAAATTGATGCCGTTGAGGGCGGCCGCCACGAGGAAGGGCGAGCGCAGCCAGATGTCACCGAGAATACCGCCGAGCACCGGACCGATGATGAAGCCGATGCCGAACATGGCGTGGAAAAGCCCAAAACGCTTTGCCCGCTCGTCCTCGGTGGAAATGTCGGTGATATAGGCGGTCGCCACGGCCATATTGGCGCTGGTGACGCCGGCGATCGCCCGGCCGATGACCAGCAGCCAAAGCTCGGGCGCGATGGCCATGACGACATAGTCGATGGCGGCGCCGGCCAGGGAAACCAACAGGACGGGCCGGCGCCCGAAGCGGTCGCTCAACACACCCAGAATGGGCGAAAACAGGAACTGGCAGGCCGAATAGAGCGCCAGCATCACCCCGAGAATGGTGGCGATATCGGTCGTATGGCCGACTTCGCGCAGCAGCGCCGGCAGGATCGGGAAAATCAGGCCGATGCCGATCGCGTCCAGCATGACCGCGGCCAGGATGACGACAAGCGCCTTGTTCATTGTTCGCTCCGACATTCTGCGCCGGTTCGCCAAACGCGCGACCGTGGGCGCACTGATGTAGGCGGCCCGCGAGAGCCCGGCAAGGATTCGCCTAGAAATGAATTGGGGTGCTGACAAAGTGCGGCAGCAGATAAGCGTTCGGCTTTGTTCAGGTGGCCCGGTGGAGGGATTGCAGAACCTCGGGCAGCAGGTCCGGAAGGTCTTCGCTCAGCATTCCCGGTCCGCCGAACCGGGCGGCTGCGGCACCATGGAGCCACACGGCCGCGCAGGCTGCCTCAAATCCGGCCATGCCCTGCGCCAGCAATCCGGCCGCGATCCCGGCCAGAACGTCCCCTGATCCCGCCGTGCCCAGCCAAAACGGCGCATTGTCGTTTATCGCCGCGCGTCCGTCCGCAGCTGCGATAACCGTGTCGCGGCCCTTGAGAATGACGATCGCCCCGGATCGCCAGGCGGCGGCGCGGGCGCGTTCCAGTTTGCCATCGGCACTTTCGCTAAAGAGCCTTGCGAATTCGCCCTCATGCGGGGTGATCACCACGGGAGCCTGCCGGCCTGCGATGGCCGCAAACAGGTCGTCCGGGCGGTCCGCAAAGCTGCTGAGGGCGTCGGCATCCAGGATGCAGGCCTTGTCTGTCGCCAGTGCCGCCATGACACGGCTCGCGGTTTCCGCGCCGATACCGGCCGCCGGGCCGATGACGAAGGCGGATATGCGCGGATCGCGCAGAAGGTCATCAAGCGCGTCGAGGTTTCTTGCCTCCCGCAGCATGATGGCGGTCACGTGGGCGGCATGGACCCTGAGGGCGTCGTGGTCGCCAACCAGCGTCACCAAGCCGGTGCCGGCACGGAATGCGCCGAGGGCGGTGAGGCGGGCGGCCCCGGTCTCGAGCTCCCGGCCGGATTGGACGACCACATGCCCGCGATCGAATTTGTGGTCCCCTGCCCCATGCACCGGCAAGTGCCACAGGCCGGGGGCGTTGAGCCAGGTCTGTGGGGCGATTTCGTCCAGCACCGCATCGGGAATGCCAATATCGGCCACGATCGTGGGACCACACAGATCCCGGCCCGGCAGAAGGAAATGCCCCGGCTTGGGCCGGAAAAAGGTGATGGTCAACGCAGCCTCAAGGGCAAAGCCGCGGATCTTCCCATCCGCACCATCGAGGCCACTCGGCACGTCGATGGCGACAACCGGAATTTTGCTTTGCGCGACGGCGTGTAAAGCTGCGGCAAACTCCCCCGAAATGTCGGCGTTGAGCCCTGCCCCCAGGAGGGCGTCGACCACGAGCGCGATACCGTCCAGATCATCCGGGGCAAACAGCGGGACCGGTTCGCCCCAGAGAGCGGCCATTTTTGCCGCGTCGCCCCTGAGCAGGCTCGTGTCGCGCACGGCCCGTACGATGACCGGCCAGCCCTCCTCGCGCAAACTACGGGCAACGACGTAGCCATCGCCGCCATTGTTGCCGGGGCCACAAAGGACCAATACGGGGGCCAGAGCAAAGCGCGCGATGATCGCGGCCGCAACTGCGCGGCCTGCCGCTTCCATGAGCGCCACGGACGATTGCCCCGCCTGCACGGCGAGCCGATCGGCCTGCGCCATTTCCTGCGGCGTCAGAAGTGCTTGGGCATCCATTCGGGTCCTCTGGAGGTGCTTGATCTGGCCAGGCGGCAGAACCGCATCAATCATGGCCACAAACGTTGTTTGCCATACAAGGCCGGATGATGGAGGAAGAACGAAAGGATACGGATTTATCACAATATCTGGAAAACTAATTAAGGGTTCCGCCGTAGCCTAGAACTGGTTGCAAAGCGCTCGGAGGGGGGCCATGGCACTGATTGCCGAGAGCGATGAGCTCGCTCATGGCTCGGCCTATCGATGGCATGACGTGCGCTTTATTGGCGCCATTGCGGGGCGCTATGCCCTTCCAGAAAGCCGGAACAACGCGGAAGAAAAAGTTCCGGTCTATGCCTGTCGCCTCTGTTCGATTTCCACTCGATTGCTGGTGGCTGTCGGCCCGGTCGTCGGCAAGGAAGGCGAGCTGGTCGCCACCCATTTCGACGAATTCGGTATCCTGCGCGGGCGCATTACGCGGCGGCTGCCCTCCGGCTTTGTCCTGGATCTGCAGCTGAACGAGGCTGAACGCGACAAACTCGGCGCCAAGATCGAGTGGCAGAAAAAGCATGTTCACGCCCAGGTCCCCGACAAGCGCGAGCACCGGCGCATCCTGCCGCGCGAGCCGCGCAGCACCATCACGCTCGGAGACGGCACCCGCATCCCCTGCTTCGTGATCGACGTGTCCCAATCCGGGGTCGCCGTATCGGCGCCAATCTCGCCCGAAGTGGGGACGCCCATGGCTGTCGGGCGCGTCGTGGGCCGCGTGGTGCGCTATCTGGACGTCGGCTTTGCCCTTCAGTTCATCCAGCTGCAGGCCCCGGAGGGGCTCGAGACCATATTGCTGCCCCCTGTTGCGGAGTAGTCTCGTTAGTGGAGCCTTAACGGGGTCGGTCAAAAGCGCCAGACGATGCGTAACCGATCCTTGACGCGTCTGCGACAGTCTGGTGGCGTTCGGAGATGAGGAGACCGTTCTTGGTCGAAGCAGCACAACGCATCAGCGCCAGCCTGGAAGGCATCAGTACGGTCGCGGGCCGCTATGTCATCGGTGACCAGGCCATGCATCCCGGTCTCAATCTCTTCGCTTGCCGCCTGAGGTCGATCAGTCCGGATCGGCTGACCGTCACCGCTCCGGTCATTCCGGGGGAGACGGAAGCTGTCACCCTGACCTTTGGCCCCTTCGGCACCTTGCGCGGCACCGTGGAGCGCCTGCTCGAGGATGGTTTTGCGGTGACGCTCGAGCACGAAGACGATGGCGAAAGCGGTCTGGCTGCCGCCATTGACGGTTTCCGGGACCGCATCTGGCCCGGCGTTCGGGAGCGCAGACAGGATCATCGCTTCATGCCGGGAAACCCCCGTTCCGTCATTGCCCGGCCAGATGGCTGGGCGCAGCCTTGCCTCGTGGTCGACTATTCGGTCTCCGGCGCCGCGGTGTCGGCGGCCTTCCAGCCGGCCGTGGGTGAAATCGTCACGGTTGGCCAGATCACATCCGAGGTGGTGCGGCTGTTCGATGTCGGGTTTGCGGTGCGGTTCTTCGAGCGGCAGGATCCGGACGAGATCGAGTCCCTGCTCGAAGCGCCCGAGGAATGGCTCGAAATGCGCCGCGCCGCGCGTGCGCCTGACCCAGACGCCCTGCTTCACGAAGCCTATGGCGGCGATGGTTGAGCCAGCCGATACCCAACCATACAAAAAGGGGCCCCTGCGGGCCCCTTTTCTTCAATGCACGGTCGCCGATCAGGCGGAGTAGTACATTTCGTACTCGACCGGGTGCGGGGTGTGCTCGAACTTGACCACTTCCTGCATCTTGAGGTCGATGTAGCTGTCGATGAAGTCGTCGTCCATCACGCCACCTTCCTTGAGGAAGTCGCGGTCGGCCGACAGGCTTTCCAGAGCTTCGCGGAGCGAGCCGGAAACGGTCGGGATTTCCTTCAGCTCTTCCTTGGGCAGCTCGTACAGATCCTTGTCCATCGGATCGCCCGGGTGGATCTTGTTCTTGATGCCGTCGAGGCCGGCCATGAGCAGAGCCGTGAAGGCCAGGTACGGGTTGGCCAGCGGATCGGGGAAACGGACTTCGACGCGCTTTGCCTTAGGCGACTGGCCGAAGGGAATACGGCAGGAGGCCGAGCGGTTGCGGGCCGAGTAGGCCAGCAGCACCGGCGCTTCAAAGCCCGGCACCAGACGCTTGTAGGAGTTGGTGGTCGGATTGGTGAAGGCGTTGATAGCCTTGGCGTGCTTGATGACGCCGCCGATGTAGTAGAGGCACTCCATCGACAGGCCGGCATACTGGTCGCCGGCGAACAGGGGCTTGCCGTCCTTCCAGATCGACTGGTGGCAGTGCATGCCCGAACCGTTGTCGCCATAGACCGGCTTCGGCATGAAGGTTGCGGTCTTGCCATAGGCGTTGGCAACCTGCTGGACAGCATACTTGTAGATCAGCACGTCGTCGGCCGACTGGATCATCGGCTTGAACTTCATGCCAAGCTCATGCTGGGCCGAGGCGACTTCGTGGTGGTGCTTTTCGATGATGACGCCCATCGAGCCCATGGCTTCGAGCATTTCACCGCGCATGTCCTGGGCGCTGTCCAGCGGCGGAACCGGGAAGTAGCCCTTCTTGAGGCCGATATGGTGGCCGTTGTTACCGCCCTCATATTCGGCATTGTTGTTGGTCGGCAGTTCCGAGTGATCGAGCTTGAAGCCGACGTCGTAGGTCGTGGTGGAGTAGCGGACGTCGTCGAAGATGAAGAATTCGGGCTCGGGGCCGAACACGACGGAATCGCCGATACCGGAGGACTTCACCAGCGCTTCGGCCTTCTTGGCGATGCCGCGGGGGTCGCGATTGTAGGGCTGGTAGGTGGCCGGCTCGAGAATGTCGCAGTTGATGGCGAGGGTCGAGGCGGCGAAGAACGGGTCGATATAGGCCGAGTTCGGATCGGGCATCAGCACCATGTCGGACTCGTTGATGGCCTTCCAGCCGGCAATCGAGGAACCGTCGAACATCACGCCATCTTCAAACATGTCGGCGTCGACGACGGAGGCGTCCATCGTGACGTGCTGCAGCTTGCCGCGCAGGTCGGTAAAGCGCACGTCGAGATACTTGATGTTCTCGTCCTTCATGCGCTGGATAATGTCAGCTCCGGTCGTCATTAGGTCTTCCCCTGTCTAAATCGGAATGCTTGTTACGGATGTATGGCTGGACGGCCCGGGAGCGCTTGCTCCCTAGAGAGCGTCGTCGCCGAATTCGCCGGTACGGATACGGATGGCCTGCTCAATCGAGTAAACGAAGATCTTGCCATCGCCGATGCGCCCGGTCTGGGCCGCTGTGCGGATGGCGTCGATGGCCTTTTCCGCGAGTTCGTCGGGACATACCACCTCGACTTTTACCTTTGGCAGGAAATCCACCACATATTCTGCGCCGCGATAGAGCTCGGTATGGCCCTTCTGGCGGCCGAAACCCTTGGCTTCGGTTACGGTGATGCCCTGCAGGCCAACTTCCTGCAGTGCTTCTTTGACTTCGTCGAGCTTGAACGGCTTTACGATAGCCTCGATCTTTTTCACTTGCGCCTCCGCTGGCCGTTTTCGGCAGTTACCGTGCAAAGTGTATGCATGGCCTGTGCCAAAGCCCAAACGGCGGAAATAATCCATGCAAATCAAATGGATAATTGCCGCCTGGGGCAATTGCGGTGGACCAACCCCGCCCCTTCTGCACATATTATGGGCATTTCGGCACATATTTGTGCAGTATGGCAAGCGCTGGCGGCATGGGCGCGGCGATCGTGATCAAAATTGCATCAAAAGTGTTCTGCGGACTGCGCGTGAAAAACCGGGCGGGCATCGATCACCGCCGGCAGGCGCGACAAAGCGGCAGAATGACCACTCTATGCTTTGACTGCGCTGAACACTTCATATAGATGCATCGCCAACCCGGCCTTCGGGGACCCTTGCGGGTGTGGCGGAACTGGTAGACGCACTGGATTTAGGTTCCAGCGCCGCAAGGCGTGGAGGTTCGAGTCCTCTCACCCGCACCATCTGGCCCCGGCCTAACACGATCAATCATTACGGGAATAAATCCCCATGCAGGTAACAGAAACCCTCAACGAAGGCCTCAAGCGCAAGCTGAGCGTCACCATTCCGGCAGCCGATCTGACGACGCGTCTGGATGCCAAGCTGGAAGAGCTCAAGGGCCAGGCCAATATCAAGGGCTTCCGTCCGGGCAAGGTGCCGACCGCGCATCTCAAGAAGGTCTATGGCCGTTCGGCCATGTCGGAAGTGATGACCGACGCCATCAATTCAACCGTTTCGGAAACGCTGGACAAGCGCGAAGAGCGCGCCGCTACCCAGCCCAAGGTTGACCTGCCGCAGGACCAGACCGTCATCAACGACGTGCTGGACGGCAAGTCCGACCTGGCCTTCGAAGTCGAATATGAAGTGCTGCCTGCCGTCACCCTGATGGACATCAAGGGCGTCAAGCTGACCAAGCCGGTCGTGGCCGTCACCGACGAGGAAGTCGAAGCCGAGGTCAAGCGCGTGTTCAACCAGAACCGCGGCTATACGGACAAGGGCGAGGACGCCGTTGTCGAAGATGGCGACCGCCTTGGCCTGAGCTTTGTCGGCAAGATCGGCGGCAAGGAATTCGAGGGCGGTTCGGCCGACCACGCGCACCTGACGGTTGGTTCTGGCGAGTTCATCCCGGGCTTCGAAGAGCAGCTCGTGGGCATGAAGAAGGGCGAGACCAAGGAAATCAAGGTCACCTTCCCCAAGGACTACCAGAACGAAGAACTGGCCGGCAAAAAGGCCACCTTCGAGGTCACCATCCTGCATGCCGACGGCCCGAATGCCGGCGATCTGGATGACGATTTCGCCAAGCGCCTCGGTCTCGAGAATGTCGGGGCCCTTCGTGGTGCCGTGAAGACCCAGATGGAATCGGCGCTGGATTCTATGAGCCGCCAGCACATGAAACGCCAGATTCTCGACGCGCTTGACGACGGCCACAAGTTCGACGTTCCGGCCCAGCTGGTCGAAGCCGAGTTCAACACCATCTGGCAGCGCGTCCAGCACGAAGTGCAGAGCCATGGCCGCTCCTTCGAAGACGAAGGCACGACCGAAGACGAGGCCAAGGACCAGTATCAGCGCATCGCGGAACGCCGCGTTCGCCTGGGCCTTGTCGTCGCCGAAGTCGGCAACAAGAACGACGTGCAGGTGAGTGACGAAGAGCACCAGCAGGCTCTTATCGCCGAAGTGCGCCGCTTCCCCGGCCAGGAACAGCAGGTTTACGACTACTATCGCAAGAACCCGCAGGCTCTTGCCAGCCTGCGCGCGCCGATCTTCGAGAACAAGGTCGTCGATCACATTGTCGGCCTGGGCGACGTCACCGAAAAGACGATGACCCGCGCTGAACTCGCCGAGCTCATTCAGGCCGACGAAAACGAAGTGCCCGAAGAGCACCACCACTGATCTGCCTGATCACGCCGATATGACGGGGGTCGCCACTGGCGGCCCCCTTTTTTATGGCAAAAGCGACGAAATTTCATTATCTTACTCCGGTATGCTGCTTGCTTGATTCAAGCAGTCGCAATCGCCCCCGCAGGTAGAGAATGCTGGGCAAGTCCCTGCTGTCATTGCTGAACCCGATCATGCTGTTCGGATTTGCGTGCCTGTTCGCGCTGATCGGCATGAAGTGGCACCGGCGTGCCTATCTGTGGCCGGTCATCGCGGCGTTCACGCTGCTGGGGCTGGCTTTTTTGTGCCAGGAGTTCGTCACCCCCCGGTTCGATGCGGCCGGGCGGCTGATCAGCAATGGGCTGTTCTTTCCGGCCGTGGCCGCCATTTGTGCCGCAATACTGATGCGGATGAACGTGGTCGTGCCATGGCGGCTGTTCCTCGGCGTGATTCTGGCCGGTGTTCCGCCATTCCTGTGGTTCTTGTTCATCGACGCCGACGTGCAGGCGCGCGTGGTGATTTCCGGATGCGTTGTGGGCTCGCTGGCATTGGTGACATTGGCAAAGGCTACCGCTGCCAGGCCCGAACGGGCGATGGAGCGCATTCTGGTGGCCTGCGTCCTCATCGGCGTACTGGTCGCCATCGGCCGCCCGGCGCTGATGGTCGTTGGGCTGCTGGATGTCAACGAAGACGGGAGCCTGCTGGCGTCGGACTACTGGGCCAGTGTCCGCGGGCTTTCACCCATCCTGATCGCCGTCATCGCCACGGCATTCCTGGCAGGAATCGCGCTGGAAATCATCGGCACGGCGCAGCGGGAAGCGCGAACGGACCTTCTGACCGGGCTGAGCAACCGCCGCGGCTTCGAGGGCACAGTCAGGCCCTGGCTCGAGGCCTCTTCACCCGGCACGCAACCGGCGCTGATCCTCGCCGATATCGATAACTTCAAGTCCATCAACGACCGGTTTGGCCACAAGGCCGGGGACAGGGCTATCTCGATTGTCGGCAAGGTCATGGACAATCTGGGCGGGGCCGATTGCGCCGGCCGCATCGGCGGCGAAGAGTTCGCGCTTTTTTACCGCCACGCCACGCAGCGTGACCTCGCCGACCGGGCCATGGCCATCCAGGATGCGCTGGCGCGGCTCGGCCTGCCGGAACTGCCGGCCGGGCACCGGCTGACATTGAGCATGGGCATCCACCTGGCGGCCGACTATGAGCGGCTCCCGGACATGATGGAGCAGGCCGATGCGGCGCTGTACCGCGCAAAGGCGGACGGCAAGAACCGCATCGTCGCAACACCGCTATCGGCCCACGGATCAAGCCCGGACCGAGACCGCGCCTGAGCTAAAGCGTTTCACGCTCAGACTGAACCATCGGCTTCATCGTCCCCTTCTCCCCTCAGGGGAGAAGGGAAAGGCTCCATCGCTGCAGTCCTATCGTGAAGTAGTCTAGTCTGCCATTGATGCGAGGAATGCCTCGGCATCATCGACCTCGACCAGCCGCCGCCGCTCAATGAGCAGGAATCGCGTGCCGATGGCACGCAGAAATGCCCGGTCGTGCGTAACGAGGATCGACGTGGCCCCCTGCTCCCGAATGTCGGCCTCCAACTGTTCCTGGCCCGGAATATCCAGGTGATTGGTCGGCTCGTCGAGGAGATAGAAGTTCGGCCTCTCCAGCCTGAGCGCCAGAAGAGCCAGCCTCGCGCGCTGCCCCAGCGAGAGGGTCGCGATAGGCTTTGACTGCCGTTCCGGGGGAAATCCGGCGCCCGCCAACAGGGCGACGGACCGGCGGTCGCCTTCATCATAGCGGGACAGGATGAAATCCAGCGGCGAGGGTTTTAGCGGCAGCCAGGCCAGGGCCTGGTCGAGATAGCCGGGGACCAGTTGCGGACTGACCTTGAGACCCGGGGCCAAACTGCCAGCCAGGGCCTCGGTGACCACCCGCATGAACTGGGATTTACCGGTGCCATTGCGCCCCAGAAGCACAATACGGTCGCCCTGAAAGATGTGCAGTTTGTCGATGGTGAACAGATTGCGTCCGTCCGGGGTATCAATCACGACGTTTTCGAATGCCATCATCACGCGCGCTTCGGCGCCGCTATTGCCCAGCTTCACGAGCCCGGTACGCTCCTTGAAACTGTCTTGTACCTGCGCCTCGATCTTGCCGGCGCGGTCCCGCAACTGCTTGGACTTGACCACCAGAAGGTCGCTGCCGGAGTTGATGCCGACATTTGTGAGCTTCGCGGCCTGCCTGCGCAATTGTGTCGCATATTTGAGGTCGCGCTCGCGCTGCGCCTCGGTGGCAGCATCGACCTGGTCCAACTCTGCCCGGGCAGCGCTGTAGGGCAAGGGCAGATAGACCTGCTCGGAGGGCCGCAGGAACAGCGTACGATTGGTGGTGGCGTCGAGAAACGCCCTGTCGTGGCTGGCGATGACCACGGGCATGGCGCGGGCCGCATAGTCGAGCCAGCTTTCGAGCGCCAGAATGCGCCCGAGGTCGAGATGGTTTGTCGGCTCATCGAGCAGCAGGGCATCGGGCTGGTTCACCCAGGCCCGCGCCAACAGAGCCATGCGCTGCCAGCCGCCGCTCAATTCCGAGAGTGGACGTAGCCTCAAGTCTTCGGGAACCGAAAATTCCTCGAGCACCATGTCGACACGCCAGCCTTCGGCGTCACGCGTTTCGGCATCGAGCGCGCTGGCCACATAGGCATGCAAGGTCTGTGGCAGGTCAGATTCTGGGATATCCTGAGGAACATAGCCGATGGTGAGACCGCGCGATCGCGTCACCTCCCCTTCCGACAGTTCGGCCGTGCCGGCCATTGCCCGCAGCAAGGTGGATTTGCCACGGCCGTTCGGCGCAACCAGGCCGACGCGATCGCCATCGGAGATGACGAGATCAAGATTGGAAAACAGGAGGTCGCCGGCCCGGTGGCCGGCTTGCTTGAGGCTAATCATGCCCATGAAAGCTACTCTCTGGTGCGGCGCATCTGCGCGCCAAATGCCAAGGACGCGGCTCGATCATCATCGAGCGCAGTTTAGGGCAACCAGGGAACGGAAAGCGTTGACGTCCGGACCGGAGACTGGTCAGCCCTGCAGCGACTGCCACAGGGCGCAAACGGGGCCACGCGTGCGATGCGTCTGAAACAATGACATGCAGCCCTCCTGTTCGCTCTTGGACACAATAGAAGTAGCGCCGGCGGAAAGCGGTGGCAAGTCGATCAGGCGATATAGAAAAATGTGCTGGCCAGCAGCAATGCCAACAGGCGGGACACACGGAGATTGGCCAGCCGGTACGCAATACCAGATAATCCGGCGACCGGCCAATGTCCGGGTGACTTGGACCCCTGCCCTGCGGCTGAAAACGCAATACTGCGCAGGTCGGTATTCATACGGCAACTCCAGACACAAACCGTATGTCCAGAACGCTATCAGGACGCGCTTAAGAAAGTGCTTTCAAGTTGCAAACGAGCGGTAAACCCGCAGCCCTATCCTGGGACGTAATTGTATCCATTGCGGACAATTATCCGGCAGGCCGCAGGGTGCGCGCTGCGATGATGCGGTCCCGGCAATAGTCGAAATCCAGCAGATAGACCCAGCCATCCCGTGTCGCCCGCACCTCGATGCGTCCGTCATTTGGTACGTTGAGGAAAACGTCGACATAGCCCCGCGCAGCGATTGCCTGGCGGATTTCGCCATTGGTGAAGCAGGTCACGCGCTTGGGGTAGAGATCGCCCACCTCATCGCCGAACATGAAGCCAAAGGAAATCTGTGCCTGCGCCGGCCCAGCAAGCGCAAGTGACGCGGTAACCAGAGCCGCACCGATGGTCCGAACCAGATATGATCGCATTTCCGATCTCCCAGGTCTTGCGCAATCCCCGAATGTGCCGGGCACAGGATGAACCGCTGCAAACGCCTTCGTTCATCTCCCGTTCATCTTGACGGCCGCTTCCCCGCCATCCTTGTGGGAATTGGCGCGCAGGCCGGACCGCGCGGAACGCCTGCTATATGGTAGAAAATCGAACTGCCCGATTCGGGTTCCACCAACGGAAAGTGCATGTCGCAGGACCTCTTCGGAAACGCCGCCCCCCAGAAGGAACCGCCAAAGCCCAAGGCGGAGCGCGAAAACGCCGCCAATGCCAATGCGGCCACCGGGGCCTATGGCGCCGCCGATATCGAGATTCTGGAGGGGTTGGAGCCTGTCCGGCGCCGCCCGGGCATGTATATCGGCGGGACCGATATCAATGCCTATCATCACCTCTTTGCCGAAGTGATCGACAACTCCATGGACGAGGCGATCGCCGGCCATGCGACGCGGATCGAGGTGCATCTGGGGGCGGATGGGTACATCACCGTTACCGACAACGGCCGCGGCATACCCGTCGAAAAGCACCCCAAATTTCCCAATCGCTCGACGCTGGAAATCGTGCACACGGTGCTCCATGCCGGCGGCAAGTTCGACTCCAAGGCCTACGAGACTTCGGGGGGCCTGCACGGCGTTGGCGTCTCGGTGGTCAATGCGCTCAGCGACGACATGGTCGTGGAAGTGGCGCGCGACCAGCAATTGCACCGCATCGTGTTCTCGCGCGGCAAGGTGATGGAAGACGTAGTCAATATCGGCCGGGTGCAGAACCGGCGCGGCACCACGACGCGCTTCCATCCCGATCCGGACATTTTTGGTGCTTCTGCGCATTTCTCGCCCGGCCGCATTTTCCGCATGACGCGGGCCAAGGCCTATCTGTTCGGCGGGGTGGAACTGCGCTGGAGCTGTGACGAGAGCCTGGCAAGCGACGAAGTGCCGGCAAAGGCGGTGTTCCACTACCCCGATGGTCTCAAGGACTACATGACCGCCCGCATCGCGGGGGAGACCCGGATTACCGACGAGATCTTTTCGGGACGCAGCGGCAGGCCGGGAAGCCATGGATCGGTGGAATGGGCCATAGCCTGGACTATCGGCGACGGCGGCGTGCAGTCTTATTGCAATACCGTGCCAACGCCCGATGGCGGCACGCATGAGGCGGGCCTGCGCATGGCGCTGCTCCGTGGCCTCAAGAGCTATGCCGAACTGACCAAGAACAAGGCCGCTGCCAATCTGACGGCGGAAGACGTCCTGACATCCTGTGCGGCCATGCTGTCGGTCTTTGTGCGGGAACCGGAATTCGTCGGCCAGACCAAGGACAAGCTGGCCTCGGGCGAAGCGACCCGTATCGTCGATACGGCGTTGCGCGATGCCTTCGATCACTGGCTGGCCGCTTCGCCACAACAGGCCGGCAAGCTGCTCGACTGGGCCATCGAGCGCGCCGAAGAACGGATGCGCCGGCGCAAGGAAAAGGAAATCGACAGGGCCAGCGCGACCCGCAAGCTGCGCCTGCCGGGCAAGCTGGCCGATTGCACGCAGAATGCGGCGCAAGGTGCCGAACTCTTCATCGTCGAGGGGGACTCGGCGGGTGGCTCAGCCAAGCAGGCGCGCAACCGCTCCAACCAGGCGGTGCTGCCTTTGCGCGGCAAGATCCTCAACGTCGCCGGCGCCAGCCGCGACAAGCTGGCCGCCAATCAGTTGATTGCCGATCTCGTCCAGGCGCTGGGCTGCGGCACGAGGGATCGCTATACCGAGGACGAACTGCGCTACGACAAGATCATCATCATGACCGATGCTGACGTCGACGGCGCCCATATCGCTTCGCTCCTCATCACCTTCTTCTTCCAGGAAATGCCGCGGCTGATCGAGAATGGGCATCTCTATCTGGCCCTGCCGCCGCTCTACCGCATCAGCCAGGGCGGCAAGACGCTCTACGCCCGCGACGACGCCCATCGGGCCGAGTTGATGCAGAGCGAATTCACCGGCAAGGGCAAGATCGAGACCACGCGCTTCAAAGGCCTTGGCGAAATGCCCTTCGCGCATCTGCGGGAGACCACCATGTCGCCCAAGACCCGGACGCTGCTGCAGGTCAAAATCCTCGACGACCGCGACGCCACCCGCACCGCCGTGGACCGGCTCATGGGCACCAAGCCCGAGGCCCGGTTCGAATTCATCCAGGAGAACGCGGCTTTCGTGACTGACCTGGACGTGTGAGGCGACCACCAAAGCCGTGGCCTGGCGTGGCCGAGGTCGAAAGGTTGCCGGCTACCGGCAAACCTCGCGGGCATCTGATGCCCGCGCGCTGGCAAGTGCTCCCGGAACCCTGATTTTCCGACGCCCAGGGGCAACCGCCAGCGGCCGTGATGAACCCGTCAAGGCGCGGATATGCTAACCAGCACCGTCTCGGCAGGCAGCTCGGCTCTGCCGTCTCACTCTGTCGCGGGGCGGCGTATGAGACGGAAGAGCCACCTCCAGATGGGAGTCTGAGACAAGAGCAGCAGGATGAGGGCCGTGGTGAGCACCAGGGAAATCGGATGGGCCACAAAGTTGAACAGGAATGTTCCAACGTCATCGCGAGCGCCGATCATGGCGCGGCGATAGTTTGAGTCCATCATCGGGCCGAGAATGATGCCCAGAATGATCGGGCCCATTTCGAAGCCGTAGCTTTTGAGGAAGTAGCCGATCACGCCACAGGCCAGCATCCAGTAGATGTCCACCGGGTTGTTCTGGATGGCATAGGCACCAACCGCCGAGAGCACGATGATCAGCGGGATCAGTAGCGCCTTGGGAACCTCGACGATCTTGGTGAAGATCTTGATGCCGGTGAGGCCGAAAAAGAGCAGGAAGATGTTGGCTAGCGTCAGGCTTCCGACGATGAACCAGAACAGGTGCGGTGTCTCCACCAGCATGAGCGGACCGGGACGCAGGCCGTGAATGAACAGGGCGCCAATGATGACCGCGGTCACCGCATCGCCTGGAATACCCAGGGTCAGCATGGGGATGTAGGCGCCGCCGACAGCGGCATTGTTGGCCGCTTCCGGAGCCACAAGCCCCTCCTTTGCCCCCTGCCCGAACGGCACTTCCGGATTCTTGGTCGCGCGCTTCGCGTGGTCGTAGGCCAGGAGAGCCGCAATGTCGCCGCCGGTTCCGGGAAGGGCGCCGATTGTCGTGCCGATGGCCGACGACTGCAGCGAGAGCGGGAGATACTTTTTCACATCAGCCCAGCGCGGGATGATGCGATCGATCTTCTGCTTGATGGCCGGCAGATCGAGGTTGTGGAGTTGGGTCAGGGCTTCGGCGACGCCAAAGAAGCCGATCATCGCGGCAACATAGGGGACGCCGCCCATCAGCGTCAGCGAATCGAAGGTAAACCGCCCCTGCGCCGTCATCGGGTCCATACCGACCATGCCGATGGTCACCCCGAGTGCGCCCGAGAAAATTCCCTTGGCGAGGCTTTCGCCCGACAGGGTTCCCACCAATAGCAGGCCGATGAGGCCCAGCAGCAGATAGTCGCGGGAATTGAACATCAGGGCGATGCCCGAAATAGCCGGAGCCAGCGTCGCCAGCGCGACGATCCCGACAAAGCCGCCGATCACAGACATGACGGTCGTCAGGCCGATGGCTTCACCGGCAAGCCCCTTCTTGGCCAGTGGATAGCCCTCGAGGGCGGTTGCGATGGCGCTTGGAGCGCCTGGGATGTTCAGCAGAATGGCCGTGCGCGACCCGCCATAAACGCCACCCAGGAACACACCGGAAATCAGCGCGAGCGCTTCGTTGACGTCCCATTTGAAGGTGAAGGAGATCAGGATGGACGTCGCCATGGTGACCGACAGGCCGGGAATGGCGCCAATATAGATTCCAGCAAAGGTGCCGGCCGCCGTCAGAAAGAGCAGCCACGGATCGAGCCAGACGGTGCCGAAATCAGTCAGAGCTTGCATGAACATCAATAGAGCCCCGGAAACAGCGACCCCTGCGGCAGGACGACCTGGAACAGAGTGCGGAAGACAAAATAGACCAGCGCGAGAGCGATGACGCTGATGGCGAGTGTGAAGAGGAGGTTCTTGCGCCAAAGGAACTGGATCATGGCGACCAGAAAGATCCCGGAGCCAACCACGAAGCCCAGCCAGGGCATGGTGATGACGTAGATCGCCAGCATGGCAAACACGATCAGGTGCCGTGCCGGGATATATTCACGCAGGAAGCGCGCCTGAACCGAACCGGTCTGGGTAGATGGAGCCGGCGCCCTGCCCTGATTCACCACATTGATCAGGCTGGCCAGAACCATGGCGCCGGTGGCCAGCATCGGGAAGACCCCAGGTGTCGAGAGCCCCTTGAAACCGGAAATACCGTAAGCCTGCCAAAACGCCGCCAGAGCGAAAGCGAGGAGCACAACTGAAAAGACCAGCTCGCCTGGCCGCCGCGACAATTCCATCATTCCTCCCGTGGCAAGGGCCGACGCGCCTGGCGCCGGCCCCGCCTGCTTGGTTCAGTCTCAGGGCCGCGCGATGCCCAGGGTTTCAGGGCTGACGGTGGCAGCGCCGGTATCCTGCAGAGCCCAGGCCGTAACCTGCTGCCACTTGGTCAGGAAATCGGAAGCTGCGGCGCCCGATATGTTCATGACCACATTGCCACGGTTGGCCATGAGGGTCACGAATTCCTCCGACTGGGCGGCCTTCTCGTAAGCCGCAACCAGGGTGGCTTTCACGTCGTCCGGTGTGTCCGCCTTGACGAAGACACCATAGAAGGGGCCCCAGGGCAGATAGGCTTCCATTTCAGGGAGCGCGTCGGTGATTGCGGGCACGCCGGGCAGCGAGTCGATGGGGTCGGCATTGACCACGGCAAGGGCGCGCATGGTGCCGGCCTTGATCTGCTCGGCTGCGGCCGAAACGCCGGCCGGCATGAAATCCACTTCATTGCCGAGCATGGCGGTCAGGCCCGGGCCCTCACCATCGAAGGGAATGGCGGTAACGTCGAATTCCGTCGAATTGCTCATCAAAGCGCCGACGGTGCTGGGCAGGCCGCCCGGGCCGGTCGAACCCATGCGGATCGCGCCAGGATTGGCCTGAATGTCGGCCAGCAGATCCTGCAGGGTCTCGTATTTGGAATTCGTCGGAACCACAATTACAGCGACGCCACGGCCGAGAATGTTGACCGGGAAGAAGGAGTCATAGTCGAGTTCGGAAACGCCCATGACCGGATGCAACTGCGGGTTTTCCGCGCCGTACAGGATGGTGTAGCCATCGGACGGGGCCGAATTAACATAGGCGGTCGAGATGGCACCTGCGCCGCCCGACTTGTTCAGCACCACGATCGACTTACCAAGGGCGGCTTCCGCACCGGGATTGACCGAGCGGGCAACAACGTCAGTTGCGCCGCCGGCGCCCCACATCACCACGCCAAGCAGTTCGCGCTCGGGAAAGGTCTGGGCCTGCGCAAGGCCGGTTCCGAGGGCAAGGGCGGCCACGGCGGCGGTCGCAAGCAGTGTTCTACGAAGCATGAATTCCTCCCAGGGCACTATTGCCCCCGATAATTTGAGTTAGGCGGCATCTCGCACTAGCCGGTCGCCACCCTGCCCGTGGCCGCGAGCTAACGCAAATACCATTTTGAGCACATTCTATAACTTGATGTTATGTCTAGTTTCCGCGCCGCTGCGAATTCAGCTACGCGGAACCGATGCCGGTCGCAAGTACCGGCGCTGCGCCGCAATCCGGAAAATTGCGTTGGGACCACCGTAGCCGGCATAGCCGGAGCGGCGCTCGACGATCTCGAAAAACAGCCCCTCCCCCAGGGGTCTTGTATAGATCTGCAGAAACTCGCCCTCCGCGTCCACATCATACATGATGTTATGCTGCCGCAGCCGGGCGATGAAGTCCGGCGACAGGCCAAAGCGCGTTTCAATGTCTTCGTAATAGTTGCGCGAGATCGGTAGCGGCTCCAGGCCATTCGTCGCCAGTTGGGCGGCGGTGGCGAAGATGTCTGCAGTCGAGAAGGCAATATGCTGTATGCCCGGACCGAATGCCTCGGACAGAAACTGGCCGGCCACAGTCGTCCGATCCTCGGTGCCATTGAGGGTGATGCGGATATCGCCGCGGCTGGTTTCCACAACCTGGCTTCGGACCAGTCCCTGCGGGTCGATGATATCGACGGGCGGGAGTTTCCGGGTGGGCAGGATGGATTGATAATAGAGGAGCCAGCTCAGCAATTCGTCATGCGGCACCGTCTGGGCAATATGGTCAATCGCGATCAGCCCTGTGGCGGCAGTGTCGTCTTCTGTTGTGACGAATTCGGTCTCCCAGATGTCGCCCAGGCCACGGGACTGATCGAGAAAATAGACAATGCCACCGCCGACGCCCCGTATCGCCGGCACGGCGGCATCTCCGGGCGGTGGGATCTGTTCAAAAAGGGAAGCGTCCATTGCCCGGGCGCGTTCGAGAGCCAATCCGGCATCATCCACGGATACGCCAATCGCATAGGCAGTCAGACCGCGCAGAACGAAGGCGGAGTGCGCCATGCCCTCCCGTTCGCAATTGACGACGATGTTGATTTCGCCCTGGGTGTAGCGGCGGACGGCCTTGTTCCGGTGTTGCCCGGTCTTCCGGAAGCCCAGGTGACGCAGCACCTGTTCCAGCGAGCGGGCGTTTTCTTCGTCAGCCGCGAACTCAATGAACGCGAGGCCGCCGGTTTGCGGCAGTGGCGGAATATCCGGCAGGCCGGAGATTGAGATGCCGGGCTCCGAACGGCGGACGGTGTCGAGCAGGTTGATGAGCGAGCGATGGCCGTCGCGGGCAATAGCCAGGTTCGATGCGCCACGGAACTGATCGTTGAAAATCTCCAGCGACACAGTCCCGTCATAGCCGGTCGCCGCCACGGCCCGCATGAAGGCCTCGACGGGCAGGTCGCCCTCGCCGGGCATCATGCGGTGATGACGACTCCAGGAAAGCAAATCCATCTGCAACCGCGGGGCGTCGGCAAGCTGCACAAAGAAAATGCGGTCCTTGGGAATGGCGCGGATCGTGTCCGGATCTATGCCCCGAGACAGGGTATGGAAACTGTCGAGGATCAGGCCGACGCTTTCGTGGCCAGCGCGGCGCACCACTTCCCAGGCATCGCGGTGATCGTTGATGTGGCGTCCCCATGCCAGGGCCTCGTAGCCAACGCGCAGGCCCCGCTCGCTGGCCAAGGCACCAAGTTCGGCAAAATCGGCCGCAATCCTGTCCACGCCGCCGAGGGCCAGGGGTGACACGGACGAGCAGACCAGCATCAGCTCGGCACCCATCTCGTGCATGACATCGAACTTGCGGCGGGCACGATCGAAGGCGCGGCTGCGATAGGGTTCCGGCAAGCCCTCAAAATCCCGAAACGGCTGAAACAGGCTGAGCTCCAAACCCGCATCGCGCACCATCTGACCGACGTCACGCGGGGTCGCGTCATAGACCAGAAAATCGTTCTCGAAAATCTCGACACCCGCAAATCCGGCCTTGGCGATCGCACTTAGCTTGCCGGGCAGATCACCGCTGATCGACACAGTTGCTATGGAGGTCTTCACCGCTGATTCTCCGCCGAATTTGAATCGAGATGAGCAAGCTGGAATGGCAGTTGGGCCGCGGCCATCTGGTCTCCACGCACGATGGTGTGGCCACGACGGGCCGCCTCCAGCAGGAGCGGGGTCATGACCGGCTTGGTCACGACGTCGGCGACTGCGCCCCGGGGTTTGAGCAGATCGAGGTCGAGTGGATACGGGTCACCCGCATTCATGCCCATCGGGGACGCGTTGATCGCGACATCCAGCGGTTGAGCGCCATGGCTGGTGCTGATGGCAACCTCCGGGTAGCGGGTTTTCAGCTGGCCTGCCAGGACCGCGCATTTGTCAACCTGGGGATCGATCAAGGTCAAGGCGGCAATTCCGCTCTCGCAGAGGGCGTCGGCAATGGCTCCACCCGCGCCCCCCGCAGCGCCCGCAAGCGCGACGCGCGCGCCCTTGAGGTCAATGCCGGCCTGGGTAATGGCTGCAGTCATGGCCAGACCGTCGGTCATGTCGCCGACGAGCAGTCCGTCAGCGGTCCTGCGCAGGAAGTTGACCGCCCCGGCGCGCTCGGCACGCGGTGTCCGTTGGTCGACGGCGGCAAACGCTGCCTGCTTGTGCGGAATGGTGATGGAGCAGCCCAGGCAATTGGTCCAGCCGCGAAGCGCTGCGAAGAAATTCCCTGCCTGTCCAGCCAGCAGTTCCACCGGAATCATGGTCGTCCCCTGCCCCGTTCGCTCGAAGTGGGCATTGAACAGCGGCGGCGTCAGCACCTGGCCGATGGGATAGCCGACGAGCGGGATGAAACTGGGAGGCGTCCTGTGCGGATGTGGGTCCGGTTCAATCGACAATTTGTGGCTCCGCGATCAATAGCGGCAGCATAGCCCCGAGGCCCGCGTAACTAAATGTCCGATATATTTGTAGAACCAAACATCACGTTATGGTGGCGACGCGTTTCATGGTGTCGCGCAATTCCTCGATGAAAGCTTCGGCATAAATGGAAATCGGAATGTCGTTTCGATAGGCCACGTAGGTGCTGAACTGGCTCTCGGCGGCGATTTCTATGGCGCGAATGCCGGGCATCCGACCCTTGGATATGGTGAACTCGTCGATGATGGCAATGCCCAGGCCGGCCGCGACCAGGCTGCAGACCGTGGTCCCAAAACGGGCCTTGATCTTCATCTCGTAGTCGACGCCCGCCTTGCGAAAGATGTCGGCCATGATGGCACCGTAAGGATCTGCCGGATTGATGCCGATCAGGGGGTGCTTCGCCATTTCATGCGGCGAAATCATCGTCCGGCTCGCCAGGTCGCTGTTCTCGGGAACGATGCACACCAACCGGCCGGTCGCGAGCGGAACGAAGTCGATCATGGAATGATCGAACCGCGACGAGATGGCGACCACCTCCCCCTTACCCAAAAGCAGGTAATCGATGGCTTCTTCGATCTTCAGAATATTGATGTCCAGGGACAATTCCGGAAATCGCTTGAGCAGAAGCTCGATGGCGCTGGGAACCATGGCCTGGGAGATGCTGGGAACGGAGCCCAGGCGCAATTCCTGATCGGAGCCTCGCCCCAGCCCGTCCACGGCGGCCTGCAGGTCCTCGACCTTGCTGAAGACCGTATCGAGCAGCCAGAAGATGTGGCGGGCTTCGGGGGTCGGAACGTAGCGGCCGCCACGTCTGTCAAACAGCCGGACCTTTAGGGAACCTTCAGTGTATTTCATCAGCCGGCTGATGCCGGGAGCCGATACATTGAGCATCTTTGCGGCACCGGCAATTGTTCCGGTAACCATGATTGCGCGGACCACTTCGATCTGCCTGAGCGTCAGCACCGCGGGGCGCTCCCGTTAACATTTTATCCCTCGATGTTACATTTTTTAACATCAAGCAATTGTGACGCAAGTCCGGCACGTGATGGGAAGGAACGGAGCCCGTGCGGGCTCCGCCCTGTTCTTGTTGCTAGAGGTGTGCGTCGAAGAAGCCGCGGACGCGGGCCATGACTTCGGGCGTGCTGCTCATCTTGCCGAACGAGTGACCGATGCCCTCGACCCGCAGCAGGGTGACATCGACGCCGGCTGCCGCCAGTTCATCATGCAGCCGGTCCGACTGCTCGATCGGGACAACCACGTCCTCGGTTCCGTGGATCAGGAGTACAGGCGGATCCGTCTCGTCGGCATAGGTGATCGGATCTCCCGCCTTGCCGGCTTCGAGATTGGCCGGATCGGACAGGTCCATACCCATGTGGGCGCTGGTCCGGCCTGTCGGTGAATCGGACATGTCGCCCAAAAAGCTCGGAGCATAGAAGGCGACGATGGCCTTCACCGAATCGTCCTGATCGGCCCATTCATCGTTGGCAAACGTCGCCACGCCATGGCTCAGGCCGGCCACGAGCGAAAGGTGGCCGCCGGCGGAATTTCCGAACAGGCCGATCCGGTCCGGATCGATATTGAAGCGCGATGCATTTTCACGCAGGAAGCGAATGGCCGCCTTCACGTCCTTTTCCGGCTCCGGAAATGTGGCTTCGCCAATGATGCGATAGTCGATCGTGGCCACTGCATAGCCGGCGCGGGCGAGTTCGGACAGTTGCGGGATCAGGACGCGCCGATCGATGCTCTGCCAGCCATTGCCCATCACGAAGACGATTGCGGCAGTCGGCTCCTGACTGCCCGGCAGGAGCAGGTCCATTTCGAGATTATTACGCGCGAAGCCATTGGCGACCTTGGTGTAGCTGACCCCGCTGAGCAAAGTGGCAAAGCCGCTATTGCCCTCTGGAATCAGGGTTTCGACTTCTGCGTGGGCGCCAGCCACGGTCAAAGACAGGATGGCAGCCGCCATCGCACTGCGAAGCAGGTTCATTCATTCCTCCAATTTGGGTGTTGTGCGAAAATCGGCAGCAAGCGCCGAAAATCAGATCAAACGCCGGTCAACGCGATACCGAGTGCAGGTAGAACGCGTGGCGGCTCTCTGCGAAACAGCTTAACTGCACGTGTCCTCCGTCATGCGCCGCTCTCCTCCGAGCGTCGTTGACAGTTGGCGCCACTGCTTGATTAAGGTCAAATACCCAATTCAGCACGAAATATAACATGATGTTATTGGCGTCGCGCCGCGTCGACCGGTGCGAGGCTAGCGGTTGAGGATGCGGCCCGCGCGGATGTCGATCTGCATGCCGTCAAAGGCCGGGGTCACGTTTTCCGGTGTTTCACTGTCGGTCCGGGCGTAGTCGAGATCGATGTGCATGTCGGTCAGCACCGCCATGCGCGGCGCGAACTGTTCAATCAGGCCCAAGGTTTCGGCAAGGCTCAAATGACTGGGATGCGGCGTGGTGCGCAGCGCGTCGATGATCCAGATATCGAGGCCCGAAATGGCTTCATGCGCGGCCCCGGGAAATCCGGAGAGATCGCAACTGTATGCGACTTCCCCAATGCGGAAACCGAGAGAAGAAATGTCGCCGTGCAGTTGCAGGAACGACCGGATTTCAAGCGTTCCGCCGGGGCCGGTAACCGATATGGTGTCTCCCGCCGTGATCTCGTGGGCGTTGAGAATCGGCGGATAGGTGCTGCCGGCCGGGGTTTCGAAGCAATAGCCGAACGCCTCGCGCAGCCGGGCGCCACATTCCTTTGTGAAGTACACATCAACGCGGCGGCGATTGTGCAGGGCCAGCACCCGCAGATCGTCGATGCCATGGGTGTGGTCGGCGTGCTCATGGGTATAGAGTACGGCATCGACGCGGTCGACCTGGGCATCCAGGAGCTGCTCGCGCAGATCGGCACCGGTATCGATAAGGACCCGTGTGGGCTCACTTATTCCGGTCGTCCAGCCTTCGATGAGCAGAGAGCAGCGCCGCCGCCGGTTGCGCGGTTCGTGCGGATCGCAGGCGCCCCAGTCATTGCCGATGCGCGGAACGCCGCCGGACGAGCCACAGCCCAGTATGGTCGCCACGATGCGATCGGGCACCTGTCCGGCTGTCATTTGATGCCTGTCTTGGAGAACAGGCGGCCGAAATTGGCGGTCGTCTCGGCGCCCACCTGTTCAAGGCTAACCCCCCGCAATTCCGCGACTTTTTCGGCGGTGTGCCGAACATAGCTGGGCTCGTTGGACTGACCGCGATGCGGAATTGGCGCGAGGTAGGGCGCATCGGTTTCGACCAGGTAGCGGTCGGCGGGAACGATCTTGGCGACGTCCTGGATTTCCTGGGCGTTGCGGAAGGTGACGATACCGGAAAACGAGATGTACCCACCGAGTTTCAACGCCCGCTGGGCGAGATCCATACCAGCGGTAAAGCAATGCAGGACAAAGGGAAAATCCCCCTGCCCGGCTTCTTCTTCGAGGATCGCGGCCATGTCGTCGTCGGCCTGACGGCTGTGGATAACCAGTGGAAGACCGGTGATCCGCGCAGCGGCGATATGGCGGCGGAGGCCGGTGGCCTGAGCGTCGCGCGGGGCGTTGTCGTAAAAATAGTCGAGACCGGCTTCACCGATGGCAACGCAGCGCGGATGGGCACTTAACCGGACCAGGTCCTCGATTTCTATGTGCAATTCCTGATCGGCATTGTGTGGATGGGTGCCGACTGAGCACCAGACGTTCGGGTAACGTTCTGCAATTGCTGCATAAGTGGAAAAGTTATCCACCCTTGTGGAAATCGTGACCATGCCGGTGACGCCAGCGGCCTCGGCACGGGCGAGGACGCCGTCGATATCGCCCGAAAGGGCCTCGAAATCGAGATGGCAATGGCTGTCGATGAGCATGCTAGTCGACCGGCTTTTCGAGGCGGGCGAACACGCCCTGCGGTAGCGGCAGCTCGGTTCCGGCTAGCAGACTGTTGACGTTTAGCGCAGCAGTCAGGGTCCGATCGTCACTTTTGACGCCCAATTGGTCAAGCAGACGCGAAGTCGAGTCCGGAACGAAGGCGAGCATGGGGATGGCGAGGCGGCGGACGGTGTCGGCGGTGACATAGAGCACGCTCGCCATGCGGTCGGGGTCGGTCTTTTTCAGCGCCCAGGGTTCCTGGCCGGCGAAGTAGTTGTTGGCCGAACTCAATGCCGCGATGATGGCGCCGGTGGCCTCGTGGACGAGTTGGACATCCATGGCCTTCTGCGCCTCAGTGAGGGCTTCGGTGACTTCGGCGATGATGGCATTGTCGGCGTCGGTCAGGGCACCGAGTTGCGGGACCTTGCCGTCGCAGTTCTTGTTGATCATCGACAGCGAGCGCTGCGCCAGGTTGCCGAGATTATTGGCGAGGTCGGCATTGACGCGGTTCACCAGCTTCTCGTTGGAGTAATCACCGTCATTGCCGAAGGAGACTTCGCGCAGGAAGAAATAGCGGATGGCGTCGGTGCCGAAGGTGTCGACCAGGTGGAAGGGGTCGATGACGTTGCCAAGCGACTTGCTCATCTTCTGGCCATCGACGGTCAGGAAGCCATGGGCGAAGACGCGATGCTGGACATCGATGCCGGCGCTCATCAGGAAGGCCGGCCAATAGACGGTGTGGAAGCGGATGATGTCCTTGCCGATGACATGCAGATCGGCGGGCCAGAACTTTTTGAAAAGTTCACTGTTCTCATCGGGATAGCCGACACCGGTAATGTAGTTTGTCAGGGCGTCGACCCAGACATACATGACGTGGCCATCGGCGCCTGGCACGGGAATGCCCCAGTCGAAGGTGGTGCGGGAGACCGACAGGTCCTGCAGCCCACCTTTGACGAAGGAGATGATCTCGTTGCGGCGCTCTTTGGGCGCGATGAAATCGGGATTGGCTTCGTAGAGGGCGAGCAGCTTTTCCTGATAGGCGGAGAGGCGGAAGAAATAGGTCGGCTCTTCCACCCACTCGACCTCGGCGCCGGACGGAGCGAAGCGCTTGCCGTCCTTTTCGGTCAGCTCGGACTCGTCGAAATAGGCCTCGTCGCGCACCGAGTACCAGCCCTTGTAGGTGGACTGGAAGATATCGCCATTGTGGCTGGCTTCCATCTTCTTCCAGATGGCCTGCGAGGCCTCGTGATGGCGCTGCTCAGTGGTGCGGATGAAATCGTCGTTGGAGAGATTAAGGGCTTCGGCAAGGCGCTTGAACTCGCCGGCATTGCGGTCGGCGAGTTCGCGGACCGGAATGCCTTCCTTGGCCGCGGTCTGCACCATCTTGATGCCGTGCTCGTCGGTGCCGGTGAGGAAATAGACCTCCCTGCCCTCCAGCCGCTTCCAGCGGGCGATGGCGTCGGTCGCGATCATCTCATAGGCGTGCCCGATATGGGGGGCGCCGTTGGGATAGGAAATCGCGGTGGTGACGTAGAAGGGCTTGGCGGTCATTGTGGCTCGGCAGGGACGCGTTGGATCAGGGCAACATGCTTGCGAATGGCATCGAAGATCACGATCAGCGTCTGCTTCATGTCGAGGTTGACGCTGTCGGCTTCGTCCAGAAGCGCGGTGGCCTTGTCCCATAGCTCGGTTGCCGAGGCAAGCCGCCCGCGATGCTCGGCCAGCATGGCTGCGGCCCGCATTTCGTCGGCCATCCAGGTCGCAAGAATTTCGCGGGCGAAGGACATGTCCGGGCCCTGCGCGTCCCGGCCCAGGCTGTCAGCAAGTTGCATCGGGACGGATACAGGGTAACTGCCCGGATCATTGAGCCAGCCGGCCAGGGCCCCGGCGGGCGAATCCTCCGCGAGAGACAGCGTTTCAAAGGCCCGGCGCGGCCGGCCGCCGGCGAGGCGGAGGGCGCGCTCAAGCGCGGCAGGCTCGACCTGGGCGGATGCGCCGACGATCTCGGCCACGACGGCATCGGGCAGCGGGCGCAAGGCCAGGTTGTGGCAACGCGAACGGATGGTGGGGAGCAATTGCCCCGGCCGGTGCGAGATCAGAAAGAAGGTGGTGTCCGCAGGCGGCTCTTCGAGGGTCTTGAGCAGGGCATTGGCGGCGTTGGGATTGCAGTCATCGATGGCATCCAGCACCGCGATGCGATGGCCGGACCGCCCGCGCGTGTGGTGCAACTGCTCGCGCAGTTCGCGCACGTCCTCGACGCGAATGACGGTGTAGTAGCTCCTGCTGTCCTTGGGGCGGCGGCGCAGCGTCGACAGGTTGGGGTGGGAGCCGGCTGCAACCTGTTCGCTGACCCGATGCGCGTCTTCGTCACCACTGGCGGTGAGAATGGCTACGGCCAATTCGAAGGCCAGTGTTGCCTTGCCGATCCCCTGGGGACCATGCAGCATGATGGCGCCGGGGAGGCGGCCACCGGCTAACTGGGCCAAAACGGCGGCCCGTGCGGCCTCATGGCCAATGGCCAGCTGGCGCTGCTCGGGGAGCGGCAGATCCGGGAGGGCGGAAGGATCGGTCATGGGTTCCGTTTAGAGCAAAACGGGGCGGACAGGAATGGGGTGGTTCTCCGACGGTTGGACCAGGTCGGAGGGGAAGTTGGGTTGGGAAACCACAGGTTCCCGCCTTCGCGGGAATGACCCGGTTGAGGGAATGACCCTGTTGGGGGAATGACCCTGTTGGGGGATGACCTGGTGGGGGGATGACCTGGCGGGGAGAACGCCACCGTAGGGGAATCAGACGCTGGATGGGCGAGGAACGGCTTGGCTGAAGGGCCCGGGTCAGGCCTGCAGTTCGGGGAAGCGGGTGCGGACGGCGTCCCAGATCGCGGCTTCAAGCTCGTCCTCACCCTGATCGGCAGAGATGACGACGCAGCGATCGGCGTTGTTGCGGGCGATATCGAGAAAGCCCTGGCGCAGACGCTGGTGCCACTCGATCTCTTCCTTCTCGAACCGGTCCCCGGTGAGTTGAAGCCCATCCTCCACGGCACGCTGTTCGACGCGGCGGAAAGCGACGACGGGGTCCATGTCGAGCACGATGGTCAGGTCGGGGGTATGGCCATCGAGCGCCAGGTGTTCGAGGGCATCGATCAGCCGGTCGTTCACCCCGCCTGTCAGGCCCTGATAGGCGCGGGTGGAATCGCTGAAGCGATCCGACACCACCCAGGTGCCCTTGGCCAGGTTGGGCGCGATCAGGGCGTTGACATGGTCAAGCCGGGCAGCAGCGAACAACACCGCCTCGGCGCCGGTGCCCCAGGCCTCCGAGCGCCCCTGCAGGATGAAGGAGCGAATGGCCTCGGCGCGCGGCGTGCCGCCAGGCTCACGCGTGCGAACAGCCTCGACGGAGTGCCGGGCCAATGCGCTGATGAGGCGCTTGACCTGAGTTGACTTGCCGACGCCTTCACCACCCTCGAAGGTGATGAACCGGGCCTGGCGTCGCTGTGGCGCTTCGAGCATGGGCAGGTGATTCCTTGGACATTTCCCTTTTACGGCAGGCGTGGGGGCGGGGAAAGGCCGGGCCGGGTCGCTTGGAGGTTTCGGGCAGGAAAGACCCCCACCCGGCCTCCCCCTGAAGAAGGGGGAGGAGCAGAGGCGTGCCTGCACCATGCTTCTGCCCGCCACTCAAGCTCAGCTTTCGTGGCCTTTTCACCTAAAATCTCCCCACTGGGGAGATTTTGCCTGCGGCACGTTTCTGCCCGCCACTCAAGCTCAGCTTTCGTGGCCTTTTCACCTAAAATCTCCCCACTGGGGAGATTTTGCCTGCGGCACGTTTCAAAGCCAACCAAGTGCCAGTTGCTTGAGGGCGTCGACGGCACGCCGGAACAAATCCCCCTGCTCTACCGTCTCGGCGGCGAAGAGCGGCGCGGACTGCACCAGCTGGTCATTGCAGAACACCCGCAGTTCGGCGATCTGGTCACCCTGATTGACCGGCGGCATGAGCGGGGCGTCGTAATTGACGGTGGCCGTCAGGCACTGGCGCGAGCCGCGCGGCAGATAGAGGGCAATCTCGCCCTTCCCGACCAGGCCGACGCTGGAGATGGCGCCGCCATAGACATCAGCATAGGCGACGATCTTGCCCTCGGGATAAGGCGCATAGCGCTCAAAGGCGCGCTGCCCCCAGGTGAGGAGTTTCCGGCCTTCCTCGGCGCGCTCGCGCATGGAATTGAGCCCGTGAACGACGCCGACCAGCCGACGGTCTCCCTGGGCGGTGGATATGACCGCGCCATATCCGGCCGCTTCGGTGTGTCCGGTCTTGAGGCCATCGACGCCGATGCCGACTTCGATCAGCGAATTGCGATTGGCCTGGCGGATATTGTTCCACTCCATCTCCGGCTCGGAGAAGTAGTGATAGTATTCGGGAAACTCACGGATGAGGTAACGCCCGAGGTCCGCAAGGTCGCGGGCCGTGGAATATTCGTCCGGGTCCGGCAGGCCGGTGGAATTGGTGAAATTGGAGCCCTCGAGACCGATCTGGCCGGCGAGCTCGTTCATCATGGCGGCGAAAGTCGGCTCGGTGCCCGCAATGCCTTCGGCCAGGACGATGGCCGCATCATTGCCGGACTGGATGATGACCGACCGCACCAGATCCTCGACGCGGATCTGCGAATTGAGCTCGGCGAACATGGTCGAGCCGCCCGAGGCCGCACCGCCGGTGCGCCAGGCATTTTCGGAAACGAAGAATTGATCATCGAGGCTGACACGGCCGGCGCGGATCTCGTTGAAAACCACGGCCAGGGTCATGAGCTTGGTCATGCTGGCGGGTTCGAGCCGCTCATCGGCATCCTTCTGGAAGATGACGGTTCCGGACTCGTAATCCATGAGGATTGCGAAGCGGGCATTGGTGTCGAAGCCAACCTGCGCCTGGGCGGGCGCCACAAGGCTCAGCAGGATGGCGAAGATGGCGAGCAGTCTCACGCGTCAGTCCCTTGCAGTTTGGCAACATGATAGCGCCATGTGCCTGAAGCGACACGTAAACTAATAGAGAATTATGTCGCTGAGGCCAAGTTCTCGCGCCAGATCAAGGACGTCCTGACGGTCCACGCCGGGCTTGAGAACAGTAAATGTGAGGCTGGTTGCAGACCGTCCGCCGACGCTGACCTGATCTTCGGCAACGGCGCCAAGTACGGCGAATTGCTGGGCAAGTGCCGCGGCATTGGCCGCATCGGCGAAAACACCGAGCCCGAGCTTGAATTCACGGTTGTCGGCATCAACGCTGGCGGCCCAGGCCTGCAGGTCGCTGCCGCCGGCCATGGCATTGGCAGCGGCATGAGCGGAATTGATGGCGAGGTCCGCCTGTTCGGCGGTATCGGCGTAGGAAAACAGGCCGGATATGAAATTGGTGGTCATGCCCACCAGGCTGCGATTGCTCTGGCCGCCGGAACTGGCGACCTGAGTGCGGCCGGTGTCATAGGCGGGTCCGGAATAGGAGGCCACCAGCATGCGGGTGTCATCGCCTTCAAGCGGCGCCTGGCCGACATATTCGACGTGAACGCTGGCCGAGCCATTGTTGACATAGCCCAGCATGGACGCGGCCCGGTAGCTGAGATCAATGATGCGGCCGCTGACATAGGGGCCGCGATCGTTGACGCGGACAATCACCGAGCGGCCATTGCCGGTATTGGTGACGCGCACATAGGACGGCAGGGGCAGCGTCGGATGGGCCGCGGTGATGGCATTGGCCGAGAAGATTTCGCCATTGGCAGTGCGGCGGCCGTGGAAATCGGCGCCATACCAGGAGGCACTGCCGGAGGCGGCGTAATTGGGGTCGTGCTGGGGCACGTAAGTCTTGCCGCGCACCGTATAGGGCTTTCCGACCTGATAGCGGCCGCCACCCTTGGGCGGATTGGGATTGCTGGTGACGCGCGGGGACGCGGCAACACCATATTCCTTTGACGTGAAGGCGCCGCGATTGACGGTCGGGCCGACACTGCCGCCGGCGCAGGCGGCGATCATGGGGGCAATCAGGGCGGCCAGGGCAATGGCACGAACAGCACTACGCCAGGTGGTCGTCACGGTACGCGATACTCGAAGTTCAGGACTGTCGGCGTGCCGGGGCGGACCTGGCACAGGCTATGTGCCGACAGGAAAACAGATTTCGGGTTTCCCCGGAGTTAAGGCGAACGAAGGGTTACCGGCGCCAGGCGGATTTGCAGCGGCTTGGTGAACGTTTTGCTAATAGGGCCGGAGCGGGGTATCGGCGCGCATATAGAGCGGATGCTTTGGCGAGCCGTCGGCATTGGTGCCGAAACACCAGAGCGCGATGTTTTCGGCGCGCAGGGCCTCGACGAGCTCTTTGCCGGCCGGGGCCAGCGCCTTGTTGAGCTTGCCGTGGCAGAGCACGACCCGCCCTGCCCCGCGCGCCGCAGCGCGGATGGCCGGCAGATTATCGGGCGAGACAGCGACGACGCCCGGGGCGACAAGCATTTTCGGGTCGGTGGCGCGATAGTCGCCGACATTGCATTTGACCATGGCCGAGAAACCCTCGCGACGGGCAAAGGTCCATTCGCGGGCACAGGTCGGGTCATCGACGCTGGCATCGGCAGTGGATGGGTTCATGCCGATGAAGAGGATGTAGTCGTCCGGAAAGGCATCGCCGAGCCAGCGGCGCATAAGCTGGCGATAGCGGCCGTCCTGGCTCATCACCGCATCGCCGCGCACGCCTTCGCCCAGCCGCAGGCGGACCTTGCCGCCGGGGTCGTGCAGGTCAGCACTCATGCGGTGAGGTCGCCCGGCAGGGTGAGCCCGTTTATCAACGACGCGGTGGTGATGGTATTGGCGAGAAGGCAGGCGATGGTCATGGGGCCGACACCGCCCGGAACCGGGGTAATGGCACCAGCAACTTCGGCGGCCTCGGCATAAGCGACGTCGCCCATGAGGCGGGTCTTGCCTTCCCCGCGCTCGGGGGCGTCAATGCGATTGATGCCGACATCGATGACCGTGGCGCCGGGCTTGATCCAGTCGCCCTTGACCATGCCGGGACGGCCCACGGCGGCAATGACGATATCGGCCTGGCGCACCATGGCGGGCAGATCGCGGGTACGGGAATGGGCCATGGTGACGGTGCAGCTCTCGCGCAGGAGCAGCTGCGCCATGGGCTTGCCGACGAGGTTGGAGCGGCCGATGACCACGGCGTGCAGGCCGGACAGGTCGCCCAGCGTATCGCGCAGCAGCATCAGGCAGCCCAGAGGCGTGCAGGACACGGGCCCCGGCAGGCCGATGGCCAGCTTGCCCACGCTCGAGGGCGTGAAACAGTCGACGTCCTTAGCCGGGTCGATGGTCTCGATGATCTTGCGCGGGTCGATGTGATCGGGCACCGGCAATTGCACCAGAATGCCGTGGATGGCCGGATCGGCATTGAGTTTTTCGACGAGGGCCAGCACCTCGGCCTCGCTCACCGTGGCCGGCAGCTCGTACTTTTCCGAGTGCATCCCCACTTCCACGGTCTGCTTGGCCTTTTGCGCCACATAGACCTGGCTGCCCGGATCCTCGCCGACGATGACGACGGCCAGGCCCGGGGTGATGCCGTGATCGGCCTTGAGGCGGGCGACATGACCGGCAATGCGACCGCGAAGGTTCTCGGCAAAGAGTTTTCCGTCGATGATTTTTGCGGTCATATCGGCCTCGATCTGCTTGAATAGAGGCGCGGGACACGGGTCCCGCGTTCGGGCTCCGACATAAGGGAAGAGAAATGATCCGTCCATTGCTTTGGCTGCCCCTGGCAGCGCTTTGTGCATCTCCCGCGCTGGGCCAGGACGCCTCGCTCGAAAAGCGGGCGCAGAAGCTGCACGCGATGTCTGGCGGCACCTATTGCGAACCGGTCGAGGGCGGCTATGTGCCCGAGGACGCCTATATGGCCTGGGACCTGACTTACAAGCCCAGCTGGAGCGAGGATGCCGAGGAAGAGACGGTGACCGTCATTCGCATCTTTTGCGGCGCCGGCGCCTACAATATCCAGCACAGCTACTACATCAATCGCAGCTATGAGGGCCTGACACCGCTGTCGTTTGCGACGCCCAGTTTTGAGACCAAGTATGCCGAGCCCGACAATTCTGACAGCGACCTCGAAAGCCTGACCGTGACCGGCTTCGGCTCAACGGCGATCCTGGTCAATTCGGAGTTCGACCCCGAATCCGGCACGATCACGTCCAATTCCTATTGGCGCGGCATTGGCGATGCGAGTTCGTCTGGGACCTGGGTGTTCAAGGAAGGCGAGTTCAATCTCGTCAAATATGACATCGACGCCAGCTATGACGGCGAGATCAATCCCGAGACGGTGGTGGACTACACCTATCCCTAAGCTGCGCAGCCGGGAATCTTGACTTAGGAGCCAGCCATGGCCGAGCAGAAGACCAAGCCGCATACCGGCGACGTGACCGAATTCCTCCTCGCGATCGAGGGTGACGAAAGGCGCGCAGATGCGCAGCAGCTGGTGACGTTGATGGAAGAGGTCTCTGGCGAACCGGCTGTGCTCTGGGGGACGATGGTCGGCTTTGGCCATTATCACTACAAGTATCCGACCGGGCACGAGGGCGACTCGTTCCTGGTCGGCTTTTCGCCCCGCAAGAACGAGTTCAGCATCTATCTGATGGGCACTTATTTTCCGTCGGTGGAAGCGGAGCGGACTGCCCTGCTTGCGCGGCTGGGCAAGCACAGGATGGGCAAGGCCTGCCTCTATGTGAAGCGGCTGAGCGCCATCGACATGGATGTCTTGCGGGAACTGGCTGAAATATCCGTCCGCACCCTGCGCAATGCCTATCCGGCCACCTGACGACTGGCCACAAACATAAAGACCGCCGCGGCACGGAGGCCGGGCGGTCTTTATTCAGAAACGGTCCACCGCGCTGTTGAGGGCTTGGGGGACAAGCGGCAAACCGCTTCCAGTCATCGGTGCATGGGTCGTTTGCTTTTCCGATAACTGCTCATGAAGATGGGCTTCAATTGCGGCAAGAAAAGAGCACGTCACCGAACTGTGAAGGCGCCCCTGCTCAAACGGGATTGGGGCGACCGCGTTGAGAACGTCACGAGCGACGCCTATAGTCAGCGGTCAGCGCCCGACCGATTCCGGACGCGACACTAGTTCTTTATTTTGACGCATGTCCTTGTCCCGAAACCGGTGCCCACTTTCGGCAGACATGCTTTTGACAGGACAAACATGACGATTCTCAGCCCACCGCGCCTCGACAAGCGATCCTTCACCGATCCGGAGGCGGCCTGGGCTCATATCGCCGAGATTTATCATCGCAATTGCGACTTCATCCGCGCCCATCTTGAAGGGCTGACGCGTGGCGAGGTGCCCAAGGGACGGGTCCGGGCATTCTACCCGCAGGTGGAAGTCCGCTCGACCAGCTATTCAAAGCATGAAAGCACCCTGCCCTATGGGTATCTGCATAGCCCGGGCATCTACCGGACGACGGTGACGGCGCCGGACCTGTTCAAGGGCTATCTGCAGGAGCAGTTCGCGGTGATCCTCAAGAATCACGGCGGCAGCATCGACGTTGGCGAGTCCGAGACACCCATTCCGCTGCATTTCGCGCTGGGGCCGCGCGACCATGTCGATGGCGCCACGCTCAACGCCATGGATATCCCGCTGCGCGACCTGTTCGATGCACCGGACCTGACCAATACGGATGACGAAATCGCCAATGGCACCTATGTGCCGCCGCGCGGCGGGCCTTACCCGCTCTCGGCCTTCACGGCGCCGCGCGTCGATTATTCGCTGTTCCGGCTGGCCCACTATACCGGCACCGATGCCGGGCATTTCCAGAACTTCGTTATCTTCACGAACTACCAGTTCTATATCGACGAATTCTGCCGCATCGCCAAAGGCTGGATGAGCGAAAAACACCCGCACTATCAGCGGTTCATCGAGCCGGGCAATGTCGCCACCGACAACATGCTGACCGGCGGAGCGATAACCGGCGACCCACCGCCACGCGCGCCGCAGATGCCCGCCTACCACCTGGTGGGCGATCGCGGGCGCGGCATCACCATGGTCAATATCGGCGTGGGACCATCCAACGCCAAGACCATTACCGACCATATCGCCGTGTTGCGGCCCCATGCCTGGATCATGCTCGGGCACTGCGCCGGACTGCGCAATTCGCAGGACCTTGGCGATTATGTGCTGGCCCATGCCTATGTCCGCGAGGATCATGTGCTGGATGCCGACCTTCCGCTGTCCGTACCCATCCCGGCGCTGGCCGAAATCCAGGTGGCACTGGAGCAGGCGGTGGAGGAAGTCACCCAGACTGCCGGCATTGAGACCAAGAAGATCATGCGCACCGGCACGGTGGCGACTTTTGACAACCGCAACTGGGAATTGTGGGACCAGACGGCCATCACCCGGCAATTGAGCCAGTCGCGGGCCGTGGCGCTGGACATGGAGAGTGCCACGATTGCGGCCAACGGGTTCCGGTTCAGGGTGCCCTACGGAACGCTGCTCTGCGTCTCCGACAAGCCGCTGCATGGCGAACTGAAACTGCCGGGCATGGCCTCGGACTTTTATCGCACGCAGGTCAACCGGCATTTGCAGGTGGGGCTGCGGGCGATGGAGATTCTCAGGGACCAGCCGGCGGAACGGCTGCATTCGCGCAAGCTCAGGAGCTTTGCGGAGACGGCGTTTCAGTAGCCGGTGCGCTCCCAGTCTATACCCTTCTCCCCTTGCGGGAGAAGGTGCCCGCAGGGCGGATGAGGGGTGACTTTCTTCGCGTCTGGCATGGGACAGCGCAGGACCCCTCACCCGGTTTTCCGCTGGACGCGGAAAACCACCCTCTCCCGCAAGGGGCGAGGGAGGACGACTGAGGGACACGCGGTAACAAAAAAGCCCGGTGTCTCCGCCGGGCTTTTCTTAACATTTCGAGAACCGATCAGCGGCCCTTGACGACCGAGAAGCCGGCATATTTGGCGGTGGAACCAAGCTGCTCCTCGATACGGATCAGCTGGTTATACTTGGCCATGCGGTCGGAACGGGACAGCGAGCCGGTCTTGATCTGACCGCAGTTGAGCGCCACGGCCAGATCGGCAATGGTCGAATCCTCGGTTTCGCCCGAGCGGTGCGACATGACCGAGGTGTAGCTGGCGCGGTGCGCGGTATCGACGGCGTCGAGCGTTTCGGAGAGCGAACCGATCTGGTTGACCTTGACCAGAATGGAGTTGGCCACGCCCATCTTGATGCCGGAAACCAGGCGCTGGGTGTTGGTGACGAAGAGATCGTCGCCCACCAGCTGCACCTTCTTGCCGATGGCAGCGGTCAGGGCCTTCCAACCGTCCCAGTCGTCTTCGGCCATGCCATCTTCGATGGTGATGATCGGGTAGCGGCTGGTGAGGTCTTCGAGGAAGCGGACATTGTCGTCCGAGGAGAGCGACTTGCCTTCGCCCTTCATCTCGTACTTGCCGTCCTTGTAATATTCGGTCGAGGCGCAGTCGAGGCCGAGGAACACATCCTCACCCGGCTTGTAGCCGGCCTTTTCGATGGAGCGCATGATGAAGCCGAGGGCTTCATCGGCCGACTGCAGATTGGGCGCAAAGCCGCCTTCGTCACCCACATTGGTATTGTGGCCCTCTGCGGACAGGCCCTTCTTGAGGGTGTGGAAGATTTCCGAGCCGATGCGGACCGCGTCGGCAATGGAGGTGGCGCCGGCCGGCAGGATCATGAATTCCTGCATGTCGATCGGATTGTCGGCATGTTCGCCGCCATTGATGATGTTCATCATCGGCACCGGCAGGACATGAGCATTGGGGCCGCCCAGGTAGCGGTAGAGCGGCAGTTCGCTCGATTCAGCGGCGGCCTTGGCGACAGCGAGCGAGACGCCCAGGATGGCGTTTGCGCCCAGCCGGCCCTTGTTGGCGGTGCCGTCGAGTTCGATCATGGCCTTGTCGATGGCCAGCTGATCAAGGGCATCCATGCCCAGGATTTCCTCGGCGATGGCGTCGTTGACATTGTCGACGGCCTGGGTGACGCCCTTGCCGTTGTAGAGCTTGCCGCCATCACGAAGTTCGACGGCTTCATGCGCACCGGTCGAGGCGCCGGAGGGAACGGCGGCGCGGCCGAAGCTGCCATCGTCCAGAACCACATCGACTTCAACGGTCGGATTGCCGCGGCTGTCATAGATCTGGCGGCCATTGACGTGGATAATTGAAGACATGCGTGCCCTTTCCGGTCGATGCGCGTGGGTGTGCCGACTGTCTAGACGGGCCGTGTGACAGTGAAAAGGGGGGATGTGCAAAAAAGCGGCAGCCCGGCACCTGAAACGTTGCAAGAGTGCCGTTCAGGGGCCTAACATGTCAGCGCGCGCCGGCCGGTGCGCAGATTCCGGAGGAAGCCGAATGACCACACCCCTCGTTTCGCAGGTGGCCCATACCTGCATCTTTGCCCGCGACCTCGATGCGGTGGAGGCCTTTTACCGCGACGTTCTGGGTGTCTCGCCGAAATTCGACTTCAAGCGCGGCGAGACACGGATCGGCTTCTATCTCGATTTCGGCAATCGCACCTTTGTCGAGGTCTTTCTCAAGGGCGAGTCGCGGTTCGAGGACAGCAACCAGATCAACCACATCTGCTTCGAAACGGCCGATATCGATGGCTTCATGGCCAATGCGCGCGCCAAGGGCGTCAGCGTCACGGACAAGAAGCTCGGCGTGGACCATACCTGGCAGTGCTGGCTGGCCGACCCGAGCGGGGTCAAGATCGAGATTTTCCAGTACACGCCGGAAAGCATGCAGTTCGGACCCGACGGGGTGGTGTGCCAGGTGGATTGGTAGGCAACGCCTATTGGCCCGGGCAACGGCCCCAGATTTCGGCGCCCTCGGGGCCGGTATTGACCATGAGATCGGGTGTCGGCCGCCAGACCGCGATGCCGTCCGATATCATGGCGTTCATCGCGTCGAGAACCTCCCGCTGACGGTCGGCATCGGCATCCGCGAGGCCTGAAATCGCCAGAATGTAGCTTTCATCGAGATCCATGGTGAACAGCCGCCCTCCGGATTCGTGCGGGAACAGCTCGAACGTGCCGTGATCCTCGCCCTCGGGACTTTCCTGGCGGATGCGAAAGCTGTCGGGTCCGGTTGCTTCGTGGGTGATCAGGTTTTCCCAGGTGTCGGAACAGGTTCGCTCGATCGTGTCCGTCAGCCGTTCGGTATCCGCCTGGGACTCTCCGGTCCAGTTTCGCACCGTATTGGCGAGCGTGAACCAGCGTCCGTCGATCTGATCGACGATTTCGGCGGGTGTGTCCGGACCGCCCAGGCTGTCCAGTTGCCCGGCGTTGAACGCGGTCGCGATCGTGTCGAGCTGACGCGCGAGGTCTTCGTCGGCCAGGGCAGATGTAGCGCAGAAAACGCCGGCCAGGATGATTGGGATGCGCATGATCGGCTCCTATTTGCCTGTGTCTGAACCATTGGACGCCCAAATGGAGCAGAACCTTGGCAAGTGCCGAACGCTTTTCCGCAATGACGGCGACCGGCCGCGAGTTCGCCTATTCGTCGCGCTTGTGTCCGTCGATCTGCTTTTCGGCGTGAGCCTTCTCGGCGGACTGCTTGAGTTTTTCGCCCTTGCTGCGGCCGAATTTCAGACGATTGGCTTCGGCGGCCGCTTCCTTTTCGGAACGGGCCTTGGCCTTGCGGGCTTTGGACAGGGAGAGGATTTGGGCCACAGGGTACTCCGAAGAGCCCTACCCTGATCCGGGCGGGCCCTCGGGTCAAGCCCGAGGGCAGCGTCGGTGAGCGGAGCCGGACAGCGACCCCGGGTTCGTCACACCAGCCGGCTCTGATCCATGGCGGCGGCGATGAAGCTGGTGAAGAGCGGATGCGGCTCGAAGGGTTTTGATTTCAGCTCCGGATGGAACTGAACGCCGATGAACCAAGGATGATCGGTGCGCTCGACGATTTCAGGCAAGGTGCCGTCGGGCGAGACGCCGGAGAACAAGAGGCCGTTCTTTTCGAGCAGCTTGCGGTAGTCCATGTTCACCTCATAGCGGTGACGATGGCGCTCGGAAATGCGGGTCGAGCCATAGATGTCGGCGACGCGGGACCCGCGGGTCAGCTGGGCCGGATAGGCCCCGAGACGCAGGGTGCCGCCGAGGTCGCCGTCCTGGGCGCGGCTTTCCTTCTCGTTGCCCTTCACCCATTCGGTCATCATGCCGACGATCGGCTCCTTGGTGGCGCCGAATTCGGTGGACGACGCCGCCTTGATGCCGGCGGTATTGCGGGCCGCCTCGATACAGGCCATCTGCATGCCGAAACAGATACCGAAATAGGGCACGTCCTTGGTGCGGGCAAAGCGGGCCGCTTCGATCTTGCCAGCCGAGCCGCGCTCGCCGAAGCCGCCGGGCACGAGGATGCCGTGGACGTGCTCAAGATAGGGGGCCGGATCGTCACGCTCGAAGACTTCGGAGTCGATCCACTGCAGGTTGACCTTGACCTTGTTGGCGATGCCGCCATGGGTCAGCGCTTCGCTGAGCGACTTATAGGCGTCCTTGAGGCCGGTATATTTGCCGACGATGGCGATGTTCACTTCGCCTTCGGGGTTGTGATAGCGGCGGGAGACTTCGTTCCAGGCGGAAAGATCGGGCTCGGGCGCGTCGGTGATGCCGAGGGCGGCCAGGATTTCGCGATCAAGCCCCTCTTCGTGATAGGCGACCGGCACGTCGTAGATCGAGGCGACGTCGAGGCCCTGGATGACGGCAGTCTCGCGCACGTTACAGAAGAGGCTGAGCTTCTTCTTTTCCCCTTCCGGGATCGGCCGGTCGCAGCGCACCAGGAGCACGTCCGGCGCGATGCCGATAGAGCGGAGCTCCTTGACCGAGTGCTGGGTCGGCTTGGTTTTCAATTCGCCGGCCGAGGGAATGTAGGGCATCAGCGTCAGATGCAGATAGGCCGCGTGATTGCGCGGCAACTCGTTGCCAAGCTGGCGGATGGCCTCGAAGAAGGGCAGACCCTCGATATCGCCGACAGTGCCGCCGATTTCGACGAGGACGAAGTCGTAGTCCTCGTTGCCGTCGAGGACGAAAGCCTTGATCGAGTCGGTGACGTGCGGAATGACCTGCACGGTGGCACCGAGGAACTCACCCTTGCGCTCCTTGGAGAGCAGGTCCGAATAGATACGGCCCGAGGTGATGTTGTCGCGCTTGTTGGCCGCGCGGCCGGTAAAGCGTTCGTAGTGACCAAGGTCGAGATCGGTCTCGGCCCCGTCATCGGTGACGAAAACCTCACCGTGCTGGGTCGGCGACATCGTGCCGGGATCGACATTGAGATAGGGGTCGAGCTTGCGCAGGCGGACCTTGTAGCCACGCGCCTGCAGTACGGCGCCAAGCGCCGCCGAAGCCAAACCTTTGCCAAGGGAGGAAACCACGCCTCCGGTGATAAAAACGTACCGAGCCATGGGCGATCACCATAAGCACATCAGAAATGATTCGCAGAGCTGCATCTGCGCTCTACACAAAAAGAAGAAGGGGATGTCGCCATCCCCTTTTCCGTAGCGCCTTGCGGCGGTCAGTTGCCCGTAGCGGGCGCAGTCGTCGTGTTGTCGGGCGCCGCGTCGGCAGCGGGCTCGGTGACCTCGGCAGGCGCCGCGTCGGTTTCGGCCGGGGCAGTCTCGGTCGTGGCCGGAGCGGCGTCGGTCGCGGGCACCGGCAGGTCGCTGCCCGTGGTGTCGGTCGTCGCCGGCGTCTGTGCATCGGCCGGCAGCGGCAGATCGCTGTCACCCTGCAGTGCGTTCAGCGCGTCCAGAACGGTGGATGGCTGCTCGCCCGTCTCGGTGGAAACGGCGTTGTCCAGAATGCTCGACGAGCCGCGGTCCAGTTCGCTCAGAATGGTCAGCCCGATTGCCGAGGCAAAGAACAGCACGGCCAGAATGGCAGTGGTGCGGGTGAGCAGGTTAGCCGAGCCCCGTGCCGTCATCATGCCGCCGCCACCGCCACCACCAATGCCGAGCGCGCCGCCTTCGGAGCGCTGCAGGAGGATGACGACGATCAGCGCCAGAACGATCAGCAGATAGGCGACGAGCAGAACGTTGGCCATGTCAGTCTTGTCTTCGCGTCAGGCCGGTCCCGGACAAGCAGGTCACGGGTCCCGGTTTTGAAAGGATGCGGGGTCATACACCCCTGGAACGGCAAATACCAGCCGGTCGCGGCGATTTTCGCCCCGACCGGAAATGCCGTTCAACTACACGGCCGAGATAATGGTGTAGAAGTCTTTTGCCAAGAGGCTGGCGCCACCGACGAGGCCGCCATTGACATTGTCCACGGCCAAAATCTCGCGGGCGTTCTGCGGCTTGAGCGAACCACCATAGAGAATGCGGATCGTTTCGCCGCGCGACAGGCCGAACCGGTCGACGAGGCGGGCGCGAATGGCCGCGTGAATGTCATGAATTTCCTCAAGCGTCGGGGTGCGGCCGGTACCGATCGCCCAGATCGGTTCGTAGGCGACCACGACCTCGTGGTGCTCGGCCGCATCGGGAATGGACGCCGCCAATTGCGCGGAGACGACGGCCTCGGCCTCGCCGGCATCGCGTTGGGCATCGCTTTCGCCGACGCAGATGATGGGCTTGAGACCGGCGCCGATGGCTGCTTCCGCCTTGGCGCGCACCAGATCGTCGCTCTCCCCGTGGTCAGCGCGGCGCTCGGAATGGCCGACGATGACGAACTGGGCACCGGCGTCCGCCAGCATCGAGGCCGAGATATCGCCGGTATGGGCGCCGGCGCTCTGGGCGTGGCAATCCTGGCCACCCGCCAGAATGCCGCTCGAGGCGCCCTGTGACGCCATGGTCGCAAGCAGGGTTGCCGGTGGACAGACGACGACGACAGCGCGCGGCGCTTCGCCGGTCGTCAGCAGGCGCGCCAGCTCACTCAATTCCTCGAGCGAATGGGTCAGTCCATTCATCTTCCAGTTTCCGGCGATCAGCGGTGCGATGGTCGACAATCTTGCTACTCCTGCCTCTTGCGCCGAGGAAAGGTTTGCCCTAACCCCGGCAGTCTGAATGTCTTACTAGTCCGGCCTTGCCCCTGGGGTAAAGCCTTGGACCCTAAACTGGAACGCTCGAAATGCTCGATGGTTTGCGTGACTTTGCAAAATCCTGGCCGGGAAAGATCATGGGAGCGTTCTTGCTGGTCGGTGTAGCAGGTTTCGGCATCAACAATGTGATCATCGATCTGGGCAGCAATACCATCGCGCGCGTGGGCGACGAGGAAATCGACGCGCGCGAGTTCCTGCGGGCCTACCAGTCGCAGGTCAATGCCGTGGCCAACCAGATCGGCTCGGTGCCCACCACCAGCCAGGCGGAAAGCCTGGGTATTCCCAGCGCGGTGCTGCTGGGCCTTTCGGAAGGCGCGGCGCTCGATGGCCTGGCGGGGCAGTTCGGGCTGGGCGTATCCGATGCCAAGCTGGGGCAAATGCTGCGCGCGGACCCGTCTTTCCAGGGCACGCTAGGCAATTTCGACCCTTCCATCTTCTCGCAGGTGCTGCAGCGCAGCGGCTGGACCGAAGCGGAGTATTTCAGCGCGCGCGGCAATGAGGCCAAGCGCGACCAGGTCATTCAGTCGCTGTTTGCCGATGCGGGCCTGCCCGCGGTCGCCTCTGAGCTGATCAATGGCTATGTGGGCGCGACGCGCGCCATCGATTATGTGACCCTCAACCCGACCAGCGTCGATATCGGCACAACCCCGACCGACGAGGAACTGGCGGCCTATCTCACCGAGCACCAGAGCGAATTCCGCACCGTCGATACACGCAAGGTCAAGCTGCTCGAATTGTCCGTGCCGTCGCTGGCTGCGACCAAGACCGTGGACGAAGACGCCATTGCCGCTGAATATGAGCGGACGCAATCGACCATGACGACGCCGGAAAAGCGCAGCATCGAGCAGGTGGTGCTGTCGACGCCCGAGGCCGTTGCGGCATTCGAGGCCGGTCTTGCAGCCGGGACCGATTTTGCGACCCTGGCCACGGAAGCCGGTTTGACGCCGGCCAGCATCGGCACGCTGGCGCGCAGCGAGGTCACGGACACGCGCCTGGCCGAAGCGGCTTTCGGTCTGGAAGAAGGCGGATTTGCCATTATCGACGGCATCGGCGGCAAGCGGGCCGTGCATGTCGTGGCCATCGAAGCCGAGGGTCAGACCAGCCTCGATGACGCCCGCGCCGGTATTGCCGAGCGCCTGGCGTCGACCGAAGCCCGCAATGAGATCAATATCGTGCTCGACGAGATCGAGGAACTGCGCGCGGCCTTCATCCCGGTGGAGGAGATCGCCGAGCGCTATGATCTGGACGTTTATGAGGCCGATGTGACCGCCAATGGTGCGGAACTGTCGGTGATGCCAAACTTGCAGCCCGCCGATCAGCAGCGCGTGGCGCAGGCGATTTTTGCGGCACAGCCTGATCGGCTCAACCCGACAGTCCCGCTCTCGGCCAATGCCCATGTGTGGTTCGACATCGAGGAAATCCTGCCGGCGCGCGACCAGACGCTGGACGAGGTCCGCGCCGACGTCGAGGAGGCGCTGATGACGCAGCGCACCAATGACGCATTGCTGGCGCAGTCGGCGGACCTGGCCGGGCGGCTCGAGGCCGGCGAGACGCTGGCCGATGTCGCGGTTTCGCAAAACCTCTTCCCGCAGATCAGCGCGCCCTTCAGCCGCTTCGGATCCGAGGATGGCACCATCGACAGCACCGTGGCTGCCGCCGCCTTTGGCGGCGGACCGGATCATTCCGGCTCGGTCGTCAGCGAAAGCGGTGAGTTCATCGTGTTCCAGGTCGTCGACAATACCGAGCCGGCCGAACCGCTGGCCGCGGATGCGCAGACCAGCATCAACAACGAGGCCCGCGCCGGCCTCTATCAGGAATTCGTCGCCGCGTTGCGCGACGATGCCGGGCTTCGCGTCAACCAGCAGGCCCTCAACAATCTGCTCGTGCAGAACTTCGGCCAATAAGGCCACCACCACCAACGGAACCAGACCAAATGGGCGACGACTTTTCCAAGCGATTTACCGAGCAATACAATGCCGGAAACTCGCAGCTGGTCTGGCGCCGCATCGTGGCCGATCTGGAAACGCCGGTGGGGACCTATCTGAAGCTGGCCGCCGAGCGCACGCATTCCTTCCTGCTCGAAAGCGTGCAGGACGGCACGACGCGAGGGCGCTATTCCATCATTGGCCTCTTGCCCGACCTGATCCTCAAGGTGGAAGACGGCAAGGCCTCGATCAACCGCAGCGCCCAGACGGCGCCGGATGCCTTCGAGCCGATGGACGACAAGCCGCTCGATGCCCTGCGCAAGCTCGTGGCCGAGAGCCAGATCGACATGCCCGATGGCCTGCCGCCGCAATCGGCGGGCATTTACGGCTATCTCGGTTATGAGATGGTCCGCTACATGGAAGTGCTGCCCAACGCCAATCCCGACGATCTGCAGACCCCCGAGGCGGTGCTGATGCGCCCCTCGCTGCTGGCGATCTTCGATACGGTCAAGGATGAGCTCTACCTGACAGCGCCGATCTATGTGCGCAGCGGCGTCAGCGCCGCCCAGGCGCTTGCGGCCGCCGAGAGCCGCATCGAGGAGGCGATTGCCCGGCTGTCGCGCGCCCTGCCCGCGACCACGACCGCCCTGCCCGACCTCGACAAGATCGCCGTCACCAGCAATACGCCCAAGGAAGATTATTTTGGCATGGTGGCGCGGGCCAAGGAGTACATTTCGGCCGGGGACGTGTTCCAGGTCGTGCTCAGCCAGCGGTTTTCCGCCGACTTTACCCTGCCGCCCACAGCCCTCTACCGGGCGTTGCGGCGGACCAATCCCAGCCCCTATATGTATTTCCTCGATTTCGGTGACTTCGCGGTGGCCGGATCGAGCCCGGAAATTCTCGTGCGGGTGCAGGACGGCGACGTCACCATCCGCCCCATTGCCGGGACGCGCAAGCGCGGTGCGACACCGACCCGAGACAAGGAATTGGCGGCCGAACTGCTATCGGACCCCAAGGAACTTTCCGAGCACCTGATGCTGCTCGACCTGGGACGGAACGATGTCGGCCGGGTGGCCAAAACCGGCACGGTCAAAGTGACCGACAAGTTCTTCCTCGAATACTATTCCCACGTCATGCACATCGTTTCCAATGTCGTGGGCGTGCTCGACCCGCAATATGACTTTGTCGACGCCCTGTCGGCCGGTTTCCCGGCCGGCACGGTTTCAGGCGCACCCAAGGTGCGGGCCATGGAGATCATCGACGAGCTCGAACGCTCCCGGCGCGGCATCTATGGCGGCTGCGTAGGCTATTTTGGTGCCGACGGCACCATGGACACCTGCATCGTTTTGCGTACCGGCATCGTCAAGGATGGCAAACTGCATGTGCAGGCCGGCGCCGGCATAGTCGCCGACAGCCAGCCGGCGCTGGAGCAACTGGAATGCGAGAACAAGTCCCGCGCTCTTTTCAGTGCCGCCGAAGAGGCGCTACGCTATGCCGGTGAAGCGGGAGTGGGCCAGTGAGCTTTGAGCGCATTCAAGAGATAGATTCCCGCGTACGCGAGAATGACGTGGCGGGTGTGACGAACCACGTCGTGATCCCCGCGAAAGTGGGGATCTCCAATCGATGGCGGGGAAGTTTCTGAAAACAGGGGTTCCCGCTTTCGCGGGAATGACCCGGTGGATAGAAACACCTTCAGCGGAACGTCCAGAAAATGACCAAGACCCTCGTCATCGATAACTACGACAGCTTTACCTACAACCTCGTCCATTTCCTCGGGGAACTGGGCGCTGATATCACTGTCAGGCGTAACGACAAGATTACCCTTGAAGAAATCGCGGCGATGGCTCCGGAAGCCATCGTGCTCTCGCCTGGGCCGTGTACGCCCAACGAGGCGGGGATATGCCTTGCGGTCATCGACCGATTCAAGGGTACGATCCCGATGCTGGGCGTGTGCCTGGGCCATCAGGCGATGGGTCAGGCGCTGGGCGGCGAAGTGATCCGCGCGCCGAGCCTGTTTCACGGCAAGACCAGCACGATCAATCATACGGGCAAGGGCGTTTTCCGTGGGCTCAATGCCGGCTTTGAGGCGACGCGCTATCACTCGCTGATCGTGCGGCGCGAAAGCCTGCCCAGCGAGCTCGAAATCACCGCGACGACGGATGACGGGCTGATCATGGGCATGCAGCACAGAACCCTGCCGGTGCATGGGGTGCAGTTCCATCCCGAGAGCATCGCGTCGGAAAATGGCCACGCCCTGCTGCAGAATTTTTTGAACATTGCCCGCGACTTCAACGGAAAGCAGGCCGCGTGATGGACATCAAGGCAGCGCTCAACAAGATCGCCGACGGCAAGGACCTGACCGGCGAAGAAATGCGCGGCGTCATGCGCATCATCATGAATGGCGAAGCGACGCAGGCACAGACCGGCGCCTTCCTCATGGGCATGCGGATCAAGGGAGAGACAGTCGGCGAAATCGCGGCTGCCGTGTCGATCCTGCGCGAGCAGATGGTGCCGGTATCGGCCCCCGAGGGTGCGATCGACATTGTCGGCACCGGTGGCGATGGTGTGGGGAGCCTCAATATTTCCACCACGACCGGCCTCGTCGTGGCGGCAGCCGGTGTTCCCGTGGCCAAGCATGGCAACAAGGCGCTGTCGTCGCGCTCCGGCGCCTCGCAGGTGCTCGAGGCCCTTGGGGTCAAGCTCGACCTGACGCCCGACCAGATCGGCAAGACCATTGCCGATGCCGGGATCGGCTTCATGTTTGCGCCCAGCCATCACCCTGCCATGCGTCACGTGGGGCCGGCGCGCGCCGAAATGGGTGTGCGGACGCTGTTCAACCTTTTGGGGCCGCAGTCGAACCCGGCCGGGGTGCGGCGCTACCTGCTCGGCGTCTATTCCCCGCAATGGGTCGAGCCGGTGGCGGCGGCGCTCCTGGCAAACCGGGCGACCAAGGCCTGGGTGGTGCATTCGAGCGAGGGCCTGGATGAACTGTCCACCTCTGGTCCGAACTTCGTGGCCCAGATTGCCGATGGCGACCTGCGCAGTTTCGAGTTGCACCCCGAAAAGGTCGGGTTGAGCCTTACCGATCCCAAGGACCTGCTGGGCGGCGAGCCCAGCGAAAATGCTGCAGCGATGATGGCGCTGTTCGATGGAGCGCCCGGCGCCTATCGCGACACGGTGCTGCTCAATGCCGGGGCAGCGCTGTTGGTTGCCGACAAGGTCGGCACCATCGAGGATGGTATTGCCATGGCCCGCTCGGTCATCGACACTGGCAAGGCAAAGCAGACACTGGCCCGCCTGGTGGCGGTATCGAACGGACAGGGCTGATGAGCGATATTCTCAAGCAGATCGAAGCCTATAAGCGCGAAGAAATCGCCGCGGCCAAATCTATGCGCCCCTGGGCCGAAGTGGTTGCGGCAGCGCATGACCAGCCGGCGACGCGGGGCTTTGTCAAAGCCATCAAGCAGAAGCGCGCCAAGGATCAGTTTGCCCTGATCGCCGAGGTGAAAAAGGCCAGCCCATCCAAGGGCCTGATCCGACCCGATTTCGAGCCCACGCAAATTGCCCGCGATTATGAAACGGCTGGCGCGGCCTGCCTGTCGGTGCTGACCGACCGCCCCAGCTTTCAGGGCTCGCCGAGCTATCTGATCGAGGCACGGGCGGCAACCAACCTGCCGGTGCTGCGCAAGGACTTCCTGTTCGAGACCTATCAGGTGGCCGAGGCCCGCTCCTGGGGCGCCGACTGCATTCTCATCATTCTCGCCGCCGTCGGCGACGACGTGGCGCGCTATCTGCTCGACGCTGCCGAAGAATGGGGCATGGACGCGCTGGTGGAGGTGCATGACCAGATCGAACTGGACCGGGCCCTGGCGCTCGACAGCAAGTTCATCGGCATCAACAACCGCAACCTGCGCACCTTTGAGACGACGCTGGAAACCACGGTGAACCTGGCGGCTGGCGTGCCATCGGATGTGTTGCTGGTCAGCGAAAGCGGCATTGTGGACCATAGCCACGTCCAGATGCTCGACGAGCGCTGCGGCGTCGGCACGTTCCTCGTGGGCGAAAGCCTGATGCGGCAAGCGGATGTGGTAGCGGCGACCCGGGCGCTGCTGATGGGGCAGCCCGAGACGGTTCGCTGATGGGCAAGGACGGCCTCACCCATCTCAACGAACGCGGCGAGGCCCACATCGTCGATATCGGCAACAAGGCCGTTACGCATCGTCGCGCGCTGGCGCAGGCCCGGCTCACTGGCCAGCCTGCAACCATTGCCACGATCATGGCGGGCGGGCTCAAAAAGGGCGACGCCCTGGCGGTGGCGCGCGTTGCCGGCATCATGGCCGCCAAGAAGACCTCCGAGCTCATTCCGCTCTGCCACCCGATCGCCCTGACCAAGGTGAGCGTCGAGATCACCCAGGACACGAACAGCGCAATCCTGATCAGCGCCACAGCCGAAACGACCGGCCAGACCGGCGTCGAAATGGAAGCGCTGGTGGCCGCGAGCACCGCGGCTTTGACCCTCTACGACATGGCCAAGGCCATCGACAGGGCCATGGTGATTTCCGATATCGAATTGGTGGAAAAATCCGGGGGCAAGTCTGGCGACTATGTGAAGGCGCCATGAGCCTGCTGCCAGTCGACGCGGCGCTTGCCGCAATCCTGGCGCGGGTGCCGCCAGTCAGCAGCGAGATCGTTGACATTGCGCAGGCTGTGGGCCGCGTGCTGGCAGAACCGATCATCGCCCGGCATGATCAGCCGCCGTTCAACGCCAGTGCCATGGACGGCTACGCCGTGCGCGCGGCCGATGTGCAGCCGGACGAGTTCCTGACGGTCATCGGCTCCGCGCAGGCCGGGGCGCGGTTCGAAGGGGTGATGGGCCATGGCGAAGCCGTGCGCATCTTCACAGGGGCGCCCCTGCCCGAGGGCGCCGACACGGTCATCATGCAGGAAGAGGCGATCCGCGATGGCGAGCGCGTACGCTTTGCGGTGCCGGCCCGGCCGGGCCACAGCGTGCGCCTCAAGGGCAATGACTTTGCCGTCGGCGACACGCTTGTCGCGGCCGGTGAACGGCTCAGCCCGATGCAGATATCGGTGATCGCCGCGGCCAATATTGCAGAAATTCCGGTTTCCCGGCGCCCGCGCATCGCCCTTGTCGCGACCGGGGACGAACTGGTGCCGCCCGGACAACCGCTTGGTCCGGACCAGATCGTGGCGTCGAACAGTTTTGGACTGGCCGCCATGCTCGCGCCCTATGCCGACGTAGTTCTCGATCATGGCATTATGCCCGACAATCGCGAGGCGCTGCGCGAGGGGATCGCAAATGTCCTGGCGCAGGACCCGGACATTGTCATCACCTCCGGTGGCGCATCGGTGGGCGAGCATGACCTGGTGCAGGATGTGCTCAAGGACCTCGGCGTCTCCCTCGATTTCTGGCGGATCAACATGCGGCCGGGCAAGCCGCTGATGTTTGGCAGCCTGGGCCGGACGCTTGTTTTCGGGCTGCCCGGCAATCCGGTTTCGGCCATGGTGACGGCGCTGGTCTTCATCAAGCCGGCGCTGCGCGCCTGGCTGGGCGCGGCGGAGCACGAGCCCTGGCACCTGCCCCTGGCCGGCGCAACCCCGCCAAACAGCGCCCGCCGCCATTTTATGCGCGGGCGCCTCGTCCACACCCCCACCGGCCCCGAAGTTTTGCCGATCTCCCAAACCGACAGCGGGCACACCTCCTCGCTTGCCTATGCCGACCTCCTCATCATCCAGCCGGAAAACGATGCGGGCCAGCAAAGCGGCACACTTGTGGCGGTGCTGCCGATCGACGGGTTTTAGTTTGAAGCCGCGCAATTCCGGCGGACCGAAGGCCCCGTTCACGCGCCATTTAACTGCGTTTGCAGGTGAATTGGCCTTAGCCGTTGACAGTCAAGGCCTTTGCGTTATGGTCCGCGCCGCTGGGATGTCCCTGTGGTCAAGGTGTTTTACTGCCATGACGACAGTTCGGGGACACCAAGCCGGCATCACGGACGCGTAGTTTCGGTTCGTGTGCCATGGCGGATCAGGACCCTGGCCGATCCGCTTGCCTGCAAGGGCCGCGCGCCCCGAAAGCGGACCTTGTGCGAGAGATCAAAGACCGATGCACCGGCCCCATTCCGGGACCGGACGGGCTTCGGACATCACCGTTGAGTGGAACGACCAACTTGACCGACGACTTTTCCGGACTTGGCCTTTCAAGCAAAGTCACCGACGCGGTTGCCGCAGCCGGATACAACAAGCCGACCGAAATTCAGGCGCAGGCCATCCCGCACCTGCTGCAGAAGAAGGACCTGATCGGCATTGCCCAGACCGGTACGGGCAAGACCGCATCCTTCGTGCTGCCCATGCTGACGCTGCTGGAGGCCGGCCGCGCCCGGGCCCGCATGCCGCGCACGCTCATTCTCGAGCCGACGCGCGAACTGGCGGCCCAGGTTTCGGAAAACTTCGAGAAGTACGGCAAGAACCATCGGCTTTCGATGGCCCTGATCATCGGCGGTGTTTCCTTCGAGGACCAGAACCGCAAGCTCGATCGCGGCGTCGACGTGCTGATCGCCACGCCCGGCCGGTTGCTGGACCAGTTCGACCGCGGCAAGATCCTGCTGACGGGCGTGGAAATCCTCGTGATCGACGAGGCCGACCGCATGCTCGATATGGGCTTCATCGACGATATCGAAAAGATCGTGTCGCGCCTGCCGCCGCGCCGCCAGACCATGCTGTTCTCGGCCACCATGGACGGACAGATCGAACGGCTGACCAAGAAATTCCTCAAGGACCCCGTGCATGTGCAGGTGTCCCGCGCCGCCTCGACTGCCGACACCATCGACCAGAAGCTGGTCAAGGTTTCGTCCAAGCCCGATGAAAAGCGCGCGGCGCTGCGGGCGCGCATCGATGCCTCCGAGGGGCTGACCAACGCCATCATCTTCTGCAACCGCAAGCGCGACGTGGCCACCCTCGCCCGGTCCCTGCAGCGCCACAAATATTCCGCCGGCGCCCTGCATGGCGACATGGACCAGAAGAGCCGAATGGAAACGCTGGATGCGTTCAAGACCAACAAGCTCACTTTGCTGGTCGCCAGCGATGTCGCCGCGCGCGGCCTCGATATTCCGGCGGTGAGCCATGTGTTCAACTTCGACGTGCCGGTTCATGCCGAAGACTATGTGCACCGCATTGGCCGCACCGGCCGTGCCGGACGCTCGGGGGTTGCCTATACTCTGGTGTCGTCTGCAGACACCAAGCATCTCGAAGCCATCCTCAAGTTGATCCAGAAGCCGATCGACTGGCTGGAGCCGGGCAATGCCGCGGCACCTGCGGCGGCCGTAGCCGAGGAAAAGCCAGCAAAGAAGGCGCCATCGCGTCGACGTGGCAAGGCCGAGGCGGACGCAGCAGAGCCGGCAAAGCCGGCCGCTCGCAAGGAAAAGCCGAGCCGTACAAGTGCACGCAAGCCGGCGGAAGTCGAAGCGGCAAAAGAGCAGGCCGACACTGTGGACACCAAGGGCAATCCCTTTGGCGATGCAGGCCCAATACCGGCTTTCTTGTTGCGAGCGACCCGCACGACTTAGTCATTGCGCGTGGAATATTGCTGCGCGCAACTACCGAATCTCGGCAAGCTGTGCTTGAGTTGCATTGAGGCGCTTCGGCGCCGGGCGAGCGAGGATCGTCCGCTGGGGAGCAGCGCAACGGGGCGCGAGGGAAGCAGTGTCGGATCATGAATTCATGCGGGCGCTTGGCTATGCCAATGCAGCCTTCGACCTGCTCAAGCGGAGCAGCATTCCGCCTTATCCTCAATTCTATGAACTGCTCTACACCTATGCCACGGGCGTCAATCCTTCGCTCAACAGCCGCATCAATGCGATCTTCCGCGCTGGCGGATCGCCATCCGCGGACCTGGCCGAGACGCTCTACAACGAATTTCTGAAATCGGATGTCGACGACCGCATGTCGAACGTGTCCGAACGCATGCATGCCCGGATCGAGGCCGTGCATGACGCCATCGACACCGCCATGACGACGGCAAATGCCTATTCCGGCTCTCTCCAGTCGGCGAGCGGCGATCTCGAACGCACCATGTCTGCCGTTGCCATGAAGAGCCTGGCCGACAAGCTGTTGCTGGAAACGCGCCGGATGCAGGAGACCAACCGCACACTGGAGATGAAGCTCGAGGCGTCCCGCGAGGACATTGCGGCCCTGCAGCGCGACCTCGACGACGTACGCCGGGAATCCATGCTCGACCCGCTGACCAAGATCGCCAATCGCAAGAGCTTCGACGAGGGTCTTGAGGATGCCATCAAGGAGTTCAAGGAAACCGGCGCGCCACTGTCCTTGATCATGACCGATATCGATCATTTCAAGACGTTCAACGACACCTATGGCCACCAGACCGGCGACCAGGTGTTGCGGCTGGTCGCGATGACGCTGAAGTCCAATATCAAGGGCAAGGACATTGCCGCCCGTTATGGCGGCGAGGAATTCGTCGCGGTTCTGCCTTCGACCGACATGGAGGGCGCAGTGATCGTCGCGGAGAATATCCGCAAGGCGATCCAGGCCAAGGAACTGCTCAAGCGGTCGACCAATGAAAAGCTGGGGCGGATCACGGCGTCGTTCGGCGTCGCGCGATTCAATGCCAGCGACACAGCAGTGACCTTTGTGGAGCGGGCCGACCGGTGCCTTTACGCCGCCAAACGCGCCGGCCGGAACCGGGTCATCACCGAGGATGACCTGGCTGCTGCCACCAAGCCGACCTCGGGCGACGTTTCGGCCGCCTGATTACCGGTCCGGGATCAGGTCCACACCCAGCCCCTCTAACATCGACCAATATTCGGGCCAGGTCTTGCCGGTGCAGGACGGGTCAAGAATGACCACATTGGGCACGAGCAGGCCCGCAAGAGCAAAGCTCATGGCGATGCGGTGGTCGTGATAGGTCTCGATCTTGATGCGCGAATTCCGCCCGGCGAGCGAGGCGGCAAGGTGCGGGTCCGCGTGAACGACAAGATCGTCGCCCTCTTCGACCGCGAGCCCCGGACGCAGGCGATTGAGTTCGTTGGCCACGGCGCGGATGCGATCGGTTTCCTTGACCCGCAGATTGGCAATGCCGACAAAACGGACGGGATTGTTGTTGAACGCAGCCACGACCGCGATGGTCGGCACGGCATCCTGCATCTGCGAGCCGTCGATGATGGCGGGCATATCGGGAAACTGGGCCAGCACGGCCTGCGCGGCAGCATCGGGCTGGGTAAAGGCATCGGCAGCGACGCCCATGTCGATACTTCCGCCGGTCAGCGCTTCCATGCCCCAGAGATAGGTGGCGGCAGAGGCATCGGGCTCGATGTGGAAGTCGGTGGCCGCATAGCCGGTCGGCTGCACCAGCCAGGAGCCATCATCGCGCGCCTCGACCGTGGCGCCAAAGGCGCGCATGGCGGCAAGGGTCAGATCGACATAGCCACGTGCGCCGATATCCTTGCCGGTCAGGGCAATTTCGATGGGGCCGTCGCCAAAGGGGGCGGCCATCAGCAGCGCCGAAACGTATTGGCTGGAGAGGGAAGCATCGATCTCCACCCTGCCCTGCCCGAAGCGTCCCGTGCCGTGGACGGTCACCGGCGGACAGCCCGTGGGGCAATCGGCGGCAATGCCGAGGGATTTCAGGGCCTCGACCAATGGCCGAATGGGGCGCAGGCGCATGTCTTCGTCGCCATCGACGATCACCGTGCCTTCGATGGTGGCGACGGCGGCGGTCAGAAAGCGGGTGGCGGTGCCGGCATTGCCCAGAAACAGGGCGTTGTCCGGTGCGGACAGGCGGCCCGAACTGGTCACCACAAAACTCGTCGCATCCGGCTCGTCCACACTCACCCCCATCTGCCGCAGGGCAGCTGCCATCAGGGTGGTATCCTTGCTCTTGAGCGCGCCGGTGAGGCGGCTGGTGCCGCGGGCGAGAGCCGCCAGCAGGAGCGCGCGATTGGTGATCGACTTGCTGCCCGGCGGAGAAACCCGGCCATTCAGCGGACGATTTGGCGGGACAATGGTGTAGGCTGGGGGAAGTGCGTTCGGCATGATGGCGGGATCAATGCCTTACCTTCGAGCGGTGCGCAACTGGAGAGATACCCCTCACCCGTCTCGGCCTGCGGCCGATCCACCCTCTCCCACAAGGGGAGAGGGGTAAGCCGGTGGTTATGCCAGCTTGGTGCTACCCTTCTCCCTTTGCGGGAGAAGAGCTTGCCCGCGGCTCGAATGGGGGTGCCCAAGGGGCGGATGAGGGGGAACTAGGCCGACTGACGCGCCTCGGCCAGGGCTTTGAGATCGGCGGCAGCGAGGGTGACGCTTTCGCCGCAGCCGCAGGCGCCGGTCTGGTTGGGGTTCTTGAAGGTGAAGCTCGAACCCATCTTGGTGGCTTCGAAGTCCATGACCGTGCCCAGAAGGTACATGGTGGCCTTGGGATCGACCCAGACATTGACGCCGCGATCCTCGACATGGTCGTCGCCGGCAATCGGCGCCTCGACATAGTCCATGGTGTAGGACACACCCGCGCAGCCGGCATTCTTGATGCCCACGCGCAGCCCCACCACAGGCTTTTCGCTGTCTTCGATGATCTCGGTGATGCGCTCGGCGGCGGCATCGGTCAGCGACATGATCTTGAACGGCATCGGATGAGCCCTTTATCGGCGTTTCACGATATATAGGCGCAGACGCGCCGAATTACCACCAGTTCAACGCGACTTGAGCCTCTTCGCTCATGCGCGATGCGTCCCAGGGCGGATCGAAGACCATGTTGACGGTGACGTCCTGAATGCCCTCGACGCCGCGCGCTGCATTTTCGACCCAGCCCGGCATTTCGCCCGCCACCGGACAGCCAGGTGCAGTCAGCGTCATGTCGATGGTCAGATTGCGGTCATCGTCGAGATCGACTCGGTAGATGAGCCCGAGCTCATAGATGTCGACCGGAATTTCCGGATCATAGACGGTCTTGAGCGCCCCGATGAGATCGGTGGTGATCCGCTCGACATCGGCCTCGGGAATGCTCGACGAGACCGTAGGCGCAATGCGCACGTCCGTCGTGTCTTCGATCTTCGTTTCTTCAGTCATGGCGGCCTTCCTCAGGCGAAAAACTTGCGGGCGCGCTCGATACCATCGACCAGCGCGTCCACGTCGTCCTTGCCGTTATATAGGGCGAAGGAGGCCCGGCAGGTAGAGGTGACGCCAAAACGATGCAAGAGCGGCTGGGCGCAATGCGTGCCGGCGCGGACGGCGATGCCGTAGCGATCGAGAATGGTCGCGACGTCATGGGCATGGGCGCCGGCGATCTCGAACGAGAAGATGCCGCCCTTGCCCGGCGCAGTGCCGATCAGGCGCAGCGAATTGATGCGGCTCAGCTGTTCATGGGCATAGGCGGCGACGTCATGCTCATGAGCGGCGATGGTGTCCCGGCCCAGACCCTGCATGTAGTCAAGGGCCGCCCCCAGACCCATGGCCTGGACGATGGGCGGCGTACCGGCCTCGAAGCGATGCGGCGGCTCGTTATAGGTGACGCCGTCGAGCGTTACGGTTTCGATCATCTCACCGCCGCCCTGATAGGGCTGCATGTCGGCCAGCAGATCGTATTTGCCGTAGAGCACGCCAATGCCGGTGGGACCGTAGAGTTTGTGCCCGGTCATGATGTAGAAATCGGCGTCGAGGTCCTGAACATCGACCCGCGTGTGAACAGCACCCTGGGAGCCATCAACGAGCACCGGAATGCCACGCGCATGGGCAATGGCAACCATCTCCTTGATCGGATTGATGGTTCCGAGCACGTTGGACATATGTGTAACGGCAACGATACGGGTGCGATCCGACAGAGCGGCCTCGAAGGCGTCCAGATCCAGGCTGCCATCGTCGCGCACGTCGATAAATTTCAGCACTGCACCGCTACGCTCGCGGTGGAAATGCCACGGCACGATGTTGGAGTGGTGCTCCATGATCGTGGTGACGATCTCGTCGCCTGCCCCAATCCGCGGGCCGACAAAGGATGACGCAACCAAGTTGATGGCCTCGGTGGCGGATTTGGTGAAGATGATCTCTTCGATCCGGCCAGCATTGAGGAAGCGGCGCGCGCTTTCCCGGCCCGCCTCGTAGCCCTCGGTCGCGCGATTGGCGAGGGTATGCAGTCCGCGGTGGACATTTGCATATTCGTGCCGGAAGGCATGATCCATGCGATCGAGCACCTGCACCGGCTTCTGCGCCGAAGCGCCGCTGTCGAGATAGACCAGGCGATGGCCGTGAATCTGTTCCGACAGGATCGGAAAATCGGCGCGGACTTTTTCGAGGTCGAAGGTCACTTCCAACTCCACGGTGTCATTCCCGCGAAAGCGGGAACCTCCGTTGTGATGCACGCGGTCCTATCCGCAACAGGGATTCCCGCTGTCGCGGGAATGACCCGGTGTTTGTGGCTCGGCTCCATCCTCCGGCGAGGAGATTCCCGCTTTCGCGGGAATGACACCGTGATTGGATGCCGGCGAAAAGTGGCCCTCTATGCCCCCAGCAACCAGCTGTCGACCACGGTCTGCAGGGCTTCGTTCAGCGCTTCGTCCTCGACTTCGTCGAGGAGTTCGGCGATGAAGCCGCGCACCATCATGGTTTCGGCCTCTGGCTTGGGAACGCCGCGGCTGAGCAGGTAGAAAAGGCTGTCCTCGTCGAGCTTGCCGCAGGTCGAGCCGTGCCCGCAGACCACGTCGTCGGCGTAGATTTCCAGTTCCGGCTTGGACAGGATTTCGGCTTCGTCCGACAGCATCAGGCCCTGATGCATGAACTTCGCGTCGGTCTTCTGGGCGTCGCGGGCAACAATCAGCTTGCCCTGGACAACGGATTTCGAGCGGCCGCGGGCGATGGACTTGAACAGCGGCTGCGACGATGTGTTGGGCACCGCATGGGTGGTTTCCATCGTGATATCAGCGTGTTGGCCTTCGGCAACCAGGTTGAGGCCGGTGAGGTCTGCATGGGCGCCGGCGCCTTCGAGGCGCGGGAACACATTGGTCCGGGCAAGGCCGGCACCGGCGTGAATGACCAGCGTCCGCAGCTTTGCGCCGTCGGCAAGGTGGTATTCGTTGGTGGCGAAATGGCTGACAGCGCGGGTGCTGAGATCGACGGTGATGTGCGTGACGACCGCATTCTTGCCGAGCGCCATATAGGTGGCGTGATTGCCGACATGGGCGGCGTCGGAACCGGAAAACGTCTCGACAATGGTGGTGCTGGCGCCATCGGCGACGAAAATCTTGAGCGCGTCGGCAACATGGGCCGCCTCGCCCTCGATCCGCCGTTCGACCTGAACCACCGGGTCAACACTGCTTTCGAGTGTCAGCGTCAGGGCCTTTTGCGCTAGCGCATTGCTAACATTTACGATGACATCATCGCGCGTGGACAGCACACCGCCACCCGCTTCGCCGACAATGACGCCGGCCGGGGCCGTGGACGCATTCTGGATGACGCCATTGGCGATCATCAACGTGAAGGCTCCGGGGACGCGCAGGGCCGGCGCGCTGGCTTCATTGGCTGGCTGACCGAGGGCGGGAATGGTCCGCAGCAGGGTCTTGAGATCGGTATAGTGATAGCTCTCGACGCGACGGGTCGGCAGACCCGCGACGGCGATGCGCTCGGCGGCCTGTTCGGCACCGGCGGCCTTGAGCTGGCTGATCAGGGTTTCCTCGGCCGGACCGAGGCGGACTGGAAAGTTCGCGCGCATGGATCAGGCCGCCTCGCCACCGTAATTGGCATAGCCCTCGGCTTCGAGCTTGAGCGCAAGCTCCTTGCCGCCGCTCTCGACGATGCGGCCATCGCTGAACACATGCACAACATCGGGAATGATGTGGTTCAACAGGCGCTGATAGTGGGTGATGACCAGCATGGAACGCTGGCCGTCGCGCAGGGCGTTGACGCCCTTGGAGACGGTCTGCAGGGCGTCGATATCGAGGCCGGAATCAGTTTCGTCGAGCACGGCCAGAGAGGGCTTGAGCAGCGCCATCTGCATGATCTCGGCGCGCTTCTTCTCGCCGCCGGAAAAACCGACATTGAGCGGACGCTTGAGCATTTCGCTATCGACGTTGAGCTGGGCGCCGGCCTCCTTGACCAGGCGCATGAATTCGGGAGTTTTCAGCTCCTCTTCGCCGCGCGCCTTGCGCTGGGCATTCATGGCCGCCTTGAGGAAGGTCATGGTGGCGACGCCGGGAATTTCGATCGGGTACTGGAAGGCCAGGAACAGACCGGCGGCGGCGCGCTCGTCGGGCTCCATCTCGAGGATGTTTTCGCCGTTGAGCAGGATCTCGCCCTCGGTGACCTCGTAGTCTTCCTTGCCGGCGAGCACATAGCTCAGGGTCGACTTGCCCGAACCATTGCGGCCCATGATGGCATGGACTTCGCCGGGCGGGATGATGAGGTTCACACCCTTGAGGATTTCGCGGTCCTCGATGCGGGCGTGCAGGTTGCGGATTTCAAGAACGGGCGTGGTCATTTTCGGTCTCCATGGCGCCTATCAGTCGCCGGTGATTTTTTGAGGCTCCCTTACCGCCTTGGGGCGACCTCTCCCCGGAAGGGAGAGCTGGGAGGCCTGATTCAGTGGACCTCATCCTGAGCTTGCCGAAGGACGAGGTCATGGCACTACTTGCGTTCCCGACCTCGTGGTTCGACAGGCTCACCATGAGGTCTCAGGAGGAGTGAACTACCCCACGCTGCCTTCGAGGCTGATCGAGATCAGCTTCTGGGTTTCGACCATGAATTCCATCGGCAGGTGCTGCAGCACGTCGCGGACGAAGCCGTTGACGATCAGCGCCACCGCTTCCTCCTCGTTGAGGCCGCGCTGCAGGCAATAGAACATCTGGTCGTCGGAAATTTTTGACGTGGTGGCCTCGTGCTCGAAGACGGCGGTGCCGTTGCGGCTTTCGATATAGGGCACCGTGTGCGCGCCGCACTTGTCGCCAATGAGCAGGCTGTCGCACTGGGTGAAGTTGCGGGCGTTCTTGGCCTTGGCGTGGGCCGAAACCTGTCCGCGATAGGTGTTGTCCGAGAAGCCGGCAGCAATGCCCTTGGAGATGATGCGGCTGGACGTGTTCTTGCCCAGGTGCAGCATCTTGGTACCGCTGTCGACCTGCTGATAGCCATTGGAAATGGCGATCGAGTAGAATTCGCCACGCGAGCCGTCGCCGCGCAGGATGCAGCTCGGATATTTCCAGGTGATGGCGGAGCCGGTTTCGACCTGGGTCCAAGAAATGTGCGAATTGACGCCACGGCAATCGCCACGCTTGGTGACGAAATTATAGATGCCGCCCTTGCCGTCCTTGTCGCCCGGATACCAGTTCTGCACGGTGGAGTACTTGATTTCGGCATTGTCGAGGGCGACCAGTTCCACCACGGCGGCGTGGAGCTGGTTTTCGTCGCGCATGGGGGCCGTGCAGCCTTCGAGGTAGGACACGTAGCTGTCGTCATCGGCGATGATCAGCGTGCGCTCGAACTGGCCCGTCTTCTTCTCGTTGATGCGGAAGTAGGTGCTGAGCTCCATCGGGCAGCGGACGCCCTTGGGGATGTAAACGAAGGACCCGTCGGTGAAGACAGCGGAATTGAGCGTGGCGTAGTAGTTGTCGGAAACCGGGACCACAGAGCCGAGATACTTCTTCACCAGTTCAGGATGTTCACGAACCGCTTCCGAAATCGAGCAGAAGATGATGCCGTGCTTGGCCAATTCCTCGCGGAAGGTGGTGACGACGGACACGGAGTCGAACACGGCATCCACGGCAACATTGGCGCCAAAGGGCGTGCCGACGGATTCGGCAGCGCCTTCGACGCCGGCCAGGATCGCTTGCTCCTTCAGCGGAATGCCGAGCTTCTCATAGGTCCGGAGCAGTTCGGGATCGACCTCGTCGAGGCTTTTGGGGCCGGTGACGGATTTGGGCGCAGCATAGTAGCTGATCGCCTGAAAATCGATCTTGGGATAGTGCACCTTGGCCCAGTTGGGCTCTTCAAGGGTCTGCCAGCGGCGGAAGGCGTCGAGACGCCATTCCAGCATCCATTCCGGCTCCTGCTTTTTGGCGGAGATGAAGCGGACGGTGTCTTCGTTGAGGCCGGGCGGCAGCACATCGGATTCAATGTCGCTTTCGAAGCCGTACTTGTACTTGTCGACGTCGAGCGCCAAAACCTGCTCGACGGTCTCCCGGTCGATCTCTTCCTTGAGCGTCGGGATGTCGTAATCCGCCATAAGGCTTCTCCTTTATGTCCCTCGGCGGTTCAAGGCCGCCGCGAACCGATAGACGTGGTGTGGCGGCTAGGCCGCCCTGCCCCCGCGCCGATGACGCGCGACGAGCGTTGCAAAACCGGCGAGGAAGGCGCGAACGTCTTCCGCCGTGGAATTCCAGCCCAGGCTGACGCGCAGGGCGCAATCGGCCAGGGATTTTTCGACGCCCATTGCGGTCAGCACATGGCTGGTGCCGACCTTTCCGGACGAACAGGCCGAGCCGGACGACACCGACAGGCCCATGAGATCGAGCGCCATCATGGCGCCGGCATTGCCCAGACCCGGCACGGCGAAATCGACGACATTGCCGACACGCTCGGCACCCGCGCCGAAGATCACGACATCGGGCGCGATGCCCGCAAGGCCGGTCTCGACCTGGGCGGTCAACTGCCGCAGATCAGGGCCTTCACCCGTCGTGACCGCGGCAGCCGCGCCGAAGGCGGCGATCAGGGCTGCGGCCTCGGTGCCGCCGCGACGTCCCTGTTCCTGGCCGCCACCCGGAATCAGGCGGACGGTATCGGCGTGCGCCTTGACCAGCAGCGCGCCAATGCCGGCGGGGGCGCCGATCTTGTGGCCGCTGACAGCCAGCATATCGGGTGCCGAAGCGGCGAAATCCAGATCGATACGGCCGAAGGCCTGGACGGCATCGACAAACAGCGTGTGGCGCGTGGGGCCGACCAAAGCGTTGATGCGCCCCATCGGCTGGACCACGCCGGTCTCGTTATTGACCCAGTGGACTGCCACCAAGAGGTTGATGCCGTCCCCATCGGCCCGCGCCAGAAGGCCGGCCAATTGATCAAGATCAATGCGGCCGGCGGAATCCAGTGGAATGATCCAGACTGGAAGGCCGGTGGCTTCTGCAGCCTTGGCGACAGCCGCATGTTCTCCGGCGCTGATGGCAATGGCTCCGGCGGCAAAGACCTTTGCGCCGCCGACCACGGCCTGGGTGATGGCTTCGGTGGCAGAGCCAGTGAAGACGACCTGCCGCGGCTCGGCACCGGCACGGGCCGCCACCTGGCGGCGGCCGGTTTCAACCAGGTCGCGCAGCGCACGGCCATGGGCATGAACCGAGGACGGGTTGCCGGTGAGCGAGAGCGCGGCCACGAGCGCTTCCCGCGCTTCGGGACGAAGCGGGGTGGCTGCATTGTGATCGAGATAGACCGACGGTCTCGTCATCTCATTCCCCGGGCCCTCATGTGCCCGTCATCGCTCTCATGCCCGGCGCGGGAGGCTGACGCCCCCGTGAAAACCAGACTCTTCTTGAAATTTCGCGCCCAACTTCATTACAAGGGGCGCTCCAACTGGCCATTTGATGGCCAAAACCCGTTTTGAACAATTCTAAACTGGTTTTTCGGACCCATGTTTTAGGAAGCCCCCGGCGCTTAGTCAAGCCGCGCGGTCCGGTTTCCAGTGGTCAGAAAAGCCGCAGCCAAAAGCCGAACAGGCCGGAAAACAGAACATATGCCAGAAGTGATTTTCAACGGTCCGGAAGGGCGCCTGGAAGGCCGCTACCAGCCGGGCAAGGAACCCAATGCACCGGTGGCCATCGTCCTGCATCCGCATCCGCAGTTCGGCGGGACGATGAATAACCAGATCGTCTATAATCTCTTCTATATGTTCGCCGAGCGCGGCTTCTCGGTCCTGCGCTTCAACTCGCGCGGCGTCGGCCGCAGCCAGGGCGTGTTCGACCACGGTATCGGCGAATTGTCCGATGCCGCAGCGGCGCTCGACTGGCTGCAGATCATCAACCGCGAATCCCGCGGTTGCTGGATTGCCGGTTTCTCCTTCGGCGCCTGGATCGGCATGCAGCTGCTGATGCGCCGCCCGGAAGTGGAAGGCTTCATCTCGGTGTCGCCGCCGGAAAACCTCTACGATTTCTCGTTCCTGGCGCCCTGCCCGTCTTCGGGCCTGATCATCCATGGCGACAAGGACCGGGTGGCGCCGCCCAGCTCGGTTCAGAAGCTGGTGGACAAGCTCAAGACCCAGAAGGGCATTACCATCGACCAGCAGATCGTGGAGGGTGCGAACCACTTCTACGAGGGCAAGGTCGATGAATTGACCACCCGGTGTGCCGAATATCTCGACCGTCGCCGTCAGGAGATCGCGGACGGCGGCGGGCGTTGATCTAGAGCGCACTCATTGCGGTCACACCCACTGGATTGTCATCCCCGCTAAAGCGGGGACCTCAGTTTTATATCGCCGGCCTTTCAACAGAGGTTCCCGCTTTCGCGGGAATGACACTGTGGGAGGGGCGACACCTGGATCGCACCAAAATGACCAAGTACAAATCCGATTTCCTCCGCGTGCTCGATGAGCGCGGATTCATCCACCAGATTTCCGACCCCGAGGGGCTCGACCAGCTTGCAGCGACGTCGCGGATTACCGGCTATGTCGGCTATGACGCGACGGCGACCTCGATCCATATCGGCAATCTGATCACCGTCACCATGCTGTACTGGCTGCAGGAAACCGGGCACCAGGCCATCAGCCTGATGGGCGGCGGCACCTCGATGGTCGGCGATCCGTCGTTTCGCGACGATCAGCGCAAACTGCTGACGGTCGAGCAGATCGCGAGCAATATCGAGAGCATCAAGCGCGTTTACGGCAATATCCTCAACTACGGCGGCTCCAATCCGGCCCTCATGGTCAACAATGCCGACTGGCTGCTGAAGCTCAACTACGTTGAATTCCTGCGCGATGTGGGCCGGCATTTTTCGGTCAACCGGATGCTGAGCTTCGACTCGGTGAAGCTGCGGCTCGATCGCGAGCAGTCGCTGAGCTTTCTCGAATTCAACTACATGATCATGCAGGGTTATGACTTCACCGAGCTGAACCGGCGGCACGGCACGGTGCTGCAGATGGGCGGCTCGGACCAGTGGGGCAATATCATCAATGGCGTCGACCTCAGCCATCGCATGGGCGGGCCGCAGCTTTATGCGCTGACGACCCCGCTATTGACCAAGTCGAGCGGTGAGAAGATGGGCAAATCGGCGTCGGGCGCCGTCTGGCTGAATGGCGATCTCTTCAGCCCCTATGATTTCTGGCAGTATTTCCGGAATACCGAAGACGCGGATGTGGTGAAGTTCCTCAAGATCTTCACGCGCCTGCCCATCTCGGAAATCGAGAAGATCGGCGCCGACGATATCAACGAGGCCAAGAAGGTGCTGGCCACCGAGGTCACGGCCATTGTGCATGGCCGGGATGCGGCGATCCAGTCGGCAGCCACGGCGGCGGCGACGTTTGAATCGGGCGCCATCGATCTGTCCCTGCCGACGTCGGAAGTTACCCATGCCGAACTCAATGCCGGCATCGGCGTGCTCAATGCGCTGGTGAAGGCCGGGCTCGCCGCGTCCAATGGTGAAGCCCGCCGCCATGTGCAGTCTGGCGCGGTGCGGATCAACGATGCGGTGATCGAGGACGACCGGCTGAACCTTGGGGACAATGCCCTGCTGCCGGAGGGGGTCATCAAGCTCTCGGTCGGCAAGAAGCGCCATGCGCTGATCAAGCCGGTCTGAACCGAGCCGCCAAACCACAGAAAATCTTAAGGCGTCGCATGGTGTGCGGCGCCTTTTTCTATTCGGCAGGCGGCAGTTCGCGGGAGCGGAATTCGAACAGTTCGCGGAAGGCGCCGGGCACCAGGATCGACAGCGGATTGATGCGGAACTGCGGGTTTTCGAGCGGGCCCTGCACGGCGAAGGTCACGCCCACCAGCCCCTCGCCATCGCGCCCGCCCAGGAGCGGCCCGAGCAGGGGAATCTGCTGGAAAGCGTTGTTGAGCCCGAACAGGGGCACATAGGTTCCGGCAAGGTCGTATTGCCGCGCGTCGGTATAGATGAAGCCGCGCAGGGTGCCGCCGACCGTGCTGCCGGCGAGATTGGCATTGGTGACTTCGACCCGGTCGCTGCGGCGGATGAAATCCACCTGTCCGGCCTCAAAATCGAGGCGGTTGCTGGCCGCAATCGCGGCGCGGGAATCGGAGTGATTGCCCAGAACCTGGGTGACGGTGTCTTCGTCCACGATGGCGAAATTGCGCATGACCAGCTGGCCGGCTTCCGCATTGGCGTTTCGGTCCGTGGTCATCACCAGGCTGCCGCTGCCCCCGGCAAGCTGCGAGTAAATTCCCATCCACCGCAGAATGGTGCCCGCATCGTTGAAAGCCATGCTGAGCGTGCGGCCATTGGGGGCCGGATTGGTGGTGATCGAAATGCCGTTGCCTTCGTCGAACTGGGTGGTCAGCGTCACCCGGCTGAGCTGGCCGCTGCGCATCCGCAGGTCCATGTCGACATTGAAGGCGGTGGTGGCGTAGTAGCCAATGGCCCGGTCGAGATCGACCGTCAGGGCTATGGACTGGTTGAACTGGGTTGTCTGGACGCCGCCACTGCCCTGGCCAAGGCTGAAGAAGCGGCTGAGCATGGGCTTCAGATCCAGTTGCCGACCGGATATGACCACCGAAAAGCCCCCATCCGTGGGCCGCACGCGCACCGAAGCATTGTCGTTGGCGCTGAGCGCGAACGTATCGAAATCGGCGGCGACGAGCCCATCGCTGGTGCTGTAGTCGAGCGTGCCCTCAAGTTTGACCGTGCCGAAGGCGAGCACGATGTCTTCAAGCCTGGTGCGATCACCGTCGGGGCGGATGATCGCAGTCAGAGAGCCCTGCGCATTGGCGGGCTTGGTGATCCCCAGATCAGCGATGTTGAGACCGGCACCGGCCAGGTCGACGGCCATCTGCAGGCCCCCATCGGCCATAGGCTGGGCAACGAAGCGAACCTGCCCGGAGAGGAACTGGGAGGCGTCGAAACCCATGGCGGCGAGGTCGGCCACCTTGACTGTGGAGCCGATGCGGAAGACCGGATCGGTTTCGGGCGTACCCTGCAGCGATACCTCCGCCGTCATCCCGTCGATATCGGCGGTGCCGCCCAGCTGGTAACCCTCCTGGGAAGCAGAAAAGGCGAACTGGCCATCGCCGATGCGCCGCCCCTCAAACGTATCCGAGCTGGCGAAGTCGCTCACCGTGCCGTTGACGACATAGTCGAGCTTCATCGGCGTGCCCTGCTCCTCGTCGGCAAGGGCGATGGTGGAGACCAGTCCCAGTTCGACCTGGCCGGAGAGGCTGGCGAGGTCGATGGGCAGTTCCACGCCGGCAAGCGCGTCCGGCTGGAGGTCCGACACCAGCGACAGGAGCGCTGGAATGGGCGCCGACAGGTCACCGGAAATTTCGACAATGCTCTCGGTTGGCACCGAGCTGTCCATGATCAGAGCCGGATTCTTGACCGTGATGGTGCCGGCTTCGGTTTCGATCGAACCGCCGCCGCCGGCGATGGAAAATTCGGTATTGTCGAAATGCAGCCGCGTGTCGCCCTCGATGCTGATCGGCTCCATACCCTCCATCGGGCGGATTGCCAGGCCCTCGGCGACAACGTTGATGAGCATGCTGTCTGGCGGCAACGGCTTTTCCTCGCCATCCAGCGACAGGGTGCCGACGGGGAATTTATAGACCATGCGGGCGGTCTTGACCCGCCCCTCGGGCACGTTGGCGACAAACCAGTCCCGACTTTCCTCGGCCATCACATAGGGCCAGAGGCGCTTGAAATCGTCAGCGGTGATGCCCTGCCCGGCCACGGTCATGTCCACGCCCAGGCCCGATTGCAGCAGATCGAGCCTGCCCCTGGTTTCCACCACGGCGCCGGGTTTGCTGGCCACAAAGCGATCTATCCCGAGCGCGCCATAGAGCGGCGCCGACCAGCCGGAAAATTCCACGCTGTCGAATGGCGTCTCCGCCGGCGGCAGATCATTGGGCTGCAGATAGACATCCCTGGCCTTCATGGACATGCCGATCACCGGCCCGAAGGCGGGATCGAGGCCCAGGGCAAAGACACCGGACACGCGCGCCCGGCTGTTGCCGATCTGGAGGGCACCCTCGGCCATGGTGAACCGGCCGGTCGAGGGCTCCCAGGAAATGTCCAGAATGGAACTGGCGACCGGGAAATAATCCTTGGCCAGGCGCAGATCGACCCCGGTCAGGTCGGCCTTGAACTCGCCACCCAGAACCTTGCTGGTCTCGGCGTCGAAGGTGACGTCGATCGAGATGGCCCCCGCGCCCCGCATCGCCCCCATGCTGGTTTCGTCATCGATGAAGGGGAGAAAGGCGGAAAAGTCGAGATTGGTCACATCGGCCTGGAGGCGCTTGACGCCATCATCGTCGATGGTGCGCTCGACGGTCCCGACGACCTTCTTTCCCCCGATCAGGGCCGAAAATTCGCCAGCCGTGGCCTTGCCGTCGAGCGTAGGGCCGATCTCGAGCGAGACCTGCTCGAACTGGCGGAACATGCCATAGACCGAATCCGACATTTCGATATGGCCGTCACGCACAACCAGACGCGAAAACCGCCCCTGGGCGGTCTGCTCGACCAGGTCGGCCAATCCGGCCTCACCGGCTTCGAGATTGTAGATCAGCCAATCATTGTCCGAGCGCATTGCCTGGGCCGGCGGCTGGTCGTATTCGATGCCGGACCCGGAAATATCAACGCGGGGATAGGCCTCGGTCCCCTCGATCACGCGCACGACCGAGCCGCCATCGCCATCTTCGACCAGTTCCAGCCTGGCCAGGCGCGGACCATAGAGATCCTGCACCATCTGGATGTGGGGCCGGACGACCGTGACGGTCGTGCCCGGCTGGCCGAACATGGCCCGGGACGGCGAGAAGCCGATTTCGAGGGCCTCCATGGCGACCCGCCCGCCGGTCTTGTTATCGGTCAGTACAACCGGCGAAAACTGGATGACCGGCCACACGCCGCGCTCGAGCGCGAGGGCCATGTCACCCATTTCAATGGTTGAAGTTTCGGGGATAAAAGACTGCACCAGATGGCGAATTGCGCCGCCGGTGAAGGGCAGCCTAATCGGCGTGATCAGCAGGATCGCGTAGAGCAGGATGAGCAGCGCGCAGGGGACGCCAACGATCCACACGGCGCGTTTGGCTGCCCGGCGCATCGGTGGCCGAGGCGACGGTGATGTGCTCTGATCTGAGGAAACAGTTTGATCGTTCACGTGTCGCCAGGCCAGAAGCGGTCCTGCCAGTGGCCCGCCAAACAGAATCATCCGCCAATCGCGGAGCTTTGCAAGATGATACCGGCTGGAATGTGACGCAAACACCCTCTATTGAGGGCCAATCGGACGGATACACAGATGACGCATCTCAAGCCGGGCGACCCTGCCCCCAATTTCTCTCTGCCGCGCGACGATGGAAGCCAGTTTGAGCTTGCCGCCGCTGCTGGAAAACCTGTGGTCATCTATTTTTATCCCGAAGACGATTCAGGGGGCTGCGTCGACGAGAACCAGGAGTTTTCGGCTCTATCGCCCGAATTTGCTGCGCTCGGCGCGACGCTGGTGGGCGTTTCTCCCGACGACCTGGAAAGCCACCGGAAATTCCGGGCCAAGTACGGGCTCGCAGTGCCGCTCGCCGCCGACCCTGAGCGCATTGCAATCGAGGCCTTTGGCCTGTGGCAGATGAAGAAGCTCTATGGACGCGAATTCATGGGGCTGGTCCGCACCAGTTTCATCATCGATGCCGAAGGCCGGGTGGCGCGCATTATCAGGGCCACGCGCATCAAGGGTCATGCCGCCAAGATGCTTGAAGCCTTGAAGGATGTCGTCGCAGGGAAATGACCTTCGGCGTTTCTTAACCAAGCCGGGTGATACTTCGCTAACCATAGTGCATGGGTGTGCGGAGTAGTGGCGTGCGTCAATCTGCGAGCATCGGCGTCGAGCCCAAGGGCAAGAACGACAGCAATCGTCGCGGAATTCATCCCGGCTTGTTCTACGGCATGTTTGCCCTGCTGCTGGGGGGCAATGCCCTGGCGGTCACCGGCTTTCTGATGGCGCCGGATATCGCGCGGCTCATGGGCGGCCACAATGAAATGGTCATCGCCGCCTATGAGGACAGGCTGGCGCAGATGCGGGTCGAGATCGACCGCCTGCACTCGCGAAACTACGCCCAGGCCGGCGACATCAACCTGCAATTGCAGGAGCTTTCCCAGCAGCAGGAAGTGCTGCTTGAGCAGCATCAGCTTGTGCGCGTCCTGGTCGAAAAGGCAGACCAGCTCGGCATTTCCGCCTCGGTAGCGGGAACCGCCGGAATCCCTGTTTCTCACGCGGCAATCAGCAATTCCGATATCGGCGCCACCTCCGACGCGCTGGTGCAGATGATGGACGAAACCCAGCGCGCCATGACCGGCATTGCCGAAACCGCAGAACTGCGCACGGACGGGATCGTCTCCGAGCTGTCACGGCTCGGCGTCAGCGTCGAGGTGCCACGCACCATGCTGGCCGGCATGGGCGGCCCCTTCATGGCGGCAGCGGATGGCGGCGACATTTCTCCGGTGATGGAAGACGCCAATGCGGTGATGGATGCGCTGGTGCGCTACAAGGCCGCGCGCGACAGCCTGAACCTGGTTCCTGTCCACATGCCGATCAGCGGCAGCTTTCGCCAAAGCTCCGGCTTCGGGAACCGGACCGATCCGTTTACCGGCGGCCGTGCCTTTCACTCGGGCCTCGACTTCGCGGCCGCCACGGGCACCGCGGTCTATAGCGCCGCGGACGGGGTGGTCACCTTTGTCGGCAACCGTTCGGGCTATGGCAAGGTGGTCGAGGTCAAGCACGGCAACGGACTGATGACCCGCTATGCACATCTGAGCGCGCAACTGGCCTATGAAGGCCAGAAGGTCAGCACCGGCACACCGATCGCCAAAGTGGGATCGACTGGCCGCTCCACCGGCCCGCATCTGCATTTCGAGGTTCGGCGCGGCGACAGCCCGCTCGACCCCAAGACGTTTCTCGAAGCGGGAAAAAGGCTGACTGCCATGCTGTAACGCAAAGGGCCCGGAGGACGGGCCCCTATTGCCTGGCACCACAGTCAGGATCACCCCCACCCAGCTCTGCTACTGCCCTTTGGGCCTAGCGGCGCTACCTCCCCCATCAAGGGGGAGGTGAAGAGGCTGCCGGACGAACCTGCCTAGTCTTCGGCGGTGACATCGGTTGCCACGCCGACGCGCTGGGCCAGGGCGGCTTCCATGAACTGATCCAGATCACCGTCCAAAACCACCGAAGGCTGACCGCTTTCGACGCCGGTGCGCAGGTCCTTGACCATCTGGTAGGGCTGCAGGACGTAGGAACGGATCTGGTGGCCCCAGCCGATATCGGTCTTGTTGGCCGCCTGGGCGTTGGCCGCCTCTTCGCGCTTCTGCAATTCGGCCTCATAGAGGCGCGATTTCAGCATGGCCATGGCGGTGGCGCGGTTCTTGTGCTGGCTGCGTTCCTGCTGGCAGGCCACGATGATGCCGGACGGCACGTGGGTGATGCGGATGGCCGAGTCGGTCGTGTTGACGTGCTGACCGCCGGCGCCCGAGGCCCGATAGGTGTCGACCTTGAGATCGGCTTCGCGGATTTCGATGTCGATACTGTCGTCGATCACCGGATAGACCCAGCAGCTCGAGAAGCTGGTGTGCCGGCGGGCAGCCGAATCGTATGGCGAAATGCGCACCAGCCGATGCACGCCGCTTTCGGTCTTGAGCCAGCCATAGGCATTGTGGCCGGTGACCTGGATGGTGGCGGACTTGATGCCGGCTTCTTCGCCGTCATGCATTTCCAGCACCTGGACCTTCATTTTACGGCGTTCGGCCCAGCGGGTGTACATGCGCAGCAGCATGTTGGCCCAATCCTGGCTCTCGGTGCCACCGGCGCCGGAGTGGATTTCGACATAGCAGTCATTGCTGTCCACTTCGCCGGACAGCAGCGTTTCAATCTGGGTCCGGCGGGCGGTCTGCTTGAGCTCGATGAGCGACGCCTCGGCCTCGCGCACAATCTCCTCGTCGCCCTCGGCATCGCCGAGTTCGATGAGTTCCACATTGTCGCGAATACCGGATTCGAGCTCGTTGACGGTTTTCACCGCCACATCGAGTTCGTCGCGCTCGCGCATGGTGACGCGGGCCTTTTCCGGATCGCTCCAGAATTCGGGGGATTCAGTTTGCGCGTTCAGCGCGTCGAGACGGAGTTGAGCTGTATCCCAGTCAAAGATGCCTCCTCAGCAGGGTCAGAACCTGCTCGATTTCGGCAACGGTCTTTTCGATTTCCGCGCGCATTGTCGTTCCTTGTTTTGTCGACGCCCCGTTTAACGGAGCGGCAATCCCGGATCAACCGCCCTGCCCTCATTTGGCGCCCGAACCCAGCTTGCGGAACCTGCGGATCGCGGTATCGCGCTTGAGGCGGGAGAGACGATCAAGGAAGAAGAGGCCGTTCATCTGGTCGATTTCATGTTGGGCGACGCGCGCCGCAAATCCGGACAGGCGTAAGACCTGGCGGGTGCCGTCCGCGTCGTCGAATGCGATTTCTGCCTCGGCATGGCGCACGATGGTCACCTCGATGCCGGGCATGGAGACCGACCCTTCTGTCCCTGGAGCAGTTGCGCCGCCCAGGTCCACGATTTCGGGATTGTAGAGGAGCCGGTAGTCACGGCTTTGCGGTTCGGACAGGCTGACGAGAACGACCGGCTCGACCAGGCCGATATGGGCCGCGGCCAGGCCATAGACCTGATGTTGCCGGCCCATGGCGAGGAGTTTGCCGCCGACGGCGCGGAGGTCCGGATCGAGCGGACGCGGGCTTGCCCGCTGGGTCAGAACCGGATCAGGAAATGTGACAAACGAATCGGCCATTGCATGTCCCATGCGCGTGGAGCCCTGCTTGCAACTTGCCCTTGCGGCTGGTACTCGGGCAATGGCTGGTCTCGTAGCTCAGCAGGATAGAGCACAGGATTCCTAATCCTGAGGTCGTGAGTTCGAATCTCACCGGGGCCACCATCTAAACCCTTGCCAGCATTGAAGTCATCCCTTTCGTCGATTGGGACGACTTGGCATTGGGACGACATTGGGACGACTGCGCCAAAATATGGATTCGTGTCGCCAGAGCCGTTTACCACCACAAATCGCCGGAAAGTTCACTACTAACTTCCCGCCTGAGTGGTGAAGTTCGTTGTTGAGAAGCCTTTGTCCGACCAGAATACCGGCAGGATTCGGGGGGATTGGCATGAAGCTGGTGCGTGAAGCGCGAACACTAAAGACGAAAGCCATCTGCTCGATGCGGGCCGGGATGTCTGCCTTCAACAGTTTCGATGACGATGGTCGGGTCACCGCAATTCTGCTTCACCTGCAGCATTCGTGCGAAATGCTCCTCAAGGCAGTCTTGGTTCAAAACAAGGCCAAGGTGTTCGACAAAAACACCGGCAAGTCGCTCGGCTTCGAGAAATGCCTGAGACTGTGCACGTCCGATCACGGCCTAACGGCAGACGAGGCCGGCGTTATGCGTGCAATCGACAGCCTTCGCGATGCCGCACAGCATTGGTATGTCTTCGTTGCCGAAGACATACTCTATTTGCACACGCGGGCGCTGATCACGGCTTTCGATGGGTATCTCAAACGCGCGCTCGATGATGATCTGGTAACCCACATTCCTCTCCGCGTGTTGCCGATCTCGACGCACCCGCCCGGGGATTTCGAGTTCTTGGTGGACCGCGAATATTCGTTGGTGACCGAACTGCTTCAGCCAGGTCGACGTGCTCGAGACGAAGCCAGAGCGCGGATCCGTTCAATGCTGGCGATGGAAGCCATCATCGTGGACGAAGTGGAGATCTCCGAGCGGGACATCGATCGGATCGAAAAGGCGGTGAAAGCCGGCAAGGAGTTCGCCGAGGTATTCCCTCGACTCGCGACTGTGGGGACCAGCACTGAAGGCGAAGGCATCAACATGACGGTGCACTTCAGCAAGAAAGAAGGTGCACCCGTTAGATATATCGGCGGTGACGATCCCGGTGAAGCGGCTGCCGTACGAGAGTTGGACTTGCAGAAGAAGTTCCATTCGAGAGCGAGCGAGTTAGCCCATAAGCTCGGTATCACCATGCCAAAATCGAAGCTGCTGCGAGCGCACTTGGGGATTGATGACGACGCTTCATGTCGTCATGTCTTCGAATTTGGCGCCCAGAAGATCCCATGTTTTTCGGACAACGCGGTGAGGAAAATGAAGGAGTGGCTCGCCGCTGAGGAGAACGACATCGAAGAACTCTGGAACAATCGCCCTCGCTGACTTCAGCGCCCTCACTCCATGTCCGGCACGTCGCCGACACTGAACAGCACCTCCGGCTCCCCAAACTCGCCTTCATCCGGCCTCGCTGGCCTCTTCCACGCGATGACGCCAGCATAAGACCTCGACATCAGCTTCGCCCGGGCGACAGCGGCGTGCTCGCTCGGCATCTGCTGGGCCTCGAGTGCGGGTCGCAGCTCGCCCTCGTCGTCCCGCTCAAACGCCGCCAAGACGATCAACGTCGTCGGTTTCACGACCGGCGGCTGGTCCGTACTCCGCTGCAGCTTCATCGTGATCGCTCCCGCGCTTGTCATGTCCGATCGCTCGAAAGTAGAACATAAAGAGAACATAACGCAATCAGGATTCGATGAGCAACAGCCCGCCTTCCAGCATGTTTTACCGCCCTCGGCTCGGCCAAGCCGCGGACAAGGGGCTGCTGCTGGTGGCGCGGTGCAATCTTTGCCGGCGCGTCGGGCATATCTCGCGACCGATCTGCTTCAGATCTACCACCCCGACACTTACCTCGACGACCTGTTTGGGGGACGCTGCCCGCGATGCGACCGTAGCGACTTCTGGCGTGTCCGGCAGCGATATCCATCGAACAGCGATGTCGGGATGCTGGTGGTGCGGCGTTTGGCAGGGGCGAGGACTACACACCTCTGGCGCGACGAGCTCTACAGCGCAGTGGAAACGCCGGCGATTGACACCAAAGACGAATCCTCATAGCGTCGCAATTATCGGACTTGAAAGTCCGTCCTGAACCCGCCGCGAGGCGGGTTTTGTCGTTCTAGGAGACCGTATGGCCGACCTTGCCGCTTGGCTTGGTGTGCTCATCGGCGTCCTCACACTCATCATACAGATCAAGCAGCCCACCCGAACTCGTCGCCGGATGCGTCGGGTCGTGACGCGCTGGAAGGGTCTCGGGATTGAGTGGAGCCGCCGGTACGATGACACCGACGACCAAGCTTAGCCCCTCGCCTTCATCGACTATCTCATCGGATGGCATGAAGAGCGATGGATGACTCACGTCTGTACCTCAGCACCAGAACAACGGCCCGTCCGGCCAGTGTCGCGCCAAGCCTTCTTCGATCAGGATGTCGCCGACGTCGCGACCCTCGATGCGGACCGTCCCCTCCCACCGATTCCCGGTCGTATCGACGCCGTACTGCTCAACCGAGAACGGCATCGCGTTGATCAGCTCAAGCAGTCGCGCGCTGGCTTTGGCCGCTAGTTCGACTTCGAGAGCCGTTTGCCCCTGCGGGCATTTCGAGTTGTGCGCGGTCGGCTCGGGAGTGTCGAAATCCTTCAGCCGAAGGTTCGATCCATAGAACCAGATCGTATCTCCATCGACGACGCAGTGCTTTTCGGGACCGTTGCGCTCCCCGGGATGGCACAATCTCATGGGCTCTTGTGCGGCAACCGACGCAGCCATAAGCGAGGTCAGCGTCGCTGTGGTCAGCAGTCTCATCGTTTCTCCAAGTCGTCCAGGAATTCGTCGATCGACGTCAGCGTGACATCGCCATCACCAACCGGCTGCGGCTGCTCATGCCCCGGAGCACCGAGCTCGGCGAGCAGCGCCCGGCACGTGCTCTCGCCCTCATCGGCGCATTCGTCGTCGCGGCGGCTCGCTGGGATCGACTGGAAGTACGACAGCTTCTTCTCCAGCCGCCGAATTTGATCCAGACGCTCTCGCTCGGCTTTTCCCGCATTCGGAACCCGCATCGCCGCCCCCCTGCCCGATGGGACGATAGCGGGCAACGGGTGCTGGCGCCAGTGCAGCAGGATGACTTAGCAAAAACCTTGGCAGGCCTTTGGACGACTTAACGGGTCCATCTGTCGCTTTCGATGACTTATAGTGCGCGTATGAGCGAGAATTCCCGCGAAACCGACCTTTATTGCCCGTATTTTGGCGATTTTGGACTTATAGTGCCCATAAGCCCCGATCAGGCGCTCGGTGGTCGCGGTGCCGGCACATCGATTTCGATGACGCGACCCGCATCGAAACCGTGATTTCTCTCGCTGGCATCGAACGCGTAACCCCGCGGATTCGACACGATCCGCGTGCCGCCGATCGTATAATCGACGGCGCGGTGGATGTGCCCATGCAGCCAGAGATCCGGCTGGCTCTCGTCGATCAGCAGCGACAGATCCGACGCATAGCACCAGTCGAGCCGGCCTCGGTGACGATCATCGAGGCTTTGCGGAAGCGGTGCGTGGTGCGTAACCACCACCGTGGCGCCATCGTGCGACCGCGCCAACTCCGATTCCAAAAATGCCCTGGTGTCGCGGTGAGCGGCAATCGTGTCTTCGGGACTGAGGCGCTTCCGCTTGCCGGGATGGAGGCTGCTCTGGCGTTTGATGCGGCGATAGTCATTCATCCCGAAGCGACCGGCTGCCTCGGCGATTTTGGCGCGGACATCGCCATAGCCGATGCTGGAGAAATCAGTCCACAGCGTGCCACCCGCGAAGCGCACGCCGTCGATGACGGTCGCGCTGTCGTCTAAGAGGTGGATACCCAACTCGCCAGCGAGATCGACACCGCGACGGCGCATCTCCGTCATTGTGAAGGGTGCGTCGGGATCGCTGTAGAAGTCGTGGTTGCCGGCGACGGCAACCACGGGCACGCCGGCGAAGCGGTCGGCAATCCAGCGCAGCGAGGACGTCAGCGGCACGTCGACGTCGCCAGCGAGGACGACGACATCGAAGCCATCGGCGGGCGCGTGAATGGCGGGGTCGAAGCGCGTGTGAGGGGTCGCGGCCGCGGTCGGATCGCGCATGAATTCCTGATGCAGATCCGAGAGCAGCCAGATCCTCATGGCTTGATCTCGATCGCTTCGACGTCATCAGTGTCGTCACGGAAGTCGAGCTTTGGCTGCAGCTCGAGCCGAGCTTTGATCTGGGGCCATGTCACGGGCGCATAGCCCATCACATCGACACCCACGTCGATGCTCTGGGCTGTCCCCGGGAGTTTTCCGTGCGAGTGCCCATACAGCTGCACACTGCCCCTTCTCATATTGCGCCAGACGCGCAAGGAGTAGTGGCAAAGAACGAGTGTCTGGCCATCGACCGTCGTTTCGGTCAGTTGATCGATCGACTTCCACGGCAACTTCAGGGTCTCGCCCTTGAAATCGTGGTTTCCGACGATCAATCTCTTGGTGCCATTGAGCATTTCGAACAGCCGGCGGGTCCATTTCGGCGACGCACGGTAGGCGAAATCGCCTAGGTGCCAGACCTCATCGTCGGGTTGGACAACGGCGTTCCAAGCCTCGACGAGGCCCATGTCATGCGCGGTGATATTGTCGTAGGGACGATCGCACATCTTGATGATGTTGGCGTGCCCGAAATGATGGTCGGCGGTGAAGAAGATGGTCATGTGGATAGTCTCCGTGATGACCAGTCTATGCCCCGGGCGCTAGCAAGGAACTAGCATCAGATCACCCGATACTGCCGCGACCCGGCCGGCACTCTTTCGAGCCCGACATTCCGCAAGATCGACGGCGACACCGGTTCGTCGCATTGACCGCCGCGTGCAGCGTTTGCCTCTTCACGCCCCATGCCGCCGCGACCGCAGCAGCCGGGGTGAATTTGGAGATCTCGTGCGCTCGCCGCGGTGCTAGGTCGAGTCATTGTAGACGACAGCCTACTGGCGCATCCAAGCTCATCCGAGTGCTCTCATGATGATGTCGGTGACGAAAACGACGGTGACGAAAACGACGGCGACGAAGAACTCGGCACCAGATATGAAGGCGGCGGCGGAGCGTGATCAGTCAGTCCCCAGATCCATGGAGCCGAGCGCGCGACAGCGGCCTTCGCCGATGTCTTGCGGGCGCGGTGACGATGGCGGTGGCGGCGGGACAGGCCGAGTGCTGAATGCGGCAGCGATGGAAGCCATGTCCTCCCTCTCACGCTGCCGCTCAGCTTCGCTTGCCAGCCACACGCGGTGCTGCACGTCGATGTAGATCCTCCGAACCGCGTCCGAGACCGCGTCAGCTTCCTTTACGGTCATTTCCATCATAGAGGCGAGGATCAGGTCCGAGCAGCCGATGATCGTGTCGACGCCAGCGACCGCGTAGCGCTGAAGGTCTGGTCCGATCTTCGACCCCGGCTCATGCATTCCGATGTACTCGGCCATCTCACGAACTTGAGCCATCTTGTAACCGACGCGCTTCACACGGGCCTTCTCGCGACGCTTGAGCTCGCGTTGCCAGATCTTGTCTGCCACGATAGCCTCGGCGCCTTCGAGGCCCCGGACGCGAACGGCCTTGGGCCTAAGCTCGGGTCCGCAGAGCTCGAAAACGCGTTCGGTCTCGACGAGGTGCCACCTGTCGTTCGAGCGGACAACGAGACGCTGACTGATCGCCCAGGCGATGAGCTCACCAGCGCGCAGGGCATTTAAGCGCGTCGTGTATGCACCGGTGGCAATCTCGAAGTGATAGCGATCGGCAATGGCTTCGGCATCCAGTGCGGACGAGGTGCCGTATAGAGCCAGCAGGCTGACATTCCGAGTGTAGTCCATTCGGTCGCCGCCCGCGAAGAATGGACGCTCGGGGTTCGCTGTGGCCTCGACGATCTCGCGCAGTGACAGTTCATCGAGAAGCTTACCGTCGATCATGATAGCTGGCATCGACCCGACACCTTTACTGCTGCGCCGACCCAAGCCAGCGACGTCTTCTGGACGACTAGAGGGGACACTATAAACGCCCACGATATTTGGCATCACGATCTGCGAGCCTACGAACTGCAAGTGCTTCCGGGGACACCTCAGCGGGGCCGACGTAGCCCTCGAGCGCGTCAGCCACTTCGACCAAGGGCTGCGAAATCATCCCAAGGATGGCTCGAAACGCCTTTTCGTAGCCGAGGTCATCACTCGCAGCGACGGCTTGGTCGAGATCGACGAGAGCGTTCTCCAGCGAGCGTCGGTTCAGCGAGACAACGTCTGGCAGGCAAGCTGATCCCGTAGCTCCAGTGGCAGCGCAAAATTTCGTCATTGTGGTGCCCCCCTACTTTGGTCTGCATAACCGAATGGCTGCGTCCAATCATATTCGGCTGCGCGTCGCATCGCGTCAGATTCATCACCTTGGAGGAAGTTCGGAAGGTCGCTCCCAGTGAGCGCTTCCGCTGAGGGGCGATCCGAAATGACCGGCGGCCGGTGCAGCGAAACGTCCATGCAGATCGCCCGCTTTGCCGATGGTCTCGAGGTGGCAACTGGTCGGTATCCGATTTTCATCGATGTCGGCTCCGTGGCTTAACACGAAAAAGATCGGGGGATTGACAGCCACTGTCCAGTGGGGAGCTGGCGCGAAAAGCCCGTCAAGCCCCGGGGTTTGCGCTGATTCAGAGGCAACGATCCCGATTCTATTGGCCGAGCTCGGGTTCAAAAAAATCCAAGAAAAATTTCGTCTTGTTCCGTGGAGGGGTCTTTTTTTGCGTTCTCGGACGTCGAAATCATCGTTTCCAGACGATCGAATTGCACAAACCGATTCGCGCAGGGAACCAGCGGCCTTGCCGCCCATAGATTTTGTATACGGGACAATGGGTTGGCGCGTGGGCGAGTTATAGCGTAGCGTTGGAGTTGTTCCTTGCTACGCTGACGACGATCCTTTTGGCATCGACGGAGAGACCGTCCGCTAGGAGAGAGACCAATGAGATCGATCATCAAGGCTATCGCCGCGATATTGAAAGCGATGCCCCGCCTTGTGCTTGAGCGCGCGCAGATTGCCGGCCGCTGGATTCAGCGCCTAGTTGCCGTGCCGGCGCCGGTAGAGCCCGAAGCCCCGGAGCCGCCTACTGCCCGCGATACTGCCGATGAGGAGCACCTCGCCGCCATCAGAACGGCGGCAGCCCATATTGCGGCCGGACAACTGCCGCCCTCCCGGGCCGTCGATAAGCTCACGGAGATGGATTTCGAGTGGCTGGCAGCGATCTCGCGGCCGATGCTGTGCAAGATTGTTGGCGCCCCCGATGCAGACCTGTTGGCCCACATCAGGGGCAACAGGCCGCTCCGTGGCGTGCTCGCACGCGATCATAACGCCGTAAATGAATATCGCGCAGCGATGCGGAGAAAGCGCCGAGAAGACGAGCTCAATAACGAGCTCGAGTTCGTGCCAGCATGATCAACGGGGGCTACGGCCCCCGTTTTCAATGGACGTGTCGGATAGCGGCCGCAGCGAGGATACGCATGCCGCGAGATGTACGCTCGCGACGAAGAGCGGCGACCTCGGCTTCGAGGCTGGCGATGCGGCCATTGGCGCGGTGCAGCTGGCGGTTCTTGCGATCGACGATGGCTTGCCCATCGTCCACGGCATCACGCAGATTCGCATGAGCGGCCTGAATGACGGCGACGGTTTCCCACGACACGTTCATGATGCATCTCCTGTGTTGGCAGGCACTATGCCCCGGAACCCCGGACATTTCACGGATCCGATCGGTCACTTTTTATGAGATTCCGATCTCGGGCTTCGCGAGCGGCGTTGGACGCGATGCCGAGGTGCCGGGCCCTGGCATTGAGCGGACCGAGGCCGCCATCCAGTGTGATCCTCGACAGCCATATGTCGAGCCCACGGACGCGCTGATCGATTCCATCACGCTCGAGATAGGTGTCGACGGCGAAGCCTGCTTTGTACAACTCGCGCTGCAGTGGACATGTCGCGGAGGCGGTGGCAAGCAGCCGCTGGATCTCAGACGGGCGCAACATATCGTAATAGCCGAACACGTCTGGCAGGCGATCTAAGGGCACGCGGACGTTGTAGGCCGGCAGCGCCCCGCCTGTCGTCCTGAAGTCGATATCCCGCGAGGGATAGTCCGAAGCCTCCCACGCCGCCCAACGACCGAACAAGGCCATCGAATACCTCGACGACAGGCCGCGCACGGCTGAAGGCGTGATCGACGCCATGGCCTTGGCATTCAAGGCCTCCTCGACGAGGGCGATGACGCGTCTGTCGATATCGATCAACCACGTGCTGCCTTCGCGCGTCCAGCCTTTGATGCAGGGCATGACGTTGTTGTTAAGCATCAAGTCGGTCCCACGCAGCCGCTCGAGCGATGCCTCGACGCGTGGGAGATGCTCACGGCCGGTCGCGGCTTTGACCCGCGGCTGGAGCAGGATGAGACGTTCACCGCTGATCGAACGAGCGCCGTCGAGGATCGTCCAGAACAGCAGGATGTCGTCGCCTGTGAAGCCCTTGCCCGAGGGACGACTGCTACCACGGATGTCGCCTGCTGCCGCGTATCGGGCATGGCCAAGAATAGGCAACGGGACATTGATGGGCTGGATCGGACGAGGCATTGCTGGCCTGCTGACAATAAACAACGGTCAAGATGGAATATCCCTATGCTATGAGCACATTTCAAGGCCATCGGTTGTTTTTTGTCGGTCCTATACACTAAGCTATCAGACTCTTAATTAGCTAACAGACGCGCGCGCGAGGAGCGAAGCGATGCGGTGTCAGACGTTAGCGGTCCACTGTCGATGATAGCATGGCATTGGCGTGGGAATGTTTGTTGGCGTTGATGGCGCATTACGCTGTCTGGGTCTTTGAGGGGATTGGACGGCGCTTTGCGCGCAAAGCGCTACGCCGTCCATTGCTGGCATGGGATTGCTCTGCGCCGCCACTGACGAAGTCTCGCCGGCTGCCACCCCCGCTCGATTCCGGACTTTGCAGCATGACCGTCTCACGGCCGCCAACGTGAAAAATCACGTCTTGTAGCTTGCTGCATCCCGGGGAAAGCTCGGACTATGGCAAGGACGAACAAACAGAAGCGAGCACAGGCACTGGCGGCTGGCAGGGCACGGCAGGACCGCCGGCGCGAGAAGATGGCTGCGCTGGGAAAGCCACTCACGTCGAAAGTCGATGGTGCGATCGTCGAGGCTCTCGCTTTCAACATGGCAGATGCCGTGCTGTCAGGCGCTCAGACTGACGCCTTACTGTCCATCGCCGAACTGGTCGAGACAGCACTCGTCATTCTCGTCGACAGGCAAGGCTACGATCGCAGGCAGTCCAAGCTCGCCATCGCGCAGCGAATGTCGTTGCGCGACGAGCATCGCGATCCGTCGTTCATTCCAAGCCTGCATCCGATCCCGTCGCTGCAGGCTGCTCGAGCTGCGATAGCGCAGTGACCCATGACACCCCCGTTACCCCCTCGCAATGGATCACGCCGCTTCGCGTGATCCGGTCATGGTTGTTCTATGCATGGGTAACAGTTATATAGAACACTGTAGACTATGCATTTTGCACTTCACGACCGCTCGCGTCTGGACCTCCGGCCGGGCGGTCATTTTTTTGTTGACGTAAGAAGGCGCCCAGCAAAATAGACCGGTCCATGGCGACCACGTTTTACAAGATCGACAGATCCAACTTGCAGATCGACTTGGCGCACGATGTGACGCGCGAGGACATTGTGCGATTCCGGTACGACGCTAAGGATGGCGGCAACATCACTACTCGAAAACCTTCACTTATCGCGTAGTGGAGTTTGGTGCTGCTGCCATCTGTGCAAGAAACATGAAGCTTGATGCTCCAAGCTTCACTTTCGATCAGTTAAATGGCTGTTATGGGGTGGTGGATTCCGGTCGGTCCGCTTTCGGTTTTCAAAGTGACAGAAGCGGTCATCGGGAAAGCGGAACGTTGCTGTGACGGCTTTATGGTGTGTCGGCCATCTGCTTCATGCCACTAAGTGACACGCTGCGGACCCTGCTCCGGCTGCTGGTCGCAAGAGCGGGCGGTCGACTGAACACGCACCGATCCGAGGAGCATGGCATCGAGAAGGCGTATGTCGACCGACTGAGCTCGACCCTGATCGAGCAGTACAAGCTCTATGTGGAGACTTTTATGGTGGATCTCTGGAGCGACCATGGCTTCATCGAGTTCCGGGTTGGCTTTGCCTTGCGTTCAGATCACAAGCTGCGCAGCGAGGTCTTCGGGATCGAGGCCACCGAGGCCAACAATGACGTTGAGCGCAGGGCTGTCATTGCGGCGCTGTTCATGGAAATCGAGGACTATATCGACGAGGCGATTGCCGGCCAGCTCGAGGCGATGAACTGATGGTTCGCGTGCCCAATACCGTTTCGTTTCGAGCGCTTGGCCTTGAGCCGGATGAGGCGGATAACGACGGCGTTCCCTTGCGTCCACTGCACACCATGTCCGATCGTGAAGCCAACGATTTTATTAAGCGGTGCGCGGCCGCACTGCGCTCGCACGGCCATAATTTCCAGGCAGGGCGTGACAAGGAAAACGCTCTGGCGGCTTTCGAATCCACATTGTCGTTGTTGCTGGAAGTCCGGGATGTCTATCCCGCCAAGCGCGCGGATATCGACCAGATTCTTGTCGCCAACGGCTACCCGGTCCCGGAGAACTGAGCGTGTGCAACCTTTATTCGGTTACAACCAATGTGGAGGCCAACCGCAGCAATTTAATGCAGCGGACGGCTGTCCAGCACTTCAAGCTAGTCCACTGCCAAAATATTGTAGTGCGCCAGCCCAAAGTTGCGCAGGGCAACGCCCGACTTGTGTACTTGATAGGCGCCCGGTAAGAGCCCGATTTCAACCTCCTCCACGCCTGCAGCCGCGGGATGTCAAGTCAGGAATTGGAGCGTTCCTAAAGGCCAAGCCTCCCCTCACTCCTCTCCGTCTGCGGCCAGTCCACCCTCTCCCCCCGGAGAGGGACAGTATCGGCGCGCAGAATCATTCTTGTCCCACTTGGGGGAGAAGGTGGCGCGCAGCGCCGGATGAGGGGGCCTCCTCCATCACGCCAATCTCTCCAGCAGTTCCGGCTCGATCTCGTACAGCAGCGGTTCGCTACGAGCGTAACGCTCGATCTCCTCCACCACCATCAGGCCCAGCCGGGCCCGTTCCGTGCCGATAGCGCCGGCGACATGCGGCGTCAGGAACACATTGGGCAGGGAAAAGAGCGGCGAATCTTGCGGCGGGATTTCGGGGTCGGTGACATCGATGACCGCCTGAATGCGCCCCGACTGCAATTCGGCCACCAGCGCCGCCTCATCCACCAGGACCCCGCGCGCCGTATTGATGAAGGCGGCCCCGTCCTTCATGCGACCCAGTTGTGCCGCCCCGATCATGCGCCATGTGCTCGGCAGCGATGGTGCGTGCACCGAGACAACGTCGCTTCGGGCCATCAGCGTATCGAGGTCGACCAGTTCGGCCTCCTTGGCGATAGGGTCGCCTGCTTCAACAAAAGGATCGTAGAGCAGCACGTTGACATCAAATCCCGTTAGCAGGCTGGCCACTTTCCGGCCGATGCGCGAGGCGCCGATCAGGCCTACCGTGCGCCGGAAATTCCCAATGGGCTGATCCATCAATTGAGAGGCGGTTCTTCGCGTCGGGTCGGCGCGGTAAAGGTCGCGCAGCTCGAACACCCGCTTGTTGGCGAAGAGGATCGCGGCGAGCGTGAACTCGGCCACCGGAACGGCATTGGCCTCGGCCGCATGGGTGACGCGAATGCCAGCCGCGTAAGCATAGGGGTCAATCGTATATTTCACGGTGCCCGCCGCGTGGGCGATGAGTTGTAGCGACGGCGCCGCTCGCAAAACCTCCGGCGACAGTCTGGGGCAACCCCAGCCACTGACCAGCACGTTCGCTTCGCTCAGCAGTTGCCTCGCCTCGGGGCTTGCAAAACTTGCAAGGGGATCGGGTGATAGGATCGTGCAGCTTCGGCCCAGACGCTCCAGCGTTTCAGGCGGAAACACGTGCTCGGTTTTGTCCGGGTCGAAGGCAAAGATCAGGTGCGGCCGCATCAGAGACGCTCCGGCACAAGGATAGCGCTGACATCCACACCCTCGCGCAGAAACAGCGCCTCGAGCGCCGCGAGGTCGGGAGCTTGCGGCGGCCTGACCAGAGCAGCCTCGGCGATCTGCCCCGCCGGCAATGCCATGGCCGCAGTCATGAGCAGGATGGTGCCCGCCGGTATGTCGCCTCGCAATTGTGGAACAATGGTTTTCGAGGCAATCAGATTGGTGTTGGGTAACGCGCGGAAGGCTCGCCCCTCCCGCGACCCGGCCAGATCAAGGATGGCCGAGAGATCGGCTTTCGAGCGGGCGACGGCCCTGCCCGGCTCGTCCACATAGTCGTCGACGTTGAGATCAGCTCGATCTATGGCAAAACCGCCTTCGGTGCCGTGCAGCGCGCGCGGAGTGGTGATGCGGTGGACGCGCAGATGCCACGGATTGGCGGGAATGAGCCAGGTTTCGACCTTGACATCGCTCCATGGCTCCCAAACCGCATGAAGGCAATTTTCGGCGATTTTTGCAGTTTTATTGGTTTCGCGCACCCGGTAGTGGCGGCCGTCATCGCTCAGGGCCAGCGCACCATCGAAGGCGCCGGAATGATATGAGCGCTCGTCGGCTTCCACCGAAAATCCGTAGCGGCTGGAATAGACAAACTTGGCGTATTTCTCGCTGCCATGGCGCATCTGCCAAGTCTGCTGGCCACTTGAAAGCGCGACAACATTGCCGAGCGTGTGCTGCATCACCATGCCCGGATGCTTCAAAGGCACCGGCTTAGGGTCAAAACCGGCCTCCTCTTCTTCGGCGGTCCAGAAGGGATGATCGGCCGAAAGAGCCAGCGGCAGAAAGGCCTTGAGCGCCCAATAGGGCGAACCAGCTGAGTTGTAACTCTCGGACATCAGGAGCTGCGGATAGGCAAAGCCGATGGAAAGAACGCCATTGCCATGAGCAATAGGCTTATCTGCCCACCAGCGCAGATGGCGCATGAAATGGCCCTTGATCTTCCCCCAGGGCAGGCCCTCGACATTGGCAAAGGCAAGCGCGCCCCAGAAGCCGCCACAGGCAAAGCGATAGGTCAGCGAGCGGCCGAAGGCCAGCGTGCCGCCATCCTCGTCAAACCAGTGCTGGATGTCCTGGGCAAAGCGTTTTGCGCGCTCCTTGTAGGCTGCCGCGCGCGCCTCATCGCCACGCGCCAGCCTGGCGTAGATCAGCCCATAAAAATGCATCGCAAAGGGGATGTAGTGATCGATCCGGCGCACATTGCCGTCGCGATACCAGCCATCGCCCAAATAGAAGCCGTCGAGCTCTGCAAGGTATTTCTCTGTCAGCGTTCGGTCAAAGTCGACGCCGCACTCTTCCAGCCCCAGATCGACAAGAATGCGGAAGAATTTCCAATTGTTGTCTACATAATCAGACTGACGCGCATGCTTGAGATAGGCCGCCAGATTGGCCTTGGCCTCTTGGCTCAACGGTTCCCAGACCAGGTGTGGCACCATCCGCATGGTAAAGCCGATGGCGGCCAGCTCGACCATCCGCTGATCGGTCGAATTCACCTGGCCCCAATATTCGGGATGGTCTGGGTCGGTACCATTGGCCAGGCCCTGCCGGTAAAGATCCCAATATGCCAGGTCGGCGCCGCCAGCCGCCAGAGGGGTAAGGCCCCAGAGCGGCCGGGCAAAGCCTTCCAGGTCCGCCGCGGCGCGGTCAAAATGGGCAGCCGCACCATCGAGCCGGACGCGCGCGCCGCCTTCTGAGAAATATGGCAACAACGGATCGAGCAGATCACGCAAGCCCTTTTCGACATCAGCGCGCGTTCGCAGCGGATTGCCAAAGAACGGATTTGCGGTGGCCGGGTTGTAGGTCATTACGCAATAGCCCTTGGTGGCGCTTCGTACGCACCCTTGAGATCAAGTGTTTCGGCAAAGTGACAGGCCGCCAGCTGCGCCGTGCCGTCGATGGGCCTGAGCGAGGGCTTTTCACTGCGGCAGCGGTCGGCGGCATATTTGCAGCGGGTATGGAATGGACAGCCCTGAGGACGATTACCGAGATAGGGAATTTCTCCCCGCACTTCATCACGCTTGCCCCTGCGCCGCAATGGATCGGCGATCGGCAGGGCTTCGAGCAGCAGTTCGGAATAGGGGTGCCGCGGTCGATCAAAAAGCATCTCGGTGGGCGCATTCTCCACGATGTGCCCCAGATACATAACCACGACGCGGTCGGCGATGTAGTTCACCACGCCCAGGTCGTGGCTGATGAAAATATAGGTGAGGCCGAACTCTTGCTTGAGATCGTCGAGCAGGTTGAGCACCTGCGCCTGAATGGACACGTCGAGCGCTGACACCGCCTCGTCGGCAATGACCAGGTTGGGGTTGAGCACAAGCGCCCGGGCAATGCCGATGCGCTGCCTTTGTCCACCCGAGAAAGCATGCGGATAGCGACCGGCCGCATCAGCGGAAATGCCTACCCTTTCCAGTGTCGAGATCACGCGGTCTTCGAGCTCCGGCCCCTTGGCAAGGCCATGAATGCGCAGCGGCTCGGCCACAATGTCGAACACCCGCATATTGGGGTTCAGCGAGCTCATCGGGTCCTGGAAGATCATGCGGATGTCTTGCCGCCAAGGCTTTAGCTGGCGCTTCGACAGCGCCGACAACTCCACGTCGCCGCCTGACCTGGGATGATAGACCACCCTTCCGGCGTTGGCGGGCTGCGCCTGGATAATGCAGCGCCCCAGCGTTGTCTTGCCACAACCGCTTTCCCCGACGATGGCCAAGGTCTCGCCTGCTTCCACTGTCAGGTTGATATCGGTCAGTGCCTCGAGCCGTCGCTCCGCCCCGAACAATCCGCCCGAAAGCGTGAAATGTTTCGAAAGATGCTCCACCGTCAGCAGCGTGCTCATGCTATCTCCTCAACCGGTGCGCGCGTCAGCAGGTGGCAGCGGGCATGATGCCCATTGCCGACATCGGTCCGGCCCGGACGAACATCCGGGCAGGGTTCGAACGCATAGGGACAACGGCTGGTGAATGCACAGCCCTCGGGACGATCGCGCGGCGAGGGTACATTGCCCTTGATGGGGCTCAGACGTACACGGTCCGCCTTACGCGCCATCTTGGGAATTGAGGCCATCAGTGCCTGCGTGTAAGGGTGGCTGGGTCGGGCGAACACGTCATACACATTACCCTGCTCTACTACGTCCCCCAGATACATCACCGCTACTTCGTCAGCGATTTCCGCCACCACCCCCAGGTCGTGGGTGATGAACAGCATGGCCATGCCGAACTCCGACTGCAGGTCGCGCAGCAGATCGAGGATTTGTGCCTGCGTCGTAACGTCCAGCGCCGTCGTCGGCTCGTCGGCGATCAGCACTTGCGGCGTACATGCCAGCGCCATTGCAATCATGGCGCGCTGCCGCAGCCCGCCGCTCAGCTCGAACGGGTACGCATTGGCTCGCTCCCGCGCGCCGGGTATTCCCACCTGGTCGAGCAGCCTCACCGTATGTTTGCGCGCCTGCTTGGGCTTAAGCCCCTCATGGATGATGACCATCTCATCGATCTGGTCACCGATCGTATGTACTGGCGACAGTGAGCTCATCGGCTCCTGGAAGATCATCGCGATCTGGTTGCCGCGAATGCTGCGCAGGGGCAGGCTGTCCTGCTTGAGCTTGACGATGTCCACCGGCTCCTGCCCCTCCGGCGAGAACAGGATGCGGCCGGATGGAATGGATGCATTCTTGTCCAGCAGGCGTAACACCGCCCGCGCCGTCACCGACTTGCCGCAGCCGCTTTCTCCCACCAGCGCCAGCGTCTTGCCCGGCGTAAGTGTCAAATCCACCTGCCGCACCGCCTCGATATCGGCCTCGTCCGGCGAGGCGAAGACGATGGACATGTCGGAAACGGTTAGAATAGGTTGGGTCATGTATTGACCTCCTTGATCACTGAAGAACACCCACCCCTCGTGGTGGAGCAAGGCGATCGAACAAAATTCCGCTTCGGAAGGCCGCGGCGCATTGAATTATCTCCCGTGCGGATCGGCAGCATCGCGCAGCCCATCGCCGAAGAAATTCATCGCCAAGATGATGACCACCACGCAAATGCCCGGCGTCAGCAGCCACGGCGCCGAGGCCAGCGTGCGGATGTTCTGCGCATCCTGCAGCAGCGTACCCCAACTCACCACCGGGGCCTGCAACCCAAGTCCGAGGAATGACAGGGCCGTTTCGGCCAAGATCATGCCCGGTATGGCGAGGGTCGCCGCCGCAATGATGTGGCTCATGAAGCTGGGTACCATGTGCCGCGTGATGATGCGCCAGTCGCTGGCACCGTCGAGCTGCGCCGCCGTCACGAAATCCTCGGTCCGCAGGCTCAGGAAGCGTCCCCGCACAACCCGCGCCAGCTCGGTCCACCCGATCAGGCTGAGGATGATGGTGATTGCGAAGTAAGTCTGCAGCGCCGACCAGTCCTTTGGCATGGCCGCGGCCAGCCCTAGCCAGAGTGGAATGGTGGGCATGGAGCGGATGAACTCCACCACGCGCATCACCGCCGAGTCGAACCAGCCGCCATAGAAGCCGGCAAAACCGCCGATCACAATGCCGAAGAACAGGCTCAGCGTCACCCCGGCCAGCCCGATGGAGAGGGAGATGCGCGTGCCGTGGATCAACCGGCTCAATAGGTCGCGTCCCAGCCGGTCCGCACCCAGCACATAGAAGGGTGCCCGCGGTTCAGTGACGCCGATGAATTTAATCGACATTGGGATGATACCCGCGAGCTTGTAATGCTCCGACGGCGCGAAGAACTGCACCGGAATTTCGTCTTCAGGGTCGAGGACGAACGTCCGCCGCATCGCCAGCGGGTCGACCTCGCTGGCATAGCCATTGACATGGGGAAAAAAGCGCCAGGAACCATCCTCGTTGGTCGAGAACAGCTGAATGCCTTGCGGTGGCGCGTAGGTGTACCGGGCGCTGTAGGCGGAAGGGTCGGCAGGTGCCAGAAACTCTGCCAGGAGAGCCACGAGGTAAAAGGCGATCACGACCCAGAGGCTCACCAGCGCCAATCGGTGCTGCCGGAAACGTCGCCACATCAGTCCGAACTGGCTCTCGCGCCTGGCGCGGATAGCAAAGCCTGGGGCGGTGGTTTCGTTCAGCGTTTCCACTGCCATCTCACTTGCTCCCAAAGCGTATGCGTGGATCGATCCAGGCCAGCAGCAGATCGGAGATCAGCGTGCCGATCACGGTCAGGATGCCCAGCAGCAAGATGATCGCTCCTGCCAGATACATGTCCTGGGACGTGAGCGAGCGCAGCAGCAGCGGCCCCGCAGTCGGAAGATTGAGCACGACCGAAACAATCACCGAGCTCGATACCAGAGCCGGCAGCAGCCAGCCGATCGTGGAGACCAGCGGATTGAGGGCCACCCTCACGGGATATTTCATGATGGTCCGGAATTCGCTCAGACCCTTGGCGCGTGCGGTGGTCACATAGGGTTTCTTGAGCTCGTCCAGCAGATTTGCCCGAAGGATGCGGATCAACTCGGCAGTGCCAGCCAATGACAGCACAAGGATGGGCGCCCAAGCATGGCGGAGGAAATCCCAGACCTTAGGCAGGCTCCAGCGTGCCGCTTCGAATTCAGGCGAATAGAGCCCACCGATGGTTTCGCCAAACCAGATGAAGCTGAGATACATCAGGATCAGCGCGAAGAAAAAATTGGGAATGGCCAGGCCGACAAAGCCGCCGATGGTCGCGAGATAGTCGCCCAGGGAGTATTTGCGCACCGCCGCATAGATGCCGATCGGCAGGGCGACCAGCCACATCAGCATTACGGCCAGCCCTTCGAGCAGGATGGAATTGCCAAGTCGACCCCAGATCAGGTCCGTCACCGGCGCCTTCCATTCGAAGCTCTGGCCGAAGTCTCCTCGCGTAAAGATACCGGACATCCACTTCCAGTATTGCGTCAGGAAAGGCTCGCCGAAGCCGTATCTCTGGCGAAGCGCTTCGATTGTGGCCGGGTCGACGTAGTCGCCACTGGCGTTCAGTGTGGCCACATAGGTCGTAAGATAATCACCTGGCGGAAGCTGGATAATCGCAAAGGCCACTAGGCTTAATGCCCACAGGGTTAGCAGCATGGCGATGAGACGGTGTGCAACAAAACTCACCACAGGTATCTCCTTCGGAAGAGGGCCGGCCCAGATGGATTGATCGGTGTGGCGCAGACCCGGGCTGCAACGGCGGCCAAGTTTACGGTAGGGACACGGGCGGCCAAGCTATCGGTGAACAGGTGGCGGCAACGTGCCAAAGTCGTCAGGCATTGCAAGACAGGAAACCATGGCGACCGCGGCCTCCCTGGCGAGAGGCCGCGGCGGGTCCGAGCGGGTATCAATCCCGAGCGAAGTACCACTGATACGGTTCATAAGACGCCGGAGTGGGAGAAATATAGGCGTGAAGCATGGGCTCTAAGACATTCCGGAGCTCGTTGCGTGCAACGTAGTACCCGTTCGGCGGCAGCGAAATACCTATGACCGGGAACTGCTCCTTGGTGATTTCGAGTATCTCGCGCATCAGGCTTTCGCGGCGATCCTGATCTGCTTCGGACCTGACCTGATTATAGAGTTCCATCTGCTCCTTGGCCCAATCGACAGGCTCTTCTGCGATTTCGGGCATTGTGCCGTTGTACCAGGCCTGCCAGCGATACGCCCAGACGCTTTCCGGATTGGCAGCCAGATAGTGGCGAGGGTCCTGCATGAAATCGATGCTGCTGCCCTCCCAGATCTGGGCGTCAAACTGGTTGCCCGGCCTCTTGTCGTAATAGAGGGAGCGGTCGATGTTGTTGACTTGCATCTGGATGCCGACCTGATCCAGTTGGATCTGGATCAGTTCCAGCACGTCGACCCATTGGGGCTGATAGGCGGCGATGGAGTCGATGGTCAGTTCAAAGGGCGTGCCGTCCTCGAACTCATAGTATCCGGTGGACTCGTTCTTCACCAGGCCGGCTTCCTGGAAGAGCTCCTCGGCCCTATCCAGATCCACTTCGGTGTACTGGGTCGCCATTTCCTCGTCATAGAACACCGACTCCGGACGCGGAGCCATCTGGAAGGGCCTGCCCTGTCCAGTATAGACCACGTCCACGATCTCCTGGCGATCGATGGCGTGGGACAGCCCGATGCGGAACTCGCGTGACTGGAAAAGCTGCCGCTTCTGGGGATCGTCGTGGTTCAGGTTCAGCATCAGCACCATCGTGTTGGAACTGGCGGAAACGCTGGTGCCGAGCCGATAGTCGCCCTCTTCCTGTCCGTCAAAGAACAGCGGCTGGTTGTTGATGGTGTTGATGTGGCGATCCTGGAAATCGATCTCGCCACCGAGCGCCATGAGCGTGAGTTCTTCGATACTTTCGGAGATCCGCATCTCGAGCCTGTCGATATACGGTAGCTGCTGGTTCTCCGTGTCGACCTTCCAGTAATAGGGATTGCGCTCGAAGGTGACGCGGGTAGAGGTGGGCGAAAGCGGCTCATCGACAACCCAGGCCGTCATCATGGGCAGCTCGGGATTGGCCCAGCGTTCCCGCTCGACAAACCAGGCGCACCTGTCTTCCAGGTACTCGGCCCAGGTCTCAAAGCCATTCGCCTGCGCGAGCTCGGCAGCGTCCGGGTTCACTCCAGGATAGAACTGACCGCAATACTGCTTGTTGAAGGATGCGATCTGGAAGCCGTTGATGCTCGCGAGTTCATCCAGCAACAGCCCGTTCGGCTCCTCAAAGACGAGTGTGAAGGCAGTCGCGTCTTCGATTTCGATCGTCATGGGGTTGGCGGTGCTGGAGACCGAGCCGAAAGTTGCGGGATACTGCGGATCCTGCAGCAACATCACCGCGAATTCGACGTCAGCGCTTGTGAACGGCGAGCCGTCCGACCAGAGAAGGCCCTCGCGCAGCTTGAAGCTATAGCGACGCGCGTCCTCGCTCACTTCCCAGCTCTCTGCAAGGTTCGGGATGATCACACGAGAGTCACGCTGGTAGCGCAACAGGCCGTCATAAGCGACGGTGCGGCCGATCCAGGCCGTGTCGTTGCCCCCGCGCAGTCCGGAGCGCCATGTGCCGCCATAGACACCTATGCTGTCGACGGGCTCAACGACCAGCGGATTGGTGGGAAGGCGTTGCTCCACTGGCGGAAGTTCGCCCTGCTCCACCAGAGCGTCGAGCATGGGAGCCTGGGTGTAATCCTGAGCATATGCCGTCGACGACAAAGCAATGGCTGCCAAAGAAATACAAATAACCTTGTTCTTCATGGTATCTCCTCCTGATCTGAATTTACGGATCATCTCATCCAATTTGGATGTCTTATTTTTATTGTTTGATTGTATTCTATCTTACTATTCCTCTCCTTCCTCCAACATTATCGTCTGGCGGTCGCCTGAAGAGTAAGCGACGATCATCTTCGCCGTCTGTTGCCCTACATTCAGGGCGTCATGCTTGGCGTTGGCGGGAATGAAGATGGCTGACCCTGGCGTCAGGCGCACAGTTTCGCCGTCGACGCTGTGCTCGAGTTCACCCTCGAGCAGGTACAGCACCTCGTCGCAATTGGGATGCAGGTGGAGCGGATTCTTGGCGCCCTGCTTGATCTCGACATGACCGAGCGTCAGGGCGGCATTCTGATTGAGGCTGTCGGACACCAACCATTCGATCTTGCCCCAGGCAAAGTCATGGGCCAGGCCACTGCCCACCGCCCTTGTGTGCCGGTCACCAATTGCGTCGAGTACCACTTCGTTCATATTCCCACCCTGGAGATGTGCTGGGCCCAAACCGCTAATCAGGCAGCGAATTCGGGAAAATTGCTTCGCAGAAAGGTCGCGTCCTGGACGGCCACGGCGAACACGTCGAAATCCGCCTCCTTGGCCCCATGCGAGGGGTTGAGGCAGACAACGTCCACCAGGCCTGTGTCTATTACCGCACGCACGATCTCTCGAACCGGCCAGGTGGCGCTTTGCAGATTGCTGGCCCTGGCGAGACGTCCGTGCTCATCGGCAACGCCGCCCTTGAGATGCAGTCCCGCAAGAACGGGCATCAACAGGCCGACGTCGGCGACGGTGGGAAAAGTTCCGACCTGCCACATGTTCTGGACGTCCCAGATGAACCCCAGGTCGGCGTCTGCATCGCAGGCAGCGATGAAATCCACTGCGTCGCGGGGCGTTGCCACCACGCAGTGGTGTGCTTCATTCTCTGCCAATGGCCGAAAGCCGGCGTCGGCGATACGTTTTGAAAGGTCCGCATATGCGGCGGCCATCCACGGATAGCGTCGCAGAATGTCGCCAAGTCCCTGTGGAGATCCTTCATGTGTCCTGGCGCACAGAAGCCTGACAACTGTCGGCTGCAGGATCCTGGCCACGGCGAGCACTCTGTCCAGGCAGGAATTGGCTTCTGCCCTCCAGGCGCTCTCGCCCATCTCCAGGGGATAGTTGCCCAGCCCGGATGAGAGGCAATAAATGCTCAATGCGCGTTCGGAAACCAGTTCGCGCACGGTCTTTGCCTGCTCGTCGGAAAGTAACTCGAGCCGCGTGCCGAAGATCTGATCCTTGAGATCGAGCCACGACATGCCCAGTGCACGCTGACGATCCAGCGCCGCTGGAAAGTCGGATCCTGCCATCGAGTTCAGCATCGTCAGCTTCAAGGGAGTTCCGATCATCCAATCGTCTCAGGTTTTCAGATACAATATACAATGTTGCTGAGTGTGTGCAATTGGTATTTTGAGCTGGTCGAACTTTGTGTAGGATTATGCAGATCGTCACTTGACGAGGCTGCGTCTTCACGATCAGACCCGTGGCTTAATGCATACAGTATCCAGAGAACGAGGCGAGTAAGGTGCAATACCAGATTGATGCGCAACACCGGCTTCGGATCGGCATAGTGGGTGTCGGATCCCATGCCTACCGGAACATCCTTCCCACCCTGAGCTACCTGCCTGTCGAGCTTACTGCCATCGCGGATGTCGACGTCGCGCGCGCCGAGAAGGTGGCTCGCCAGTTCGGTGTCGGAGCCGTCTATCAAAGCGCCGAAGACATGTACGCCAACGCGGACATCGAAGCTGTGCTGCTCGTTGTGTCCGCCGGGCTGCATCCGCAACTCGCCATTTCAGCGTTCCGTCACGGACTGCACGTCTACATGGAAAAGCCGGCCGCCGCTCGTGCGGAGCAGGTCGAGCACATGCTTGCGGCTCGCGGTGACCGCGTCTGCGTCGTGGGGTACAAGAAGGCCTTCATGCCGGCCACGCGCAAGGCACTCGAAATCATCGGCGATGCCCAGAACGCGCCGCTGAGGACGCTGATGGGTCTTTATCCGATCTCTTTGCCGGAAAACATAGTGGAGCTGGTGGAAGCCGGCGAGCCGAACGCGTGGCTCGCCAATGGGTGTCATCCCTTGTCGGCGCTGCTCACACTGGCGGGGCCTGCGACGGCAGTGACAATGCACAGGGGACGCCACGACGGTGGAGCGGCCATTATCGAGCACGCCTGCGGCGCCATCTCCAATCTCCATCTGGCCGCGCACGCACCGGGGTCTCAGCCGATCGAGCGATATTTTGCCGTTGCGGGCAGCTCAAGCATCGAGATAGTCAATTCTCGTGAATTGATCCACCAGCGCGGTATCGAATTCAAATATTCTCATGCGACCAGCTACCTGACAGGTGAAGGAGCCCAGGTCTGGGCGGCCCAGAACCATTTGAATTCGCCAGAGAACATGCCTGTTATGACACAGGGACTATTCGGTGGACTGAAGCACTTTTTCGATTGCGTACTCTCGCAGCAGCCGGTTAGCATTGGCACACTCGAGTTCGCCCATCATCTCACCAAGGTGTGGGAAGCGGTTGCCTATTCCCAAGGCAAACGCATCGTTCTGAACTAATGGCGATGCTGATCTCCTCCTCGGAGATCAGCACTTTTTGAGCGCCACGACGGATCAGCCCATCGATATGGCCCGGAACTCCTCGACCTGAGAACGAATGGCTTGCTCTGTCGGAAGGCGTTCCATCGAACTGGCGCCGTAAAAGCCGTGACAACGGTCGGTGCGCTGAAGGACATAGGCCGCATCTTCGGGCGTGGCGATCGGCCCGCCATGGCAGAGCACGATGACGTCGTCCCGTACCTGCCTGACTGCAGCACTCCATGAGTCAATCGTTTCGATGCACTGATCAAGCGTCACCGCCGTTTCTGCGCCGATGGTGCCGCCCGTAGTCAAACCCAGGTGGCACACAATCACGTCTGCGCCGGCCAGCGTCATGGCGCGGGCCTCAGCTTCGCAGAACACATAGGGCGTTGTCAGTAAATCCTTGGCTGCCGCCTGCCGGATCATGTCCACTTCGAGGTCATAACTCATGCCGGTCTCTTCAAGGTTGGCACGGAACACACCATCGATCAGGCCCACCGTGGGAAAGTTCTGCACGCCAGCAAATCCCATGGCCTTGAGGCGCTCAAGGAAGTGATCGGTCATCATGAAGGGATCGGTAGCATTGACGCCCGCAAGAACGGGCGTCTGCTTGACCACCGGGAGAACTTCCCGCGCCATTTCGACCACAACGTCGTTTGCGTTGCCATAGGCAAGCAGGCCTGCCAGCGAGCCTCGCCCGGCCATACGATAACGGCCGGAATTGTAGATCACGATGAGATCGATTCCCCCCGCCTCTTCGCTTTTTGCCGACAAACCCGTGCCGGCTCCTCCACCAATAATGGGGAGCCCCGACGCAATCTTATTGCGGAGGTCCGCCAGTATCGCGGTACGCGTTTTTCTTGTCATGAAGAGTCCTCAGGTTATGTCACGGAAATGACGAACGAGCGCCGCTGCGAATTCCTGCGAGTTGATGTGAGCGTCCAACTCGCAGAGCTGCCGGTCGGGCGCCGGTTTCCAGCCGTCCCGTATCGCTTGGAAAAGCGCCTGGTCGGCCTGGGGATCGTGAAAGGGCTGACCTTGCCGATCGATGGCAGAGACACCCTGCAGCGGCAGCAGAAAACGGACCGGACCCTCCATACGATTGAGCCGCTCGACGATGAAACGTCCGATCTGGTGGTTTTCTTCGGGAGTGGTGCGCATCAGGGTGACCTGGGCATTGTGGACGTGGAGAAGACGGTCGGCAAATCGTTCCGGCACTTTGTCCTTCGCGCCGAAATTCACCATGTCGCACGCCCCAACCGAGCCAACATAGGGCGTCCGCTTCCGGATGATCGCACCGAGCCTGTCGTCCGTAGCTGCAAAGACGCCCCCCACCAGCAGGTCGGCGATCTCCGTAGTGGTCACATCGATCACGCCCGCCACCAGGCTGGAATCGACAAGTTTCTCCATGGACTGCCCGCCGGCACCCGTCGCATGGAAGCAAAACACTTCATAGTCTTGCTCCAACTCTGTACGGACCTGCGCGACGCATTCCGTCGTCACACCGAACATGGTCATCGCCAGTCCAGGTCTGTCCGTCCGGGCACGCGGCACCGTGTGGTTCGCCATTCCCACGGCAGCATGTGCGGCGTTGCCGACGACGCGGCGTGAAATCGCATTCAGGCCGGCAATGTCGACCACCGAGTACATCATCGTCAGGTCGGTGGGCCCGACATAGGGCGCCACGTTGCCGGAAGCGACCGTCGACACCATGATCTTGGGCGTACCGACGGGCAACTCGCGCATGGCTCGGGTTACAAGTGCTGTGTTTCCGGAGCCGCCGAGGCCGAGTACGGCGCCTATGTCGGTTCGTGCGGACAGGTACGCCGTCAGGGCGTCGGCCATCGCCGAAACAGCCTCGCCCCTGTCCTTCAACCCCAAGACCCTCCCGGCGCCCCCGGGATGACACGAAGCGACCTCCGCGGCGGTCACATCGACCCCAGCGCTGGCCGGAACGGCGGTGGAAACGTCCACGATCAGCGGCTGCCCCCCTGCCTCGCGAACGCGCTCGGCAGCGTAGGCAATCTCTTCACCCTTGGTGTCATAGGTGCCTACAATATACACAATTGCCATTTCAATTCCTCCGATTCCCGTGTAATGCGAGGAGCGAGTAGAATTAGCGTATTTAATATCGGAATTGCATACAATGTGCAAACGAACTTCGCCATGAGTGCGGTTCAACACCTGACGTTCCGGGAGCGCACCTACCAGGAAATCGTCCGGATGATCATATCCGGGGAGATACCGGCGGGTGCCCCTCTGGACGAAAAGGCATTGATCGGGCGCCTGAACGTGAGCCGCACGCCGTTCCGGGAGGCTGTGGGCACGCTGGCCAAGGAGGGCCTGATCGAGATCAGGCCATATCGCGGGTTTTTCGTGCGCACTTTTTCGCGCAAAGAAACAAACGATCTGTACGAACTGCGCAAGCGCTTGGAATGCTTCGCGGTGGAACTGGCCGTCCCCAATATGAGTGATCGTGACATCGCCGAGTTCGAGAAAATACTCGAGCGCGCTGTTTCGGCGAGAAGACAGGGTGACATGGACCAGTATGCCGAGGCAGATCGCATGTTCCACGAGCGGATTGCCAAGCTCTCGGAAAACGAGGCTCTGGTCGAGACCCTATCGCGCCTTTCGCTACAGATCCAACTGGGCAGACGCGTCGCCAATGAATCGATGGATCTTGTGCAGGATGCGGAACGCGAACGTGATGCCATCCTGTACGCTTTCCGCAGGCGGGACGTCGCCGCTGCAGTCGCGCTCATGAGCGCTCACATCAGTGATGTTCAGGGGACTGTCCTCGCGCAGTACGATTTTACACCATAGCAGGGAAGCCGACGACCAACCGGCAGCATATGCGTGCTGCCGCGCCCTGGCACCGCGGACAGTGCCGGTTGCGGCAGGAGTTGTAGGCAATCCGCTGATGCCCGCAGTCGGAACAGGCTTCGACATGACCTCCCAGAGCAGCGGTGCGGCAGGTCTCGATCGCCGACATCACCTTGAGCTGGCTGAGGCTCAGGTGTCCGGCATGGACGGCGCGATAGGCAGGACCGGCAGAACGGAAGATATCGGCTACCTCGATGGTGTGACGCACCGGATCAGGCGGGCGGAGGCTTGTCCTCCATCAGGGCCATTAACCGGTCGAGGGGGCTGGCGACCGCCTGGATCGTGCGGGTCGAGACCTTGGTGTAGAGCGCAGTCGTCTCAAGCTTGGAGTGCTCGAGCAGCACCTGGATGACCCGGATATCGACATCCTCCTCCAGCAGGTGCGTGGCAAAGCTGTGTCGCAAGGTGTGCGGGCTGACCCTTTTACGGATGCCGGCGACCTCGGCCGCCTCCTGCACCGCCCGATGCAGTTGCCGCGACGAGATCGGATCGGTGCGCGAGCGCCCCGGAAACAGCCAGCCATGGGGCAGCATGACGCCCCGCTGCTTGCCCTCGCGCCACCAAAGTCGCAGTAGCTCCAGCAACTGGGGAGAGAGCATGGCATTGCGATCCTTGCGGCCTTTGCCTTGTTCGATCCGGATCAGCATGCGGGCGCTATCGATATCGTCGACCTTGAGGTGGGCGACCTCAGAGACGCGCAGGCCCGCGCCATAAGCGACCCCGAGCGCGGCCTTGTACTTGATGCCTGGCGCCGCCTCGAGCAGCCGGGCCGCCTCCTCGATGCTGAGCACGTCGGGCAGCTGGCGCTGATAACGGGTGATCACCAGGGCCCGCGACAGATCCCGCCGCTTCAGCGTCACGTCGAACAAGAAGCGCAGAGCCGAGACCGCGCCGTTGATGGTGGAGGGACTGACACCGTTCTCATGCTGAAAGAGCTGGTAGCGGCGGATATCGTCTGGCGTGGCCACATCAGGGCTCTGCCCTAAGAAGGCGGCAAAGCGCCGGACGTGACGCACATAATCGTGCTGGTGTGGACGCCCAGGCCGCGCATCAGCATGTCCTGCTGCATGCGTTGGCGGAGCGGCGTGATGGGAGCGGCAGTCGGTGACGAAACCATGGGGAGTTCCTCTCGTTGAAAGAAACTCCATGGTCCGACTGCGACCTCACCCAGGCCCGCGACTTGCCGGCTCTGTGCGCAGCGCTCAATGCCGCCGACGAATATTCGGCTCGGCACGGCCTGCCGGCGTCACTCTACGATCGCGACAGGCTGCCGACTTTTGGGGGTGAGAATGCTCGAGCGCAGTGCTTCTCGAGCTGGGACGAAAAGCACGTTCTCGTCGACGGGCGAGATTGTTGGGTGATTGCGCCCAGGCCTAAGGTTTGAGGAGAAGAAAGATGGATAGACAGCAGCCCAACGACGACACCTACGAACGCTCCGAGAAAGAAATCGAATTCCGCGCTCTCGATAAAACGCGTCTGATCTTTCTTGGCCAGCAACGTGGATATGACGTGTTCAAGCACCCGCTCGCGGGCGGGTATTGGACGACGCGCGACGGCGATTTCGTCTCGCATCACGCCGAGAACCCTTTGCCGCGCGACTGATGAGGACCCTCCGGGACCCTCTCCTATTCCGCTGCCAGCAATACCTTACCGGCACCTAGCTTCCGCGCCGCCGTCACCGCCGCCTTCAGCGCCTCGACCGATTCCAGCTCTGCCATGGCACCGGCGATCTCGGCATCGACGGCATCGGTCCACGCTTGCATGATCGGCCACGTCCGATGCGTCCCGTTGTGCAGCGCATAGTGCGCCCCCGTCACGTCGCGGGCGTCGGGATTGTGATCGAGGATCGCCGCAGTGTCCGTTCGCAGCAAGCCCAACGTCGTCTCGCCATGCGTGGCGAAAGCGCGCCTGACATCATGCGGCGAGGCGTAGACGCCCGGCAGCCAACCCAGCATGTGCGTCAGCGTGCTCGGATTGATATGCGTCAGCTCCTCGCCGGCGCGGCGCGCCCTAATCTGCGGAAACAGCCAGGGCGAAGTGGTCTCGATATCGAGCTGCCGCTGCACCACCGACCACGCCGCCGGCGGAAGTGGGATCGTGTGCGGTCGGCGCTTGGCCTTCTTCGACCTGCCCTTCATCGATCGCGGCGGGATATGCCACAACCTGTCCGGCCTCAGCACCTTTGTCACAGAATTAGGTTTGAGATTTAAGGAGAGTTCTGGTCTCGTCTGAGTGACGAAAGAGCCAGAATGACGACGAAACCTACGAAGACGAAGAAGCCTGCCGAACAGGTGGTCAAGGATATCCGCCGGGCGACGCGGCGGCATTTTTCCGCTGAGGACAAGATCCGGATTGTGCTGGACGGCCTGCGTGGCGAGGACAGCATTGCCGAGCTGTGCCGACGCGAGGGCATTGCCCAGAGCCTTTACTATACCTGGTCCAAGGAGTTCATGGAGGCGGGCAAGCGCCGCCTGGCCGGTGATACGGCCCGTGCAGCCACCAGTGACGAGGTCAAGGATTTGCGTCGGGAAGCGAGCGCTCTGAAGGAATGCGTGGCCGATCTCACGCTGGAAAACCGCCTGCTCAAAAAAAGCATGATCGGGGATGGGGACGACCAGGAATGAGATATCCCGCTTCCGAAAAGCTCGAGATCATCCGGCTAGTCGAACAATCGCACCTGCCAACAAAACAGACACTGGACCGGCTGGGCATTCCCCGCCGCACCTTCTATCGCTGGTATGATCGCTACCTCAATGGGGGCCCCGAGGCACTGGAAGATCGATCCTCAGCCCCCAGCCGGGTGTGGAACCGCATCCCTGCCGATATCCATGACCAGATCATCGAGATGGCCCTGGAGCACTCCGAGCTGAGCCCGCGGGAACTGGCGGTACGGTTCACCGACGAGAGGGGCTACTTCATCTCGGAAGCCAGCGTTTACAGGCTTCTCAAGGCTCATGATCTGATCACCAGCCCCGCCTATGTTGTGATCAAGGCGACGGATCAGTTCCACACCAGGACCAGCCGTCCCAACCAGATGTGGCAGACCGACTTCACTTACTTCAAGATCATCGGCTGGAGTGGACCCCATTTCACCGGACAGCCGGCGGTTGGGTTTAGGCACTGAGGCGCAGGAACTCGCGTGGTGAGCGATACTTGAGCCCGGAGTGCGGGTGGACCTCACAGTAATCGTCGATCCATTCGGGCAGCAAGGCCAGGATGGTCTCGGCGTCTGGAAGGATGACGGTTGAGGCGTAGTCCCTTTTCAGAGTTTTGACGAAGGCTTCTGACATGCCGTTGCTCTGCGGGCTTCGAACCGGGGTGAAGAGCAGCTCGATGCCCAGAGCGGCGGCCACTTGCGCGGTCTGCCTGGCGATATAGGCGCTGCCATTGTCCGAGAGCCATTCGAGCCGGTGCGGGACCCTGAGGGCCTGGAAGCGGCGTTCGACGGCGGCGATCATCAGATCACAGACCATCTCGCCGGAGATGCCAGCATTGGCGACCGCCGACCAGGCGATAATCTCCCGGTCACAGGCGTCGATGACGAAGACGATGCGCACCACCTCGTCATTGCGGGCATGGATCTCCAGATGATCGGAGCACCAGCGGATGTTGGATCGCAGGGCAACGACGACGCCGTCGTGGGTCCGCGTGGGCCGCAGAGCGGTATGCTTTTGAAGGGTAAGCCCGTTCTGCTGCATGACCCTGAGGACACGCTTGGTGTTGACGGTGAGCTTGCCCTCCTTGCGCCGCTGCCTGTTGAGCAATGCCGTCACGCGGCGATAGCCATAGGTGGGTCGCTGGTCGATGATCGGGCGCAGTTCGGCAAGAAGAGCCACATCATCGGCCTTCCGATAAGGTCCGCGCGGCTTGGATGGCTTGCTGGCGCGCTCGATGAGGTTGGACCTGGAGACGCCCAGAGTGCGGGCAATAACGCTCATTGGGTATCGTCCTCGGGATTGCTCCACGACAGCAAGGGCGAGGTCCGTTTTTTTGGGCGGGCGAGATCCAGGGCCTCCCTCAAGATCTCGGCTTCCATGGTCTTCTTGCCGAGCATGCGCTCGAGGTCACGCACGCGCTTTTCCAGATCGCGCACCTGGGAGGCGCCAACAACATCTTCATCGGCCTGAACGGCTGCGTGACCGCCCTCAAGCATGCGGCGCTTCCAGGCGAAGAGCTGGGAGGGAGAAATGCCGGCGCGGCGTGCCACGTAGGAAACGCTCATACCGGGACTGTCAGTAATTTCGTGTGTGGCGGGCGATTGCACTATTACGCCGCCATGGCGCGAATGAAGCGCTCGCCGAAGATGACGGCGAACTGCGCCTTGGCCATGGACCACTCACGTGGCGGCATTTTCCACTCTTTCTCTGACCGGTTCAAGATCAGATACAGCAGCTTGGTGGCGGCATCGTCGCTGGGGAAGTGGCCCCTGGCCCTGACCGCCCGCCGCAGCTTTGAGTTCAGCGCCTCGATGGCGTTTGTGGTGTAGACGATCCTGCGGACCTCATCAGGGAAGGCAAAGAACGGGATAACCTCGCTCCAGGCGCGCCGCCAGCTCTGGCCGATGGCGGGATAGCGCTGGCCCCAGAAGCCGGCGTCGAAGTCCGTCAGGGCCTTTTCGGCGGCGTCGGCATCGGTGGCGCGGTAAATCTGCTTGAGCGCACTCGCCAACCCCTTGCGGTCCTTCCAGGAGACGAAGTCCATCGAGTTGCGCAGCAGATGGACGATGCAGGTCTGAACCACCGTCTCGGGGAATACGGCAGTAATCGCTTCAGGGAAGCCTTTGAGGCCATCGACGACTGCCAGCAGGATATCCTCGGTGCCGCGGTTCTTGAGCTCGTTCATCACCCGCAGCCAGAACTTGGCGCCTTCATTCTGCTCGAGCCACAGGCCCAGCACTTCCTTGGCGCCATCGGCGCGCACCCCCAGGGCGATATGGATCGCCTTGTTGCGCACCATGCCCTCGTCGCGGATCTTGACCCGGATGGCATCGAAAAAGACCAGAGGGTAAATCGGATCGAGCGGCCGCTGCTGCCAGGTGGCAACCTCATCGAGGACAGCGTCGGTCACCGTACTGATCAGGGCCGGCGACACATCGATACCATACAGGTCGCGCAGGTGGCCCGCGATCTCCCTGGTGCTCATGCCGCGGGCATACATCGACACGATCTTGTCGTCGAAGCCTGGAAAGCGGCGTTGGTACTTGGCAATCAGCTGCGGATCAAAGCTGGACTGCCGATCACGCGGCACATCAATCTCAAGCTTGCCGGTCTCGGTCGTCACCGTCTTGCGGCCATAACCGTTGCGCGTGTTGCCGGCGCCATCTTCGCCGGACAGATGGTGGTCCATCTCTGCGTTCAAAGCGCGTTCGGTCAACGCCTTCTTCAGCGAATCCAGCAAACCGCCTTGCTCAAAGGCCGCACTGGCAGCGCCACCAGCCAGAAGCTGATCGAGAAGTTCATTTGGGATGGCAGGCTCTTTGCGTCGAGACATATGGGACTCCTTGTTTACCCATTATGCCCGACCACACACGAAAATCCTGACACTCCCCTCATACCCGGCTGCATGGCTTCCTCCACCAACCGAACCTTCTCGGCCACTGACCAGCGCCGGCGGCGCTGCACGGAGGTGATGACTTCGACCCGTCGAAACGGCTCGTCAGAACTCTTGGACATAGTCGTACTCATAGGCGCATGCCTATGCCTTATCGGCTATGCCGGCTGTCCGGTCAAAATGGGGTGCGCTCCATCGGCTGGGGTTGGATGTATCTGTCCACCGTGCTGGACGATTACTCCCGCTACATCATCGCCTGGAAGCTCTGCTCGACCATGCGGGCCCAGGACGTCACCGACACGCTGGACATGGCCTTGGCAGCTTCAGGCTGTGATCAGGCCCATGTGCAGCACCGGCCGCGCCTGCTCAGCGATAATGGCCCCAGTTATATCGCCCAGGACCTGGCCGACTATATCGCTGCCAATGGCATGGATCATGTTCGCGGCGCCCCGATGCATCCTCAGACACAGGGCAAGATCGAGCGCTGGCATCAGACGCTCAAGAACCGCATCCTGCTCGAAAACTACTTCCTGCCCGGTGATCTCGAAAGCCAGATCGAGGCCTTCATCGAGCACTACAATCATCGGCGCTATCACGAGAGCCTCGACAATGTGACACCCGCCGACACCTACTTCGGCAGGGCCGAAGCCATCATCAAACACCGCGAAAGGATCAAACGACAGACCATCCAACATCGGCGCTTGCTGCACCAAAGCATCGCCGCATAACATTAACCCAATGACGAGCAGAACTCTCCGTTAATCAAAACGCCCGTCTGGGCCAAAGCTTCTGACGACGGACACCGGTACGACGCTAAGGATGGCGGCAACATCACTACTCGAAAACCTTCACTTATCGCGTAGTGCCTCCCCTCCCCCTCGAACCCAGTGCAACAAAAGTGAAGTGTAGGGCGCCCAGCTTCAATTGATGCCACCGAAGGGTTAGCTGAAAGAAGAAGGGCTCGGCAGTTAACCGAGCCCTTCTGGCCGTCTCCTCTGGAAGGCAACGGTGCGCGAAGTCTATCAGCCGCGCAAGCGGCAGGTTGCCCGTTTGGGCAGCGCGAAGACATACTTGGCACCTGTTTCGGGAAGATCAAAGATCAATGTTGATATTAATGAAATTTTGTCCTTCGAAAAGCAGCAGCCTATGAAAGCAGTGCTGGTCGCGGGCCTACCAGTAACCGGGTGTTCACTGACCGATTTGGGGCCGTTGGCGGACTGTCCAGTTTAGGCGGACAACCTAAGAAAACCGACAGTCCTGGAAGCAGTTGTCAACTCTTGGAAGGAAACCGAACAAAGCAAACTCACCCGACCCGAGTAGTTAGAGAAAATCAGCCGAGTCTCTTGTCAGCTCCAATCTGACCCTGGCAAGTTTCAAGCGGCCGCTCTTGCATGAACGCAGAATTTTGCGAGTTCTCGCGTTCGTTGTTCGGCCTGCGTTACGGATTGAATGTAACGGTGATCCTTGAACTCTTGATACTCGATTGCGACGGTGTCTATGTCTTCACGCGCCACACCCAGATAATGGGCACAAGCAGCAATTCCAGGGTCGAGCGCGTTCATGCTGCACCGAATCCCCCCTGGTTCAAACCCGAACTCGCCACGCGCCGAGAGGACCACTAGCTTCTTTCCGCTCAGAATGGGCTCAATCGGGAAATCCCCCCGCGCTAGATCGAACGAAAAGGTGCGCCCAATGCGCGAGATGTGGTCGATCCAGGCTTTAAGCGTTGATGGCATGCCGTAATTATACATCGGCGCACCCAGAATGATGACATCGGCACTCGCAACCTCGTCGATCAACTCGTCCGAGAGGGCCAGACGCTGGTTCATCCAATCCTCGCGCTGATCCGGAGGCGTGAACGCGGCATGGATGAAACGATGGTCAATGTTCGGCACCGGATCGGCGCCGACATCACGGGTGATGACATGCGCTTCGGCGTCTGCCGCCACAAATGCGCTGGTGAAAATCCCGGTCAGCTTGCGGGTGAGCGAGCGCTCCTCCAACTGGGCGCTGGCGTCAACGCGGAGCAAAGTTGCCATTGTTATCTCCTGGTGTGGTGAACTCGAAACTCTTGATTTCAAGGAGATATTGGTTCGCCGACGCGCTGGCCAAAGCGAATGTTTCAGGCGTAAGATGAATGAAATTCACCCTCACCGCAGCCATTTCGGATCGGACCACCGCCTTTGCGAAAATTGCCCCCTCTCCATGCCTTGCGGGCCTTTGAAGCGGCGGCACGGCAATTGAGCTTTACCAAGGCGGCCGATGAACTCGGGCTGACGCCTACCGCCATCAGCCATCAGGTTCGCCATCTTGAAGAGGTACTGAAAACCAGCCTGTTTCAGCGCTATCCCCGCCCAATCCGGCTGACCGAGGAAGGCGCGCGGCTATACCCGGTGCTGCGGGACAGCCTGGACCAAATTGCCGCTGCAATCGGGCAATTGAGCGCAAATGAGGGTGACACGCCCTTGCGCCTGTCGGTGACACTCGCCTTTGCCAGCCGCTGGCTGATGCCCCGTCTGGCAAAGCTGCGGCACGAGACCGGACTGTCGATAGACGTGGAAGCCGACGACAAGCCAGCTGATTTACACAGCTCTGGGATCGACATCGCCTTTCGCTATGCCGAAAAGCCCACCGCCGACGCGGAATGGCACCGGCTGTTTCCCGACCGCTCCATTGCTGTCGCCGCGCCCAGCCTTGTGCAGGCTGCCAAGCCTCCCACCCCCGAGGCGATACTGGCCCTGCCCCTTTTGAGCTATCGCTGGAAAATAGGCGCAGGCCTGGCCCCGGACTGGTCTCACTGGCAGCGGCTGGCCGGGATCGAGGGGCGTGCGCCACCCATCGCGCAGAACTTTTCCGAGGAAATTCACGCCATCGACGCCGCAGCAGCCGGCCATGGCGCGGTGCTGGCCTCCGAAGTGCTCGTCTCTGGCCTGTTGCGAACCGGAGAACTGGTCCGGCTCTCCGATATCGCCCTGCCGGGCAGGAGCTATTGGGCCGTATTTCTGCCCGACCATCCCCAGCGCGACCGGCTGATCACCCTGCTCGGGTGGATCCGGCAGCACAATTGATGCTGCCGGATCAGCCCTTCGGTTGTAAGCGGGTAGCCGAGGCCGTTACTGCCTGAAGTTCCATGGCATGAGGTCGGCGATCTGGCTGTTTGGCCAGCCCGCTGCGATGCGTTCGAGGGTCTGTGTCAGCCAGGCATTAGGATCGACGCCGTTCATCTTGGCGGTAGTGAGCAGCGTTGCGACTGTGGCCCATGCGCGCCCACCACCATCGGAGCCGGCAAAGAGCGCATTCTTGCGGGTAATGGTCTGCGGACGGATTGCGCGTTCGACGATGTTGGAGTCGATCTCGATACGACCATCGGCAAGAAAGCGCTCGAAGGTCGCCCGGCGGCTCAGGGTGTAGCGGATGGCCTCAGCCAGTTTAGATTTACCCGACAGGCGCGGCAGCTCCCGGTCCAGCATGGCGAACAGCTCGGTGACGATGGGGCGGGAGCGCTCGGCCCGGATGCTGGTGCGCAGTTCGGCGCCATAGCCGCGGATCTCTTCTTCGATAGCCCAGAGCGGCGCCATGGCCTTGACCACGGCACTGGTAAAGGGCGAGCCATCGCTGGCATGCAGGTCGAAGAACTTGCGCCGCGAATGGGCCCAGCACCCGGCCAGGGTCATGGCGTCATTGGCGCCACGATCCTTGCCCAGCCGATTATAGGCGGCATAGCCGTCGACCTGCAGGATACCGCGATAGCCATCCAGATGCTGGGCGACGCAGTCGCCGGACCGACTGTCTTCGAAGCGATAAGCCACCATCGGCGGTCCTGATCCACCGAACGGTCGATCATCCCGGGCATAGGCCCATAGCCAGGCGGTCTTCACCTTGCCCGAGCCCGGCGCCAGCGTCGGTAATCGGGTCTCATCGGCAAAGACCCGCTCGCCCTGTTTGATGGTGTGCAGAACATACTGGGCCAGCGGCTCGAGCTCGAAGCCGACCCGGCCCATCCACTGAGCCATCAGCGAGCGATCCAGTTCCACGCCATCGCGGGCGTAGATCTCTTCCTGGCGATAGAGCGGCAAGCCATCGGCATATTTGCTGACCGCCACCTGGGCCAACAGCGCCTCGGTCGGGATGCCGCCGGCAATCAGGTGATCGGGTGCCGGCGCCTGCACGATGCGGTCTTCGCCGTCAGCCAGGCGGTAGGCGTATTTTGGGCGGCGGGTGACGATGACGCGGAACGTGGCCGGGGTCACATCGAGGCGCTCGGAGACGTCCTCGCCAATGCGAACAGCTTCAAGGCCTACGCAGTCTGCCGGGACCTCTGGTTCGATAATCTGCTCGATGCGTTCCAGATGCGGCGCAAAGCCCTTGCGCGGCCGCGGCGGACGGGGGGCAGCAGTTCCAGCGCGCTTGTCGCGTTCGGCCCGGATCTCGCCGAGGCCCGTCTGCAGCTCATCGAACACGAAGGCCATCTGCTCGGCATCGAGCGGATCGATCCGCAGCTTTTCCGAGCGTGTCCCGAACTGTGCCCGCTTGAGCATGGCAACGATCGATTCCAGCCGAGCGATCTTTTCGGCATCGGCCACCTTGGCAGCAATCATCTGGGCGATTGCGGCTTCATGGGCAGCAACCTCGGCTTTAAGCGCCAGACGCTTCTGATCGGCCGACGCCTCCCTGGCATGGGCAGCCAAGATCATCGCCTTTAGGGCGGCGATATCATCGGGAAGTTTCTGTAAATCGGCGGGTTCCATGCCCGAACAATGGCATAAAACACCCCGGATTGCCTCAGTTTTTGTGTCAGTGAGTCAGACTGCCGCAGGCTTTTACCCAGCCGATTGTGGTCGGCTCATCGGCACCGAGCGAACCCGTTTCCAGTCCATACCATCCACCAAGGCAAGCAGTTGGGCATGGCCTAACTGAACCCGGCTATGGCCAATCCGGGGCCAGCAGAACGCGGCCTTTTCCAACCGCTTGGCGTAAAGGCATAGGCCAGTGCCATCCCACCACACGATCTTGATCCGGTCCGCCCGTTTTGCCCGGAACACATAAAGCGAACCGTTGAACGGATCGGCACCCGCATCCCGAACCAGGCCGACCAGGCCATCGGGTCCTTTCCTGAAGTCCACCGGCTGGCTGGCCAGGAACACCTTTACACCCGAGGGGATCATGCCGAGCGGACGGCGCGGAGGACACGGCGTAGATGATCCTCGCTGACCATCGGGCCAACGCGGACGGTAGCATCCGCGATGCCGATCTCGATGACCCCGCCCGAAGCGCCAGCCTCTTCGCCAGGCTCTTCCCGTCGTTCAACCTGGCCCTTGGCGATGGCTTTGCGGCGCCAGCCGAACAGTTGCGACGGCGACATCCCGTATAGCCGCGCCACCGCCGAAACGTTTACGTCCGGGGCCAGCGCTTCCTCCACAATCCGCGCCTTGGTCTCGTCAGGCCAGTTGCGCCGCGCCACCGCAGGACTGTTCTCCATCCTGCTCGGCACGACCTCGAGCAACTGGAAACTTCTATCACTGGGCATATGCGCAGACATAGGAACTCACACCGTCATCAAAACCACGGTGCCAATACCTCAGTCGCCGACTTCAGGTCAGACGGGATCTCCTTGGCGCTTACCTTCGGTTAGGCCAGAACCGTGACCGAGAGACTGCGCGGTGTGGAGTCCGCACCATTGATGGGCAGCAGGTCCATCGGGCAGGCCGAAATCACGGCAATCAGGTCCATCTCGGCGCGGAAGGTGACGAAGTCGGACGGGCGGGACACCGGTGGCAACCACAGCATGTCCCCGTTCTCCTGCGGAGGCGTATTCATCCACAAATTGAGCGGACACGGCACCTCTGGAAGCGCGATCCCGACAGCGGCCAAGGCCATGCGGAGATTGTCGGTGCAATTGTCGTGATAACCCGCATGCCCAAGCTTGTGGTAGCGATGGATGTCGCAGGAGGCGACAAGTGTATCGTGTACACCTGGCGAAGTGTCCTCCAGCAAGGTCAGAATATTACGCCGCCGGTTCGTCACCATTGCGTCCCCAGGGCCAGGCGTCAGCCGGCGCAGATCGGGGCGCAGATGCTCCATTGAGAGATGCTCGCCGGGATCGGCCTCGGAGAATGCCCAGAAATCCCCAACCTGACTGCCATGGGTATTGATAACCTTGAGGCGTTCGCCCCTACGAACGCGAATTGCCCGGCCTTCGCGAGCAGGCACGACGTGCAAGACCCCCTGTTCAATCCGCCCTGCATCGCCCAGAACCTGGTGGGCGGAGTTATTGGTGCCGTCCGGATGGTGTGCTGCGTATCGGCAAAGAAGCTCACTCATTTCCGATAGCCCTCAAGAAGGGGGCCAGGATAGGGCCGGGCCGGCTCGACCATGGGCTCCCAGGCCCCGCTGGCGCGCAGATGCGCCAAATGGGCCGCGATCTCTTCCAGTGGTGCAAACCAGACATCGCCACGAGAAAGTACCTGTTCGAGCCAGGACTCGACGACGCGCCACCGCGCCAGACGGCCAGTGAGGAAGGGATGCCAGATCCCGACCCACAGGCCGCCCACCGCATATTGCGCCTCGAACTCGGCAAAGGACGATTCCAGCCCCCGCTCAGGGCTCATCACCGGCATCATGTAGCCAATTTCGGGATAGTGGGCGAAGGGCGGCCAGTCATCGCTGCCCCAATGCACCGGAATTTCGATCAGCGCGCCCTGCTCGCTTTTGACAAGATAAGGCAAATCGTCCGCCATCATCGAGGAGTCGTAGGTGAGACCGTGCCGAATGGCGAGGTCGATGACCTCGGGAGTGACATTGTAGACCGGCGCCCGATAGCCCCGCGGGTTTTGCCCCGTGGCCTTGCGGCACACCTCCAGCGAGCGTTCAAACCAATAGGCCTGTTCGACGCTATCCTGTTCGGAGGGATCTTCGTGCAGATATCCGTGCAGCCCGATTTCGTGGCCACCCTCGAGAATGGCGTCCACCATATGGGGGTAGGTTTCAACCACCCAGCCGGGAATGAAGAAGGACTGTTTGAGCCCAAGTCGACGATATGTCTCAAGAATGCGCGGGACACCGACGTTCGGATCATAGCGCCCCATGCTGATCGGATAGAGCCGGCGATGGCTATCCTGCGGACGGGCCATATGGATCAGACTATCGGCGTCGACATCGAAGGTGATAGCGCAGGCGCAGCGGGCCCCATTGGGCCAGGCAATTGGATTACGGATCAATTCTATGTCCTTTGATGCAAAGGCGACCTGCAAGGGCGCAGGCAAGAGTGAGCAAGGCTCGGTCTGTGTTGGGCGCGCCAACAAGCTGAAGGCCGCACCATTGGCCCGGCGCTAGCTGGGCGACAGGCAGCGTTACCGCCGGCAGGTCCAGAAGGCTCGCCGCCATGGTCAGGCGCAAAATGTCCGCATTGACCCGGCTATAGAGCTTCGGATCTGACAGGAGCGGTTCCGCATTAGGCGCCATGAGCGCGACGGTCGGCAAAGCCACGACAATACTCTGCTGCGGCCAGCGTTGCCGCAAATTCTGCGCCGCGCAGCGCACGCCATCCATCGCCGCCCGGTCAGCACCCTCAGCGCGCTGCAGGCGGCTGGCCACCAGGGGATCAACCAGTGCAAACTGATCGGAGGACATAAGCTCGGCATGGGTCCGCGCCGCATCGATGCCACCCGGCCAGCCCTGCTTATCGATAAGCGTGATCGCTTCGGACAGAAGGGTGCTTGGCTGCCTGGTGCAACTGAAACCGGCTCTCCCTGCCTCGGCCAGTGTCTCGGAGACGGCATGGGCGATCTCGGGCGAGGCACGATCAGTGGCGTGGGCATCCAGCACGATTTGGGCCTGCTGGTCCGGGATGGAGTGGTCGCCGCTCAACACCGCATCGAGATCGCGCAGATCCTCAGCGGTGCCGGTGATCAGGCCGACCGTATCGAAATCGGGCGCTAGCGGCAGCACCCCGTCCATCGGGTAGCGGCCCTGTGTGGGGCGAAATCCGAACAAGCCATGAAACGCTGCCGGCACCCGGCAGGAGCCCGCCGTATCCGTCCCCACCGCCAGCCGCACAAGCCCGCGCGCGACAGAGGCCGCAGCACCGGATGAAGAGCCCCCCGGCACCCGACCATCCACAAGGGGGGTGCCGAAATGCGGGTTATGCCCAACACCGGAAAACGCGAACTCCGACAGATTGGTCGTGCCGATGGTAATCAGCCCGGCCGATGCGCCGCGCTGGACGACTGGCGCGTCACAACTAGCCGTGGGCATTCCCAGACGGGTGCGCGAGCCCGCGGTCGTGATCACACCTGCGACGGCGATCATATCTTTCCAGGAGACGGTTGCCCCGTCCAGCGGGCCAAGCGAACCGCCGGCCTGGAGCCGCGCTCTATAGGCCGCCGCCTCGCCTCGCGCCCGCGCATCCGTAACGGCCAGAAACACCTCAGGGGCGGCCTTCGAACGCTCCAGCCTGTTTTCGATGTCGATCAGACCATCTGCCGTCATTGTCCCGGCGCCCCGCTTCCGTTCATTCCCAGCACCACGCCATCCTGCGGCGACCACGAGGCGAACACGGGTTGCCCGGGGCGCGCCTCAAGAAGATCCAGATCGCGCTGCTGCAACTGGGCAACAATGGCAGTTCCCGCAGATGTCTCAAGATGGAGATTGACGACAGCGCCAGCGAACTCCTCCGACATCAGCGTGCAGGAGATCTCGTTGGTCGCGCCAGTCGGCCGGGGTGCGACGGCAATCCGGTCTGCGCGCACGGCCAGATCGACAGGCCCCGGGGCAAGCCTGGAGTCCATCGCCGGCAAATGCAGGACCCCGTCCTGGCTCTCGATGACAGAGTGGGCATCACGGTGCTGGCGGGCAGGCCCGCTGAAAATGCTGATGCCACCGACAAACTGGGCCACGAACCGCGTCGCGGGCCGCAGGAAGATATCCTGTGGGCTGCCGTGCTGCTCGATCTTGCCCCCATTCATGATGACCACACGATCGGCCAGCGAAAACGCTTCCGAATGGCTGTGGGTGACATAGATGAAGGTGATGCCCAGCTCTCGCTGGAGGCGCTTGAGCTCGCCCTGCATGCGGATGGACATATGCGTATCCAGAGCGGACAAGGGTTCGTCCAGAAGCAGGATCTTGGGCTCAAGGACAAGGCAGCGCGCCAATGCCACCCTCTGGCGCTGACCGCCCGAGAGCTTGGAAACATTGCGGTCCGCAAAGGCCGAAATGCCCAGCCGCTCCAGCCATTCGGCGCTACGACGACGACGCTCGGCCGCCGCGACCTTGCGCATCTTCAGGCCGAACTCAATGTTCTCCTGAACCGTCATGTACGGAAACAGGGCCAGATTCTGCCACACAAGCGGTGTCTCCCGCTGCCACACCGGCAGATCGTTGATCAGCTGGCCCTGCATCAGGATTTCGCCCTCACTCGGCTCCTCCAGCCCCGCCATCATGCGCAGGGTTGTGGTCTTGCCACAGCCGGAGGGGCCCATGATGGCGACGAACTCGCCCGAGGCGATGACGAGATCAATACCCTTCACCGCCGAGAATTGGCCGTAGGTTTTGGAAATCTTGTCGAGTTGAAGCAGGGGCTGGGTCATGTCGACACCTTGTTCTGTTTTGTCGGTGAAGCTTTGCGCAGCAGCAGTGCCTGGGCAGCAAACACCAGTGTCAGCGTGACCGTGAAGGTCAGCGTCCCGATCACGTGAATTGTTGGGTTGACCTGTCCTTGCAGCGTGTTGAGAACAACGACAGGAACCGTCTGTTCCAAACCGCCGACGAACCAGGCAATTGCATACTCGTCCAGCGACACGGCAAAGGTGATGAGCAGGGCAGCCACAAGCGCCGGAGCCACATGGGGAAGCACGATCAGGCCCAGGGCGCGGGCCGGACCCGCACCCAGATTTTGCGCCGCTATCTCGAGTTCGGATGGCATCTGCTCCAATCGCAGTCGACAGATCGCCATTGCGAATGGGGTTGCCAGAACGACGTGCCCGAAAATGATGGCGGCCACCGAGCCCGATATCCCGGCTCTCGAGAAGTAGGCCAGCATGGCTAAGCTCAGAACCACGACGGGCACGGTGGGTGGCAAAAGAGCCAGGGCGAGGATGGCACGCTGTCCGAAGAAGCGAAACCGGAAGTCGGCATAGGCCGCTGCAAAGCCCAGCGTGGTGGCGATGAGGGCCGTGGCGAGGGCAATCACAAGGCTGTTTGATAGAGCCGCTCCATTGCGCGGGTCGGCAAGGACATCCCCATACCAGCGCGTGCTCAATCCCGAGATATCGAGGCTGGGGAACCGGTCGGCGCTGAGCGAAAAGACCAGGGCCGAGAGGATCGGGGCATAGAGGATGACAAAGACAAGTCCCAGGCCACCAAACCAGACCCACGCAGGCAGGGCGTGTTTTAGATCGCGATCCATCAACGCCCCCTCTGCCGATAGGCCCACAGGACCGCGGCCAGCGATGTGAGCAGCAACACAGCGATCATCAGCACCGACACCACCGCAGCGCGTGGCCACTGCTGGCCGCCGCGGACCAGATCGGTCAGTAGGATGGGAAGGGTCTGAAAGCGCCCTCCCCCCAGATAGGTGGCGCTGACGAACTCCGCGTAGCACAAAAGGAACGCGAACAGCGCCCCCAGCGCGAGCCCTGCCCTGGCGGCGGGAAGGATCACCCGGAAAAGAACGTGCACAGGCCGCGCACCAAGATTGGCCGCAGCCGAAAGTTCGGTCCGGTCCACATTGGCAAGCGCAAGCGTCTGAAGCACCAGCACGACGGGAAGCGTCAGTGTTGCATGCCCCAGAAACAAAGCGGGATAGGTATTGAGCATGCTCGCGCCGGACCACCCCAGACCCTCGGTCAGCCGCGGCAGGACCCCGCCTTCGGCCAGAAACACCTGCAAGGAATAGACGCGGACCAGATAGCTGGTGAAGAATGGGGCCAGAACGAGGCCGAGCAGCATGAGGCGCAGGCGCGGGGCCACGAGAAAGGCCATGGCGTAAGAGGCAGGGAAAGCCAACAGGGACACGAGCACGGCACTGAGTAGGGCCAACCCATAGGTTCGCCAGAACGTTGCCCATAAAAACTCGAGGCCGAGCACATATTGCCAGGCCGAGCCGCTGAAATCAGGGGTCAAGCGATAGTTCTGGACGGACCAGAAGGAGATCGCGATCAAAAGGGCCAGCGGCCCGAGAAAGAAGGTCGTGAACCAGATCGGCATCGGCGCCGCCCAGAGCGAAAACCAGGCACGCCGTCCCAGCCGCGTATGCAGAGAAAAGCTAGACATCAGGTGATCCTGAGCATGAGGAAAGATCCCGGCATTGGCAGTGCCTGGCCGGAGCCAGCGCACCGCCAATGCGGATTGGCCGACGCCCTCAGGCGTTCTTGTAGCGAACCCAGGCGTCGTTCCAGGTTTCCAGAGACTGGTGCACCGGAAGCCGCCGGAGCTGGATGCGCCCCGCCCGGATCTCATCAAGGGCATTGCCGCCGACAAGGTTCATGTTCTGGCGCGCCGCCTCGGCAGGGTGCAGTTCGTTAAGCAGGGCCCAGCCGCCTCGGGTGGGCACCATGGCCGGATAGGCACGCAAGGTTGCCGTCGCCACCTGGCCCTCGGGACTCAGCATGTAGCGGATGAACTCCCTGGCGAGATCCTGATTGCGGGAGCCCTTGCCGATCGACAGTGACTCGGTCCACTGCAGGCCGCCCTGTTCGGGGATGGTGGTTGCGACATTGCCGCCGTCGCGCTGAAGAACACCGGTGATCCAGTCACCGATTCCCGGCATCGCGACGATCTCGCCAGACCGCAGGGCCGACAGCGTGCCACCATAGTCATAAAAACCCTTCACCTGCGGACGCAGCGTCATGGCGCTGGCCTGAACCCCATCCCAGGCCTCCTGGGAAAGGTCGAAGGCTGCTGCATTGCCCTCGATCAGGCTCATCACGCCGAAATTGGGCAGGTGCCAATCGAACTGTCCGATCCTGTTCCGAACAGAATCTTCCCACATCACGCGATAGCTGCGCGCCTGCTCGGCACTGATGGCATCAAGATTGTGCGAGAGGCCGAGAAAGCCAAAGCGCAAAAAGACGGCGTACATGCCGTCTTCGTACCAATGGCCCTCGAACTTCTCGAATTCGGGAAAGAAGTCATCCAGCGGATAATCTTCCGGGTCGAGGCGTTCGATATAATCGGCCTGGTAAAGCTGCGAGACATATTCGGAATCGGCCAAAACAACATCATAGGTTCCAACAGGTGACTGGGCGATCTGCGCCAGCATCTGGTCCCCGCCGACATATTCCTTGGCGCGGATGCGGAGGTTGTGGGCCTCTTCAAAAGGTCCGATCACCTCCGGGGTCGCATGACCCGCCCAGGTCAGCATCGTCAGTTCCCGGGTCTGTTGAGCACGCAGAATGCTCGGCGTTGCCAAAACGGCCGATGCTGCAAGACCGTACTTCAGCAGCGAACGGCGTGAAGGCTTTGGGTCCATCATGGTCTCTCTCCCTTATTGGCGCTGGATGTGACAGCGCCAGAGCATTGCAGCCATGAGACGTACCAAAATGCAAATAATCTGGGTTGCGCCAAATATAAACAAAACTTATTGTTGGCCATGCACACTCGGCAACTCGAATGCTTTCTCACCTTGATGCGCCACGGTACAATGACCCGTGCTGCAGAGATGCTGGGTATTTCGCAACCAGCGGTCAGCCACACGATCACCAATCTGGAAGAGCAGCTGGGCTTCCTCCTGTTTGTCCGGCGGTCAGGCCGATTGCAGCCCACACCTGAAGCAAGGCTGTTTCACGACCATGCCCATCGTGCGGTCGAGGCATTGGAACGCGCGTCTCACGCGGCTGAGGAAATCCGTCTGGGGCAGCGAGGCCATTTATCCATCGCCGCCTATGCAAGCATGTCGATCAGCCTTCTGCCGCGTATCGTTTCGCTGTTCACGGCGCATCGCCCCCACGTGAGGGTAAAGATCATTTCACGACCGTCCGAAACGGTGCGCCAGCTGATTTCGACCCAGCAATTTGACCTAGCCATCGCCGAACTGCCGCTCGACTATCCCGGCAATCGCATGGAGGTCTTTTCCTATGAGTGTCAGTGCATGATACCGCCGGACCACCCGCTTGCGGAGAAGGCAGTTATCACACCGGCAGATCTGGACGGAGTGCCGTTTGTTAGCCTCTTTCGAGGAGACCCCATATACCAGCAATTGGCCGCGGCGTTCTCGAAGTATGGCGCGAAATGGAATGTGGTCGCCGAAACAGAATTTTTCTCTACCGCGTGTGAGCTAGTTGAAGCAGGATGCGGGGTGGGGATAATTGATCCAGTAGTAAGCAACCCGTTTTCTGGAAACGTCGTAAAGAGGCCATTTCTTCCAACGATCAACTACGACATCGCCGTACTTCGTCCACCTTTTGAGGAACTTTCCGAGATAGCTAAGGAGTTTGTTGTTCTACTGCGCGAGCACTTAACCGAATAGACTTGTCTGGACCAATTGAGATCGGAACCCAAAGTTAACTGGCCGCATCAAGATGCGCTCACCACTTTGACCTCGCTGGTTCCGCGTTCCTAAGACAGGTGAGCCGTGTATTGCGGTTTGGAACGGCAGCGACAGGGGGAAATCGGCGAAGAGCCCAGATCGCCAAACTGCGGCGCTCCGACTAAGTCCGGCGGCCCCTTTGAAAGTTGCAATTATTGAACTTCCGGCGTCGGTCGCAATTTCAGAAGAATGCATCGCAGTACAGCGGTTTTCTCGGTGGCCTCTGCGCCGTGCCTGTGGCAACTATCAGGAAAGGGACAACCTACTTCAAAATGTCCCTTTTGGGGCGCGTTGCTGATCGTCGGCTTATTCAGTAGCGGCCATCGCTACCCATCTGGGGGAGCAGCCACGTTCGCGCGCATCAGTGGCAACTCTGGCCGGTCAGACATCACCGTCTACGGCTGGTGCCGCTGCTGATCTGAGCGTGACGATGAATTGGGCACTAACCTGATCCGGGACTGTCAGTAATTTCGTGTGTGGCGGGCGATTGCACTATTACGCCGCCATGGCGCGAATGAAGCGCTCGCCGAAGATGACGGCGAACTGCGCCTTGGCCATGGACCACTCACGTGGCGGCATTTTCCACTCTTTCTCTGACCGGTTCAAGATCAGATACAGCAGCTTGGTGGCGGCATCGTCGCTGGGGAAGTGGCCCCTGGCCCTGACCGCCCGCCGCAGCTTTGAGTTCAGCGCCTCGATGGCGTTTGTGGTGTAGACGATCCTGCGGACCTCATCAGGGAAGGCAAAGAACGGGATAACCTCGCTCCAGGCGCGCCGCCAGCTCTGGCCGATGGCGGGATAGCGCTGGCCCCAGAAGCCGGCGTCGAAGTCCGTCAGGGCCTTTTCGGCGGCGTCGGCATCGGTGGCGCGGTAAATCTGCTTGAGCGCACTCGCCAACCCCTTGCGGTCCTTCCAGGAGACGAAGTCCATCGAGTTGCGCAGCAGATGGACGATGCAGGTCTGAACCACCGTCTCGGGGAATACGGCAGTAATCGCTTCAGGGAAGCCTTTGAGGCCATCGACGACTGCCAGCAGGATATCCTCGGTGCCGCGGTTCTTGAGCTCGTTCATCACCCGCAGCCAGAACTTGGCGCCTTCATTCTGCTCGAGCCACAGGCCCAGCACTTCCTTGGCGCCATCGGCGCGCACCCCCAGGGCGATATGGATCGCCTTGTTGCGCACCATGCCCTCGTCGCGGATCTTGACCCGGATGGCATCGAAAAAGACCAGAGGGTAAATCGGATCGAGCGGCCGCTGCTGCCAGGTGGCAACCTCATCGAGGACAGCGTCGGTCACCGTACTGATCAGGGCCGGCGACACATCGATACCATACAGGTCGCGCAGGTGGCCCGCGATCTCCCTGGTGCTCATGCCGCGGGCATACATCGACACGATCTTGTCGTCGAAGCCTGGAAAGCGGCGTTGGTACTTGGCAATCAGCTGCGGATCAAAGCTGGACTGCCGATCACGCGGCACATCAATCTCAAGCTTGCCGGTCTCGGTCGTCACCGTCTTGCGGCCATAACCGTTGCGCGTGTTGCCGGCGCCATCTTCGCCGGACAGATGGTGGTCCATCTCTGCGTTCAAAGCGCGTTCGGTCAACGCCTTCTTCAGCGAATCCAGCAAACCGCCTTGCTCAAAGGCCGCACTGGCAGCGCCACCAGCCAGAAGCTGATCGAGAAGTTCATTTGGGATGGCAGGCTCTTTGCGTCGAGACATATGGGACTCCTTGTTTACCCATTATGCCCGACCACACACGAAAATCCTGACACTCCCCCTGATCCCGAACAACGGTCGGTTAAACCGCACGACATTCGGAGGCAACTCCGGCACCGGATCGGCGCTGTTCGCCGGCGTCGGTACCGCCACGGTCTTGCCGAACGTCACCTCTGCCGGCGCCGGCTTTGGCGTCCGCGCTTTTCGCACCGCGTCCGCGATCGGTTCTGCGACCTTCGCCGCGACGAGGATCGCCTCGACGACGGTGTCGTCGTAACTTTCGAGCATCGGCGCAATCATCTCGGCCGTCATGCCGTCGAGGATCAGATGGTCCTCGTCGACGCCGGCCAGCGGATCGTCCGGGGTGTTCAAATCGGCGACAGCTTTCTGCATCTGCTCGACCGCGACGACGAAGTGCGGCGCCTGAGCCCTGCCCTGCCAGACGATGCCGGACCTTTTGTCGTCGTATGTGAACATGCCCTTGAGCACGCGCGTCGTGATCATGCCCATCGCCTCGTCGAACTCGCCAGTGCGCTTGGCGGCATCGCCGATCTCGTCATCGACTTTGTCGGCCCTCGGCAAGCCAAACGTCCGCACGCGAGCCTGCCGTGTCACTCGAACGTCGGTCGGCTCATGAAAGACTTCGGAGACCTTTACCGCCGCGTCGCCCGACCACGCCGGCACGAAGCCAACGTGCTTCTGTCCATCGACAGAGAACTCGATGACATCGACACCGCGCTGCAGGCGCTCGGAATTGCGGAACCGCTCCTCGGTCGCCGCCAGCGCGGCATCGCTGACACCAGACGTGTGGAAGTGGCCCAGCCGGCCGCCGCCCAGAAATCCACCGATGGCCATCTCATGCAGCACGGGGATCGACCGTCCGAATGGCCGCGCCAGATCTTCGAGGCCGATGACCTCGTCGATGACGACATTCTTCGGTAGCGCGCGGCCGGCATGGTACCAGACTGGTATAGTACCCGAGCGGTAGACGGGACGGAGGCGACCGAGGAACTGCGACAACTCTTCTTCGCGGACCTGCTCTACCAATAGCTTCGCCCATGCTCCATCTGGTTCGTAGACAGGGACCGTGGCAATGCCACCGTCGCGCAGGCGATATTCGCGGTCGACCATGGTCCGCTGCAATTTCGGCGCGTCCTCTTCGAGCCCTTCTCGACCGTTGCCCCAATAGTCGATGGGTTTTTCCGGCTCGGGCAGGTCGAACGTGAGCGCGCCAGTATATGCATCGACATCAGCCGGCGGCATCTCGAGCTGACCGATGCTGAAGGCCGCTGCGTGATGTTTCGCGAAGTCCAATCCCCGGACTGCGCCGAAATGCATCCCATGGACATTGGTAGGCTGCTGCCAGCCTGCGAAGATGTGCTTGCGGACGGACATGGCGCTGCCCGAAACCACGGCGCTGTCGCCGTGCATAATGGAGAGTGTGCTGATTGCCTCGCGCAGCAGCGTCTGCCTCGCCGCCTTCGCCATGACCGTCTCGCTGGAATCGTCGCGATGCGGCAATAGACGGGATTTGGCGTAGGAACCGTCCGGGATCATCACAGTCTTGACCAGCAGCGGCGCATCGATGTCGTGGATGGTGATCTCGCAGCCCCAGATGCGCTCGAGGATTTGCGCGTTGCCGGAAGCATCGAGCCACATGACCGGGCAACCACCGAAATTGAGCTTCTTGCGCCAGCTCACGCACACATTGACCCCGTCGTCGATCAGCTTGATGCGAGCATCTCTCTCGCCATGAACTTCCACGTTCTCGCTGATGGCGTTGACTCGCTCCTGCAGCAAACCGATGGCGATGTGCTCGTCGACCAAATACTTGGTTTTCTGCTTGCCAACGTGGGCGCGAAGGTCGGTGACTGGGATGTCGGGATGGATTTCGACGACAATCCTTTGCAAAGCGCCGGTGACCCAGCGGACGTCGTCTAGCCGATCTTTGCCGTGGTCGACGGCGACAATGGCGCGGGCAATGTCTGTCCGTTCCTCGATGGCTTTGGCAATGATGGGACCGAGGAACTCGCGCGACCCGAAACGGGCCTTGGCATCGACGCCCTTCTTCTTCTCGGCCTTGGTGGCCTCTGGCTCAGGACGGCCGGCCGTGAATGTCCGCAGCGGGAATTTCCGCACGCCGAACGTCTTGTCCCAGATTTTTTCATCGATCACGACGGCCCCGACGACATCCTTCAGAGCCTTCGGGATATTTGAAGTGACGAACGCATGCGGCGACAGGATGAGGTCGGCGACCGGCAGCTCAAGCAGCTGCTTCATCGCGCCGCAAGCGAGGTCCTTGTCTTCAAGTTCTGGGTTGTTGGGATGGAAAGGGCAATACCGCGGGACTTTGGTTGTGACCTTCTCGCCATCCTGTTCGAACTCTTCCATGACGTCCGATTTGCATAGGCGCGAAGTTGGCATACCTGCGGCCTGCAGGAGCTCCACCTTTTCCTTCTGGTTGCACCCGGCAGCGAGCTTGCCTTTGAAGAAGGCCACGTGCAGGCCCGAGCCGGCCTCGGCGATGATGTCCGCTGCCCTGTGCTCTGTCGCCTTTGTCCAAAGACCCAGATCCTCACGGCCAGCGATCTCGTCGATGTTGGTGTAGCTGGGCAGCAGCATCAAAATCGGCTTAAGCTTGCGATCGGGATGGAGCGCTTTCCACTCACACAGGCATTTTGCCGTCATCGTCGTCTTGCCTGAACCGGTCGGCGCTTTGAGCAAATGGGCCGGCGGGAGGTTGTCGCCACTGGAGTTCTGGAACATCCAGACTGCATCCAGCCACTGCATGATCGCGGCCTTGATTTCACGCGATACCCGAGCGGTGGTCTCGACGTCGTTCGGCTTCAGCGCCAGCGTTTTGGCTACCGCGGCGTCGGGATCCGTGCGGCGATAAATATCGTCCGGCAAACGCTTTCGGTTCTTCGGTGGCGGCAGCCAGGACAGCTCGTCGTCGTACTGGACGACGCCCTGCCTGACTTTCGGCTCGGGCTTCTTGCTTTCGGCATTTAGACGTCGGGTGCCAATGGGCGCGAAATCAGGGGCGCCGGCAGCGATCTTCGTCGCGTCGCCCCGGATCATCTCGCGGATCACGCGCATTGCCGTCGATGGCGGCAGCTTGTCATTTGCGGTGTAGTCGAGATAGTCGACGGACTCGTCAAAGAGCGCTTTGGCGATGGCGTTCACACCGGCATAATCGACTGCACGGCTATCGCCTACGATTGGGGCAACGATGCCGGCATTGTACCGCGCCCAAGGCTTAGATCTCACCAGCAACCAGTGGCGGCGGGTATCCGTCAGCACAGGTGCTTCCGAAATTGCCTTCGGCATTGGCGGCGTGCGGATCTCACCAACATCGGTATCGAACCACTGGACCAGCGCTTTGCCGTAGTCCCTGCGGATAGAGTCGTATTTGACGATCCCGGCTAGGTCATGCACATCGCCGATGAACTGAATAATCTGTTCTTCGTCGGCCTCCGGCAGCTGGTCCGGCGACATCGTGAACGGCTCGGCTTCGCGTAGCCACGAATAGACCTCGCCCTGCGCGTGGTGCCGTCCGTAGAGAGTAATGAGCGTGCCGTCGTCTTTGAGTTCGATTTGCTGCTTCTCGGTACCGAAGGGCTGGAGCAGTTCGAAGTTCTTCCGCTTCAGCCGGAGAGCGCCGAGCTTGCGCTTGAAGAAGAGCGCGGCCTTCGGCGTCGACAGGCGACCACGCATCAGAGGGGTGCGACCGAAACGCCGGTCCGCGGCCTCCTGCACCTGCCGCATCAGGTCGCGGTCGAGAATATCGAGATCGAGGCAGAACCAGCCATGGGTCCCCGGGGAATCGCCGGTCACGCCAGCGACGTTCAAGTCCTTGAGCTTTTCGTTTTTCCTCCACCCATCGCCCTTCGCCCACATCTCGACGACCTGGCGGTCGGGCATCGCTTCGTGCATGCGATACTGGTTCTTGTAACGAATCTGCCCGTGATGCGGCGTGCCGACGTACATGCGATGGAAGCCGGGCTTTCGATCCTCGCCGTCGCGGCCGTCAGTCTGCGGGATCACAGCCCAGCCGCGGTCGTGCAATGCGAGACCGATTCGTCCGAAGGTGAACGCAGGATCAGGCGCCCACACCGGAAGATGCGGTGTCGGCTTGAGGACGATGCCGCCACTCGGACGTGCCTGTGCTGTCGGTGATTTCGACCCTCTCGGGTCCTGCCATTTCGGCATTGTCTCGTTCCGTATCTATGCATTTGTGCTGCCGATCTAGCGTCGGCTCGCACGATTGAAGATACGCAAGGCGGCGCACGAATCAACACCCCGGACAGTTTTTATTCGTCAAGCTTCCAATGTTGACACCAATGTTGACACCATCCGATGGATTGAAACGCCAATCCATGCGCGACTATTTTCAATCGTTCGCGTTGACCTAAGCAAAGCACGCCGTGATCTTCTGCAAAATAGCAGGGATCGTCTTCGGTGCAGCGCCTTCAGTCTCATCGTCAATTCAATAATTCCGTCGAAAAACGCGTTCACAAGGACGAATTGATCGACAGGATTACGTATCTGTTCAAGTCGAATGGCGTCACGTCGCAGTCGATCAGGGCCATTGATCCTTCTCTGAAGCCGTCCGAGATCACGTATCTCTTCAATCACAACATCGATCGCCTCGGCGTGGAAAGACTATCTCGAATAGAGTCATCGATCCTTGCGGCACTCGAAATGAGGGCCGCAGCATGACCGTTCTGCAGGACGCCGTCCGCACCCGCCCCCGCCCAAAATGCTGGGACCCGATTCGCGAGCAAGCCGCTGGTTTCGTGAATCGCGAACGCACGAAGCAGCGGCTCAAGTCTGCTGAGCTGGCGCGACGAATCGGTATCGACCGCGAGCTGCTGACGAAGAAACTCAGCAAAACCAATCGCGGAGAGTTCGAGGACATCGGCGTCGAGTTCCTGTTCCGCTGCGTCGAGGCCCTTGGCTACGAAGTGAAGGTCGAGATCGTGCCGAAAGGCAAGGCGGTGTCGTCATGACCCGCGTCCTCGCCTTCGATCTGGCCACCTTCGCCGGCGTCGCCTGGCGCGACGACTTCGGCAGCATCATCACGCGTGCGATCGACCTTCGTGAGATGGCCGGAATCAAGAAAAGCCATGCCGCCCGCGAGCACTCGAAGCTGTTTGCTGCCCTTTATCGCCTGATCGGCGACTTGATGGTCGACATGGAGCTCGTCGGCCAGATCGATGTCTTCTCCATCGAGAACGACACCGGCCGCAACAAAGCCACCTCCGCTCTGCTGGCAGGCTATCGCGCCATCGTCCACCTGAAAGCCGCCCACCTCGGCATCTGCGTCGTCGACGATCTCGATGCCTCGCAGGCCCGCAAGCTCGCCGGCGTTGGTGGTGGCAGCACGCCGAAAGACATCGCCGTCGCCAATGCCCAGCGCATCTATCTCCTCGACGGCTGCGAGGACGAGGTCGATGCCGGCGTGCTGCTGATCGGCACCGAGCAGTGGCTGAAGGCCGCCCCCATCCGCGAAGCCAACGAGACCCAGAAGCGCCGTCTCAAGGCTCGGATCAACAGATCGCTGGCGAAAGCTGGCTCCCCCATAGCTGCCGGCAAGACCGTCCGTCCGGCGCCGGCAGCGATACCCACTCATGGAGTGAAGTCATGAATCTTCTGCAGTTCAAGTCGCCGGCCGACCGCTCGGTCTACATCAACCCGCGCACGTCGTGTCGGTCCGTCGCTTCAAGGGCAATGTCAGCATCGCCTGGGCACCCCGATTGGTTCCATGCGTGGTGGCAATGGATCGAGGCACGCGGCTTCCAGATCTGGCAGTATCAGAAGCCAACGTGGACGCCGAAAGGCATGTATCTTGCAGTCGGCCCTGCAGGCCACCCTGATGGCGATCATTGCGTCGTCATGCGTGCAGGTGAGCTGTATCATGACCCTGCCGGGCCGATGGCGGTGGGGCTTCAGTCGATCGACTTCATCGTATTGCTTCTGCCGCTCGATCCGGCAGCCGCCCTGTTTTTGAGCGGACGCGGGGTCTAGACGAGCAAGCGTTAATATCGCTGCCGAATAGTAGATCGCATTCTAAGCGTTTACGTTTTTCGCCTACGGTGCCCCGAAAAATTGGGGGATCAGAATGCGTTGTCTACATCCACACTGCCCTATGGGTCATGGCGCCGCGTCATGGGACGAGGTGGTCGACCACCCGGCAATGAAGGTGTAGGCCAAGGACCGAGCGACAATCCTTGCGGGCCTTTCGTCCTTCGGCCCGATCTCGGTCTCACCAGTGCCGCAGCCGCTGCCCAAGATGACGGTCGGTCAATACAAGGCGCTTCTGAAGCTCTGCCCCTGCTTGTTCAACCAAGTGGCGATGCAATCGACGTCCAGAGCGGTCGTCCACTTCTGCGAGCTGACGCTAGGCACACGGATAGTGTCGACGAACGTGAATGAGGCATTCAGGGTCCAGCATCCTAACCTGCCCCCGCCGTTCGCTTATCCCATGCTCGACCGTGGCGGCAACGGCGGCACCATCATGGAACTGCTCTGCAGTGACGTGCTGACGAATGAAGGCATCCCCGAGATGGAACTGGACGTTGAACGGTGGCCTGTCTGGACGATGCCTGGCCACGCTCTTCTCAATGAAGGCAACATGTCCGAGCTGCAGGCATTCGGCGATATCCTTATCCCCTGCGGTCCGACGAACCTCGTCATATCCGTGAAGAGCGAAGTGGCCCGCGAACGCCTGCTCTATTCCTCCAATTCCATCGAGGGCATCGGTTTTGGCTTCTTCAAGGAGCCGGAGGAGTTCTGGACCACCAGTCGGATGAATCTCTACAAGCGCATGGGCTTTTCAGCCATCTATATGCCTGACGAAACCCACACGGCTGTCATGGATCACGTGACGCTGAATGGGTCGGCGGCGCAGGCAGTGAACATCAACGGCACCCCGCTCTATCGCCCTCACTCGATCTTCGGCACCGACATGCGACGAGTGGTCGGAAGGTCCAGCCTGAAGCTGTAGCCTCAGGTGTTCAAGACCCTGATGTCGCCGATGAACGATTCCAGCGTCTGCAGATGCGGCTGCACCGATTTCGGGAATTTCTCGATGATCGGCTGAGGGACGACGAGCTTGACGTTCGCGTCCACCATCTCCTTGAACTGTGTTTCCGACACGCCCTCCTGCAGCGTCAGCAGATGCTTCTCGGGAATGCGGTTGGCCTCGTTCAGGATCTGCCGCCACCTATCCTTCACCGTCGTCTTGACCGCCAGCATCCGTAGCTTCGAAGCAGGGAATGACGGGTCCTGATAGGCGGTCTGCGATGGGAACAGGAAGTCAGGGCTCTTGCCGGGTTCGGACACTGGCTGGTGCGAAAAATGCGTGCCCTCGACGAGCTTTTCTTCCGTGAAGATTTCGCGCGCGTGCAGCTCGAGCGATCGACCAGAGCGCGACTTGCGGCGCTGCAGTATTGTCTGCGCCCGCGCGATGAACGCGTCGACGGTCGTAAAGCCCTGCATGATCAGCGGCAGTTCGATCGCCTGCTCGACGCTCTGGTAGATCTCGAACTCGCACGTGCGCCGGCGCATGAGCCGCTGATCGGGCATGAGCGACGCGTGCGACTGCAGCTCAGCGGCCTTCGCGATGATCTCCATGCCAGAAGGAAATTTCGTCAGCCACGCCGGCGGGATTTCCGTGGCATTGAGCCAGCAGTTGGCACGGACCGGCGCCACCAAAGCAAGGCTGCCCTGTATCGTGCCGCCTGCCGGCAGGATGACGGACTTGCCCGGCTCGATCGGCCCGACGCGATCCTCGACGACGTCTTCCTCTGTCCCGTGACGGCAGACCCAAACGTGGCACTCGGGCGTTTCGCCCTGCGACACCGGAAACGCGAAAACGGTCAGAGCACCGGTGCTGTCGGGATCGAGCAACGCGGATTCCGCACCGCCGAAATTCGTCAAGCGTGTTTCGTCTCGCCCGTTCTTCTGGGCCTTGGCGCGCTTGCTGTTGTAGTAGATCAGCCGGACCTGCCGAGCGTCGGCATGACTGTCGATGAACAGGTCGATCCAGAGATCTGGATTGTCGACGTCGATCCGGTTGATCGCCGGAAACACCTCGAAGAGCAGCTGCTTAGGGATGTAGGGGCCGGCCTGATGCGAGCCGTTGGCCAAAGTGTCATTGCCAGACAGCCGTTTCACGTACCACGTGTACGACAGCCCGCTGTACTCGGCCAGCCAGTCGCTTAGTTCCATCATCCTAGATCGTCCCCCTGATCTCGCCTCGACCCTCCTCGCTTTTCAGCCATTCGGCAGTGCGCGTCAGGGTCTCTTCCAAGCCAATGCGCCCCGGCCCACGGAAAGCGCACTCCCAAATCTCGAGGCGACGGAGGCCACGTTCGCCGAGCAGACTATCGACCTTCACGTCTCGAGCGCGATTCGTATCGATCTTCTGCTGCCAGAAGTCTTGCCGCGTCCCCGGGAGTTTGAAAAGAGAGCAGTCGTGGCCGTGCCAGAAACAGCCGTGCACGAAGATTGCTGCTCGATGCTTCGGCAGCCAAAGGTCGGGTTTGCCGGGTATCTCTTTTGGATGCAGCCGATACCTGAAGCCGAGCGCGTGAAGGCCGGTGCGGATCAGCAATTCCGGTTTGGTGTTCTTTCCGCGAATGCCAGACATCATGCGTGATCTGGTCACGCTGTCGACGACGTCAGCCATGTTGACTGACCCGCTGGCCACAGGCGATGGTTGTCGCATGGAATGGCTTGTAGAGTTCGAAGGGCAGCGATTGCCCATGGACCGCGTCTGGAGCGAGGAATTCGCCCAGATCGTCGGACCACTTGTCGCGAAGCTGAAAGCTGCGCTCGACGGCGCCGAGGGCATCGAGGAATTGAAGGTCGTCATCTATGCCGAGGACGACGGCCAAGACCTCGGTTGGGGCTTCAAATTCGAGGGCCCGCCGCTGGTAGTCAACCGAGCGATCGACCTTTTTGGCACCAGCGCCGAGATCACCAAGACAACGCATTAGGCGCTGAGCTTCATCGGCTCCAACGTCGCGGCGGTCGCCAGCGCCTTCTCGATGAATGGCAGCATGTGGCTGGCGACGGCCTTTACCACCGGCACGGCGACGCTGTTCCCGAACTGCCGATATGCTTGCGTATCCGACACGGGGATCACGAACTCGGCCTTGCCGGGCTCGTCGAAGCCCATCAAGCGGGCGCACTCCCGGGGCGTCAATCGACGAGGGTTCTTGCCGGCGCCGCGATCAATCAAGATCTCGGAGCCGTCCTTGTAATAGCGAGCCGACAGCGTGCGCGCGACGTCGTTCGGACCGACGAGGCCATAGCCGAATCCATTGCCAGCAGCCTGGTGCTTGGCGGCATAATTCCGCAGGTACTGCCAGAGATGATCTGTGAGCGTGTAGCGATCAGAGACGGACGCGATGTTGCCCACGGTATAGTGCTTGTCGGGGCCTTCACTGCCGTCCTCGGGATGAAGGATCGTCTTCAACTTGGGGCCAGAGAACGGATCGGCCATGTCGAAATCGTTGAACGAGAAACCAGCTTTCAGGTCTTTGCGGAAGCCCACGATGAAGATGCGCTCGCGGTGCTGGGGCACGTACCCCTTGGCGTCAATGACCTTGGCGACGACGTCGTAATCGAGCTTGTTCTTCAACGTGTCCATGATGATTTCGAACGTGCGCCCCTTGTCGTGATTGACGAGGTTTTTCACGTTCTCGAGGACGAATGCCTTCGGGCGATGATGATCGATGATACGCGCGACGTCGAAGAACAGCGTACCCTGCGTCTCGTCGGCGAATCCATGAGCGCGGCCAAGCGCGTTTTTCTTGCTAACACCGGCGATGCTGAAAGGCTGGCAAGGGAAGCCTGCCAGCAGGATGTCATGCGCGGGAATGTCGGCGGCCTCGACTTTCGTGATGTCCCCGGTGACATCGTGGTCGTCGTTGCGATAGTTGGCCTTGTAGGTCGCTTGGCTGTACTTGTCCCACTCGCTGGTGAACACGCACTTGCCGCCGATATGATCGAAGCCGCGACGGATTCCGCCGATGCCGGCGAAAAGGTCGATGAAGGTAAACTTGGGGTCGTTGTTGACGATCTGCGGCCGGGCACCGAGCATGCCCTGCAACACGACCATTGCCGCAGCCCGGGGCTCCTGCTGTCCGCGCTCCCAACGATACACTGTCGAGAGCGAAAATCCTACGATCGGAGCCAGCTCTTCAAGGGAGATGCCGACCTGCTGACGCAGTCTCGAGAATTCGGAGATGGAATCGGTCATTTCGCCCTCTGGGTATTTTTTTGTCACGTTGCCAGGTTTCCACCTCGCTGACAAGAACAGAACATGCACAAAAATAGGTTATTAAGCCGTTAACCTGCTACCGACCTGCCCGCAGATCGCCAGCAGGTCATTTCGCGCCCGCATCCTGAATTAGCTATCAAATTCAACGCGCTACCCCTCAGACTTCGACGACCAAATCCTCGATGAAACCACTGTCCTCGCCGTGATCCGGCCCCTGATATCCTCTGGGGTTCGCGATTATCCGTGTGTTTCCAATCAGATAGTCGTGGTGCTGGTGGACATGCCCATGCACCCAGAGCGTCGGCTGATGTCGCATGATCATCGGCTCGAGATCGGAGGCAAAGGCGGCATCGCTGACCTCGACGCTGCCGGCGATGGATCGGCGGCTGGGGGCATGATGCGTGACCACGACGGTCGGGCCGGCGAATGGCTGCGACAGCGCGGCATCGATCGTCGCGCGGTGCTGTGCGTGGGCAGCCCGGGTGTCCGCTGGCCAGATGGCAGTGCCGTCCGGTTTCTTGACGCGCTGATATTCCGGCATGTGTTTCGCTGCCCAAGCTTCAGACCCAAAGACATCATCGGCAAGGCTGAAGTCGGTCCACAGAGTTGCGCCGACGAAGCGAACGCCTTCGATGACGACGGTCTGACCTGACGACAGCACGTGGATGCCACGATCGAGAAGGTCCCCGTTTCCGCTATCCCAGGCATCCAACCCGGCGCTCATCACATCATGATTGCCGGGCACGAAAACGATCGGCGCCGGCGACCATCTGGCCAGCATCAGCAACGTCTGTTCGGTCTCGGCGGCGGCCTTGTCGACGTCGCCTGCGATGATCATTGCATGATGGGGCGGGATGCGGTCAGGCACCCAGAACGTGCTGTCGCAATGCAGGTCGCTCACGATCCATAGCCTCATTCGCCGTCCTCGTCGTCGCCGCCGGCGAGATACTTCTCAGCTTTTGCCAGCTGCTCACGTGCGTCCGCGAGCCTACGCTGAAGCTCCGCGATCTCGGATTTGAGATGCCGGCGATCTTGCTCGACGAAGCCGACTTGCTCGAACGTCGGCGATCGCTCGATGATTTTGATAGTGACTTTCGCGAAGCTCTGCACGCGCGCGACGTATGCGTCGTCGGTCTCGCCGCCACGCCGGCGCAGTTGATAGAGCCGGCCGGTTCCATCGCCGAAGAGCAACCGTCGCGCTGCGTAGTCTTCGTCGGATTCCCCCGGATCGCGCTGCAGCTGCCATTCGGCGCCGTGCATGTCCACGTGATCAACGGTCCCCGCAAGCTCGCCATATCGCCGAAGCACGCGCTCAGTCTCCGCGATCAAGCGCCGGTACTCCGCGAGCTGCTCTCGGACCTGCTCGATGTCCGGCCGGCGATCGCCCGAATACCGATCAATGACGACGATCTCGGGCACGCCGTCGACTGTGATCAGCGCCCCCATATAGTCGCATTCCCAGCCGCAATATGCGATGTCGAACGTGTCGATGATCGCGGGGAACGAGTTCGGATAGCGATTGGCCAGCAGCTCGCGCGCACGGTCGAGAGCGCTTTCATTGTCTGCCCAACTGCTCATTCGCCGCCCTCGCGCGGTCGTGTGATCGACGTGTCCCGCCACAGCGCTCCGGGCTTAAAAACGCGCCGCAGGTATTGCTTCCCGCCGTCGACGCAGAGATTGCCGCAGCTGCACGAACGGAAATCATGACCGTGCGTGGATTCGATTTCGTCGCCGCAGCTCAGACACTGCGCACTGTTTCTGATGATGATGTCGTCGTAGTGCATGTCATTCTCCTTTCAGAACGTCTTCGGCGCCGGCCACGCCGACCTGCGCCAGCGCTTCGAGCAACATCGGCAACCATGGCTTGCCGGCACCTGCAGACAGCGGTGCGCGGACAGTGATTGGCGACGGGTGCTCCAGCGCCGCCGCGGCGATGTCCGCGACGGACGGATCGCGCTGGCCGATCATGCCAACGGCGACTTGATAGGCCCCGCGCGCGAGGCGGCGGTCGCTTTCACGGATGACCATCGCGCCCCCCATCCTGCGGGGCGAGCCGATAGACCCGCGACCGTGTGCGCGCCCATCCGTCAGCCGGATAGAAAGCGATCAGCTCGGACGTGACGATCGCCGGCCTGTCGCCGAGGCGCGGATGCCCCACCACGCTGCCCACCAATGCCAATCCGGCATCACCAGGCACGCGCGCCAGCGACCAGTTCGACAGCACCGGTGCCGCGTCCAACTCGCGCTCGGACGGTCGCGGCGTGATGCCGCTCAACACTGCCAACGACATGAGGCGCTTCATGAGATCGTCCATCAGCACCTCCCGATCAGCCGATCGCGGCCGTCGAGCAGCGTCGTGATGATGCGGCTGAGCTGCCTCAGAGACCCGCCCGGCCACGCCTGCCGAACGAGGTCCATCTCGTCTTCAGCCAGCGGCGCGAACCATCTGCTATCGACGCCGCGCTCGCGAGCGATGCGATCGACGATTTGCCTCGACAGCGTGCCCAGGTGCTCCCAGCCTGGTTCCGGCATCGTGAGAATCCGCATGCGGTCGCGGACTGGGGCCGGCACGCCTTCGAGGCTGTTCGCCGTCGCGAAATGGCTGACGAGCGACAGATCGACTTCGACTTCGAGACAGAGGTCGCGATACGCTCGGGCTTGGTCGACTTCGAGCATTGGCAGAAGGGCATCAGCCGGCGCGCCATTGCGGCGGTCGCTCGAGGCCTTTTCGATTTCGTCCCAGATGATGCCCACCGATGCCTTGCCCGACCGCTTGATGAGCTGCAGCGGCGCGCTTTCGCGAGCGCTGGACCACTGGGCAGACGTGCCCATCAACGCAGCGTCATGCAGGCCGGCGAACGACTGCAACTCGCAAGGCAGGCCCACGGTGTCGAAAATGGCGCGGGCGAAGCTCGACTTGCCTGACCCCGGGGACCCGACGAGCAGGGTCGGTCGGAAGCGCACGGCTGGGGTGGCGGCGAGGTCGCCAAGGATGATGTCGATCAGATCGTCGGCATGCGGCCAGCGTTCGACCAGCGAACGGCGATGCCCAGCGATATCTCCGCGATGGACCGCAGGCAAACGAGTGCCGGCGAGAGAGTGCCAGCTCTTGACGATTTCCTTGCGCCACGACGTCCCGCCCTCCGGCAGCGCAGGCACCACGACGATGCCGAAGGTCTCGCGCGGCGGCAAAGTCTCCGCGATCTCGCCACGGTCCTCGCCGATGACACGATCGATCCACTCGCGGTCCTCGTCCATTTTCGACTTTGTCTTTCCGACGAGCTGCCCGAGCAACTCCGCTGCCTTCGCTTCGAGGGCGGCGAGGCGCAGGTCTTCCAGCACGGCGGCTTGGCTGGCGATCCAGTGCCGGCCGCGCGAGTGGTAATCTCGCATTGAGCGGCAGCTGTAGCTGTGCACAAGCCCGATCGACACTGCATTGCGCTGCGCCTGCATGTAGCTGCTGTGGCCGTATTGAGTTTCGCCGGCGATCTTCGACAGCTCGCGGCGAGCAGCTTCATCGCGCAGACACGATCTGTAGACGAGCATGCGAGTGATCGCATCGTCGTCGCTTACTGCCCGCGCCGCTTGCTCGACCGGCGCAACCGTCTGCAGGCTTACGCTGTCGCGCAACGCCCTCAATGCGCGGCGCAGATTCACGCTGCAGCCTGTGTCGCGCACCATGGACTGATAGGCCCGCAATTCGGCGGCGTCTCGCAGCATGAACTCCGCCCACGAACGCGCATCGATCCTGATGTCGTCGCTCATGAATGGCGCGCCCGACAATAGATCGTCAACGTCGGGCCGGGTGCCCGTGCTGAATGCGTGGTGTGACTTTTGGCGAGCAACATAGTGCTCGCGAGCGCCGTCGCTGGCGCGGGTGGAATCCTTTGATGTCATGGTGGGAATGAAGCGGGCCGGTTCCGGCACCCTGCCCTATGGCACTCCGCTTATGCGGGCTGGGCCTAGGGATACGTGGCCGCGACGATGGCGACCTGCAGCCATGGCTACCCCGGATTGTTCGCGCTGTCCGGGGATTTCTTCGACGGCATTTTATCGACCTGAGCGTCGGCAGAATGAGCGGTCGCTAACGCACTGATTTTGCACGCGTTCTAGATATAATGCATTGCAGTGTCGATTTTTGGTGGCGACACTATTGAAGTGGATATTTATCTACCTTATCTTTTCGTCGTTGGCAGCGATGCCACTTCGAGCAGGGCCAAAAAGAATGACGATCAGGGATGTTCTAAGCCCCGACTATGACCCGGCGACAATGACTGGCGAGGAACTGCAGGCGATACGCAAGCTCACCTATCTCTCGACCACTCAAATGGCTCGCGCGGCCGGCTACGGCGGCAGCAACGCCATAGCCGCCATGACCATTCGAAAATACGAAAGTGGTCAGCAGGCCGTTCCGCGATTGCTAGCGAGACTGGCCGTGATGTTTCTCCACCATGGTGTGCCCGAGAAATGGATCGAAGGTGCCCCGGGACGACAGAAGCCGGGGCCAAAACCGAAGACTGAGTTGGGGAGTGATCAGCGAGTGTTGCGGCAGTTTGCCGACCTCGACTGGGACGAAGGGAACAAGAAATGACCGTCACGCTTGCACAATTGAAGAAGGCTGCGGCAAAGGTCGGCGTCGTTGTCGAACGTGAGCCCCCCGGGCCTTGGGGAGAAGTCGTGTTTCAGCTGATTGCCCCGGAAGGCAAGGTTTTCGCGGAACTCAACTCGCAGTTCGTTGTCTGGACGGAAAACCGGCCAAACGTCGGCAAGGGCGACTACACAAGTCACTTGGAGGACCTTTCGACCCTCGAAGACGGCGATGCCCTGTAACCCAAACAGATGAAGGCTGAAGAAATGACGCGTGCACAGAAGAAGCAGCTCGAAGCCGCCCGCCAGCGTGACCACGAAATTGTCCGTGCCGACAAGAGTGGGCAACTCAGCCGGCAGTGGATGCGGGTGCAGGAAAACTTGTTCACCGCCGGCCTCTCGGCTGAATTCTATGCGTCCGTCCAAGCCGAACTCGACCGCATCAATGAGCAGCGCGACGAAGCTGAGGCCGAAGAACGAGCGGCATGGGAACGGCTGACCAAAGCTGCCTGAGCCCGGCGTAGACGTCGGCTTAATGAAGATTCACGCCTCTGCTTGCAGCGAGATGTCGACGTCGGCTTGATGGGTGCACGACGGCTTCACTTCGCGTGAAAGCGCGTGGAGAGGACGGAAAATGAATGGCAAAGTCTATTACAACGAGCATGACCCCAAGATCTCGCGCTGGCTCAAGCAGCTCATCGCAGATGGACATCTTCCAGCAGGCGATGTCGACACTCGTTCAATCGAAGACGTCACCCCGGGAGAACTCGATGGCTATCGACAGTGCCACTTCTTCGCCGGCATCGGGGGCTGGGCCCTCGCAGCCCAGCAGGCTGGATGGCCCGCCGACCGAGAGCTTTGGTCAGGCAGTTGCCCGTGTCAGCCTTTCTCCCAAGCGGGCGCGAGAACTGGGTTTGCTGACGAGCGGCACCTTTGGCCCGCCTGGCACTGGCTCATCCAAGAGTGTCAGCCTCCAACAATCGTTGGAGAGCAGGTTGCGAGCAAGGACGCAAATCCTTGGCTCGACCTTGTACAAGCTGACTTGGAGGCGCTGGGCTACGCCTTTGGGGCCACGGCGTTTCCGGCTGCTGGCGTCGGCTCGCCCCAAATCCGCGACCGCATATACTGGATGGCCGACGCCGCGTTTGGGGAAGAGCGGTGGCCGAGGGAAGGCGTCGAGGGCGAAGCAGGGCAGGATCGAGGACGTCGCCCAGACGGCGCCCTTTCACATTCATGGCGACATCCCGACTGGGTCGTTTGCTCAGATGGACGATATCGTCCCATTGAACCCGGATCTGAGCCGCTGGCTCATGGGGTACCCGCCCGAGTGGAGCTGCTCAGGGGTTACGGCAATGCAGTCTGCGTCCCGGCCGCCCGCGAGTTTCTCTCGTTTCATCCAGTATTTGACGTTCAGCCCAACAGGCACGACGAGGAACTGGTTGGCGCGTGAACGCAGGCGACGTGGAATCAACACCCGCGCTCGCTTCCCGCTCATTTGGCCTCCGAACTTCTAGGCCTCGCCGTATCGCGCTGCCGCAATCGCCAGCTTGAGCTCGTCAACGGGCTCGAGGGCTTCAATCGCCCTCGCGACATCGGCATCGATCGCCGCTGCCCATTTCCGCATCACGGGCCATTTTTCATGCGTTCCGTCGTGCAGGCTATAGTGTCGCCCGGTCACATCGCTGCGCGTCCCGCCCTCTGAGTGATCGAGGATCAATCTCGTCGTTGGCCGGCTGAACCCCAAAATTCGCTCCCCATAAGTCCCGAAGATAGCGCGGACGTGGTGCGGGCTTGATGTCACGCCCGGCATGAAGCCCATGGCATGAGTGAGCGTCGACGGATTAAGATGGGTCAGCGGCATGCCACGCCGTCGCGCTCGCGTTTGGGGAAATAGATACTCGGGTCGAGGCACATCAGGATCGCTAGCCAGCCGTCCCTGCCAGTCAGCTTCCACGATTGCCACCGCCCGCTTCACGCATGCCCATGCCGCCGCCGGCAGCGGGACCACGTGGGCGTCGCCGTCGCTGCGCTTCCTATCGTCGGCGTACACGTACCACAGGCCTTCCTCATCGCCATCGAGCGGTCGGAAGTCCTCGATCTTGGCGCTGGCTACGGCGCGACGCCGTTGGACCGACCAAACGACGAACTCGACAGCGCAGCCGATGATCGGATCGATGGCACCGGACCGTGCAATGGCGATGACGCGGCCGAGGTCTTCGAGCGTTGGGTCAGCAACCATCCTCTTCGACGGTCGGCGTGTCCGTTCGGGGGCCTTCAACCCTCTCATCACCCCCGGGATCACTCCGGCGTCGCTGATCTGCTGATCCTTTTCAAACCAGCTCCACGCCGCCGAAATGACCCGTGCAGTGTTGGCCGCATGGGTCTCGCGGCCGCTGCGATGGATTTTGCCGACCACGCCGGCCATCTCCGTGCGCGCGATTGTCGGCAGTGGCCGCTTCTGGAACGGTTCGAATTCGGCGGCGCAGATCTTCTGGCGGTAGTCGGCGGCCGTGACGGGAGATTTGGTACGCTTCATCTCGTAGAGGAAAGCCGCCCTGCCCTGCTCGAAGGTCCACCGGAAAACGTCGCGAGGTTTTTCAGGTGCCGGTGCCATCGTGGCCTCAGCGATCTTGCCGGTTCGGACCAGCATCCTCTCGATCCACTCGGCGTTTGGCAGACCGGATCGGTCACGCAACATGGCTTGTCCCCGGACTACCAGATCCCGCGCCTCGGCGATCGTCCATGTGTCAACATCGCCAATGGCCAGCCGAACATCGCGCTTGTCTACGGCATAGCGGAATTGCCAGACAGCCCCGGAAGGGCCGACTCGCAGAACGAGGCCCTTTGCGCGGGAATCGGACACTTCATATCGCTTGGCACCGGGGCGGGCATCGGCTTTGGCCTTGGCAACGATGGCGGCATTAATGGTAGCGGGCATTGGGACGACCTTTCCGTCCCAACGAAGTCGATTGGGACGACATTGGGACGACCTCCAGAAAATACGCAGGAAGCCGTTGTTTCAAGGCCTGTCGCAGATTCTTCGTTAATCCAATTGAAGTTAGATGGATTACGGTATCAATCCATTGTATCCGAGAGCCTCAGGATATGGATCGATGTCGGAATTCCTAATCCTGGGGTCGTGGGTTCGAATCCCGCCGAGATCACCATTCCAACCACGCGATATTCATCAGGACACAGCCGGTTCGGCCGGTCCGTGACCGAACAAGGATGCCGGCGATGAAGACGTATCGAGTTCCCCATTCCAGCCTGGACGTGTCCAGCATCGTGCTCGGGCTGATGCGCATCGCCAAGATGGACAATGCCGATATCCGGGCGCTGTTCGACGCGGCTATCGAGGCCGGCGTGACCGTCATCGACCATGCCGACATCTATGGCGGCGAACGGCACAAGTGCGAGGAGCGCTTCGCCGAAGCGGTTACCCTTTCGCCCGCTGGCCGCGAGATGATCATGATCCAGAGCAAGGTCGGGATCAGGCGGGGGTGGTTCGACTTTTCCAAGGAACACATCCTGCGCACTGTGGACGAATCCCTTTCGGCGCTGCGGACCGACTATCTCGATGTCCTGCTGCTGCACCGGCCGGATACGCTGGTGGAGCCCGAGGAAGTGGCCGAGGCTTTCGACGCGCTGCACGCGGCCGGCAAGGTGCGCCATTTCGGGGTGTCCAACCATACGCCGGGCCAGATCGAGGTGCTCAAGACGGCGGTGCGCCAGGACCTGTTGTTCAACCAGGTGCAACTGTCGATCACCCATGCCAACCTGTTCGCGCAGGGCGTGGCGGCCAATATGGATGGCAGCGACCAGTCGATTTCGCGCGACAATGGTCTGCTCGACTATTCCCGGCTCAAGGGCATGATGCTGCAGGCCTGGTCGCCGTTCCAGAAGAAGTTCTTTGACGGGGTGTTTCTCGGCGACCGCGAAAATCATGCCGAGCTCAATGACGAGATCGAGAAACTGGCAGCGGCCTATGGCGTGACGCCGACGGGCATCGCCGTGGCGTGGGTCACCCGCCACCCGGCCAATATCCAGGTCGTGCTGGGCACGACGCGCCCTGAACGGGTGCGAGAAAGCGCAGCCGGCACCGATATCACGCTGACGCGCGAAGAGTGGTACCGGCTGTTCCGCGCGGGCGGCCACATCGTCCCGTGACGAGGGGCCCTCAGAGGGCGTGAACAGCTATTGCAGCGAGACGATGGTGCGGCCATGGACCTGGCCGGCCAAAATCTGCTTTGCCGCATCGGGCAGTCCGGCAAGGCCGATCTCGGTGACGAGACTGCCATAACCGGCAAGATCGAACGTGTCGGCGATGCGGGCCCAGGCCGATTGACGGGCCGCGAAGGGCTGCATGACGCTGTCGATGCCGGTCAGGGTGACGCCGCGCAGGATGAACGGCAGGACATTGGTATCAAGACCGATGCCGCCGGCATTGCCGATGGCCGCGACGCTGCCGCCATATTTGACCTGCCGCAACACCTTGCCCAGCACATTGCCGCCGACATTGTCGATGACAGCGGCCCAACGCGCCGATTCCAGCGGCTTGTCAGGCTGGCCGAGGAATTCGGCACGGTCGAGAACGCTGGCCGCGCCAAGCGCCACCAGATGATCGGCATGTTCGGGGCGGCCTGAAAGACCCACGGCCTGATAGCCGAGCCGCTTGAGCAGGGAGATGGCAATGGAACCGACGCCACCTGCCGCGCCGGTGACCAGGACCTCACCGGACCCAGGCTCGAGGCCGAGGCCTTCCAGCCGGTCGATGGCCAGCATAGCGGTAAATCCTGCCGTGCCAACAATCATCGCGTCGCGCGTGGACATGCCATCGGGCAGCGGCACCAGCCAATCGGCGTTGACCCGGGCGCGCTGCGCATAGCCGCCCCAATGGACTTCACCGACACGCCAGCCCGTGAGGACGACGCGATCGCCCGGGGCGTAGCGGCCATCCTGGCTGTCCTCGACCGTGCCGGCAAAATCGATACCCGCCACATGAGGATAGGTACGGACGAGGCCGCCGCCGCCTGTCAGGCAGAGACCATCCTTGTAGTTGAGGCCGGCCCATTCGACCGCGACGGTGACGTTGCCCTCGGGCAAACGCGAATTGTCGAGGGTCTCCAGCGCCGAGGAGACGGTTCCATCCTCGCTGCGGCTGGTCACCAGGGCCTCAAATGTCATGTGCTCGCTCCCTACAGATTGTGTTGGGTCAGAAGAAGATCGGTTCTTCTGCCAAAGTCACCCCGAATTTGTCGAAAACCGTGGTGCGAATGTGGCCGGCCAGGGTGCGAATGTCTTCTGCTGAACCGCCGCCGCGATTGACGACGACCAGGGCATGGCGAGCCGATGTCCCGACCGGGCCCAGTTCGAACCCCTTGAGCCCCGCATTCTCGATCAGCCAGCCCGCCGACAGTTTGCGGCGGCCATCGGGCTGGACGAAATTGGGGGCGCCGGGATGGGCGGCAACGATCGCTTCAGCCAGATCGGCCGGAACGATGGGGTTCTGGAAGAAGGAGCCGGCATTGGGCTCGACACGCCAATCCGGCAGCTTGCTGGCGCGAATGGCGGCGACGCGCTCCATGACCATGGCCGGAGACAGGGTCGCCTCGCCTGCCAGGTCTGCCAGACCGGCAAAGCCGAGATTAGCAGCCCAGGCCGTGTTGAGACGCAGGCGGACAAGGGTGATGACATAGCGGCCGGGCTGGCGCTTGAAGAGGCTGTCGCGATAGCCAAAGGCGCAATCGGCGCGGTCGAGGGTGACTTCGGCACCCCGTTCGCGATCGAAGGCAACGAGGTTTTCAAAGACGTCGGCCAGTTCGGCGCCATAGGCCCCGATATTCTGAACCGGAGCGGCGCCGACCGTGCCGGGGATGCTGACGAGATTTTCGATGCCGCCATAGCCCTGCCCCACAGTCCAGCGGACGAGGTTGTCCCAGAGCTCTCCGGCCGCCGCTTCGATCAGCACCGAGTCGGCACCGGCCGTGACAATATTTAGGCCCCTGAGACCAATGACGGCGGTGATGCCATCGAAGGTCTCGGACAGCACCACATTGCTGCCGCCGCCCAGGATGCGCACCGGCAGGCCGTCGGCCGCGGCCAGGGCAAACAGATGCGGCACCTGCTCGGCACGCTCAAGCACGCAGCCGAAGCGGGAACGCGCCTTGAGGGCAAGGGTATTGTGGCCGGTGAGGTCAAAATCGGCCGTCAGGGCCAAAGGCGGCAAGGTCATGGAGAGAGGATATTCCGCGGATTCGTGGGCAGCACAATAAGACGTTGTGCCTGCACAGGAAACACGGATGCGGCGGCAGTGCGGCTAGAGACCGAACTTGTCGAGGGTCTCGTGATACTCGTCCACCAGTTCCTCGCGGTCGCGACCGGAATCCCAACTCGCGTCGATCGCTGCCTTGACACTTTCCGGGAGCGCCTTCCAGCGGGCTTCCCAGGCCTCGCCCTCATGGATCCAGTAGCCGACGAGCTCGTAATTTTCGGCCGCGTAGCCCAGATCCTTGCGCACATGTCTGCGGATCGCCCGCAACACCTTCTGCTCGCCAGCCACCCAGATATAGCCGGGCGTTGCCGGCAGCGTCAGCGAGCGGATCACCTCTTCCATGCGGCTGGCGGCAATGCCATTGCCGCTGCCATGAAGCCAGGTGATCGATACACCGGGCCTTTGCGCGAGGGGCTGCTCGTGCGCGGGCTCGGCCACTTCAACGAAAACCCGCGTTTCGATACCCTCGGGCATGGTTTCGAGAATCCGTGCCAGTGCCGGCAGACCCGTCGCATCGGCCATCAGGAGCTGCCATCGCGCGTCCCCGGGCGGCGTATAAAGGCCGCGTGGGCGGTTGATGGTGATCGTGTCGCCGGGGGCGGCCTTTTGCGCCCATTCGCTGGCCAGACCGCCTTCATGCACCACGAAGTCGATATCGATCTCGCCCTTGTCCTGGCGGTGATTGCGGACCGTATAAGTGGAGCAGCGGATCACATCCTGGCCATCCGGGTAGGTCCAGCGGCCGTCTTCGGTGATCACCGGCAGGTAGAGCCTGCCGCTCGCCGCATCCGGAAAGAACAGGCGCAGATATTCATCCGGCACGCCCGTTCCGGCAAAGGCGGCGAGGTCGGGACCGCCAAAGGTGAGCCTCACCATGCCGGGGGTCAGCGCCCGGCGATCGAGAACCGTTGCATTGAAAAACATCTGGCTCATGGCGTTTCCTGACAAATGGGCGGCATTCACTGGGACACGGCGGTATCGACGAGGCCGCCGAACTGGGCCCGGTGCAGATGCGCATAGGCACCCTGGCGGGCCAGCAGTTCGGCATGCGGGCCCTGTTCGACAATGCCGGTCTCATCGACCACGACGATCCGGTCGGCGTGCTGGATGGTGGCGAGGCGATGGGCGATGACCAGAGTGGTGCGGCCCTGCGACAGCTCGGTCAGCGATTGCTGGATGGCCAGTTCAGTGGCGGTATCGAGGGCGGAGGTGGCCTCATCGAGAACCAGGATGGGCGGATTCTTGAGGAAGATGCGAGCAATGGCGACGCGCTGCTTCTGCCCACCGGAGAGCTTCACGCCGCGCTCGCCGACCACGGTGTCGAGCCCATCCGGCAATCTGGCGATGACGCTTTCGAGCCGTGCCTGCCGCGCGGCCTCGATGATCTCCGCGTCCGATGCGCCCAGGCGCCCATAGGCAATGTTCTCGCGCAGGGTGCCGCCGAACAGGAAGACATCCTGCTGCACGATGCCGATCTGATTGCGCAGGCTGGCCTGCGTCATGTCGCGGATGTCGATACCGTCCACGGTGATGGCGCCGGAGTCGATTTCGTAGAAGCGCGGCAACAGCGCGCAGAGCGTGGTCTTGCCTGCGCCCGACGGGCCGACGATGGCGACAGTTTCGCCCGCGGACACCTCAAGACTGAGGCCGTCGATCACCTTGCGGGCGCCGTGCTCGTAGGAAAAGCTGACATCCTTGAAGGCGATATCGCCGCGCAGATGGTCCACCACCCTGGCGCCCGGCCGATCGGCAATATCGGGCTCGGTGTCGATGAGCTGGGCGAAGCGGGTGAAGCCGGCAATGCCCTTGGGATACATTTCGAGCACCATGGTGATCTGATCGATGGGGCGCATGAAGACGTTGACCAGAAGCAGGAAGCTGACGAAGCCGCCGTAGGACAACTGGTCCGTGGTCACGAGCCAGGCGCCGAACAGCATCACCGCCAGTTGCACCAGGCGGGTGCTGAGGAAGGTCACGACATTGCTGGCGGTCATCAGCGCATAGGCGCGCAGCTTGGTGACGCGATAGGCCTCGTTATTGCCGGCAAAGAGCTTTTCCTCGTGGCTTTCATTGGCGAAAGCCTTGACCACGCGCACGCCACCGATGGAGTCCTCGACGCGGGTATTGAAGTCGCCAACGCGGCCATAGAGCTCGCGCCAATTGCGGTTCATGCGTGCGCCATAGGTGGCGACCAGCCAGGTCATGACCGGCACCAGCACCACGGTGACCGAGGCCAGCTGCCAATTGGTCACGAACATCAGGATGAACGCACCAAGGAAGGTCATGACGGCGATGAACAGGTCTTCGGGACCGTGGTGGGCCACTTCCCCGATGTCCTCGAGGCCCTTGGTCACATGGGTGATCAGGTGGCCGGTCTTGTGGTTGTCGAAGAAGCGGAAGCTGAGCTTTTGCAGGTGATTGAAGACCTGCCGGCGCATATCGGTCTCGATATGGATGCCGAGCATGTGGCCAAAGTAGTTCACCACGCCGCGCAGCACCGCGGTGAGGCAATAGACGACCAGCAGCACGAGGCCCGTCAGCACGATGATGTTGAAATCACCCTGCGGCAGCAGCGAGTCGATGAAGTAGGCAACGGCCAGAGGAAAGGCCAGCTCGAGCAGGCCGGCGGTGACGGCGCTGCCGAAGTCGAGAACGAAGAGGCCCTTATAGGGCGCGTAGTATGAAAAGAAGCGGCGGAGCATGAATAATCTGAGTGTTTATGTCCGGTTACCCATGCCCGATCGGTGACGCGAGGACAAGCACCAAAACACGGCGCAGGCTTCTATAGTCTGCTCAAGGGGACCGACACGGGCATCGGCAGCCCTGGCCCGGAGCGGCGCGTACGCCGCCCCGAAAATCATGCATGGGAGGCGGTCAGTAGGACTTGGAGGCCTCGAAAGTCAGCTTGTAGGCGCCCAGCGTATTGGCGGCGATGGCGGCGGTGCTCGTAAAGTCGCCACCCGGCTTCCAGGTCAGCTCCAAAAGGCCGTCGGTGATCGACTGCGCGCCACTGACTGCAGCAACGCCTGTCCACAGATGGCCGACTTCGGCAGCAAGCGTGACGGTTTCGGGCGCCGCATATTCCACCCGGCCCCGCAGTTCGGTTCCTTCGTCATTGGCGAGGGCAGTATCGGGATCGAGGTAACGCGCGGCGACCTTGACGGTGAAGGACTCGTTGAGCTTGGCCTCGCCCGAACCCACCAGTCCCACTTCACGTTCCGAGGTCGCATCGATTGTTGCCGCGAGGGTGAACATGTCGAGCGTTGCTTCCGCACTGCCCAGTGCATTCCACCAGCCGCTGTTGTTGGCGGCCAGGGCACCACGGATCTTGAACTTGTCGAGGGTCGCTGTGAAACCGCTGTGCACGGCAAGATCGTCGAATGTGCCGTCGAGGATGTCGCCGGCAAGCACGGAGATATGAGCGGATAGCGATTCACCGGCATAGGAGACGACGCCAACCAGCGAGCCGTCGCCATCGAGGTCTTCGAGTGCAATGCCGGCCGACACGCCGTTGCCCAGCTTGGAGACGAGCTGGATCGAATGACCACCCGTACCATACGTGCCGGCACCGCCGTCAAAGGCCACGCCACCGGTCTCGTCGGAAATGAAGCTCGCAAGCCAGCCGAAGGCCTTGTCATCATCCTCGTTGAAGATGGAATCGGCCACGAGGCCGGCAGTCAGCACGGTCTGATCGCCAATCGAGATGTAGGCTTCGTCGACTTCCCCATCCTGGGACGGGGCCCCAACCAGGTTGTCAACTTCCTGGTAGTTGTAGCCATAGATGCGCAGGGTGGCCTTCGCCGGACCGACATCGCTCGGGGCGGTGCCGACAAAGGTGAGGTAGGCGTCGACAAAGCTGTCCCAGTCATTGGCGCCGCCATTGTCGTCGGTCCAGTCGATGGTGCCGCTATAGGCCGATCCGAGCACGGGCAATGCGCCCTTGTAGTCGCCCCAGTGGAAGGCATATTCCACTTCGCCCGACACTTTCAGGCAGTTGCTGTCCGAAGACAGGGTGAGGCCCGACAGTCCCAGTGAATCGCACACATCGAGAGTGGTGAGGACGCCGAGATCAGCGGCGGCGGCAGGCATTGCCAGGGCTGTCGTTGCCAACAGCAGAACGGGTAGACGCATTTAATATAGCCCCCAGGCGGTAGGTCACAGTGACGACGGAGGCATGAACGTTTCCCGCTTTAAAGTGGACTCTATAAATCATATTAAAGTCGGATTTTGTCTCTGGAAATTTAGTTATGTTCTATATATGAGTCTCAGACTCCGCTTTAAAATTCACGTCAGTGTGTCCCCCGCGCAATTTCCGCGTCGAAGCGCGGGGTGCTGACACGTCGTGACGGGAAACCGGGCGATGCTCCGGCGACAAGAGGGGCCGATCCAGTTAGGGTCCAAGCCGACGACGGAGACAGACATGAGTGAACCCGACTATGGCGCGATCATCATTCGCGGCGCGCGCGAGAATAACCTCAAGGGAGTCTCGCTCGATATTCCCAAGCGCAAGATCTCCGTGTTCACCGGTGTTTCGGGCTCGGGCAAATCTTCGCTGGTGTTCGGCACCATAGCGGCAGAGAGCCAGCGGCTGATCAACGAGACCTACCCGGCCTTCGTGCAGCAGTTCATGCCCAGTTATGGCCAGCCAGAGGCCGACGTGCTCGAAAACATTTCGGCCGCCATCATTGTCGACCAGCAGCGCCTGGGCGGCAATTCGCGCTCAACGGTGGCGACCGTCACCGATACGGCGCAGATGCTGCGCGTGCTGTTTTCGCGCCTGGCCGAACCGCGCCTGCCGGCTCCGGGCTATTATTCGTACAATGACCCGCGGGGCATGTGCGGCGAATGCGAGGGAATCGGCCAGGTTGCGGCCATGGACATGTCGGCGGTGATCGACGAGAGCAAGTCGCTCAATGGTGGCGCCCTGCTGGCCAAGGATTTCGCGGTCGATAGCTGGTACTGGGAAATCTACAAGAATTCCGGGCTGTTCGACATGGACAAGCCCATCGCAAAGTATTCCGCCGAGGAACGCGAAAACCTGCTGCACCTCGATGATGGTCGCAAGATCAAGGTCGGCAAAATCGGGCTGACCTATGAGGGCGTGGTCGCCAAGCTCAAAAAGGGTCTCGGCTCAAAGGATCCCGAGCAGTTGCAGCCGCATGTGCGGGTCGAATACGAGCGCATCTTCACCCGTGCCACCTGCCCGGTCTGCGGCGGATCGCGGTTGAAGCCCGAAGTTTTGGCGAGCACCATAGAGGGGCACAATATCGCCGCGCTGTCGGCCATGCAGGTCAGTGACCTTGCCGATGTCGTGCGCACTATTACGGCACCGCAGGTAGGTCCGATCCTCTCGGCGCTGGCGGCCCGTCTCGACAATCTCGTCACCATCGGGCTCGGCTATCTGAGCCTTGACCGCGAAAGCTCGACCCTGTCCGGCGGGGAAAGCCAGCGCGTCAAGATGGTGCGGCACCTGGGCTCATCGCTGACCGACATTACCTATGTGTTCGATGAACCCTCAGTGGGCCTGCATCCGCACGATGTGGGGCGGCTCGCCGGGCTGATGCAGCAATTGCGGGACAAGGGCAATACCGTGCTCATCGTCGAGCACAAGCCGGACATGATCGCTATTGCCGACCATGTGGTGGACATGGGGCCGCTGGCCGGCTCCAAGGGCGGCGAGATCGTCTATGAGGGCGATTTTTGGGGCCTGCTCGCTTCGGGCACGCTGACCGGCAACCACATCAAGGCGCATCAGCCGATCAAGGACAAGGTGCGCAAGGCCAAGGGCGAACCGCTGCGCGTCACGCATGCCAAGGTGAACAATCTCAAGGACGTGTCGGTCGATATTCCCCGCAATGTGCTGACGGTGGTGTCCGGCGTGGCCGGTTCGGGCAAGTCGAGCCTCATCCAGACCTGCCTGCCCGAGATCTACCCGGAAACCATCATCATCGACCAGAACCTGGCGCGCGGGTCGCGGCGGTCGAATACGGCGACCTATACGGGCATCCTCGATGCCGTGCGCAAGGCCTTTGCCAAGAGCAATGGGGTGGAGCCGTCGCTGTTTTCGGCAAACTCCAAGGGCGCCTGCCCAGACTGCAACGGGCTGGGGGTCATCTACACCGACCTCGCCCATCTCGACCCCATGGTCACGACCTGCGAGACCTGCCACGGCAAGCGATTCCAGCCCGAGGTGCTCGACCACAAGCTGCGCGGGGCGTCGATCGCGGACGTCTATGAGATGAGCATTGCCGATGCGGTCGGATTTTTCACCGAGCCCGCCATCGCCCGCACCCTGCGCGGACTGGACGATGTTGGCCTCGGCTACCTGACGCTCGGGCAACCGCTCTCGACGCTGTCGGGCGGCGAACGGCAGCGCCTGAAACTCGCGGCCGAACTCGGCAAGGAGGGCAATATCTATGTGCTCGACGAGCCCACGACGGGCCTGCACATGAACGATGTCGATACCCTGATTGGCCTGTTCGACCGGCTGGTCGACGAAGGCTCGACAGTCATCGTCATCGAACACAACCTGGACGTCATCGCGCGGGCGGATTGGGTGATCGACCTTGGCCCCGGCGCGGGGCACGACGGCGGGCGGGTACAGTTCGAGGGCCTGGCCGCCGACCTGGCAAAATCAGAAAAGTCACTGACGGGCCGCTACCTGTCGCAGCGAGGCGGTTAAGGGGCCGGGCACACTTTGCCCGTGTTCCCCACTCCCGGGGCACAAGATGTGGTGGGGAACACAATATCCCCAGCCTATATCGGTGCTGTCGCAATGCGGTCAAAATATCTGATCTTGACACGGTCAGGCCGGGCGATTCCCGCAAATCGGGACATGGTTAGCGACCGATTAATGCGGCCAAACTTGCGTCGAACAGCGTGGAATCTCCGCGCGTTAGCGGGTCAATTTCGCGTCCCGCGTCTTTCGTTAATACCCGCTTCAAGCAGAATCGAGATGGCGGTCAAAAGGCTCTGTTTTCCTTGCATTTTGTCCCCACAATCCACATATTACACACACTATCCCTCGTGTTTGGGGCAAGGCGAGGCACAAGGTGTTGTTATTTTCTGGCGTTGACGCGGCCGGTGAATCGGAGTGATCTGATCCTCGGTTTGGGGCTCGCAAGAGTCTCGGCAAGACCTCGGAACGAAGCAGCGACAGTTCAGATCGCTGCGCGCACCGGGGCACGGGGCAAGGCCCAGGTCCGCACCTCCCTGCGGACACGGGCAGTAAAGCGTCAAAGTCAGATCGGGCGAAGCCGTTTCGGCGGCTGAAGGGCACTTGCGTGCCCATGGAGTTTGAAAGGACGACCATGCAGATCGACAGCCGTTCTACTGAACTGGTCCCAACGACGTCACAACAGTCCGGCTGTGCCGGCTTTCTGGTTTGAAGGCCGACCATCGGACGCCTGCGAGGATACAAATGAGCATCACCGTCTATAGCAAGCCCGCCTGCGTACAGTGCACCGCCACCACCCGCGCCCTCGACCGCAAGGGTGTCGAGTACACTGTCGTGGATATTTCCGAGGATGCGGAGGCTTATGCCCGCGTCGAAGAGATGGGCTATCGCCAGGTGCCGGTCGTCGTGGCCGGTGATCAGCACTGGGCTGGCTTCCGCCCGGACATGATCGGCACGCTCTCGTAATTCTGGCGGCATCGGCGCGCCGACTGGCGCGCCCGGAGGCTTGGGACGGATGAGCGGTCTCGTCTATTATTCCAGCAGTTCCGAAAATACCCATCGCTTCGTGCAGAGGCTGGGTGTTTCCAGCCTCCGCCTACCTGTAGACGCCGGCACCGAGGCGCCGGTGGTGAGTGAGCCCTTCGTGCTTGTCCTGCCCACCTATGGGTCAGGCAACGGCAAGGGCGCCGTACCCAAGCCGGTCATCCGGTTTCTCAACAATCCCGCCAATCGCGATCTCATCCGTGGGGTGATTGCGGCTGGAAACACCAATTTCGGCAGCGGATATGCCCTTGCGGGTGACATCGTCTCGCAAAAATGCGCCGTGCCCCTCCTCTACCGGTTCGAACTGCTCGGAACGGATGAGGATGTGACAAACGTCAAACAAGGACTCGAACGGTTTTGGACACGCTCACACTAGACCGCACCGAAGAACGCCCCGCCAGCAAGGGTCAGACCCAGGACCAGAGCCTGGATTATCATGCGCTCAACGCCATGCTCAATCTCTATGACGAGAAGGGGCAGATCCAGTTCGACAAGGACAAGCAGGCGGCGCACCAGTATTTCCTGCAGCACGTGAACCAGAACACCGTGTTCTTTCACAACCTGCGCGAAAAGCTGACCTATCTGGTCGAAGAGGGCTATTACGAGCAGGACGTTCTCGACCACTACAGCTTCAATTTCGTGCGCGATCTTTATGATTACGCCTACGACAAGAAGTTCCGCTTCCCCACATTCCTGGGCGCGTTCAAATATTACACCAGCTATACGCTGAAGACCTTTGACGGAAAGCGCTATCTCGAGCGCTACGAAGACCGCGTCTGCATGGTCGCCCTGTCGCTGGCCCGTGGCAGCGAACAGCTGGCGCGTGAACTGGTCGACGAGATCATTACTGGCCGCTTCCAGCCGGCGACCCCGACCTTCCTCAATGCCGGCAAGAAGCAGCGCGGCGAGCTCGTTTCGTGCTTCCTGTTGCGCGTCGAGGACAATATGGAGTCCATCGGCCGCGCCATCAATTCAGCCCTGCAGCTTTCCAAGCGCGGTGGCGGGGTGGCGCTGAGCCTCACCAATATCCGCGAGATGGGCGCCCCCATCAAGCAGATCGAAAACCAGTCCTCGGGTGTGCTGCCGGTGATGAAGCTGCTCGAAGACAGCTTCTCCTATGCCAACCAGCTTGGCGCCCGCCAGGGTGCCGGCGCGGTCTATCTCAATGCGCACCACCCCGACATCATGCGCTTCCTCGACACCAAGCGCGAAAATGCCGACGAGAAGATCCGCATCAAGACCCTGTCGCTGGGCGTGGTCATTCCCGACATCACCTTCGAACTCGCCAAGAACAACGAGGACATGTACCTGTTCTCGCCCTATGACGTGCAGAAGGTCTATGGCGTGCCGATGACCGAGATTTCGGTCACCGAAAAATACCGCGAGATGGTCGAAGACAAGCGCATCAAGAAGAAGAAGATCAAGGCGCGCGAATTCTTCCAGGTGATTGCCGAAATCCAGTTCGAGAGCGGCTATCCCTACATCATGTTCGAAGACACGGTGAACCGGGCCAACCCGATCGACGGCCGCATCACCATGAGCAATCTCTGCTCGGAAATCCTGCAGGTCAGCGATGCCTCGATCTATAACGAGGACCTGAGCTACGAGCATTTGGGCAAGGACATTTCCTGCAATCTGGGCTCGCTCAACATTGCCAATGCGATGGATTCGACCGATTTCGGCAAGACCATCGAGACCTCGATCCGGGCGCTGACCGCCGTTTCGGACATGAGCAATATCTCCTCGGTCCCCTCGGTCGCCAAGGGCAATGCCGATAGCCACGCCATTGGCCTGGGCGCCATGAACCTGCACGGCTACCTCGCCCGCGAACGCATCTTCTACGGTTCGGAAGAAGGCGTCGATTTCACCAATATGTATTTCTACACGGTGACCTATCACGCCATCCGCGCCTCCAACCTGATCGCCACCGAGCGCGAAGAGACGTTCAAGGGTTTTGAGAAATCGAAATATGCCGACGGCACCTATTTCGACAAATACACCGACAAGGAATGGGTCCCTGCCACCGAGAAGGTCGCAAAGCTCTTCGAGGATGCCGGCATCCACATTCCGACCCAGGAAGACTGGAAGGATTTGAAGGCCAAGGTCATGCTGACCGGCCTCTACAACCAGAACCTGCAGGCAGTGCCGCCGACCGGGTCGATCTCCTATATCAACCACTCGACGTCCTCGATCCACCCGATCGTCTCCAAGATCGAGATCCGCAAGGAAGGCAAGATCGGCCGCGTCTACTATCCCGCCGCCTTCATGACCAATGACAACCTGGACTACTACCAGGATGCCTATGAAATCGGTCCGGAAAAGATCATCGACACCTATGCCGCGGCCACCCAGCACGTCGACCAGGGCCTGTCGCTGACCCTGTTCTTCCGCGATACCGCGACCACGCGCGATATCAACAAGGCGCAGATCTATGCCTGGAAGAAGGGCATCAAGACCATCTACTACATCCGCCTGCGCCAGCTCGCCCTCGAGGGCACTGAAGTGCAGGGCTGCGTCTCCTGCGCGCTGTGATCGGGGAAAAGAAAATGAACGTTCACGTCAAGACCCTGTCGCGCGTCCGCGCCATCAACTGGAACCGCATCCAGGATGACAAGGATCTCGAGGTCTGGAACCGCCTGACCTCGAATTTCTGGCTGCCCGAAAAGGTGCCGCTCAGCAACGACATCCCCTCCTGGGCCACTCTCAATCCGCAGGAACAGCAGCTCACCATTCGCGTCTTCACCGGCCTGACCCTGCTCGACACCATCCAGAATGGCGTCGGTTCGGTGCGGCTGATGGAAGATGCCGCGACGCCGCATGAAGAAGCGGTGCTGTCCAACATCTCCTTCATGGAGGCGGTACACGCCCGCTCCTACTCGTCGATCTTCTCGACACTGTGCCTGACGCCGGATGTGGACGATGCCTATCGCTGGAGCGAGGAAAACCCGTTCCTGCAGCAGAAAGCCAAGCTGATCATGCAGCAGTATGACAGCGGCGACTCACTGAAGAAAAAGGTCGCCTCGGTCTTCCTCGAAAGCTTCCTGTTCTATTCCGGCTTCTACCTGCCCATGTACTGGTCGAGCCGCGCCAAGCTGACCAATACGGCCGACCTGATCCGCCTCATCATCCGCGACGAGGCCGTGCACGGCTATTATATCGGCTACAAGTTCCAGCGCGAAATCGAGCGCCTTAGCGAAGAAAAGCGGCAGGAAATCAAGGATTTCGCCTTCGATCTTCTGCTTGAACTTTATGACAACGAGGCCCGCTACACCGAGGACCTCTATGACAGCGTGGGCCTCGCCGAAGACGTCAAGAAGTTCCTCCACTACAACGCCAACAAGGCGCTGATGAACCTGGGCTACGAAGCCCTGTTCCCGCCCGAAGCCTGCAAAGTCAACGCGGCCATCCTCTCGGCCCTGTCGCCGAACGCCGACGAGAACCACGACTTCTTCTCGGGCTCCGGCTCCAGCTACGTCATCGGCAAGGCCATCGCGACCGAGGACGAAGACTGGGATTTCTGATCCCTGTTCCACCGAAATGCAAAGGGCGCCGCGAGGCGCCTTTTTTGTTGGCTCGATGCACGCGCCGATGAGTACCGCCCCATCTGGCGCGGCGCTGCTTATGTCTGGTCGTTCGTGGGCTCGACCGCGTGCCCTGCATTGGTCAGCGCCAGGTCGGCCTCAAAGCGGGTGCCGCCATCGCTGGTGAATGCATAGTTGCCGCCCATCTGATGAACGACGCCGCGAATGAGGCGCATGCCCATGCTGGCCGGCGTCTCCGGCTGCTCGCCCATGCCGACGCCATTGTCGGAGACAGTCAGCCTGGCCCGGCCCTGCCCCTGGTCATCCAGACCAATGGCGATGCGCCCCGATCTGCCATCGGCAAAGGCATATTTGAGGGCATTGGTGATCAGTTCGCTCAGCAGCAGCGATAGCGGCGTGACGTGATCATGGTCCACGGCCACATGGTCGATATCGAAGTCGAGGCCGATTTCTGCGCCATAGGCATGGGCCACCTCATCGGCGACCACGGGGATGAGGTCGTGGGCGTCGATATCGGCATAGCTGTCGTGGCGATAGATGTACTGGTGGACCGCAGCCATGGCGCCGAGACGGCTTTGCAGGTCCAGCTTGGCGCCGCGCGGCATATCCTGCATCCGCACGAGCGATTGCACCGATTGTAGATTGTTCTTCACGCGATGGTGGATTTCCCGGAACAGCAGCGTGTTGGTGTCGAGGGCCGATTGCAGTTCATCGCGCCGCGCTGCATCGCGCCGCAAAAGCCGCACAACCCAAAGCCCGCCACCAATGAGCCCGAGCACGACCGGGGCCAGGATGAGCAGAACTGCGAATATCGCGTGCCGGAACCCATCCCAGGTGGTGTTGGTGGCAATGCCGGCCACGGCGATGATCTGGGTATTGAGCACCCGCTGGTAGCTCACCACGCGGCTCATCTGGTCGACCAGGGACGAATCCGAGAAATAGCTGCCTGAGGCGCTTTTCGGGAGATATTGGGTGATGAGCGGGTGATCTGCCAGGTTGAGGGGACCGTCCGGGCGCGGGAACCGCGCCATCAGTTCGCCATCGGAGCGGATCAGGCTGACAGTCGAGCCGGCCGGCATTTCGAGGGAAGACCAGAAGTCCTGCATGATGGCATCGGTAAACGAGACCATGATGGCCCCGGCAAATTCTCCCTGTCGACGAATCTGGCGGGAGAAGACGAAGATGTTGTCGCCGGTCAGGCGGCTGACGATCAGGCCCGACGTGTAAAATAGCGCACCATCCTTGAGGGCAGTAAAGTATTCCCGGTCAGAGACATTGACCGCACTGGCCTCAGGAATGGTGGCAAAGATCGTGTCGGCGTTCTTGTCGATAATATAGACATCGACCCCGGCGGGCAGTGAATCGACTGTCTGCTGCAGCGCTTCGGCGCCACCCGACATGTCGTCTCCAAGAACACTGTCGACTCGCCGCAGCGTTTGCTGCGCCGTGGCCGCGATCCAGCCTGCATTGGTAGCCACCACCTGGACGGCGGCCCGCGACCGCTCTTCAAGCCGGTTACGCGTCTGCTGGGCAGCTTCCAAGACAAAATAGGTGAAGATCACCACAAACGTCGCGAGGCAAAGGGTCAGCAGACCAATGGCCACATTGGTCGCGCGAACGTTCTTGAGCCGCCTGAAAAATCCCCCGAACAGTCCCGCCTCCCCAATGACGCCCAGATTGGCGGTTTCAGATGGTTTTCACCAGCAGGCCCCCAACGTTAGTCGTCAACGCGTGGCGTGGCAAAAGGCTTCATGCAAATGATCGCGGCTGCGCCGATTAAGATCATTGGAACGCCTGTCTGCTATTTCGCCTGCAAGGGCTCGCGGAAAAGAAAGAGACATGATGGTATTTCAATCGAACAGGATTGCCGCACTGGCCGTTTTCATCGGACTCGGCGCCGCAATTGCGGGCTGCTCGTCCATGTCGGGCTCCTCGGCGCCAGCGGCACTGGCGCCAGCCCTCAGTGCGCGGATGGACCAGCCCGGCGCCGTCCTTGACCGCCAGCAGGCCATTGGCCTCATCAATGCCTACCGGGCGACGCGCGGCGCTGCGCCCCTGACCCTCGACGAGGGGCTCAGCGGCACTGCCCAGGCACTGGTCAATCAATATGCCCAGACTGGCAATGCACCCGCCAAGCCGCAATCGCTGCCGCAGATGAAGCTCAGCGCCGGCTATTCCACCTTTGCCGAGACCTTTTCGGGATGGCGCAATTCGGCCGCAGACGCGGCTGCCCTGGCCGCCAGTGCGAGCAAGGCGGGCGTCGCCGTGGCCTACAACCCCTCGTCGAGCTACGGCGTGTACTGGGTTCTCGTGCTTGGAAACTGAGCCTGACATCATTGACGCCAGGGGGCTCAAATGCCCCCTGCCCGTCCTCAGGATGGAAAAGCGGCTGTCACAGCTTGCCGGCGGACAGCGATTGGTCGTGCTCGCGACCGACCCCATGGCAAAGATCGACATTCCCCTGTTCTGCCGTCAGAACGGGCATGACTGCCAGGTCTCGCAGGCCGGAGAAGAGTTGCGCTTCGACATCGTCGCTGCGCAATCTTAGCAGGGAACTATAGCCCGGCGGGGCGCGGCCTTGGCATGGGAACATCGAAGCCGAGGGAAATCGGCACGCCCGGCCGCAAATCTCCGTCCAGGGCAGCATTCTCGATCGGCGGCTGGGTTGCCGGGGCGGCAAAGACGGGCACGTGCGCCGGACGTGGCCGCGGCAGGGCGATGCCGGTGCGCAGGCGGCCCAGGTCGACGGCCGTGTATTCGCGCTGCGCCACGGTATCGGTCAGATAGGTCGGCTGGTCCTTCATACCCATCGGGAAGGCGGCTTCCTGCGCCTTGACATAGGTCTGGGCATCCTTGCCGCAGATCAGCGGACGCATATCAGTCGGTGCGGCACCGACGGCATTGTTCAGGGACAGGACCGACTGGCCGCTGGCCTGCATCTGACCGGACAGGGCCTTGAGGAAAAGCTCGGCGGCGCGCTCATTGCGTTCGCGGGCCGATGAACCGCCGAGCACGACCGCCAGCAGCCTGCGTCCATTGCGATCAACCGTCGCGACGATGTTGAGGCCCGACGAGCAGACATAGCCCGTCTTCATGCCGGTGGTCCCGACGAAGCCTTCCAACAGGCCGTTATTGCTCTCAAGCTTCGCCTTGCCCAGATTGACGACGCCCGTTGCAAACATGGGCATGTATTGCGGGAAGTTCTGCTCGATATAGAGCGCCAGAATGGCGAGATCCCGTGCCGTGGTCACCTGCGCGGCATTGTGCAGCCCGTGCGGATTGACGAAGTGGGTCGCCGACAGGCCCATGCGCCGCGCCACGTCGTTCATCATGCCGACGAATTGCGGCTCGCTGCCGCCAACGGTTTCGGCAATGGCCACGGCGACGTCATTGGCGGACTTGACGATGAGAATATAGAGCGCGTCGCGCAGAGTGATGGCGCTGTCCACCGGCAGGCCGGACTTGCTCGGCGCCTGGTTGACCGCATTGCGCGAGATGGTCACCGTCGTGTCGAGGGTCACCGTGCCCTTGGCGATTTCCTCGAAGGCGACATAGGCCGTCATGAGCTTGGTCAGGGACGCCGGATGCCAGGGCTGACCGGCATCCTGGGCGTAGAGCACATCGAGCGTCGCGCGGTCGACCACGAGCATCGGCATGGCCCATGAGGGCGCAATGGCGCCCAGGAAAAGGATCAGGGCCAAGAGGAGACGGCGAACCAAAGGCAAGAGCAGGCAACTCCGGAAATATCGGAAACGGCGGCTTTCTAGCAGCCGAGCCGAGCAATCTCAAGGAAACTGGGTCGGATGACGCAGGGGTGAACGTGCTGACACGCGATGTCGCACTAGGGGTCAATTGTGGCGGAAACAACGGGAGTTCCAAATGACCACAATGATCACCATCCTGACGCCCGGCTATGCTGACTGGGAAACGGCACTGCTCAACGCTACGGCGCGCGAATATTACCGCATCGACACGATCTATGCCTCACCCGGCGGTGAGCCTGTGACATCGCTGGGCGGCCTGCGTGTCAGCCCGAGCCTGGCGGTCGAAGACATCGATGTCGAAAATGCCGAGGCAATCCTGGTCAATGGCGGCACGGTCTGGTCGACGCCGGCGGCGCCGGACATCGGGCCCCTGTTGCGCTCTGCCCACGCGGCGGGCCGCACGGTGGGAGGCATCTGCGACGGCGTGCTTGCCCTGGCCCGCGCCGGGCTGCTCGACAACGTGCGCCATACGGCCAACGGCCCCGAGAGCCTGCCGGATACCGGCTATGCCGGGGCGGCCAATTTTGTGAGCAGCGCCCGGGCTGTGCGTCATGGGACCATCATCACCGCGCCCGGCACCGCGCCTGTCAGCTTCATGGGCGCGGTGCTGGAATCGCTGGGACGTCGCAATAACGATCTCGACTTCTATTCGGGCCTGCATGCGGCCGAGCACCTGCCCGAATAGATTTCAGGCACGTGCGGCGATGGGTGCCTTGCGCAAGCGCCCCCACAGCACGAAGAGCGACAGGGCCAGAAGCACGACATTCACCGGCAGGACCGAGTATTCGCCACGCGACAGATGCAGGACAAAGGCCAGTACCTGGATTGTTGAAAGTCCCAGCGCGGCCAGCGGCGTCAGGACCGGCAGGATGCGCGTGAGCGCCGGCAGGATGAGGCCGATGGCGCCAAGGATCTCTACCGTGCCGATGAATCGCGTCAGCAGTTCCGGATAGTCGCCGGCATAGGCCATGCCCGACGCGACCAGAGCATCGATGGGTTGGGAAATCTTCATGAATCCCGCCGCGAGATAGACGGCAGCGAGAGCGATTTGTGCGAGCCAAAGCCCAATATGGAGAACCTTGTTGGTGGATGCGGACATTGCGTTCCTGTGCCCCTAGTAACATTGAGTAACTGTGTTTATATTTGTTACCAAGTCACTCATGCAAGAAGGCACAAAAATGTCACTTCAGGACACCTCGCAGGTCTCGAACTGCTCGGCCATGTCGGACGTGCTCAACCGCATTGGCGACAAGTGGAGCGTGATGGTCGTGGGGATGCTCGGCCGCAATGGCACGCTGCGCTTCAACGAGCTCAAGCGGCTGATCAATGGCGTGTCACAGCGCATGCTCACCCTGACCCTGCGCAATCTCGAGCGCGACGGCCTCGTGACCCGCACGATTTATCCCGAAGTGCCGCCGCGGGTGGAATATAGCCTGACGGCCCTGGGCAAGACGCTCGAGGGGCCGATCGGCGCGCTGTGGGATTGGTCTGCGGAAAATCATGCCTCGATCATCGAAGCCCGCAGCGTCTATGACGCCCGCGAAAGCGCTGCCACTGCAGAAGAACCGCGCCGCATCGCCTACGCACGGGGCTGAATACCCGGCTCAGCGCCGGCCCTACACGTCGCCCCGGGCCATGTGAACGAAGCGATTGATGTCGTCCGGCAGATTGGACCGGACGGCATTGCGGGCGTCGGTGCGTGAACGGGCCGGCAGGTTGAGTGCGGAGACGAGGTTTCGATACTCCTGACGCGCGCTCATATGGGACATGGACGGCACGCCCCCGAGCAGGTCTTCATCCAGCGGATCGAAAACGGTCATGCCGGTGGCAAAGAGCGAGCGGAAGATGACGCGCTCGGCAATGCCATCGGCCACGCGGCATCCCAGACGCATGGCAATGCGCTCCAGCATGGTCTGCACCTGCCGCATATTGCGCGATGACAGCATGGAGATGCGGTTGCGCACCAGAACCCAATCGATGTTCTTGCCATCAATCGCCAGCCGCTCGGAGCGCGCCCGCTGCACCAAACGTGCATAGTGGCTGAGTTCGCGCGGCTCGCCGGTCACCGGATCGACCTGCGCCATGACGGCCAGGTCAATCAGGCTGTCATTGACCGGGGTGATCAGCGTATCGGCGAGGGAATGCGCCAGCCGTGCCAGATTGGTATCGAAGCCCGGCGTATCGACGACGATGAAATCGGCCTTGTCCTCGACCTCCCCCAGCGCTTGCCGAAACAGATCGAACTCGATGCGGTGGTTTTCGCGGGCCGAGTCGCCCCGGGCCCGCGGCAGGTGGAAATGGGTCGCATGCGGCAGGCTCAGGCCTTTGGCCCGGGCCCAATCGCGGCGGTGCCGGACATAGTGGGTCAGGGTCTGCTGGCGGCTGTCCACGTCGATGGAAGCGACCTTGTGGCCCTGATAGAGCAGGAAGACGGCCAGGTGAAAGGCCGTCGTGGACTTGCCGGAGCCGCCCTTCTCATTGCCCACAACGATGACATGCGCACCCTGTCGCACGGCAAACACCCCAAATCAGTTGGCCGGATTTTGAGCATAGCCGGCGTCGCAGACAAGGAAAATATGGTGAACAAAGGTTAAAGGCTTAACGCCGTGTCCGGCCATGGTGCAGGCGCAGACCAGGCGGTGGTCAGATCAGGCCGAGTTTGGCGAGATCCGCGGCGATTTCAGCAGAGTTTTCGTTGGAATTGGCCCCAAGATCGGGCGGAGCGTCCTCAGGGCGCAGATAGCGCCACCCCTGGAACGGCCGCTTGGGATAGGGAACGGTTCGCACCATTTCCGGGGCCATGATGATGTCGCAAAAATCCTTGCCCTCGGCATCGGTATAGGGCGCAAGCTGCAGGATGGGCTGCCGGCAGACAATGGCGCCGGACATGACCCAATAGATCGAGGCCTTCCCCTCCATCTCCTCGCGGCGCTTGGGCATCATGCGCGTGCGATGGACATGAACGGCCTCGCCATAGTCGGCGCCCCACCAATGTGCACGCTCATCGCGATAGCTTTCCAGTTCCTCGACGCTGGACACGCCGACGCAGAGCTTGACCATGTGGATCATGCCAGCGTCCCCGGCTGGACGCGGCCCTGGATGACATCGATCTCGTCGTCATCGACGATCCAGGGCTCCTGCAGCGCCATGGCCAGCCACTCCTGGAAAGCGGGCAGTGAGTAGATGGCCTCGACATAGCGCGCCGTCGTGTCGGAGACCGGCAGGTCGTAGGTGCGCAAACGCGTCGCCAGCGGCGCAAACATGGCGTCTGCCGCCGAGAAGGCGCCGAAGAGGTATGGGCCGCCCGACTTGCCCAACAGTTCGCCCCAGAGCGTTTCCACCCGGTGCAGATCGGCGCTGACGGTGTCGAGATCGATCCGACCCGGGTGAGACGCGCGCAGGTTCATGGGCGCGTGCCCGCGCAGGGCAGAAAAACCACCATGCATCTCCGCCGCAGCCCCGCGCGCCCGGGCGCGATCCACCCTGTCGGCGGGCCATATCGGCTTTTCCGGAAAGAGGTCGGCCAGATATTCGATGATGGCAATGGTTTCGGGAAGCACCAGGTCGCCATCGAGAAGCACCGGCACCTTGCCGGTGGGCGAGCGCTCCCGCAGCCGTTCGCGCCAATGGGGCCCCGAGAGCTGCAGCACCTCGTCCTCGAAGGCGATGTCGAAATGGCGCAGGACCAGCCAGGGGCGCAGCGACCAGGTCGAATAGTTCCGGTTCCCGATCAGCAGTTTCATCGTGGCCTTCCTTCCGGAAAAGAAGGGCGCCCTGTGGCCGGGGCGCCCTTCGGTAATATCAGTGAAAAACTCTAGCTTCTGCCAAAGCGCTTCAGGCTGGGCCGATCCCGGCACGCCTGATCCGGGCCGTTCTCAAACCCGATCAGACACCAGCAACTACGGAGAAAACCAGCCCCATGGATACGAGGCATACCAGCGCCCAGCTCATCGTCTGCCAGACATTGGACTTCAGTTGACTGCGCATAGATCGCTCCTTGTCAGTCGTCCACTCCGACCCGCCGGGACATGTCCGCCGAGCCGGTAGATGAATCGTTAACCGGCCCGCAAATGGGAAGCAAGCGACCAAAAAGCAACAGTCCACAGGTCTGAAATGTGCAGAAAATGCGCTCAGAACAGCCCGAACCAGAGCCCCGCAATGCCCAAAAAGGCAAAGAAACCAACGACATCGGTGATCGTCGTCACGAAGACGGCAGAGGCGATGGCCGGATCAGCCTTGAGCTTGTCCAAGGTCAGGGGGATGAGAATTCCGAAAGTGCCGGCAACGATCATATTGATGACCATGGCCAGACCGATGACCACGCCGAGCTCGATATTGCCATAGCGGAAGGCCGTGACGATCCCGATCAGCACGGCGAAGATCACGCCATTGACGAAGCCGACCACCATTTCGCGTCGAATCAGGCGGCGCAGGCGTCCGCCATCGAGTTCGCGCATGGCCAGGGCCCGGACGGTCACGGTCATGGTCTGCGCGCCGGCATTGCCGCCCATGGAGGCGACGATGGGCATGAGCACGGCAAGGGCCACCATCTGCTCGATGGTGGCATTGAACAGGCCGATGACCAGCGACACCAGCACCGCCGTCACCAGATTGACGACCAACCAGGGCACGCGGCTTTTCACGGTGTCGAGGGTGGTATCCGAGACGTCCTCGTCGCCAACGCCGGCCATGAGGCGGATGTCTTCCTCGGCCTCTTCCTGGATGACGTCGACGATGTCGTCGATGGTCAATACGCCTACCAGGCGGCCGTTTTCATCCACCACGCCGACTTCGACCAGGTCATAGCGCTCAAAGCTGCGGGCGGCCTCTTCCTGGTCTTCCTCGGCGTTCACCAGCACCAGCGTGGTGTTCATGATGGCATCGATCTTGGTGGCGCGCGGCGTGCGCAGGAATTTGTCGAGCGGCAGGGTTCCGAGCACCTTGTAGGCCGCGTCCACCACATAGATCTGGTAAAATTCGTCCGGCAGGTCCTTTTCGGAGCGCAGGTAGTCGATGGTCTGGCCCACCGTCCAGAACGGGGGAATGGCGATGAAATCGGTCTGCATCCGCCTGCCGGCGGAGTCTTCGGGGAAATCCAGGCTGCGCTTGAGCGACAGGCGCTCGAAGGTCGGGAGCGCCGAGAGAATTTCGTCGCGGTCTTCCTGCTCCAGGTCTTCGAGCAGATAGACCGCATCGTCATTGTCCAGCTCGGCAACCCCGCGGGCGATGTCGGCGTTGGGCAGAGCCTCCATGATTTCGAGGCGGATGCTTTCGTCGACTTCGGTCAGGGCCGAGAAGTCAAAGCTTTCCCCCAGCATGTGCACCAGGTTGAGACGCTCATCGTGATCGAGCTGCTCGAGCACGTCGCCAACATCGGCGGTGTGCAGCGGCTCCATGACCAAGGTGACGTCTTCCGACCGGCCGGCATCGAGGAAAGCGCGCAGACGCTCGAGCCAGAGCGCGCTGATCCGCCCCTCCTCGTCGCGGAAGGCATCGTGCTCCATCCCGGTGTCGTCGCCGGGCGCCATTGCGGAATCTTCGCTCATCGGGAGCCCTTTTCGTGTCCTGGGGGTTTCAGGGGCAGGACAAGCATGTAACCAATCGGCGGGCGACGCGCCAGCCTGGTGACATGGGTTTTTGATCGACCCACGGAGAAGTCAGCCAAATGACAACCGAAGCCGCTCTCAATGCCGCCCTCGACAGACTGCTGCGACTGGCCGGCACCCACAGCCTCGACGCCGTCGAGAGCTCCACAAGCTACGGCACACCGGCCCTCAAAGTCGGTGGCAGCACATTTGTGCGCCTGCTCGATGAATCCACGGCGGTGCTGCAATGCCCGACGGACCAGAAGGTGCTCTTGATGGAGATTTCGCCCGGCATCTATTTCGAGACCGACCATTTTGTCGGCTACGATGCCGTGCTCATCCGCCTCGACAAGATATCGGACGAAGAACTGGCCCTGCGCCTTCAGGATGCCTGGACGTTTAAGGCCCCGGCAAAGCTGAAGGCGCATTAGCCGTCGATCACCTTACCCGACGCGCGCACCGCTGGCGCGATTGAAGGGATGCAGCACTGCAGGCGGGAGGCTGAAGTCCACGCGGTCGCCCTCGACCAGCATTGTCCTGCCCTGCTGAACCAGCGTCAGAGCCTGGTCGAGCCCTTCGACCCGGACATAGAGATGGCTTTCGCCGCCAACCGGCTCGATCAGCTCGACCGTGCCCGACAGCACGATACCATCGCCACGCCCCATCACGATCTGGTCCGGCCGGATACCGATGATGTCCGCACCTGATGGCAGTTCTGGCAGGGCCGATTGGGCGATGCCCGCCAGCGTCTCGACCGGCAGCAGGTTCATCGGCGGCGAGCCGATAAAGCCCGCCACGAACAGCGAGGCGGGGCGCTCGTAAAGGTCGATGGGCCTGCCGACCTGCTCGATCCGCCCGGCATTCATCACCACGAGGCGATCCGCCAGGGTCATGGCTTCGAGCTGGTCATGGGTCACATAGACGCTGGTTGTCTGGAGCGACCGCTGCAGCCGCCGGATTTCGATGCGCATCTGCCCGCGCAGCTTGGCGTCGAGATTGCTCAGGGGCTCGTCGAACAGAAACGCCTTGGGCTGGCGGACAATGGCCCGCCCCATGGCGACGCGCTGGCGCTGCCCCCCTGAAAGCTGCCGCGGCTTGCGGTCGAGGAAGGGCGTGATTTCGAGCACCCGCGCGGCCTCGGTCACCCGGCGCTCGATTTCGTCGCGCGGCGTCCGGCGATTGCGCAGCCCGTATTCGAGGTTCTGGCGGACGCTCATATGCGGATATAGCGCGTAATTCTGGAACACCATGGCGATGTCCCGCTCCGCCGGCTCCCGGCGATTGACGACCTCGTCGCCAATGTTGACCGAGCCGTCCGTGATGGTTTCGAGACCCGCGATCATGCGCAGCAGGGTGGACTTGCCACAGCCCGAGGGCCCGACGAGAACCACAAGCTCTCCATCCGCGATGGACAGATCGAGTGCATGGATCGCGGTGACATTGCCGGGATAGACCTTGCGGACGCCTTTGAGGTCGATGCTAGCCATTCTTGTTATTTCTCCGTTTCGACCAGGCCTTTGACGAACAGGCGCTGCATGAAGATGACGATGAGGACGGGCGGCAGCAGGGCCAGCACGGCGGCGGCCATGATCATGTTCCACTGCGGGTCCACATCGACCAGGCCGATCATGCTACGCACGCCCACCATGAGGGTGAAATGCTCCTCGCGCGTCGTCACCAGCAGGGGCCAGAGGTACTGCACCCAGCCATAGATGAAGAGGATGATGCTGAGGGCGGCGATGTTGGTGCGGCTGAGCGGCAGCAGGATATCGAAGAAGAACTTGACCGGCCCTGCCCCGTCGACCCGCGCGGCCTCCATCATCTCGTCCGGAATGGTCATGAAGAACTGCCGGAACAGGAAGGTTGCCGTCGCCGAGGCGATGAGGGGCACAGTGAGGCCGGCATAGGAGTTGAGCAGGCCCAGATTGGCGACAACCTCATAGGTTGGGATGATGCGCACCTCCACGGGCAGCATCAGCGTGATGAAGATCAGCCAGAAGGCAAGGGTCCTGAACGGAAAGCGGAAATAGACGATGGCGTAAGCGGAGATGATTGAGATGGAAATCTTGCCGGCCATGATGATCAGGGCCATCCAGGTGGAGTTCCAGACCATGCGCCAGAATGGTGGCATCCCGGGCGGATCGTAGTTCCAGACCAGCGCGATATTGGTGAACAGTTCGCCCCCCGGGAGGAGCGGCGCCGAGAGCGACAGCGTCTCCTTGCTATGGGTCATGGCAATGACCGCGACATAGACCGGGAAGGCTATGACCAGGACGCCAACGATCAGGACGAGATGGGTGAGGACGGCAAGGAATGGGCGGTTTTCGACCATGATGCGCTCAATACTGAACGCGCCGTTCCACATAGCGGAACTGCACGATGGTGAGGAGGATGACGAAGGCCATCAGCACGACCGACTGGGCCGAGGACGACCCCAGGTTGAGGCCGATGAACCCGTCCGAATAGACCTTGTAGACCAGCACATTGGTGGCCTGGTTCGGCCCGCCATTGGTGGTCGCGGCGATGATGCCGAAGGTGTCGAACATGACGTAGTTCACGTTGACGATGAACAGGAAGAAGGTCGTCGGCGACAGCAGCGGGAAGACGATGGTCCAGAAGCGCTTGAGAGGCCCTGCCCCGTCGATTGCCGCGGCTTCGGTCAAAGATTGCGGCACCGATTGCATGCCGGCGAGAAAGAACAGGAAATTGTACGATATCTGCTTCCAGCTCGCCGCCAGGATCACCAGGATCATGGCGTGGTCGCCGTTGAGATTGGCATTCCAGACCACGCCGAAATAGCGCAGCAGATAGGCCAGGTGACCCGTGGCGCTGTTGAACAGGAACCAGAACAGCATGCCCGCAACGACGGGCGCCACTGCATAGGGCCAGACCAGCATGGTCGTATAGGCATTGGCCGTGCGGATGACCCGGCTGACGGCGACCGCGAGCAGCAGCGCCACGCCCATGGATATGGCGGTAACGGCTACCGCAAACAGGGCGGTTCGTCCGATGGAGGTGAGGTAGAGCGGGTCCTGGAACAGGCGCAGGTAGTGGGTCAGCCCGACGAACTGGGTGGACAGGCCAAAGGGATCCTGCCGCTCGAAGGAGGATTTTACCGCCTGGCTCGCCGGCCAGATGAAGAAAATGAGGGTAATCGCAAGCTGCGGCGCCACCAGAAGATATGGCAGGCCCTTGCTCGGAAAAACAGTGCGTTTGGTATCCATGTCCGCCGTCCGGAAAGCGGAAGCCGGCCCGTCGAGCCGGCTTCCCTGGTGTGCAGAAGCGCTTACTGGTTGGCGGCTTCGAATTCGCGGACGATCTGGTTGCCACGCTCGACGGCGGAGTCGAGGGCTTCCTGGGCGGTCTTCTGACCGTTCAGCACTGCCTGCAGTTCCTCATCGAGAACGGTGCGGATCTGCGGCATGTTGCCATAACGCAGGCCCTTGGAGTTCTCGGTGGGCGGGTTGAGGTTGATCTGCTTGATGGCAATGTCCGAGCCCGGATTGGCTTCGTAATAACCCTGTTCCTGGCTCAGTTCATAGGCGGCAAGCGTAACCGGCAGGTAGCCGGTGGCCTGGTGCCAGGCAGCCTGGACTTCCGGCGAGGACAGGTAGGTCAGGAAGGCAGCAACGCCGTCATATTCGGCATCCTCATGACCGGACAGCGTCCAGAGGGTCGCGCCACCAATGATCGAGTTCTGCGGTGCACCGGCAACGTCACCGAAGACCGGCAGCATGCCGAAACCAACCTCAAAACCCTCGGCATTGGCCAGAACGCCGGCGCGCGAGGCGGAGGAGTTCATGTACATGGCGCATTCGCCCGAATAGAACTTTGGCGCATTGTCGGCGCCGCCTGCCGGACCGCCATAGGCGTAGATGCCCGAAGCCTGCCATTCGGCCAGCTTTTCCCACAGGCGAACGGCGATCGGGTGGTTGAAGGTCAATTCGCTCGACAGGCCACCAAAGCCGTTTTCCAGCGTGCCATAGGCAACATTGTGCAAGGCCGACAGGTTTTCGGTGCCAGTCCAGGTGGCGGTATAGGCCATGGTGAAGCCGCACTGGGCCGCTTCGGCGTCCAGGATCTGCTGGCTGAACTGCTCAACCTCTTCCCAGGTCTTGGGCGGGGTATTGGCATCAAGGCCCGCAGCCTCGAAGGCAGCCTTGTTGTAGTAGAGGATCGGCGTCGAGGAGTTGAACGGCATCGAGAGCATGTTGCCCTCGGTGTCGGTGTAATAGCCCGTCACCACCGGCAGGAAGGCGGCAGGATCGAAGTTGCTGCCGTGGTCGGCCATCAGCTGATAGACCGGATAGACGGCGCCCTTGGCGGCCATCATCGTGCCGGTGCCGACTTCATAGACCTGCACCAGGTGCGGCTGCTCGCCGGCGCGGAAGGCGGCGATGGTGTTGACCATGGATTCTTCGTATTCACCACGATAGCTCGGCACTACGACATAGTCGGATTGGCTGGCGTTGAAGTCGGCCGCGATGGCTTCGAGGCGCTCGCCCAGTTCGCCACCCATGGAATGCCACCAGTTGATTTCCGTCTGCGCAAAGGCAGTGGACGTGGACAGTGCAAGCGTCAGGGCGGCCAGTGCCGCCGAACGGATCGGATAGGTCATGTTTGTCTCCCAACGGGCCGGAGCGGCCTCATGGCCGTCCGGCGCCTGCCAGACCGGTTTTTGTGTGAACGCCGGGGCGGAGAGACGAAAGCAAACGAAACTATCCGAACCCACCGGCGCGCAAGCCGCCTGCCCCCAGGGCCAACGATTGCCCGCCCCGTCTAGTGAGCCGCCTTGACGATGCATTGAAGGTTTGGTGTCAGTCCCGTGACACCGCACAGGCCAAGGTTGACAGTTTGCGGACCGATGCAGTCACATCGCCAACACCCTTCGCCTGCCCAGCAACGATGATGTCGAAGCGTGGCGGCGGCATTCGTCGTTGGGGTGAGTCTGAATTTCAGGGAGCCTTGCATGACCAGATCAACCACGCTCAGCTGTGCCTGCGGCCAGTTCCATCTCGAGGTGAGCGGCGGACCGTTCATCACGGCGGAATGCCATTGCTCGTCCTGTCGGGCCGCAGCGCAGCGCCTGGCGGCACTGCCTCTGTCGCGCCCCATGACGGCCAGCAATGGCGGGGTTCCCTATGTCCTTTACCGCAAGGACCGCGTCAGCTTCCCCGATGGCACGGCCGGACTGGCGGAGTTTCGCCTGAGCGAGGGCGCACCAACCCGCCGCGTCGTCACCAGTTGCTGCCAGACGCCGGTCTTCACGGAATTTTCCGGGGGCCACTGGCTCAGCCTCTTTGCCGCCATGTGGCCCGACGAAACGCGTCCCCCGATGCAGATTCGCACCCAGACCGGCGATGTGCCGGCTGGCACCACGCTCGACGACAGCCTGCCCTCCGGGGCCATGTCGACGGCCGGATTTTACGCCAAGCTCCTCGTCGCCTGGATCGCCATGGGCTTCAAGGTTCCCAAGATCGAGATTACTCAGAAAGTTGGTGCTTGACCGGCGCGACGCCGGGCCCAAGACAACAAAAAAGCCGCCTTGCGGCAGCTTCTTGTTCGTCACCGGAGTGACTGGTGCGGTCGAGAAGACTCGAACTTCCACGCCTCGCGGCACAGCGACCTCAACGCTGCGCGTCTACCAATTCCGCCACGACCGCACTGTGTGGTAGAAGCCTCGCAGCCAGCGGCCCCGAAGCGAGTGGGGGTGTAGCAAAGCTCGCACACAACCTCAAGCGCATAAATCGCAATTCTCTCAGAGACTGTGGAGACCAATCGACGTGAGCGCGGGTCGGCGACCAGCCGCCTTATCCGAGGCGAAGTACCTTTTCGGTCACCATGACCTTGAGGTGCCCCTCTTCGACATTGACCTCGCCGCGTGCAATGAGCGTGCTATTGGCATAGATGCGCAGCGGATCATGCTCGGTGGCGTCCAGTTCGATCACGGCGCCGCGGCCCATGCGAAGCAGGTGGTGGATCGGCATCGTGGTCGCTCCAAGCTCGACCGTGACATCGACTTCAATATTGTCCAGTGTGCTCATAGATAAGGGCTAGGCGCTTTCTGCCCGTTCGGGCGGATTCGATTGGTAAAAATTGGATCAACCTTGGTTATGGAACCGTTAACAAGCCCGTCTCCGGCCTGCAAAATGGACACGAAACTCCACCACGAGGATGGAGCGTCGGTCGAATGGTCGGTGTTCGACACCCCCTATGCCTATGAACAGGCCCTCGCGGACATGGACGCGCGCGTGGCCGCGATTGCTGCCGGCACCGCCCCCGAAGCCGTGTGGCTGCTCGAGCACCCGCCCCTCTATACGGCCGGCACTTCGGCCCGGACCGAGGATCTGCTCAATCCGCGCTTTCCGGTCTTTGCGGCCGGGCGCGGCGGGCAATATACCTATCACGGCCCTGGCCAGCGCGTGGCTTACGTCATGCTGGACCTGACCCGGCGCGGCCGCGACATCCGCTGTCTGGTTCAGGGCCTTGAGCAATGGGTCATCGACACGCTCGAAGCCTACAACCTGCACGGCGAACGGCGCGAGGGACGCGTCGGGGTCTGGGTTGCTCGGCCGGATCGCGGGCTTGGCCGCGAGGACAAGATTGCCGCGATCGGCGTGCGCGTGCGCAAGTGGGTGACTTTTCACGGCATTTCGCTCAACGTCTCGCCGGACCTCAGCCATTATGACGGGATCGTGCCCTGCGGTATTTCCGACCAGGGCGTGACCAGCTTCGAGGATCTGGGCGTGCTGTTGTCTCTGCCGGAAGTCGACTCGGTGCTGCGCGACCGGTTTGAAGCCATTTTCGGCCCGACCGCGCAGCGCGAGGCCAGGGTTGCAATGCGTGCATGACGGCCACTATCGGTCTTGCCAACTGTTTTCCTCCGGGCCGGCCTTGCCTAATATGCCCGCAACGGAATCGAGGAGCCTGAAATGACCCTGGACGATCTCAAACGCCTGCTGACGCGCCAGACGCTGTTCAGGCTCGATGCGATTCTCTCGCCACGCCTGGTGCCGATTCTCTATGCCCTGGGCCTGGCGGCCATCCTGCTATGGGCCATCAATCACTTCTTCTTCCGCTTCGGCATGGGCTTTGGCGACGGCCTTTGGGGCATTCTCGAAATCGTGGTCTTCGGCCTTTTGTCTTTTGTCGGGCTGCGGATCGGCTGCGAAGCGCTGCTGGTGTGGTTCAAGGACCATGAAACCACCGGCGAGAACGTCCAGCGGTCGCGCTATTCGGCTTCGCTGCTCGACGAAGTGCGCGACGCCATTCGCGATCTGGCCGAAGAGGGGGAGGAGGCCGACTATGCCGAGGCCGACGAATATATCACCCCGGCGACCGAGCCCCTGCCCCATACCGGTCCGGACGGCGAGCGCGAACCCTCGACCCGGCCCGGCGAAACGCACAAGGCGCCGCGCCGGACAGCCCGACGCACACCGAAGTCCCTGACCTGATACGACAAGGCCGCCAATAGGCGGCCTTTTTTCTTGCGGATGTGCTGCCTACTTGCCGGCCTTCTTGTCCCGGCGACGGCGCTGCCAATTGGTCCACCACCGTGTGCCGCGGACGATGCCGAAATTCACCGGCCCCTGCAGGAACAGCAGGTCGACAGCCAGCAACAGCAGGCCCAGCGGCAGCATCCAGATGCCGAGCACCGGCAGGAAGCTGAAAATTCCACCCAGCACCAGCAGGATACCGAGGGGTATGCGTATCCAGCGTGCCCCCGGCCGGCGCAGGCGCGACAACCACCCGGCCGCCGTCTGGGGGATGCGGCGCTCGATCTTGTTGAACTGGCGGTTGAGCCGGTTTTCGCTCTTGTTCATCGACACACTCCGTCCCCCATGAGATGGCGTGCGCCTGTGGCGTTTCAAGGGCGATTTGGGAACTCTCTGGCAGAGTTTTCCGTTTTGCCGTGAACATCAGGAGGCGTCATGTCTATCCAGTCCCTACTATCCCAGCTGGGCCTTGCCGAACCACCCCGTCAGGGCCTTGAGGCCCAGCTCCATGCCATGCGCCAGGAAGTGGATCGCATTTCCCGGTCTCTTTCCCGCCGTGCCGGACATGCAGCGGAGGACTGGACCGAGCATCTGGCCGATTTCGGCAAGGAGGCTTCCCGTCAGGGCATTCACATGGCAGAATTGGCCGGTGAGCAGGCCAAGCGCGGCGCCCTGGCCGTCCGTCGCGATCCGCTGCCTGCCCTCGCGGTCCTGGGAACAGCCTTGCTGCTGGCCCGCCTCATCCGGCGTTAGGACCTGGTTTACCTTCTGCCTGAGGCTTTCCTTAAGTCTATGGGCGCATTTTCGGGCCAAGCGATATTTTCGTCACATCCCGGAGCACGGTCATGCGTCCAGTCACCCGCACACTCTTGAAACTGGCAGCCCTTGTCGTTGCCGGATCGAGTCTTGCCGGCTGCGGCATGCTGGGCACCAATCTCGCCATGAACACGATGAGTTCGAAGGAATGCATGATGCGGGCCATGTATTTCGAATCGAACCGGTCGAGCGCCGAGGGCATGCTGGCCGTCGGCACCGTGGTTATGAATCGGCTCGAAGATCCGCGCTATCCCAAGTCGGTCTGCGGCGTTGTCGGGCAGAAAAATCAGTTCGCCGCCGGCGTCCTCACCCGCCCCATGACCGATAGTGGCGCCGTCCTGGCCAGCCAGGTCGCCGACCAGGTGCTGCGCGGCGCCCGCCATCCCGGGGTGCAGGAGGCGCAGCACTTCCACACGGCGGGCCTGCGCTTCCCCTATAACAACATGTTCTATGTGCTCGAGGCAGGCGGCAACGAGTTCTACGAGAAGCGCTCGACCCGCTAAAACCTACCTGGCCTCGACCATTGCGCGGCTGAGAAAGAAGCCGTGGCCATCGGCACGCGCGCAGGTTAAGCCCTTCCGCGTTGACAGGCACTGGAACGGTCCCAGTTCGACCACATGGTCGTAGCGGAATACCTGGCCTGCTCCGCAGCAGCCCTGATCCCCGACATTGCTGAACACGCGCCCGCCACCGGTGGCGCCGAGAACACCACGGATATAGGCAGGTTCAACCCGGTCGCACTGGATTTCGGCGCCACCATCGGCCGTCTGATAGACGGGCGTGCCGCCGGCGGGCGTATAAATGCAGCCGATATTGCCCGAGGGCATGACAAACTCCACCTGCCCATGGGCGTTTGGCTGCATGGCCTGCAATTCATAGGCCTGCGCCGGCGTGCCAAGCAGCACGGCCAGGGTGGCAAGGCCGGCGAGTATGGACAGGTTACGAACGAACAGACGGCGGTGACGGGCAGTACGCATGGCCAGATCCCTCATTGGCATTGCACTGCTGCAGTCATGCGCGATTGCGATTGAACCGGTGCTGGCTCCCCTGTTCAGAATCGGTTCAGCGGCCAGAACCGCGAGTCTGGCGAAGCACGTAGCCGATGACGACGGCTATCGCGTCATAGAGTTCAATGGGGATCGTTTCGTCCAGTTCAACACCGCTCAGGGCCTCCGCGAGGACCGGATTGGCCTCGATCACCACGCCATTCTCCTCGGCCAGCGCAATGATCTTTTCGGCGACAAGCCCCCTCCCCTTGGCGACGACGCGCGGCGCCTCGCGGGAATCCTTCTCATAGTGCAGCGCCACGGCGAGCGATTGCGGATCTGGCCGGTCCCCGCTCATCGCATGGCATCCAGTATGTGACGGGCGCCGGCTGGCTGATTGGCCGAAGGAAGGCTGGGGGCCCCGTTGCGCACCACGATGGCGCCGGGCACGAGGCCGAGCGTGGCGAGTTCGTCGCGCAGGTCTTCGACGCCGCTCGCCAGAAGGTCCGCGGTCTCTTTCTGGTCGGCCCAGAGCATGATCCCGGCGGTCCCCGACCGCAGGGAGACCTGTGCGCCCACTTCACCGATCCCGGCCAGGTTCATGGCAAATCGCACCTGCCAGCCCCGGTCCTCGGGATTTTCCTCGCCGCCCTCGGCATCACGATGAATCTGCATCTGCAACAGCGACTGCTGCCCGGCAAGCGATACCGGCAGGTCGAGGCTCCATTGCGCGCCTTCGTGGCGGGCCTGCGCGTCCGGCAAGGACGCCTGTTGATGCAGACGCAGCCGGGAGAGCGCCGATTCGGTGCGTTCGAGCAGGACCTTGCCGGCTTCGACCGGATCTACGGGCAATTCTGCGGTCCCCATGGGCGACGTTCTGGCGCGCGGCAGCTGACCACGAACAGGCGGCGCGATCTGCGTCACCTGCTGCACCGGCGCCTGATCGCCCAGCCAGGCGGTCAGCTTGCCCTGCAGGTTCAACAGCGCCGATTTCATATCGCCGGACGCGACCCTCGCCTGGCCGTTGGCCAGCAATGCCTCCTGGAAGATGCCTGAGCCGCGGATGGCGGTCTGCAAAGCCTTGCCATCCATCTTCGCGCCATCGAGGGAGAGCCGATGGGCCATGACCTGCTGCAGGGCCTTCTTCACCGGCTCCGGCAGGGACGCGGTTGCGGCCAGCCCGGCAATTGCGGTGGTGAGCGCAACCACGCTCCCCTGTTGGGGCAGGGCGTGTTGCGCCATCTGCGTCAGCGCCGCCTGCGGCGTCTGCGTCGGGCTCGTCGCCACGCCCGGCTGAGCCTGGGGCAAGGGAGCAGAACCCTGCCCCGCATGTTGGCCGACCTGCGTGCTCGGCCCGGCTTGCTGCACCGGCGGAAGCGCGGTGGACGATGTCGGGTTGAGGCGATCAACGCCTGCGATTACGGCCCCGGCGGCCGGAGCAGCCACGGCATAGGGAACCGCCGCTCTGGGTGCGGCACCGGCTGCAGGTACGGACATGCCTGCCGCCGGCCCGGTCGCCGGCGAAGCGGTCGTGGCCGGTGCGGGGGTGCCGGCATTGGTCGTCGGGCCGGCCGGCGCCTGGGCGGGAGTGCCGGTCACTGGTTGATTGGTCGGCGGTGCGCTCGCGGTGCCAATGGGCGCCGCAGACGCAAGAGTGGTCGTTGGCGGCGCAGTTGCAGGAGCGGTCGCGGCGGTCTGTGCCTGAGTTGCAGGCGCCATGGCGGGGGCCGTGCCCGCCGGGGCCGGAGCGACTGCGGGCCCGCTCGCCGGCCCCCCCGACAATCCGGGCTGCACAGGCGTCGCCGTTGATGCAGTCGTCGGAACGGGCGTGGCACCCGTCGGCGCGGCTGTCGCCACGGCCGGGCCCGCTGCGGCCGCAGACGCAGCCCCTTGCTGGGGCGCCGCGGCGACGGGCGTGGCGGTCGAACTGGTCGAAACCGGTGGCGCCAATGTGCTGGCCTGCGCGGCTGGCGAAAGCTGGACGCTTGCAGCGATCGACGCATTGAGTGCTGGCGCAGTGGCAGGCAAGGCGGCCGTCGCCGGAGGCTTGATGCCCACGAGCGCAAGCCGCAATTGCCCATCCGTCTGCAAGACCGAAAGCGAGAGCGCTGACCCCAGGGGGGGCGGAGACGGCATTTGCAGGCTGAGAGTCTGCTTGCCGATCTGGACCTGCACGGTGCCGTTCGGCGCCGTTGCCACAACCCGCGCCTCGACCGTCTGCCCCGCCTGCAGGCCGAGCGCGCGCAGGGCGGGTCCGTATTGACCCAGGGACAAAGGCGGAAGCTGCGACGAGATACTCATCTTCCCTCCGGCCGCAACACATCACGCAGCACGGAGACAATCTAGCGCATCAGGCCAAACTCGTCAGCCCGCAAGAAAAATCGTGCCCGGCATCCTATTGCGGGCGAACGTCGTCATAGTCCTTGGAAAGCGGCTTGCCCTTGAACGTCACCCAGAAGAAATTGAGCGTATAGGTTCCGGCGGTGCGGAATACGCCTTCCTTTTCAAGCCGTCGGCCCGATGTCTTCATCTTGAGGGCAAATGTCCATTTGACCGCCCCCACCCGTGACAGGCGCACCGCCACGTCCGTGTCCTCGCCGAAAAAGGTAATCGACCGGTCGTATCCGCCGACCCGTTCCCAGGCCTCGCGCTTGAAGACGAAGTTGCCGCCCTGCACCACCGACCCAACCCGCAGCACAAAGCGGTTGAGCAGGTAGATCAGATAGGTCAGGCCGTAGAAGAGGCCGATCAGCATCCGGTTGTGCCAGGCCATGTCGTAGTAGATGTAGGGGCCGCTGAGGCAAACCAGCTTCGGGTTCTTGCCGAATTCCCGCATGACCACATCGAGCCATCCCTCGGGCACGATGGTGTCGCTGTCGATATTGGCGACCAGTTCATAGCCGGCGCTGGCCGCAAATCCGGCATCGCGCGCGTTCACAAGCCCCTTTTTGGGTTCATCGACCACGCGCACGCCTTCATAGCTGCGGGCGATTTCCCCGGTGCGGTCGGTGGAGGCATTGTTGACGACGATGACATCGGCATCGACGCCGGACCGCTTGATCTCCGCGAGGACGGACTCGAGGCATTTGCCGATCAGGGCTTCCTCATTGTAGGCCGGGATCACGAATGCGAGCTTCATCGATTGTCTCCTGGCCATAACCGACCATATCCGGCAGCACATAGCGCGCCCGCTGCGCCGCATCAACCGCTGGGGGCGGCTCCATCGACCGCGACAGTGCCGTTTCGGGCCACAAAAAATCCTGCTACGATACTCTCAGGTCACCCTATTCACATTGTGTTCAACCGGTGTGTGCAACAGAGTTCCACCATGAAATCACTTGTGTCTGCCGCGATTACTGCGATTTTGCTGTGCGCCCCGGCCGTCGCCGCCAATGAAGGCAAGGCTGTCGATGTCGTGCCCCAGGCCGTCAACACATCCGGCGGCGCGGAACGGACCCTGGTGGTCGGCGCCGATGTGTCGGTCGGCGATCGGGTGACCACGGGGCCTGAAGGCCGCGTGCAACTGCTGTTCGACGATCAAACCAAGCTGGTGGTCGGGCCCGGCAGTGCGCTGACCATCGAGGCCTATCTGCTCAAGGGCAATACGGTCGACAAATTCACCGTCAATGCCCTGGCCGGCACATTCCGGTTCATTTCCGGCAACAGCCCCAAATCCGCCTATTCCATCAAGACGCCGACAGCATCCATCGCGGTTCGGGGTACCAGGTTCGACTTGGCGGTGACGCGCAATTTCACCCAGGCAATGCTCTATGAAGGCGCCTTGAGCCTCTGCCAGGGTAGCACCTGCATCGAGCTCGCCAAGCGTTGCGACATCGGTGCACTAGGCGCATCGCAACCGGGCCTGCTCGGCTGGGACAGTGACCAGCGCAGCGGCATGGTCCGCAATTTCCCCTTTGCACGCCTGCAGTCGATCCTGCAGCCGGCGTTCCGCGTTTCAGGCGCGCACGCCTGCACCGAGCCGCCTCCGGTCCAGTCGCTCGACAGCCTTGTCGAAGCACCGCAGAACGAGACCCCCTATACCTACGAATATCAGTATGATTACACCAATGATGACTGACCCCGCGGGTCGCCTAATCGTGTTGCCAGCATCCACCGGTCCGGCCCGCCTTGACCGATAGCAAGCAGGCAGTCGACGATGCCGCCGAAGAGCCGCGGGGGCGGCTCGAGCGTGTGCGGGAAAAACTTCGGCTGCTCTATCACAGCCAGTCGCCCAAGGCGCTTCGTTTCCAGGCGACGATTCTGATCGTTGACCTTGCGATCATTGCCTTCTTCATCGCCAGCCCCCTGCTCAAGGATACATCCAGCTTCCTCTGGATCGACTATTCGATCGCCGCAATCCTGGTGCTGGACCTTGCGGCGCGGGGCCTGGCTTCGACGCATCCGCTGCGATGGCTGCGGCAATTGCCGGTTATCGTCGATGTGTTCATCCTCGTGACGCTGCTTGCGCCGACATGGTTCTTCAATCTGGGCTTTCTGCGTATTCTCAGGCTTTGGACCATGACCCGATCCAGCCTGTTCTGGCGCCCGCTGGATCGGCGCGGTTTTGGCGAATACCGCCAGACCGTGCAGGCGGTCATCAACCTGCTGGTCTTTCTGTTCGTGGTCACCGGCTTCGTTTACACGGCCTTTTCCTATCGCGGGGAAGGCATCGACGGCTATGTCGACGCCCTCTATTTCACCGTCGCGACCATGACCACGACGGGCTTTGGCGACATCGTGCTGCCCGGCACGTTCGGCAAGCTGGTCTCGATCGTCGTGATGATCTTCGGTATCTCGCTGTTCGTGCGCCTGGCCCAACTCATCTTCCGTCCGGCCAAGGTGACGTTTCCCTGCCCGCAATGCGGGTTGCACAAGCATGAACCCGATGCCGTTCACTGCAAGGCCTGCGGCCATATCCTCGCCATTCCTGACGAGGGCGCGCACTAGACCACTTCACAATAGGTCTGAAACGACGGAGCCTTTCCCTTCTCCCCTGAGGGGAGAAGAGCCTGCCCCGGACTTGATCCGGGGTGGCGCGAAGCGCCGGATGAGGGGTTCAGATTTTCGTTCTTGCCGAGAGGCATTCACCCCTCACCCCATCCCTCTCCCCTGAGAGGAGAGGGGGCGATGAAGGCGATGGTTCAGTTTAAGGGGAAACGCTCTAAGCGCGATCGGTCTGCACGCTGCCCACAATCGGCAGCCGGATACGGAAGCAGGCGCCCAGGAATGGTCCCTGGACCAGTTCGAGCGAGCCGTTCATACGGCTGACGATCTGCCGGCTGATGGCGAGGCCAAGCCCTGCCCCGCCCTGATCCCCGGCCCCTTCGACGCCGCGCCAGAACTTGTCGAAGATCAGATGGCGATGCTTGCGGGGGATGCCGGGTCCGTTGTCGGCGACTTCGACATAGTAATTGCCGCCGCGCACTTTCGACGAGATCACCACGACCGGGCTTTCGGCGTCGTTATATTTCACGGCGTTGGAGACGAGGTTGATCAGCACCTGGCACAGCCGGTCCGCGTCGCCATCGATCATGGTGGATTTGGCCCGATCGCTGAATTCGACCCGCATCCCCTTCTGCCGCAACAGGGCGTCGCAGACCGACACGGCGCGATCGAGCGCCTCTTCGGCGTCGAATGGCGCATTGTCCCAGCTGCGCTCGCCGCGCTCGAGTGCGCTGAGATCGAGAATTTCATCGAGCAGCTTGGTCAGTCGCAGGCTTTCGGTGTGGATCGTCGAGACGAAGCGCTGCCGCTGGCCCTCGTCCAGGGGCGCAGGATCGAGCAGGATTTCGGAGAACGAGCGGATCGAGGTCATCGGCGTGCGGACCTCGTGGCTGACCTGGCTGAGAAACTCGTCCTTACGGGTATCGAGCTCACGCAATTGCGTATTGGCGTCTTCAAGCTTGCGGGCCGTTACCCGGAGTTCGGCCGAGGTCTTTTCGAGCTGCTGGCTGTATTCGATGACTTGCTGGGCCTCGTCGGCCATCTGGATCATCTCTTCGAGCGAAACGTCGCTGCCCGCGACCACCTTGGACACCATCACATGCGCCGAGGCGGCGCCGATCGAACCGGCCAGCTCGCGCTCGAGGTGCCCCACGAACTCCGGTGTTGGCTCGAACCCGATCGGATCGACGCCGCTTTCTCGCGCCGCCGACTCGAACAGGGCCGCCGCCCGCTGCTCACCCAGGACACGCTCGGCCACGAAATAGAGATCGTTGGCAGTGGTGGAGCCCGGCGCAAAACTGCGTTGCGGCAGATTGGGGCGGCGGAAGACATCGACGAATGCGGTCGCCTGGATGCGCTCCAGGGCCGAAGGCGTCGTGACAAGCGAGCCGATGGTCAGGGTCAGGATGTTGACGGAGAGGCTCCAGAAGGCCGCATGCGCCAGCGGGTCCCAGCCATCGAGCCCGAACATGGCCTGCGGCCGGAGCCAGGAAATGCCCCAGGGGCCTTGCCTCAAAAGTTCGGACACCGCCGGCCACACCGAGTCGAAGGACGGCAGGAAGCAGCACCAGGCCCACGTCACAAAGCCGAGCAGGATTGCCGAGGACACGGCCTTGAGCGAGGCATCCTTCCAAAAAATCGCCGCCAGCAGTGCCGGGAAGAACTGGGCTATCGCGGTAAATGAAATCAGCCCGATCGGCGCCAGGGCGTCGGAATCGCGGGTGAAGAAGAAGTAGAAGAAGCCCAGGGACAGGATGAGCATGATGGAGAACCGGCGAGCCACCAGCAGCACGCGGCTCACCCCCTGCCCGTCGCCGGACTGATTGACCGGCGCAAACCGCAGAACCAGCGGCATGATGATGTGGTTGGAGACCATGATCGACAGCGCGATGGACTCCAGGATGATCATCGAGGTGGCCGAGGAAAAACCGCCGATGAAGGCGAAGAGCGCGAGCCCGTTCTGCCCGGCCGCCAGCGGCAGGGTGAGCGCGAACATGTCGGGATTGGAGCCTTCTGGCATCACCGCCAGGCCATAAACGGCAATGGGCAGGATGAAGATGCTCATCAGCAGCATGTAGGCCGGAAAAGCCCAGCCGGCGACACGCAGATGGTTCTCGTCCGAGTTCTCGACCACCGTCACCTGAAACTGCCTAGGCAGGCAGACAATGGCGGCTATGGACAGCGCCAGGGTCGTCAGCCAGCGGCTGTCGAAGCTGGCGGTGGTTTCGACCACAACACCTCTTGCAGCCGCCTGCTCGAAAATACCCTCAAATCCGCCGCCGATGAACAGCACGAAGATGCCGACCGCCACCAGCGCCATCAGCTTCACCACGGCCTCAAAGGCAATGGCCGCCACGACGCCATGGTGGTGCTCCTTGGCATCGACATGGCGCGTGCCGAAGAGGATGGTGAACAGCGCCATGCCGGCGGCAACGCCCAGGGCTAGCCCCACATCGTCAATGCCGCGCAGGCTGCCGCGCCCGAACTCGGACGATCCGGCAACGGCCTGGATCGACGACGTCACGGCCTTGAGCTGCAGGGCGATATAGGGGGCGATGCCGATGACCGCGATGCAGGTCACCAGAACGCCGAGCCGGTTGGACTTGCCGAACCGAGAAGACAAGAGGTCGGCGACCGAAGTGATGCGATAGATATGGCTGATCCGCACCAGCCGCCGCAGCAGGAAATACCAGCCGACGAACACGATGGTGGGGCCGAGATAGATCGTCAGAAACTCAAGGCCACTTCGCGCGGCATTGCCGACGGCGCCGTAAAAGGTCCAGCTGGTGCAGTAAACGGAAATCGACAGCGTATAGACGGCGGGTGAATTGAGCCATGACTTCTTGGCCAGCCTCGCCCGGCGGTCGCCGAAATAGGCGAGCACGAACAGAAGGCCGACATAGGCAATGGCGGTCGCAATGACAAAATCGGCCGACAGCATCTAGCTCTCGTCCTTGTCGCCGGTAAAAGTCCGCTCCGGCGCCAACCGGCTGGTCAGGAGTGCCGTTGCGGCAATGAGCGCCAGCCATACGCCGAACAGATAGAACACGATCTGCGGCACGCCCAGAACGGTGATGTCGTGATTGAACAGATGCACCAGCGGCGGCACCAGCAAGAGCGTGCCCACTACGGTCAGCACGAGCATGCTGCCGACGATCCTACGCTTCTCCGGCATCTTCGCCCAAAAGGCTGCGCACGGTGCCGACCACTTCGGCATTGGCATAGGGTTTGGTCACAAAGCCGTCCGCGCCGAGTTCCTCGGCAATGCGCCGGTCCTGCTGCTGTCCCTTGGCCGTCAGGATAAGCACTGGCAGGTCGCGGGTTTCGGCATCGCCGCGTAATTGCTTGAGCACATCGAAACCACCGCGCTTGGGCATCATGACATCGAGCACAAGCATCCGCGGCCGCAGGCGGCGAACGGCTTCAAGCACTGCATCCCCGTCCGTGACCGATTCAATGCTCCAACCGGCCCGTCGCAGGATGAAGTCGAGCGATTCCAAGATACTTGGCTCGTCTTCCGCAATCAGAATGTCGATGGCCAAATTCCCCCCAGCCTGCCCGCAGTCTCCCCCTGCGAGCCCCCGTACTAAACCGCAATCGACCGATATCGCCAAGTGCAAACATCATCACGTCACGCTTGAACCGCGGTGCTGTTCGGCGCCAGCGCTTCCTCTTGGCGCGCCGAGCAGTCGGTGCGGGGACAGAGGCGGCAGCTTGGCCCCACCCGCACGTCCGTTTCAGGCCGATTGAGATCGAGATCGCGGGCATAGACGGTTCTGTCGGCGTGCAATACGTCACAGGCCAGCATGATCGATGACGGAACGGCCGGCTGCCCATAGGCGGACGAGCGCCGTTGCACCGTGCGGGCGACAAACAGGTATCGCGACCCATCGGAGAACCGCACCACCTGCCGCATGACCTGATCCGGGGTCCGAAAGGCTCCATAAATGGCCCAGAGCGGGCAGGCATGGCCCGAATTGGGCAGCAGCAGGCCGGGCAGCGGAAAGTGTTTCGTCAGACGTCCCGCCGGATCGGAGCGAAGGAACCCGAAGGGCAGTCCCTCCTCGCCCGGGCGCCGCAGGGTCACCAGCCGGTGGGCCACCTGCTCGTGGCTGGCATTGTAGCTCTGCCGCAGAAAGTCGATGTCATATGCGCACCGTTCCGCATCCTCGAGGAACCGCGAATAGGGAAAGACGATGGCGCCTGCCAGGTACGACCCCAGGGCGCTCCGGGCCTGCCGCATGGCGGTGGCGGAAGACAGCGCGGCTTCGTCGAGCACCGCATCCACGGCATCGGGCGCGGCCAACTGGGCATAGAGCCTGGCCATCTGGAACTGGCGGGTCGCCAGTGTCGCAGACCCCCGGAACCACATCACCTTGTGCTCCGGCAGGTAGCGGTACTGGCCCGGGAAATCCGCATCCAGGCCTGCCGTGCGTTCGCCAACGACGGACCTGACACCAAACCGCACGCTCAGCATCTCAGCCAGGAGATCGAGACCAAACCTGCCGGCTCCGTCGATTTCGTGCCGCAACGCGACGGCCACTGCTTCGAGCGCCGGGAAATAGTTGCTCTGCTCGATGATCAGATCGTCGATCTCACGCGCTGGCGAGACGGAGCGCCTCTGGGCGCTGGAGGTTTCAAACTGCCCGATGAGGGTTCGGGTCACCTCGCCCAACATACGGGTCTCGCGGCTGATGGCCGCCACAAACCGCTGCCGCTCGCCCTCGTCGAGATCGGGCACGTCGTCGAGAATTTCCGCGCTGGAGCGCACAGCCGTGATGCCGGACAGGATCTGGTGCAGCAACTGGCTCAGCAATGGATCGGAGCGCAGCCGGTCCGCATAGGCATCGGCGCTGGCAACGGCACCCGTATAGGCGCGATGCAACCGGGCCAAAGCCATGCCGCTGGCCGGATATTGCGCCACCAGGTGCCGCCGCTCATCGGGCTGAAATGGCAGCGACTCGATCATGGGGTCGGCATAGGCCTCTTCGAGGTCCTGCAGCAGCTTCTGCTCGGCCTGACCGGTCAAATCCTCGATACCGATCTGCAGGTGCTGGGCCAGCCGCTGCAAGAGAGAGCCGCCCACGTCGCGCTTATTGTTCTCGATAAGGTTCAGATAACTCGGCGAAATGCCGGCCAGACGCGCCAACGCGGCCTGGGAAATCCTCAACGATTTCCGCCTGTTGCTGATCCTGAAGCCGATTGGTGCCCGCATCACACCCCTCCCCGGTGTCAACGTATTGACAAAAACTAGTCATCTACAGATCAACATTTTACAAAATTGTGGTTTTATTACAATGGCATATTGATGCCGTTTTCAAATGTGTCGAATATTTGGCGAGTGCGGTGAGCTGTCGGCAATGTATCGACGGCCCCGTGCCACAAGGAGGAGATCAATGACACTTTTGAAGCGCGGGCTGTCCCGCCGCAGAGTTCTGCAGACTGGTATGGCCGGTATCATCGGCACCGGCGTTGCACCCATGATGTTCACCAAGGGGGCCTGGGCGCAGGAGTTCTGCAACAATCCCACCGGTGACACCGTCACCTTCGGCCTCAACCTGCCCCTGACCGGCGCCTATGCCGAAGAAGGCGCTGACGAGCAGAAGGCCTATGAGCTGGCCATTGCTCACCTGAACGGCGAAGGCGATGGCGGCCTGTTGAACGTGTTGCAGCCGTCCGCGCTCAAGGGCAACGGCATCCTGGGCAAGAAGGTCGCCTTCGTGTCCTCCGACAGCCAGACCAAGTCCGACGTGGCCCGTGCCGGCGCGACCCGCATGATCGAGCGCGATGGCGCCATCATGATCACGGGCGGTTCGTCCTCCGGTGAAGCCATTGCCGTGCAGGGCCTGTGCCAGGAAATGGGCGTCATCTTCATGGCGGGCCTGACCCATTCCAACGACACGACCGGCAAGGACAAGCGCCGCTACGGTTTCCGCCACTTCTTCAACGCCTACCAGTCCGGTGTGGCCCTTGGTCCGGTTCTCGGCCAGGAATACGGCAGTGACCGCCGCGCCTATCACCTGACCGCCGACTATACCTGGGGCTGGACCCAGGAAGAGTCGATCAAGGCCGCAACCGAAGCGCTCGGTTGGGAAACCGTGGAAGCCGTCCGCACGCCGCTTGGCGCCGGCGACTTCTCGCAGTTCCTCACTCCGGTGCTGAACTCGGGTGCCGACGTGCTGATCCTGAACCACTACGGCAATGACATGGTGAACTCGCTCACCCAGGCCGTTCAGTTCGGCATGCGCGACCGCCAGGCCAATGGCAAGGATTTCCAGATCGTTACGCCGCTCATCTCCGAGCTTATGGCCAAGGGCGCCGGCGAAAACGTCAAGGGCATCTTCGGCACGTCCAACTGGCACTGGAACCTGCAGGATCCCGGCTCGGTGGCCTTCACCAAGTCGTTCGGCGCCGCCTATGGCTCCCCGCCGTCCCAGGCCGCCCACACCGCCTATGTCCAGGCCCTGCTCTATGCAGATGCCGTGGAACGCGCCGGCACCTTCTATCCGCCGGAAGTCATCAAGGCCCTGGAAGGCCACGAATTCGATGGCATGGGCAATGGCCGGACCCTCTACCGTGCCGAAGACCACCAGTGCATGAAGTCGGTGCTTGTGGTGCGCGGCAACGAGAGCCCGACCAGCGAGTTCGACGTGCTCAACGTCGTCCAGGAAGTCGATCGCGAAACGGTCAACTATGACCCGGCGATCTTCGGCGGCGAGCTCGGCCCGGCAGAACCCGTTCCGATGTGCGCATAGCACCTGACTGATGCCCGCCCCCACGGGCGGGCAACCTTGCATCAGTACACCTCATCCTGAGCCTGTCGAAGGACGAGGTCCAGCCTCCGATGCCTGTCGTGCCGCCTCGCGTGGTTCGACAGGCTCACCATGAGGCTGCCGCTCTTTCGGTGGACCCCGGAGCATCCCATGTTCGAAGTCATCTTTCTGCAATTTCTCAACGGGCTCGATAAAGGCGCTGCCTATGCGCTGATCGCCCTGGGGCTGACCCTGGTGTTCGGAACACTGGGGGTCGTGAACTTTGCCCATGGGGCCCTGTTCATGCTGGGCGCCTTCTGCGCCGTCATGTTCCGCCAGTTCCTGACCCTTGAAACGGTCACCATCGATCCGGAAAAACTGTCCCCCTGGGGCTCGCCGCTGGAAATCCGCGAACCGCTTGTCCAGGCCTGGTTCGGCGATTTCGGCGCGGTTCTGGTCAATTATTCCGTGCCGGTGTCGCTGCTGATCACCATCCCGATCATGCTGCTTGTCGGTATTGCGCTCGAGCGCGGCATCATCAAGCACTTCTACAAGCGCCCGCACGCCGAGCAGATCCTGGTCACCTTCGGCCTCGCCATCGTGGCGCAGGAAGTGATCAAGTCCGTATTCGGTCCCAATCCCATTCCGCAGCCCATGCCCACCGACCTGCGCGGTGCCGCCGATATCGGCGCCTGGCTGGGCATGCAGGCCAATGTCATTACCTACCCGCTCTGGCGCCTGATCTACCTCACCTTCTCGGTGGTGATCATCGGCGGCGTCTTTGCCTTCCTCCAGTTCACCACCTTCGGCATGGTTGTGCGCGCCGGCATGGCTGATCGTGAAACCGTGGGCCTGCTCGGCATCAATATCGACCGGCGCTTCACCATCATGTTCGGCCTGGCTGCTGTCGTCGCGGGCATGGCAGGCGTGATGTATACGCCCCTGCTCCCGCCCAACTATCACCTGGGCATGGACTTCCTGGTGCTGTCCTTCGTGGTCGTGGTGGTTGGCGGCATGGGCTCGCTCCCCGGCGCCGTTGCCGCAGGGTTCCTCCTCGGCATCCTGCAGTCCTTCGCCTCGATGACGCAGATCAAGGCCTTCTTCCCCGGCATCGACCAGATCATCATCTATCTCGTCGCCGTCATCATTCTGCTCGTTCGCCCCCGTGGCCTGCTCGGCCGCCGCGGCGTGATGGAGTCCTGACATGGCCAATTTCATGTCCCGCAACGATCTGCTGCTGTTCCTCGGCTTCACCATTGTCGTCCTGGCCATGCCCATCTGGCTGGCCCCGTTCGGCGCCGGTTATCCGGACCTGCTGCAGCGCTTCATGATCTTCGGCATCTTCGCCGTAGGCTTCAATATCCTGTTCGGCCTCACCGGCTATCTCAGCTTCGGCCACGCCGCCTTCTTCGGCGTCGGCTCCTATGCGGCGGTCTGGTCGTTCAAGCTGCTGACCCTCGATGCCATTCCCGCGATGATCTTCGCAGTCATCGTTTCGGGCCTCTTTGCCCTTGTCATCGGCTTCCTGTGCCTGCGCCGGACCGGCATCTACTTCTCCATCCTCACGCTGGCCTTCGCCCAGATGAGCTATAACCTCGCCTATTCGGTGCTGACGCCCATCACCAATGGTGAAACGGGACTGCAATTGACGCTGGGTGATGCCCGCGTCCTCGATGCGGCCCTGGGCCAGACCTTTGTTGGCCAGCCTGTGCCGACCCTGTTCGGCCAGCAGCTGGGCGGCTATGCAGGCTTCTACTTCTGCGCCGGCTTCCTCATCCTGTCGTTCTTCTTTGCCCAGCGCATCGCCGGATCGCCTTTCGGCATGATGCTCAAGTCGATCAAGTCGAACCAGACCAGGATGCAGTTCACCGGTTTCAACACCCGCCCCTATGCGCTCTCGGCCTTCGTGATCTCGGGCATGTATGCCGGTCTCGCCGGTGCCCTCCTCGCGGTCACCGACCCGCTCGCCGGGGCAGAGCGGATGCAGTGGACCGCTTCGGGCGAAGTCGTGCTGATGACCATTCTTGGCGGCGTGGGTACGCTGGTGGGCCCGGTTATCGGCGCCTGGATCATCAAGTACTTCGAGAACATTCTATCCGCGCTCAATGACAACATCCTGGCGCGCTTCTGGAGCTTCCTGCCCGATGGCGTCGCCGACGTGGTGGTCAAGGTCACCAGCAAGTTCGTGGGTGACGGCTGGCACCTGACGCTGGGCCTGTTGTTCGTGATCATCGTGATCTTCCTGCCCGGCGGCATCATGGAGGGCGTCCGGCGGATCGCCGCGCTCTTCCGCAATCGCGGCGCCACCCCGCAGTCCTCATCTCAGACCCAAGCTGCCGAGTAGGAACCAGAAATGTCCAATGGAAACATTGTCCTGCACGTAGCGGACGTCCACAAGCGGTTTGGCGGCCTGCACGCCCTGGCCGACATCGACCTGCAGGTCGAGGAAGGCAAGACCCACGCGATTATCGGCCCCAATGGCGCCGGTAAGTCGACCCTGCTCAATGTCATCATCGGCAAATTGGCGCCAACCAGTGGCCAGGTGGTGTTCGACGGCGCGGTGCTGACGGGGCGCAAGCCGCACCAGATCAACCAGCTCGGCATTTCTCGCGTCTTCCAGACGCCCGAAATCTTCGCCGACCTCAGCGTGTTGCACAACGTGATGATCCCGGCGTTTGCCAAGCGCGACGGCAATTTCACGCTGAACATGCTGCGTTCGCTCGACAGCGAAACCGGCATCCGCCAGGAAGCCGAGCACATGCTGGAAGACGTCGGCATGATCAACCGCCGCGACATGCTGGCGGGCAGTCTCAGCCGCGGTGACAAGCGGCGGATGGAGCTGGCCATGTGCCTGATCCAGCACCCGCGTCTGCTGCTGCTCGACGAACCCACGGCCGGCATGAGCCGCCACGACACCAACACCACGATCGAACTTCTCAAGAAGATCAAGGCGCGCGGCATGACCAAGGTCATCATCGAGCACGACATGCATGTGGTGTTTTCGCTGGCCGACAAGATTTCCGTGCTGGCCCAGGGCCGCATCATCGCCGACGGTTCGCCCGACGACGTGCGCGGCAATCCCAAGGTGCAGGAAGCCTATCTGGGAGGAACCCATTGATGAGTTCGATAGCCATGACATCCGAAACAGTGGCTGGCGCGCAGGCTGCCGAAATCGAAACCACCCGCCCCTTCTTCTCGGTGCGCGACCTGCACGCCTATTACGGGGAAAGCTACATCGTGCAGGGCGTGTCCCTGGACGTGCGCAAGGGCGAAATCCTGGCCCTGCTTGGCCGCAACGGCGCCGGCAAGACTTCGACGCTGCGCACTATTGCCCGCACCGACGATCCGCAAATGCGGCAGGGCGAAATCTGGCTCGATGGCCAGCCTGTCCACCAGATGCGTAATTTCGAGGCGGCGCGCAGCGGCATTCAGCTCGTGCCCGAAGATCGCCGCATCATCCAGGGCCTGACGGTCGAGGAAAATCTCACCCTCGCCAAGGTAGCGCCCGGCAATGGCTGGAGCCTCGAGCAGATCTACGAGAGTTTTCCGCGCCTGGCCGAACGCCGGACTCAGGAAGGCGTGACTCTGTCGGGCGGCGAGCAGCAGATGCTGGCCATCGCCCGCGCCCTCGCCCGCGACCTGAAACTCCTGCTCCTTGACGAGCCCTATGAAGGCCTGGCCCCGGTGATCGTCCAGGAAATCGAGCGCATTCTCCACTCGATCAAGCCCATGGGCATCACCACGATCATCGTCGAGCAGAACGCCGTGGCCGCGCTCAAACTGGCCGACCGCGCAGTCATTCTCGATACCGGCGAGGTCGTCTTCTCTGGCAGCGCCAAGGAAGTGCTCGATAACGCCGAACTGCGCCACGAATATCTGGCGATCTGACTTCAACCGGCCCCCACGGCCGGCTGGAATACCCCGGGTTCTTTGGAAAAGGCATGTCGCCGATCTCACTCTCCCCCGAAGGACCCGGGGTACATGCCTTCATTTCGAACCGCGAATTGCGATCCCCCGCGCCTCGAGTGCGGCCCGCACGCGCCGCGCAAGCCGTACCGCGCCGGGCGTATCGCCATGCAGGCAGATCGAGCGGGCCCGGCTGCGGACAATGGTTCCGTCGATCGCCACGATCTCGCCGGTTTCGGCCAGTCTCAGGCAGCGTTCGACCACTACCGCTTCGTCATGGATCACCGCGCCACTGACGCTACGCGGCACCAGCAAGCCCTCGCGCGTATAGGCACGATCGGCATAGGCCTCCAGGGTGACATCCAGGCCCAATCGTTCGGCCGCCCGCACCTGCGCGCTCTGGTCGAGTGCCAGAATGGCGAGCGCCGGATCAATGTCACGCACCATTGAGAAGAGGTCAAAGGCCAGGTCGTCGTCCTCTGCCGCGACATTGGCCAGGGCGCCGTGCAGTTTGACATAGCGCAATCCGTAACCAAAAGATTTCGCAATTTCCAGAATGGCTTCGAGCTGAACCTTTACCTGCTCCAGTAATTTGGGGCGCGCGACATCCAGCCGCTTGCGCCCGAAATTCTCGCGATCCGCATAGCCCGGATGGGCTCCCGCGGAAATGCCGAGGTCACGGCACTGGCTGAGGACGGCGTGCATGGTCGCCGCGTCGCCCGCGTGCCCGCCACAGGCAATCGAGGCGCTTGAGACGATCTCGAGCAGCGCGCCGTCATCGCCTATCCCCTCGCCCATATCGGCATTGAGATCGATCTGCTCAGTCACGCCCTGCCCTCCATTATCCGATGGGCATGATCGACGCTCACTGGTTCAAACGTCACCCGGCCACCCGGCCGCACCTGCGCAAACCGGTCGAGGTCCCGGGGGATGATCGTGCCGATCCGCGGATAGCCACCTGTGGGCTGATGATCCCGCATCAGGATAATGGGCGTACCATCGCCCAGGATCTGAATGTCGCCGGGCAGCACCGGGTCGGAAACCAGTGAGAGGATGCTCGCTCCCGCAAAGACGCCGGCCCTGTCGGCGAGCCGCACACCCATCCGGTCCATCATCGTGGTGACGTCGAATTGCGCCTGCAGAAACGCTGTCCGCACCTCGTGGGTAAACCGATCCGCATGAATGCCCCAGATGAACCGCAGGGGACCATCTTGCCTTTCTGGCTGTTCAGGCGCCTCTTGCGCCACACCCGGCCCCGTCAGGACAAGCTCGTCACCCGCCAACAGCGCGCGTCCGTCGAGGCCACCGAATCCAGCCCGGCTATTGGTGGCGCGGCTGCCCAGAACCGGCGCGAGATCGAGGGCGGCACCGAACCGCAGATAGCCGTAATTACCCGCTGGGCCCGGCGCGATGCCTAGCCTGTCGCCCGCCCGGAACAGCGCATATCCCGGCCAGGGCAAGGCTTCGCCGCCGCTTCGCGCCAGAAACTGTCCGCCATCCCAGGCCAGGCGCACCTCTCCCTCGAGGATGCGCATATCCAGCCCGGCCCGCGTGAATTCGATAGCCGCGTGGTCTGCTGACCCCGCCATCAACCCCGCCCGGCGGTAAGCTGCTTCATCCATCGGCCCGGATGCGCTGATCCCCTGCGCCAATTGACCAAAACGGCCCTTGTCTTGAATGGTGGCAAGCGGGCTCGCCCTCTCGATCCTGAGCCGGGTCATCGGACAGTCCTGAACTGTACCCGATCCCCGGCGCGCAACTGCGTGGGCGGCTCGCGCGACGCGTCAAAGTTGCGAAAATCCGTGCTGCCGATGACATGCCAGCCGGTTGGCAGATCGGTGGCCGTGACCGCAGTCTGCCCGGCTGCAAAGAGAATGCTGCCGGCGGGCACCGAGGCGCGAACAGTCTGGCGGCGCGGCAGGACCATGTCCTCGCCATGGAAGCCGCAATAGACGAAACCCGGGGCGAAACCAGTCGTCAGGACGCGCAGTGGCTCCCGGTTGTGTCGGGCAATAAATGCGGCGCTGTTCATGCCCAGTGACTCGGCCGCCTCGTTCAGGTCGGGACCGGCCTCGCCGCCGAAATCAATGTCCATAGTCCAGAGGGAGCACCGCTCTTCGTCCGGCTGCCGGCCGATGCGCAGGGTCAATTCCCCCCGCAGCCGGTCAAAACTGATCGCTCGCGCATCGTAGCGCACCAGCACAGAAACCAGGCTCGGCACCACCTCGACCACGCCGCTCACCGGATCGGCCGACACGGCCTGCGCGAAGCGGATGGCATCGCGATTGGCTCCATCGTCCAGCACCAGTCCGAACCGGACCATAATGGCGCTGTCGCCGAGCGGCGACAGCACAGGTCGTCCGACGGGTTCTGATCTCGTTGGCATCGTGCCCCACTGCTTCCTGGCGGCCAGTGGCCGCAAAATCGGCTAGTGCGGCACTATGCCGGTCCGGAACGCGAGGTCAATTCGGCAGGTCGGAATGCGCTAATTGGGGTCACGGCCCTCCTGCTCAACCACGGCCTCGAACAGGTCACGGACATTGCCCGCACCGATGGCCTCGATGGCCACGGCGGCGATGGCGGCAAACAGTTCCGCGATTTCCTGGGGGTCGGTGATTTCGGCGTCGTCTTCTTCGGCGTCGGCGTTGATCAGGGTAAACACGGTAACGCGCCTCCACACAGGGCGGGGCTGCGGAAGTAGGGTACCGGTTTCCGCAGGGATCCCGCGACCACAAAAACCTGAGAGCGCAACGCCTCAGGCGAGCCTACGATCCCAGTGTGCGGCGATTCCCGTTACCGTTTGAATAACGAATTGTCCCGATCCGGTTCACGGAGTACCTTGCCGGATAAGACAGTAGCTCTTACTCTTCGCCCGCTTCGAGCTTGTCGAGATAAGATTCTATGTCGTCGAGCGAGGCCGAAAATGGCTTGGGCACATCCCCGTAAATCACCTTGAACGAAGCATCCTCGCGCAGCGCGTGCCCGCCCGGTTGCCCAAGCACCTTGATCTTGTCGGATGTGAGAATGGTCAGCCCATGCCGGCCGGCCACCCGTTTCATGCGCCGCATGCGCGAAGCGTCAAATTCCTTGCGGCTCATCGGTGTCGTCCTGCTGTTTTGGCGGGCAGGGAGGGATTCGAACCCCCGGAAGGCTTGCACCTTCGCCGGTTTTCAAGACCGGAGCAATCAACCGCTCTGCCACCTGCCCGTGCCTGAGCCTTTAGCGGCGCGCGGGAAAAGTGTCCAGCCCCGCGCGCCGCTGATTGTTCGCCGCTAGGGAACCAGCACCACCGACCCGGTGGTTTCCCGGCCTTCCAGCGCGCGATGCGCGTCTGCTGCTGCCGCCAGTTCGAAGGTGCGGCCGATTTCGACCTTGATGGCGCCGGAACTGACGGCGGCGAACAGGGCGCTCGCGCCCTCGAGCAGGTCTTCGCGCCGGGCAAAATAGTGGGCGCCGGTCGGACGGGTGACGTAGAGCGATCCCTTGCGGGCCAGAAGCCCCAGATCGGGAACACTGACGACGCCGGATGCATTGCCGAAGCTGGCCAGCAGGCCGCGCGGCCGCAGGCAGTCGAGCGAGCCTTCAAACGTCTGCTTGCCGACCCCGTCATAGACGACGTCGACACCCCTGCCCCCGGTGATCTCCTTGACGCGTGCGGGAAAATCCTCGGCCCGGTAGTCGATGACATGGTCGCAGCCATGCGCCTTGGCCAGCGCCACCTTTTCGGGGCCACCGGCGGTGCCGATGACCGTTGCGCCGAGCGACTTGGCCCATTGCGTGGCGATCAGCCCGGTGCCGCCTGCGGCGGCGTGCCAGAGGATGGTCTCGCCGCTTTGCACAGGCCAGGTCTTGAACAGCAGGTAATAGGCCGTCAGCCCCTTGAGCATGATCGCGGCGGCGCTCTGGTCGTCGATGCCGTCAGGAATGGGGACCAGCTTGGCGGCCGGCGCCAACCGCTCCTCGGCATAGGCCCCGGACGTGCCCTGGTAGCAGACCCGATCGCCGACCTTGACCTCGGTCACCCCGTCGCCGATGGCGGTGACCACACCGGCCGCCTCGTTGCCGGCCACGAAGGGCAAGGGCAGCGGGTAGAGCCCGGAGCGCTGATAGGTATCGATAAAATTGAGGCCGATGGCAGTCTGGCGCACGCGCACCTCGCCCGGCCCGGGCGCCCCGATTTGCCAGTCCTCAACCGACAGAACTTCAGGACCACCGGTTTGGTGAACGGCAACGACACGGGTCATTTGGGCGCTTTCGGCTTACGAGGGGCAGATTTGGGGCGAGAGGTCGGACCGGATTTGGCCCGCGGCTTGGCCGGCGCAGCGGGCGCGGCCACCGGCTTTACGGCCGGCGCCGGAGCACCCTGGATCGCGGCAAGCGCTTCCTCGGTGGAGACGGAACCGGTGTCGCCGGTGAAGGGTGTGAAATCGGCCTTGCCATGGGCACCCTGACGCTTCTGCTTGCGCCCCTTGGCGATGACGTTGATGGCTTCCACCAGGACGGAGAACGCCATGGCCGAATAGATGTAACCCTTGGGGATGTGGAAGCCCATGCCATCGGCCACAAGCGTCACGCCGATCAGCAGCAGGAAGGCAAGGGCCAGCATCTTGGTGGTGGGGTGCTCGGCCACGAACTTTGCAATCGGGCCCGAGGCGACGAACATCACCGCCACCGCGACAAGAACGGCCGCCACCATGACGGCGACCTGATCGGCCGGCACCATGCCGACGGCGGTGATGATCGAATCGATCGAGAACACCATGTCGATGACGACGATCTGCAGCAGAATGGCCTGAAGCGTCGCCTGCCCCGCCGACGATGCGGTGACCTCGTGGTCATCCTCGATTGCCGCATGCATTTCGTGGGTGGCCTTGTAGATGAGGAAACCGCCACCGGCGACCAGGATGATATCCTTCCAGGAGAACCCGTGGCCAAAGGCCTCGAACACCGGATCCTGCAACTGCACGATCCAGCTGATGAGGAACAGCAGCACGATGCGGAAGACCAGCGCCAGCCCGATACCGAGCTTGCGGGCAAACTCCGCCTGCTCGCGCGGCAAGCGCGACACGAGAACAGAGATGAAGACGATATTGTCGATCCCCAGAACGATCTCCATGACCGTCAGGGTGGCGAAGGCGATCCAGACATTCGGGTCGGCCAACAGTTCAAGCATCTCGGTTCCCTCGGATTCGAGTCAGGTGCGGCACCAATCTAGGGTGCGTGTTCCTTGTGGTGAAGGGCTTGCGCCAAGATTTTCGGTTGCTGCGACCGCATTGGGAATGGCCGCAAGGCGGCGGCGCTGGTATGCCCCGCGCGGTCGGTCTAGTTTCAAAGCCAAGACGTTGTCCGAGAGGTCATGCCCATGGAATCCTTTACGCCCCTGACTGCCGCGCTGGGCGGCGCCCTGATCGGCCTTGCCTCGGCCGTGCTCTGGCTTGGAAATGGCCGGATTGCCGGCATATCCGGCATATTCGGGCAATTGCTGCCCCCGGCGCAGACCGTGGTCTGGCGCCTGGTCTTCCTGGCTTTCCTTGTCGGCTCGGCCTGGCTTTGCGCCCGGCTGTTCCCGCAGCTTGGCGCTGGCGGAGCCGAGCCATCGCTTCTGGCCCAAGCGCCCGCCGGCTGGAACATGCCGATGCCGGTATGGCTTGTGATTGCCGGCCTGCTGACCGGTTTCGGCACCAAGATCGGCAATGGCTGCACCTCGGGTCACGGGGTGTGCGGCCTGGCCCGCCTGTCCCTGCGTTCGCTCGTTGCAGTGCTGGTTTTCTTCTCGGTCGCCATTCTGACCGTCACCATCACGGGGATTGTCTGATGAGCGTAAGGCTGCCCTATCTGGCCACTGCCGCCCTCAGCGGCGCCCTGTTCGGCGCTGGTCTCTACGTCTCACAGATGGTCGACCCGCTCAAAGTCCTGCGCTTCCTCGATTTCACCGCCATCCCGAGCGGCGGCTGGGACCCGAGCCTGGCCTTCGTCATCGTCCCGGCAATCCTGGTCATGTTCATCGCCATCCGCATCGGCCGGACGCGCCAGGCGCCCCTGTTCGACAAGACCTTCCACGAACCGGAATACAAGAAAATCAACACAAGGCTGGTCGGCGGAGCAGCTCTGTTCGGCGTCGGCTGGGGCATGTCCGGCATTTGCCCGGGCCCGGCCATTTCGCTCATCGCCTTCCAGCCCGACGGGCTGTGGTTCTTCCTCGTGGCCATGTTCGTCGGCTCCTGGGCAGGCAGCCTGATCGCCCCCAGTGGCCACGATCGGCGCCTCAAGGATGCCATGGCATGAGCCAGGATGCCGACATCATCGTCGTCGGCGGGGGCCTCGCCGGACTTGCTGCCGCCGCTGCCCTTGCCCGTATCGGCCTCGACATCATTCACGTTGCGCCCAAGGCGCCGGTGGACCGGCGCACGTCAGCCCTGATGATGCCCAGCGTCGATTTCCTGACCGGGAGCGGCCTCATCGCGGATCCGGCCAGTCTCGGTCACGCACTGACCGCCATTCGCATCATCGATGCGACCCCCCGGCTGATCCGTGCACCCGAAACGCTGTTCGAGGCCGCCGAGGTGGGGCTGGATGCCTTCGGCTGGAATTTTTCCAATGCCAGCCTGCTGGAAAGCTTCCAGGCCGCGGCACCCGACGAACGGATCACAACCCGCGCCGAGGCCGTCACCCACTATCAGCGCAATGGGGTTTTGGGCACCGTCACGCTCGCCGATGGCGCCACCCTGTCGGCGCCGCTGGTCGTCGGGGCCGATGGCAAGAAGTCGCTGATCCGCGCTGAGGCCGGTATCGGCACGCGCGAGCACAGTTTTGCCGAGTCGGCGCTTGTGTGCGACCTGACGCTTGGGCGCTCCATCCAGGGCACATCCATAGAGTTCCACTACCCCCATGGGCCGTTCACGCTGGTCCCGGCGGGCGGAAATCGCGCCAATCTGGTGTGGATCGACGAAGAGTCAGTGCTGCGCGAAGCGCAATCCTCGGGCCCCGAAAGTCTGCTTGCCGCCATTCGCAGGCAGTCGCAGAACCTCTTCGGCCGGATCGAGCTTGCCTCGCCCAGCTTCATCTTTCCCTTGAGCACATTGAGCGTTGAAACGGCCGGCGTCGACGGCACGGCTCTCGTGGGCGAAAGCGCCCATGCCTTCCCACCCATTGGCGCCCAGGGGCTCAATCTGGGCCTGCGTGATGTCGCCGATCTCGTTGCCGTCGTGGCCGATGCGGATCGGGCGCGCGACGATTGGGGCCTCGCCGCCAGTGCCGCCTATGCCGACCTGCGCTCCGGCGACCTCATCCGCACGGGAAGCATGGTGGATACGCTGTTCCGCTCCCTGCTGGCCGATATGCTGCCGAGCCAGGCGCTGCGTGCCGGAGGCCTCTGGGCCCTCAAACTCATGCCGGGCCTCCGGCGGCAGGCCTTCGACATGGGCATGGGCCGCCGCTAACCCCCAAAGAAAAAGGGCGCCTCGTGGGCGCCCTTTCCAATTCGGTAGAACCGATACCGGTCTTACTGAGCCGGAGCTTCCTCGGTGGCCGGCGTTTCCGGCGTTGCGGGAGCGTCCGTACCAGGCTGGGTGGTCAGTTCCTGGCGGAGCTGCTCGGCCCGGTCCTGCAGAACCTGTTCCAGGGCATTCTGGCCGGAGGTTTCCTGCTGCAGCTGCTCGAAGGTCAGCGCTGCTTCGCCGTCATAGGTTGCGGTGAAGCCGGCCAGGTTGATCTCGATGGCAAGATCTTCGTTCTGGCGGTTCTTGGCGGTCAGCGTCAGCTTGGCGCCGCGCTTGAGCGAATTGACATACTGCTCGTTGATCACCAACTGCGTGGAGCAGGACTGGGTGTCGCACAGCATGTAGGGCACGCGCACCGGCTTGGAATTGTCGATCTGCCAGGTCAGGCCGAAGGGCAGCAGCACCCCGAGCGGAACGGCGGCAACGGCCAAGAGGCGGCTTTCCTGGCCCGGATCGTCACGGAGCAGGAAGGAGCCGAGGAACTGCCCATTGGCCAGAACGACCTGGCGCATGATGCAGGCCTTCTGGCCATTTTCCAGCGGGTCACAGACCTTGAGCCAGTTTTGCGACGGCAGGCCTTCGACAGCGGCGGCAACACCGGCAGTACCGGCATCGGCGGCAGGCGCGTCCGTGGCGGGCGCGTCGGTTGCCGGCGTCTCGGTGGCCGGGGTCTCCGTCGTCTCGGTCGTGGTTTCGGTGGTCGTGGTGGTGTCCTGGGCGAATGCCGAGAGTGGGGACAGCATCAGCGCGGCCACCGCAACACCGGCGACGATTGGTTTCCTGAGGTTCATAAAATGTCCTTGCCTTCCTTGGCGGTCCCGGCAGCTGCGTGCCACCAAAAATCTGAACAGCCCTTCAAGGGCTCAAATCGGGCAATAACATGACCGACGACCCTTGCCAAAAGATTATGCGCCCTAGCGGCAACACCGGGGGTTCTAGGCCCCGGTTTCGGCCAGTTTTGCCAGCTTTGACAGGATTGCTGCCGCCCCCTTGAGCCTATGTTCGGGCGTTGGCCAATTGCGCACGAACACGAGTTTCTGATCGGGCTTGATGCGAACCTGGTTGGCCGGATCGCTCACCAGCTTCACCAGCCCCGCCGGATTCGGGAACTCGCTATTGCGCAGGGTGATCACCGCGCCCTTGGGGCCGGCATCGACCTTTTCGACATTGGCCTGCCGGCACAAGGATTTGACCAGGATCACCTTGAGCAGCGCCTCAACCTCCTCGGGCAAGGGCCCGAAGCGGTCGATGAGTTCGGCCCCGGCCGCGTCGATGTCGCGGATATCGGTCAAATCGCCGAGCCGGCGATAGAGCTGCATACGCAGCTGCAGGTCCGGCACATAGTGCTCGGGGATCATCACCGGCATGCCGAGCGAAATCGTCGGGCTCCACTCGTTGCGATCCTCGTATTCTTCTTCGCCGGATTTCAGCGCCGCCACCGCCTCTTCGAGCATGGCCTGGTAGAGTTCGAACCCGACTTCGCGGATATGGCCCGACTGCTCGTCGCCGAGCAGGTTCCCTGCCCCGCGAATGTCTAGATCGTGGCTGGCCAGCTGGAAACCGGCGCCCAGACTCTCGAGCGATTGCAGCACCCCCAGCCGCCGTTCGGCGGTATCGGTCAGTTTGCGATCGGGCGGCACGGTGAACAGGGCATAGGCGCGCGCCTTGGCCCGGCCGATGCGGCCGCGGATCTGGTAAAGCTGGGCCAGGCCGAACTGGTCGGCGCGATGAACGATCAGCGTATTGGCATTGGGAATGTCGAGGCCCGATTCGACGATGGTGGTGGCCAGCAGCACGTCGAACTTGTTGTCGTAGAAGGCATTCATGATGTCGTCGAGCTCGCCCGGCGGCATTTGCCCATTGGCGACCACGAACGACACTTCGGGCACCTGCTGGCGCAGGAACTCGGCGATATCCGGCTGGTCCTTGATGCGCGGCACCACGTAGAAACTCTGCCCGCCGCGATATTTCTCGCGCAGCAGCGCCTCGCGGATCGACAGCGGATCGAAGGGCGAGATGAAGGTGCGGATGGCGAGCCGGTCCACCGGCGGCGTGGCCAAGAGGCTCAGGTCGCGCACGCCTGTCAGCGCCAGTTGCAGCGTCCGCGGGATCGGCGTCGCCGTCAGCGTCAGCACATGCACATTGGCCTTGAGCTCCTTGAGGCGCTCCTTGTGGCCCACGCCGAAATGCTGTTCCTCGTCGATGATGAGCAGCCCGAGGTCATTGAACTTGATGGACTTGCTCAGGAGCACATGGGTGCCCACCACGATGTCGACCTGGCCATCGGCGAGCCCGTCCTTGGTGGCCTTGAGCTCGGCCGCCGGCACCATGCGCGAGGCGTGCCGCACCCGCACCGGAAGGCCCTTGAACCGCTCCGAAAAGGTTTTGAAGTGCTGGCGCGCCAGCAGCGTGGTCGGCACCACCACGGCCACCTGCTTGCCGCTCAGGGCCACGCCGAACGCGGCACGCAGGGCCACTTCGGTCTTGCCAAAGCCGACATCGCCGCACACCAGGCGGTCCATGACCTTGCCGGAGGTCAGGTCGTCGAAAACGGCCTCGATGGCATTGAGCTGGTCTTCCGTCTCTTCATAGGGGAAGCGCGCGGCAAATTCCTCATAGGCGCCGGGGTTGAGATCAACCACGTCGGCTTTCACCAGCAGGCGCTGCGCGGCCAGCTTGATGAGTTGTTCCGCCATTTCGCGGATGCGCTTCTTGAGCTTGCCCTTCTTGGCCTGCCAGGCCACGCCGCCCAGCTTGTCCAGCGTGACCGAAGCGTCGTCCGAGCCATAGCGCGTCAATAGCTCGATATTTTCAACCGGCAGGTAGAGCTTTGTGTCTCCGGCATATTGCAGTTCGACACATTCATGCGGCGCGCCGCCAGCCTCGATCACCTTGAGGCCGAGGAACCGGCCGATACCGTGATCGACATGCACCACAAGGTCGCCCGCCGAAAGCGAGGCTGCCTCGGTCAGGGCGTCCGAGGCCTTCTTCTTGCGCTGCGGGCGGAGGATGCGCTCGCCCAGAATGTCCTGTTCCGACAGGACCAGCAGGTCCTTGGTCTCGAACCCGGTCTCGAGTGGCAACACCACCAGCGAGGTGGTGGCTGCGCTCGTGGTCTCGGCGTCCCGCCAGTTCTCCGCCAGGCGCGGATTGGTCAGCCCGTGATCCTTGAGCACCTGGGCCATGCGGTCGCGCGTACCGGCGCTCCAGCAGGCGATAATGGCCCGGCGTCCGGCCCGCCGCTCGGCCAGCAACCGCTCGACAACCGCCTCGAAGAGATTGACGTCGGAGGCGGCGCGTTCGGCCGCAAAACTGGGGGCGATATGCCCGCCGATGTCGTCGCCCCGCCCGGCATTGGGCGACAGGAAGGGCGAGAACTGGATGACCGAGGCGCCAGCGAGCGACGCCGGGGCGGCGCCCAGATCGTAAAGCAGGTCGGGGTTGATCGGCTTGTAAGGCGCCCCTGCCCCCGCCACCTGCGGCGTCAGCCGCGCGGCCTCGCGGGCCTCGTAGTAGTCGCGGATTTGCGTCACGCGCTCGGCAAAAGCCTCGGCGGCCTGGTCGTCAAACACAAAGGGCGCGTCGCCGGTATAATCGGCAAGACGGTCCATGTGGTTGTAGAAGAACGGCAGCCAGTGTTCGGTGCCCGAATAACGCGACCCGCCGCTGACCGAGGCATAGAGCGTGTCATCGACCGTGTTGCCGCCGAAGGCAGCCGTATAATTCTGCCGGAAGCGACGTATGGTCGTCTCGTTCAGCACCACCTCGCTCATCGGCGTCAGGTCGATGCGCTTGAGCGTGCCAGTGGTCCTCTGGCTGTCCGGATCGAAGGTGCGGATGGATTCGAGCTGGCTGCCGAAAAAGTCGAAACGCAGCGGCGCCTCGGCCCCGGCGGGAAACAGATCGACCAGGCCACCGCGCACGGCATATTCGCCGCTTTCGCGCACCGTCGGCACGCGCAGATAGCCGTTATTGCTGGCCCAGGCCACCAGCTTGTCGCTGTCCACCACCCGCCCGACCATGGCCGAGAAACTCATGGTCTCGACCACGTCGCGCGGCGGCAGTTTCTGGATCAGCGAGTTGACCGCGGTCAGCACCACGGCCCCTTTGCCCTCGCAGGTCAGCGCGGCGAGCGTGCTCATCCGCGCGGCCACGGTTACGGTATTGGGCGAGACGCGGTCATAGGGCAGACAGTCCCAGGCCGGCAACGTCAGGATCGTGTGTCCGGGCAGCATGGCCGAAAGCACGTCGGCCATGCGTTGCAGCCGGCGCCCATCCCGGGCAACGAAAACCAGGCTTGCCGCATCGTCCGGAGCCGCCTTCAAGCGCTCCTCGATCAGGCGTGCCAGCACCATCGGCTGCATGCCGTCGGGCACGTTGGACAGTGTGCGGACCGGCGGTGCGGCTGCGCTCAGGTCGTTCATTTGCCGATCCGCTCCTGGTGATCGGCGATGACGCTCTCGAGAAAATCGCGATCCACATGGGCCGGCGGCTCTTCCTGCCGCATGACCCATTTGAGCAATGGCGGGTCTTCCTCGTCCATCAGCTGTTCCAGCCGATTGAGCTCGGCGGTGCCGAAACCCTCGATATTGGCATCGGCGAAGGGGCCCAGGATCAGGTCCATTTCCTTGGTGCCCCTGTGCCAGGCCCGATACCGCAGGCGCTTGCGGCGAATAGCAATGTCCTCACCGGCTGTCATTTGACGACCATGATCCCGTTTGTTCCCGATTTGGACGCTTTATTACGCGGCTTCGACGCCATTGTCAGCCCATGGTTTGCCCGAATTGCGCACCATTGCTCGGATGGGAGACATGCAGGGCAAGCCTGTGCCACTTTCCTGGGAGGAGAATCGTCGTGCCCCGCCCAGAAGTCCTTGCACCGCTGTTCCGCTCGCTGCACGCCGTCAAGGGCGTGGGCGACAAATTGGCCGCGCTGCTGAACCGCTATTTCGGCGCGCCTGAGGGCCAGGAAGCCATCGTCCTCGACATTCTCATGCACATGCCGACCGGCGTGGTCGACCGGCGCCGGCAGGTCGGCATTGCCGAGGCCTATCTCAATCAGGTGGTGACGCTGCGCCTGCATATCGACCGGCACCAGCCGCCGCCCCGCGGCAAGCCGCATATTCCGCATCGCGTCTTCGCCCACGACGACAGCGGCGACATCCAGCTGGTGTTTTTCCGGGCCCAGGGCGGCTGGGTGGAAAAATCCCTCCCGGTGGGCGAAGACCGCTACGTTTCGGGCAAGATCGGCTTCTTCAATGGCGAAAAGCAGATCACGCATCCCGACTACGTGGTCGAGCCCGAAAAATTCGCCACCCTGCCGCTGGTTGAGCCGGTCTATCCCCTGACGAACGGGCTCTCATCCAAGGCCCTGTCCAAGCTGGTGCGGCAGGCGGTCGAGGCCGTGCCCGCCCTTCCCGAGTGGATCGATCCCGCAACCATGACGGAGAGAACGTGGCCGGCATTTGCCCATGCCATGCAGCAGGTCCATTTGCCCGAACGGCCCGATGATGCCGAACTGTGGTCCCCTGCCCGGCAGCGCCTCGCCTACGACGAATACCTGGCCGGGCAGATTACGCTGCAACTGGTGCGCTCCAGCATGGTGTCGGCGCGGGGCATTGCCCGCACATTCACGGGTGCCGCGACCGGGCGGGTGAGCGGTCACCTGCCCTTTTCCCTGACCCAGGGCCAAAAGGATGCGCTTGGCGACATCATGGCCGACCTTGCTGCGCCCGACCGCATGAGCCGCCTGCTGCAGGGCGATGTCGGCTCCGGCAAAACCGTCGTCGCACTCATGGCCATGGCCGCCATGACCGAATCCGGGGCGCAATCGGCACTCATGGCGCCCACGGAACTCCTGGCGGCCCAGCATTTCCGGACCATTGCCCCGATCTGCGAAGCGGCCGGCATCGGGTGCGCCCTGTTGACCGGCAAGATGCCGGCAGCACAGAGGCGCGAAATTCTCGCCGGACTGGCGGATGGCAGCGTGTCGATCGCCGTGGGTACCCACGCCCTGTTCCAGTCCGACATAGAATTCAAGGATCTAGGCCTGACGGTCGTTGATGAGCAGCATCGGTTCGGCGTGCATCAGCGGCTGGCATTGTCCGACAAGGGCCGTCATACCGATCTGTTGGTGATGACCGCCACACCCATTCCCCGCACCCTGGTGCTCACCCATTTCGGCGACATGGCCGTCAGCGTGCTGCGCGAAAAGCCGAAGGGCCGCCAGCCCATCGACACGGCAGTCATGTCCATCCAGGATTATGACCGGGTCATCGCGCGCCTGCAGTCCCGCCTGGACGAGGGCGCGCAGGCCTATTGGGTCTGTCCGCTGGTCGAAGAGAGCGAGACACTGGATGTCGTCAGTGCCGAGGACCGCTTCGCCGAACTCCGCAAGGTTTTCGGTGATCGCGTCGCCCTTGTTCATGGGCGCATGTCGGCGGCGGCCAAGCAGGACGTGATGGACCGGTTCAAGGCCAATGAACTCCAACTTCTGGTGGCCACCACGGTCATTGAAGTGGGCGTCGACGTGCCCAATGCCACGATCATGATCATCGAGCACGCCGAGCGTTTCGGGCTGGCCCAACTCCACCAGTTGCGCGGCCGCGTCGGGCGCGGCGATCAGCGCTCGGCCTGCCTGTTGCTCTACAAGGAGCCATTGAGCGAAACGGCCAAGGCGCGCCTCGAAACCATCAAATCCACCGAAGACGGCTTCATCATTGCCGAGCGCGACCTCGAATTGCGCGGCCAGGGCGACGTGCTGGGCACACGCCAGTCCGGCATGCCGGGCTACCGCCTGGCCGTGCCCGATGTGCACCGGCACCTTCTCGATTTCGCCCATGACGACGCCAAAACCCTGATGGCCCGCAATCCCGGCCTCACCGGCCCCGAAGGCGAAGCCATCCGCACCCTGCTCTACCTGTTCAGGAAACAGCAGGCGATCCCGCTGATCCGCGCGGGCTAAACCCCCTTACGACTGGACTGAAACGATGGCTCATTTCCCTTCTCCCCTGAGGGGAGAAGGTGGCGCGAAGCGCCGGATGAGGGGTTCACATTTGCGTTCTTGCCGAGAGGCATTCACCCCTCACCCCATCCCTCTCCCCTGAGGGGCGAGGGGGCGATGAAAGCGATGGTTCGATTTGGGGTGGAAGGCTCCAGGTTGCCAGTGGGACCTCATGGTGAGCCTGTCGAACCACGAGGTCGGGAGCACAGGAGGCTCTGGGATCTCTCCACACCACGGTGTCATCCCCTGCGAAAGCAGGGATCCAAGTTCAACGGGGGTTCCCGCTTTCGCGGGAATGACCCTGAGAAGGGGTGGCCGCAATTGAAGCGCCCAACCGAGCCCGCCTACTCCACCGTCACCGATTTCGCCAGATTACGCGGCTGATCGACGTCGGTGCCCATGAATACAGCCGTATGATAGGCCAGCAATTGCACCGGAATGGTCGCCAGGATCGGCGCCACGAAGGAATGCACGTGGGGAATTTCGATGATGTCGGCGACGCCATGCCCGACGGTCTTCGCCCCCTCGGCATCGGTGATCAGGATGATCTTGCCACCGCGTGCGGCAACCTCCTGCATATTGCTCAGAGTCTTGTCGACCAACTCGTCCGATGGGGCGACCACGATCACCGGCATGGCTTCGTCCACCAGCGCGATGGGGCCGTGCTTCAGCTCACCTGCTGCATAACCTTCGGCGTGGATATAGCTGATTTCCTTCAGCTTTAGCGCGCCTTCCATAGCCACGGGGAACATCGCGCCACGCCCGAGATAGAGCACATCCTTGGCCTTGGAGAGGCGCTTGGAGATGTCGATGATCTGGCTTTCCGCCGACAGCGCCGCCGATACCGCCGATGGCAGGGCAACAAGCGCCCGGACCAGGTCTGTTTCCTGCTCGGCGCTGAGCACGCCCCGCGCCCGGCCGGCGGCGATCGTTAGGCTTGCCAGCGCCGTCAGTTGCGCCGTCAGCGCCTTGGTCGAGGCCACCCCGATTTCCGGTCCGCACAGAATGGGAAACACCACGCCCGATTCCCGGGCAATGGTGGATTCAAGCGTATTGACCAGGCTCGCCACATGCTGACCCTGCCCGGCGCAATAGCGCAGGGCGGCCAGCGTATCGGCCGTTTCGCCCGACTGCGAGATGAACAGCGACAGCCCACCCTTTTCCAGAGGCGGTTCGCGGTAGCGGAACTCGCTGGCCACGTCGATATCGACAGGCAGCCGCGCAACGCGCTCGAACCAGTATTTGGCAATTGCCCCAGCAAAATAGGCAGTCCCGCACGCACTCATGGTCAGCCGCGACAGGTCCGCGAAGTCGAAGGGCAGGCTTTCGCGGATCGCGACCTTTTCGGCGCCCATATCCACATAGCGGCTCAACGTGTGCGAAATGGTTTCGGGCTGTTCGTAGATTTCCTTGGCCATGAAATGGCGGTGATTGCCCTTGTCGACCATCAGCGCCGAAGCCTGCGACAACAATTGCTCGCGCTGCACCACGGCGTCCTTGCCGTCCCGGATCGTCACGCCGGATGGGGTGATCACTGCCCAGTCGCCGTCTTCGAGATAGGTCAGGCGCGAGGTGAAGGGGGCCAGCGCCATGGCATCGGACCCGAGATACATCTCGGTCGTGCCATAGCCGACGGCCAGGGGAGCACCATGGCGGGCGGCGATCAGCAGCCCGTTCTCGCCCTTGAACAGGAAGGCCAGGGCAAAGGCACCACGGAGTTTCTTGAGGGTGCGGGCAACCGCCAGTTCCGGATCGGCGCCATTGTCGATCTCACGCGTCACCCAAAGCGCCACGGACTCCGTGTCCGTCTGCGTCTGCGGGTGGTAGCCGTCCCGGGCCAGGTCTTCCAGTAGCTCGCGGAAATTCTCGATGATGCCGTTATGGACGATGGCAACCCGCTCGGTCGCATGGGGATGGGCATTGTTCTCGGTCGGCGCGCCATGCGTGGCCCAGCGGGTATGGCCGATGCCGATATGGCCATCCAGCGGCTCCATGCCCAGCTTGCTGGCCAGATTGCCCAATTTGCCCTCGGCGCGGCGGCGCGCGATGGTCCCGCCTTCGAGAGTGGCCACCCCGGCGCTGTCATAGCCGCGATATTCGAGGCGTTTCAGGGCGTCGACCAACCGGCCCGCGACCGGTGCATCACCAACGATTCCAACGATCCCGCACATGTCTTACTTCCCCTTGGCGGCCTTCTTGGCCAGCGCCCGTTCCTTCAGCCTGGGCGCATAGCCCACCTTGTTCTCCTGACGCGCCCGGCCAACGGCCAGGGCATCGGCAGGGACATCCTTGGTGATGACGCTGCCAGAGCCCGTATAGGCGCCATCGCCAATGGTCACCGGCGCCACCAGCGAGGCGTTTGAGCCAATAAAGACATTGTCGCCGATGACCGTCTTGTCCTTGTTCACGCCGTCGTAATTGCAGGTGATGGTGCCCGCACCGATATTGGTTTTGGTGCCGATTTCCGCATCGCCGAGATAGCTCAGATGGCCTGCCTTGGTGCCGGCACCGATCCTGGATTTCTTCACCTCGACGAAATTGCCCAGGTGCACGTCCGGCCCCAGTTCCGCACCGCCACGGATGCGCGCGAAGGGCCCGATGGTCGCGCCCTCGCCGATCACGGCCTCTTCGATATCGCAGAAGGGCCGGATCTCGACATTGTCGGCGATGCTGACGCCCGGACCGAACACCACATGCGGAAAAATCGTGACGTCCTTGCCGATTTCGGTGTCGTAGGAGAACCAGACACTGGCCGGGTCCTTGAGTGTCACGCCGGCTTTCATGAAGTCATCCCGGCGTACGTCCTGGAACAGGCCCTCGGCCCGCGCCAACTGGCTGCGGTCATTGACGCCCATGACGTCGTTTTCTGGCGCCAGCCCGTAGCCGACGCGTTTGCCCGCCGAATTGGCAAGGCCGACAAGGTCGGTCAGGTAGTATTCGCTCTGGGCATTATTGGTTTCAACCTTGTCGATCAGGTCGCGGAACACCTCGGCACGGAACGCCAGGATGCAGGCATTGCAGAGGCGGATGCGCCGCTCGTCCTCATTGGCATCCTTGTGCTCGCGAATGGCCAGCAGCGTGTCACCGTCGGTGATGAAACGGCCATAGCCCGTCGGATCGCGCGGTTCGAAACCGAGGATGGCAACGTCCAGCCCGGCATCGAGCCGATCAAGCACGGCGCGAAAATTGGTGCCACGCAGCAATGGATGATCACCATAGACCACGGCGACGTAACCTGTCGCCTTCTCGAACAGGGCCCGCGCCATGGAAGCGGCATGGGCCGTACCTTTGGCCACGGTCTGCTCGAAATGCACCACATCCGCATCGATGGCCGTCACCGTCTCGCGGATCGCGGCATGGCGCGGCCCGGTGACGAGCGCAATCGCGCCGGAGCCCGCCTCCCTTGCCGCCCGTGCCACATGGCCGATGATCGGCATGCCGCCCACAGGGTGAAGCACCTTGGGCATGGCCGACTTCATTCTGGTGCCTTCGCCCGCCGCGAGAATGATGGTCAGTAGTTCGGTCATGAAAGTCTCTGGTCCATTTGCGGTCTATTGGCCCGCATTTTCACAAATTTATGGCAGCGAACAGTTGGCGAACCGATAACAAAGGGCCCATGCTTTGCCCAGTGGAGCCGCACGATTCGCGGCCTTTCGGGAAAATGGGGCGATGGCCAAGGCTTCCGAGCAGTTCAGGCAGTCGGATGTGACGCTCTGGGGCGTCACCGCCCTCGTCTCCCTTGGGCTGGCCGTTTTCGGCGCCAACGTCTCCGCGCTCATGCCCCAGAGCCTGCTCGGCGCCCTGCATCAGCCTCGGGTAACCTCGTCCTCGCTCGACAGTATCCGGTTGCAGGTGAGCGGGCTGACCGAAGAAACCCTGCGCCTCAAGCGGGAAAATGAACAGCTCTCCAGCCGATTCGGATTGCAGGAGCGGACCAGCAACGAGGTGGTGCGCCGCGTCGGGGCCCTGGAAGTCAGCGTGCCAAAACTGCTCGAGGCCATTCCCGCCGGCGCCTTGGTGGACAGGGCCAACCTGACGGCCTCGGTTGGCGGCGACGAAACCCTGACCTTTGATGCCGAGGGGGGCTCGGTTGCCGTCAGACAGTTCCCGATGCCGGGCCTTGCCACGCCAGCAGCAGCGCAGCAACCGTTGCCTGCGCTGGTCGAGAGCACGACCGCGTCGGCCAGCGGCTATGGCGTTGCGATCGGTGCGCCGATTGACGGGGAAACCGCCCCTGCCCTCTGGCGGGATCTCAACGTCAAATTGGGGCCGCTGCTGTTCGGCATGACCCCGCTGGTCAGCGACGACACAGAACCTGGACAGCAACGCATCATCATCGGGCCGATTGCCGACATCGTCGCTGCTCGCGCGCTTTGCGAACGGGTCGAGCGCGTTTCCGTGGCCTGCCTGCCAACGCCCTATGCCGGTCTTCCTCTGGATAGCGCCGTTTCGGCTTCCGAAGGCGGTTGACACAAGGGCAAGTCCAGCTATTTTCCGCCGCAACGCCAGACGGCGTTTGCAAGGGCGCCGGTAGCTCAGTGGTAGAGCATTCGACTTTTAATCGAATGGTCGAGGGTTCGACCCCCTCCCGGCGTACCATTTCCCTTTGCCGCCATCCTCGGGTCACCTCTTGCGGCACACCGCAGGTTGCCAATCCGATGTCCCGGGTCATGCCATGCCGTTGATCTCGACCGACCCCGATCCCTATGCAGAGCTCGATTTCCGGGCCGATGCAGGCGAGCTTTCCGAGGAGTTCCGACCGCGCACCCAAACGCGCCCGGGCGCGGACCGGCGGGTCCGCTTTCCGGTTTTTCGCGCCGGCCGCGCCGGTGGCCGCGTGTGAGAATCGGCTGGGGCCGCTGGAGCGTTTTCAAGAAAAGTGGACACCACTTTTATGGTTCGAAAACGTGACCAATCAAAGAATTAGAGCCTCGTTCTGCTTCAATCGGAACGAGAAATGCTCCAATATTTGCCAAACACTGAAAGCGTCGGCCCATGTCTCAGGATACGATGGAACTGATCAAGGTTCTGATGGTCACCGTGGTGATCTTCGCGGCCAGTACCCTCGTCATGCTCTACGGCATTGCGCTTCTGGCCCAATATGGCGGCAATCTGCCAATGGTGGGGTCGCTACCGCTCGCCGCCCCGCCGGAATTGATCCCGCTTCTCGCCGATAGCCGGCTGTTCTCGACACTGGCCGCCGTGCATGTGGTGGCCAGTGGCTTCGTGCTGGTGCTGACCAGTCACACGCTCGATACCGCGCTGTTGATCGTCGCCAAGGCTGCCGCCGTGGTGATTACGGCGCTGATCGGCTTTTCGGGCGGCCACATGATCTATCTGCAACTGACCGAATCCGCGCCGTTGCGCGTCTCGGCCATCACGCCGGCGGTAATTGCGCTGGCCGGCTTCCTGCTCTTGTCATCGCTGCTCAGCGTACCCGCCCTGCGCCGGCTGGGAGCGCTGCGCCTGCCGGTTGCTCTGGGATTGATCCTGATCGGACCGCTCCTGATCCTCTGGCGCTAAACCCTCAGCCCGCCAGCGTCACCACCACGGCCCCGCGCGGGGTCGCGACCACGGTGTGTTCATATTGCACCGTGGGGGCCAGCGGCTCGGCCGTCAGCGTCCACTCGTCGTCCTCATACATCTGCTCGGCAGAACGCCCCCCCATGGACAGGAAGGGCTCGATGGTGAACACCAGCCCATTGCCGATGGTGCGCCGTTCCGAGCGGTCCGGCCAGGTCGGGATTTCGCCCGGCTCGTCGTGCAGGCTGTCGCCGACGCCGTGGCTGGCGAGGTTGCGGATCAGCGTATAGCCACCCTTTTTTGCCACCTTGCCAATAGCCGTGCCGATGTCGGCCAGCGGCGCGCCGGCCTTGACGGCACCGATTCCGGCCCACATGGCCTTCTTGCCATCACGGCACAGCGCATCGAGCCGCCTGTCGCCCTTGCCGAGCACGAACGACGCGCCACAATCGGCAAAAACGCCATCTTTGACTGCCGACACATCGATATTGACCAGATCTCCCTCGTGCAACACCCGGTCGCCGGGGATGCCATGGGCAATCTCTTCATTGACGGAAATGCAGGTAACGCCGGGAAAATCGTACGTGACGACCGGCGCCGAGAGCGCCCCGTTCTCAGCCAGTACCCTTGCACCGATCTCGTCCAACTCGAGCGTTGTCATCCCCGGCCGCATCGCTGCCGCCATGGCGTCCCGCGCCACCGCACAGATGCGCCCGATGGCCTTGAGCTTTTCGAGTTGTTCATCGGTGGTGATGGTCACGGCTCACCCCTTGTTGGCGAGGTAATAGCCGAGCAGACCCTGCGTGGAGGCATCGTGGCCCTCGCCGCTCTGCTGTCCCTGCACCTTGGGCAACAGGGCCTTGGCCAGTTGCTTGCCCAGTTCCACGCCCCACTGATCATAGGAATTGACGTTCCAGATGACGCCCTGGACGAACACCTTGTGCTCGTAGAGCGCCACGAGAGAGCCGAGAATTTCCGGCGTCAGCTTGGGATAGAACAGGGTGTTCGAGGGCCGGTTGCCGGGAAACACCTTGTGCGGGGTCAACGCCTTGATTTGGTCCTTGCCAAGCCCCTGCGCCTTGAGTTCGCCGACAACCTCTTCCTCGGTCTTGCCGAGCATCAGCGCTTCGGATTGGGCCAGGACGTTTGCCACCAGCTTGTCGTGATGCGGCGGCAGGTGCTCATGCGGCTGGGCAGCGATAAGGAAATCGCAGGGGATGACATCGGTACCCTGGTGGATCAGCTGGTAGAAGGCGTGCTGGCCATTCGTGCCCGGCTCGCCCCACACGATGGGGCCGGTCGACCAGCCCACGGGCTTGCCGTTGAGCGTCACCGACTTGCCGTTGCTTTCCATGTCCTGCTGCTGGAGATAGGCCGGAAAGCGGCTGAGCCGCTGGTCATAGGGCAGCACGGCATGGGTCGAGAAGCCCCAGGCATTGCGATACCAGACGCCGAGCAGCCCCATGATCACCGGCAGGTTGTTTTCCAGCGGTGTTTCCAGGAAATGCCGGTCCATGGCGTCGGCGCCGGCCAGGAATCTGGCGAAATTGTCATAACCGACCGCCAGCGCCACCGGCAGGCCGATGGCAGACCACACCGAGTAGCGCCCGCCGACCCAGTCCCAGAAGCCGAAAATGCGGTCTTCGCGGATGCCGAACTTGGCGCAGGCCTCGATATTGGTCGAGACCGCCGCAAAGTGGTTCGGCACTGCCTCTTCGCCCAGCGTATCGGCAATCCAGTCGCGGGCCGAATGGGCATTGGTCATAGTTTCGTCGGTGGTGAAGGTTTTCGACGCCACGATGAACAGCGTCTTCTTCGGGTCGAGGCCCCTGAGCGTATCGTGGATATGGGCGCCATCGACATTGGACACGTAATGCGCCCGCAGGTCGGGCCGCGTATAGGGCGCCAGCGCCAGGGTCACCATCACCGGGCCCAGATCGGACCCGCCGATACCGATATTGACCACATCGGTGAACTGCTCGCCGCCATGCCCGCGAATCTCGCCATTGCGGATGGCATTGGTGTAATTTTCGATGGCCTTCAGCACCGCCCGCACATCGGGCATGACATCCTTGCCATCAACCTCGACCGGCTGCCCGCCCTGGTAGCGCAGCGCCATGTGCATGACGGCGCGGTCTTCGGTGATGTTGATATGCTCGCCTTCGCACATCTGGGTGCGGCGCTCCTCGACGCCGGCGGCGCGCGCCAGGTCGAACAGGGCATCCATCACCGCTTCATCGATGCGGTTCTTGGAATAGTCGAGCAGGATATCGGCCCCGCTTGCCGAAAACCGCTGGAAGCGATTGGGATCCTCGGCGAAGAGCAGCCGCATGGGCTGGTCTTCCATGCTTTTCCTGAGCTTGCCCAGCGTCTCGAAACCGGCCTTGCGCCCCGATTTGGCCATCAGTCAAACTCCTGAAATCATAGCGGTGGAAGGTCGCCGGCCGCCCATGCGGCCCGCGTTTCTGCGGCAAAACCCGTCATGCCGCCATCCGAGATCGCCTTGCGCGCCCCGGCGGTGAGCTCTTGATAATAGGCGAGGTTGATCTGCGAAAGGACCATCGCGCCCAAAATCTCTTCTGTCTTAACGAGATGATGTAGATACGCCCGGCTCCAGCGGCGGCAATTGGGGTTGGGCGACTGCTCGTCCAGCGGCCGGTGGTCATCCTTATGCCGGGCATTTTTCAGGTTGATGACGCCGAACCGCGTATAGGCATGGCCGTGACGGCCGGCGCGGGTGGGGTGGACGCAGTCGAACATGTCGACGCCGCGCTCGATGCCACCCAGGATGTCGTCCGGCTTGCCTACGCCCATGAGATATCGCGGGCGATCCCAGGGCAATTCCGGTGTGATGTCGGACAGCACCCGGAACATCACCTCCTGCGGTTCGCCCACGGCCAGTCCGCCGATCGAATAGCCATCGAAGCCGATGGATTGCAGCCCCGCGGCCGATCTGGCGCGCAGTTCGGGGTCGTCGCCGCCCTGCACGATGCCGAACAGGGCGCGGTTGGCCTGGTTGTTGAACGCCGTCTTGGACCGGTCGGCCCAGCGCAGCGACAGTTCCATGGCCCGCTCGATCTCCTTGCGCTCCGCCGGCAGGGCGATGCACTCATCAAGCTGCATGATGATATCGCTGTCGAGCAGCGTCTGGATTTCGATGGAGCGCTCCGGCGTCAGCTCATGGCTGGAGCCGTCGATATGGGACTTGAAGGTGACGCCCTTCTCGGTGAGCTTGCGCAGCTTGGCCAGCGACATCACCTGGAAGCCGCCGCTGTCGGTGAGGATCGGACGCTGCCAGTCCATGAAGGTGTGCAGACCACCAAGCGAAGCGACGCGCTCGGCACCGGGCCTCAGCATCAGGTGGTAGGTATTGCCGAGCAGGATATCGGCGCCGGTCTCGCGAACCTGTTCGGGATACATGGCCTTGACCGTGCCGGCAGTGCCGACCGGCATGAAGGCGGGCGTGTTGATTTCCCCGCGCGGCGTGTCGATGCGGCCATGCCGCGCCATGCCGTCGCTGGCCAGGAGTGAGAAAGTGACCTGCTTGGTCGCGTGCGTCGTGTTCATGGCGCGGGTTCTAGCCGTTTGCCCGGCCCGCGACAATCACCGGCATGTCAGGCTTCATCTCCCGGTGCAAAGTCCTTGTTGGCTTGCAGGATCGCCTTGATGCGCTCCTGCACCTCGGAGCGGGCGCGCCACCAGTCGCCGCTGCGCACCGGCACGCGCGCCACAAGCGTCATGGTCGAATCCGACAGCGTGTCGAGCAGGATTTCCGACTTGGCCTCGGGCGAGGAAAAGTCGGTGCGCATGGCACCGATCAGCTGCGAGCGGACGTGTCCCAGGTCGGCCCCGCGCGGCACGTTGAACCGGACCTCGACGATCCGATCGGATTCACGGCTGTAATTGAGGATCTTGGCATTGGAGAGTTTCGAGTTCGGCGCGAACAGATAGACGCCATCAATGGTGCGCATCTGGGTGGCAAAAAGCCCGATCTCGACCACGGTGCCGACAATGCCATCGGCGTCGATATAGTCACCGGCATTGAAGGGCCGCAGGAAGACCAGCATGATACCGGCGGCGATATTGGCCAGCGTGCCCTGCAGGGCCAGGGCAATGGCGAGGCCCGCCGCGCCGAGCACGGCGAGAATGGATGCCGTTTCCACGCCAAACTGACCGAGAACCACGATGACGGTGACGAACAGGATTGCATAGCGCAGTGCCTGGCCGATCAGCGGCGCCACGGTGCCGCTACTGCGCACGCGCGTGGACAACAGGGTCACGAGTGTGCGCGACAGGATATTGGCCAGCATCCATCCCGCGACCAGCACGAGAATGGCGACCAGCGCCGACCAGGCATTGGCGAGAATCCATGCCGTTGAGACACCGAGAAGGTCAGTATTGTTCAAGGCAGGCTCCTTGCAGGTACGGGACTAGATGTGGCTGCCGCAGTCAGGTCACGGGAAACGGGCCAATTGGCGACTCGTACCGAACTTCTGCCATTCTTTACCCCTCTGATGCACGCATTCTTGTGACTTGAGAGGTGCTTGCATGTTTCGTTCCATCCTGGTCGCGGCCACGGTCGCTGCTTTTGTTTCCAGCCCGGCGCTGGCGCAGGACTATGAGGGCCTGTGGACAGGGCAAGGCGAGGGTGAACTGGAACTGCACCTCTCCCATCTCGACGGTGATGTGTACAAGCTGTCCCTGAGCACCGTCGTTCCCATTTCCGATCTGGGTGGCGGTTGCGCCGGCGGCGTTTCCGGCGAGGTCGCCCTGACCGCCGAAGGCGGCACCTTCTCCACCGAGAACGAAGGCTACGACCCCGAAGAGGAAACGTCGGGCTTCAACCAGCGCTATTGCGAGGTCACCCTGCGTTTTAACGACGACGGCTCGCTCGTCCTCGAAGAACAGCAGGGCTGCCTCTACTATCACGGCGCTGCCTGCGGCTTCTCCGGCACCGTCGCGCATGACGCCGCAGGACTATAGAAAAACGCCGTCACTTTAGACCCAGGAGTGCTTCGCCTGTAAACCGACATACCGGCTCCGTCGCCCCCTCGCCCCTCCGGGGAGAGGGACGGGGTGAGGGGTAAATTCGCCGTACTTTCTCGGTATCCGACCCTTGATCCGAGTAATTCAGCCCATCGACCCCCAGGCCGCCATGCCCAGGCGGAACACCCCGAAGATGATCGCTGCATCAACAACGAGGCCGATTGCAGTGGCCACCAGCCCGACGACAACCCCGGCGCCGTCGCGGTTCAGCATGGAAAAGGCGATGATGCAGAGGCCGACATTGGGGATGGCATTGATGAAGGGGATCGGCAGCGACATCACGACGCTGACCGCCATCACCAGGAGCGCATAGGGCAGATTGGCCGCCGCACTGGTCAGCCAGCGCAATCGTGGCCGGGAGAAGCGCGAGAGGATGCCGGCCACCTTCACCACCTGCTCGCTGGCGCGCACCAGAAGATCGAGCGGCAGCTTTCGCTTGCCGAGAAAGCGCGGCAACCGGATCGGCTTGCCGAGCAGCATGGCCAGGGCAATGGCACAGGTGGTCCAGGCTATGGCCCCGCCATATCCGGGTGGCCCGGGGAGCATGTTGAAGAGCGAGACGACCAGCAGCAAGAGCCGGTGCGCCCGGGCTCCGAGCAGGTCGATCAGCCCGGTCAGCGTCAGGTGCGACTGATCAGTATCCGCCGCCCGCCGCAGCGCCGAGGAAATGCGCCGCGCATAGCGGGTGATCGGCGACGGGCGTGCCGTCACGCATCGTCCTCGGGATGGGGCGCGCGATGCAGCAGCGACGAGTCCCCGTAGGAATAGAACCGGTAACCTTGGGCGATCGCATGGGCATAGGCTGCCTTCATGGTATCGAGCCCGCTGAAGGCGCTCACCAGCATGAACAGCGTCGACTTCGGCAGGTGGAAATTGGTCATCAGCACGTCCACCGTCCGGAACCGGAAGCCGGGAGTGATGAAGATGTCGGTGTCGCCGATGAACGGGCGCAATTCGCCCGAGGCTCGCGATGCGGTTTCGAGCAGGCGCAGGCTGGTGGTACCCACCGCGATCACTCGCCCACCGGCGGCGCGGCGGGCATTGATCCGCTCGACCGTGGCCTGGTCGAGTTCGCCCCATTCCGAATGCATGACATGGTCTTCGGTGTCGTCCACCTTCATCGGCAGAAAGGTCCCTGCCCCCACATGTAGCGTCACCCGTTCCATGGCCACATCCATGTCGCTGAGATCCTGCAGCAGCTTTTCGGTGAAATGCAGGCCCGCAGTAGGAGCCGCGACGGCACCGTCTTCGGCGGCATAGACCGTCTGGTAGTCGGTCTTGTCCCGCTCCTCGACCGCGCGCTTCGCCCCGATATAGGGCGGCAGCGGCATGGCGCCCTGCGCCTTGATGGCTTCATCGAGTTGGGCACCGCCGAGCGCGAATTCCAGCGTTACCTCACCGGTATCGCCGCGCCCGGCCACGGTTGCGATCAGAGGTTCGCCGACGCCATTGCCCAGTTCGAGCCGGTCCAGCAAAGCCAGTTTCTTGGCCGGACGCGCAAAGGCGCGCCAGGTATGGGCGTCCACGCGCTTGTGCAGATTGAACGAGACATTGGCCCGGTTCTCGCCCCGCAGCCGTGTGCCCTTGAGCTCTGCGGGCAGCACCCGTGTGTCGTTGACCACCAGAACATCGCCTGCCCTGAGCAGCGTGCGCAGGTCCGGAATGTGCTGATCGGCAAGCGGTTCGCCCGGCCGCACCACCAGCAGGCGGGCGCTGTCCCGCGGCTCGGCCGGGTGCAGTGCAATGAGTTTTTCGGGCAGATCGAAGTCGAATTCTGTAACGCGCATGGACGGCTCGTTAGCATGTGGCCTTGCCGAGGTGAACGGCCAATCCACTCAGCCGGTTGCTAGAGCACCCGGATCATCACCGCCCCGAGCACCAGAAAGCCAGCCCCCGCAATGCGGCCGACCGATAGTTCGCGCACCGCCATGCCCATGAAGCCGATCTTGTCGAGGAACAATCCGGCCAGCAATTGGCCCGTCACCGAAAGCGCCATCACCGCTGCCGCCCCCATGATCGGGGTCAGCGTCAGGTTGGAAAACACGTAGAAGGCCCCGAGCAGGCCACCGGCAACGAATGTCCAGGCGGCGGGGGCCGCAAAGTTGATCGGCGTCGCCGAAAGCTGGCTGAACAGGAATGCCAGCACCCAGAGCACCACGCCACCGGCAAGGAACGACACGGCCGCCGCCGCAATCGGCACCTCGAGCGCCCGCCCCAGACTGGCATTGATCGGCGCCTGCGCGGCAACGCAAGCTCCAGCGATGACGCCCATCAGCGCCCAGAGAACACTATCCATTTTCAAGGCAACACCCAGCTCGGCAGACTCAAACGGTGGTCTGCAGGCAGCAAGGGGTGACCCGTCCCGCCCCGGGCCGTCAAGGCCTCACCAGGGTAGTGCCAGCCGCCTCTACCCTTCCCAGCAGGTCACGGGAACAGTCAGGTCCGGCGTGAACAGCGTACCGGTCCAGCTCTCCGAACCATCCCAGGTCACGCGCAGGCTCACCAGGATGCGCTCGAAATTGGGGTCGACGAAATCGGCCATGATCGCGTCGCCCTCGGCAAAGGCCTGGCCGATGACGAATGGCTTGCCCGTGCCGCGCTCCGGTCCGGTGACATAGGCCACGCCGCCGATCTCGGCCGATGCGCCGATCACCTGCATCACGACCAGCCGGCCCATGGCGATCTCGATCGACGCCCCCTCGCCTTCACAAAAAATGCCCCCGCTCGCCAGGGCTGGCGATGCGAGGGCAATGCTTGCAGCAAAACTGACAGCGGCCAGCTTACTCGGCGATATCGGCCGCAACCTTGACCGAAACCATCTTGTCCGGGTTGATAACGGGTTCGCCGCGCTTGATCTGGTCGACATTCTCCATGCCCTCGATGACTTCACCCCAGACAGTGTACTGCCGGTTGAGGAAAGGCGCATCGGCAAAGCAGATGAAGAACTGCGAATTGGCGCTGTTCGGATCCTGGGCGCGGGCCATCGAGGCGGTGCCGCGCTTGTGCGGGGTCTCGTTGAATTCCTGCTTCAGGTTCGGATACTTCGAGCCGCCGGTGCCGGCGCGCGAGGGGTTGAAGTCGGTCAGGTTGGAATTGCCGAACTTGACGTCGCCGGTCTGGGCCATGAAGCCGTCGATCACGCGGTGGAACACCACGCCGTCATAGGCGCCTTCGCGGGCCAGCTTCTTGATATGCTCGACATGGCCGGGCGCGACCTCGGGCTTCATGGCGATGACGACATTGCCCTTGGTGGTTTCGATGACGAGAGTGTTTTCGGGATCGGCATAGGCCATGGCGTAAAACCTTGTTTGCAGAAAAATCGTGGCCCGGATGTAAGGCCAATGAGCGCCCGGCGCAAGGCAGGCTGCGCCGTTCGCCCCACATCGGGAGCATTCCCGCAATCGTGGGAATCCCCCAGATCCGCGTTACTTGTACTCGATCACCGCGCTGACGATCTTGTCGGGGTTTTCGACCGCGCCATTGCGCTCCTGCGGGCCCTTTTCCAGCGCGTCGACGGCTTCCATGCCCGACACGACCTTGCCGAACACCGTATACTGCCCGTCGAGGAAGCTGGCATCGGCCGTCGTGATGAAGAACTGGGAGTTGAACGAGTTCGGGTCCTGCGATCGGGCCGCGCCGACGGCGCCACGCTGGAAACTCTCGGCATTGAACTCGGCTTCGACATTGGGCAGGTCCGAACCGCCGGTTCCGGCCAACTGCAGGTTATAGTCCGGGCTGTCCGACTTGCCGTTGCGGACATCGCCGGTCTGGGCCATGAAGCCATCGATCACGCGGTGGAACACCACCCCGTCATAGGCGCCCTCTTCGGTCAGGGTCACGATGCGCTCGACATGTTTGGGAGCGATTTCGGGCAGGAGCTCGATATCCACCACGCCGTCTTCCAGCGTCAGGATCAAGTGCGGCGTGCCGTCCTGGGCCAGGAGCGGCGTGGCCGCGACAAGGGCCGCGCCCAGAGCGAGGGCTGCGAAGGTACGACGGGTGATCTGGGTCATTTGTTCTGAATAGCCTTGAGGACGATTGGCGGAACGAAGGCGGAAATGTCTCCACCCATCTCAGCGATCTGCCGCACCAATGTGGCCGAGATATGCCGCACGGGCGGGCTGGAGGGCAGGAAAACCGTTTGCAGGTCCGGCGCCATCTGCGCGTTCATGCCCACCATCTGCATTTCATAATTGTAGTCGGTGGTGTCGCGCAGGCCGCGGATGATCAGCTTGGCGCCATTGTCGCGCGCCGCCGCGACCATGAGGCCGGAAAAATCGACAATCCTGAATTCGGTATTGGTGCGCAACCCGATGGCCGGCAGCACCTGTTCGAGGATGGCGATGCGATCCTCATGCGTGAACAGCGGGTTCTTCTTGGTGGCGCTGATGCCGACGGCCACGACCAGCGTATCCACCAGCTTGCAGGCGCGTTCGATGACATCGAGATGCCCGTTTGTCAGCGGATCGAACGATCCCGGATAAAAGCCGACCAATCCGTGCATGTGCTCCCCCTTATTGGTGCATAGGTTTTGTCATGCTGTCCGGCGATTTGGCAAGCGAGGCGGCGGGCGGCTTACTGCCGGGGCAGGAGCCGCAGGAAAACGTCCTGGCGATCCTTGTCGATATCGCTGTCGATCATGGTCCAGCCGCGCAGCAGGTAATAGTCCCGCATATGCGGCTTGGCCGACAGATAGACCCGCTCGAAACCCAGCCCGGCCAGCCGGGCCATCAGCGCCTCCGCCAGTGCCGCACCGATCCCCTGCCCCCGCGCATCGGGCTCGACCCACAGCGCCGCCAGGCACGGCCCCCAGTCCGGCCGCGCGCCGATATCGTCCATGATGCTGGTCACCGTCCCCACGAACCGCCCCGCGCGCATCGCCACCAGCGTGAACGGAAAACCCTGCGCCGCCACCACGGCCCCGAGCGCCACCTGCACATCCTCCAGCGACCGGCCCTCCGGCGCCCACCATGCGCGCCAGATGCGGTCGGCAACCAGGTCGACCACCTGCGGCGCATCGCGCAGGTCGAGGATGTCGACTTGAGCCTCTTCGTCCACTGCCATGCCGTCACACCTCCCGCATCATCACCTGCACCGGGTCACTAGCCCATTGCGCCACCAAACGCACAGGCCGTGCCGGTGCGCAGGATGCCACATCGGAAACGCTGCGCCTCAGCATTCCCGCATCCCACGACGGCATCCCAACACCCACCAGGTCATTCCCGCGAAAGCGGGAACCTCTGGTTTCAACCCCTGACGGGTGCGCCACGGTCCGACAGTTCTCATGCCAAACGGCAGACACATCTGGCACGGCCGGAACAAGCATCGGTCCACCACCATTGAGCGTCACCCAAGGTCTTGAACCGAGGGACTGTTGTGAAATAGCGCAACAGGTCAGCTTTTCGACCCCATTTTTATCATTCCATATTTGCTGACAGCCTCCCGAAAGCTGTCATTCCCACGATGCCCATATATCGGCATGTTAGGGTCGGAAGGGGACTAGCGGTTTTTGTCAAAATGCCGTCGACAGCGGACAAGCCACCTTAGGCTCTACGAAGTGAACTATTTGCCTTATTCTATAGGCGAACATCCTTCTCGGTCTGAAGCAACTGATTTGTAATTCTTACAGCGCGCCAGGGAGCACTTCGGTGGACAGGCAAACGGACTAAGTCCTTGGCTTGAATCAAATCTAGATTCCGCTATCACGGTTCAGACGAGTGTCCCGGAGGGTGAAATGGCGACATCAATCGCGTTCTTCAATAACAAGGGAGGCGTCGGCAAGACCACGCTGCTTTGCAACGTCGCTGCCTATGCAGCGGAAGAACATGGACTTAAGGTCTTAGTTATCGACGCAGACCCTCAGTGCAATGCCACGCAGTACATGTTCGATGATAAGAAACTCGCGTATTTTTACGAAGAGACATCATCGTTCACCATCCACAACGTCATACGTCCTCTTTCGCTAGGCAAAGGCTACAGCAAAGAACTCACCGTTACCAAAAGCCCACGTTTCGGTGTCGACGTGTTGCCTGGCGATCCCAGGCTCGCCCTGACGGAAGATTTGCTCGCAAAGGATTGGGGTTCGGCGATCGGCGGCGATCCACGTGGCATGCGAACTACACTGATGTTTGCCGAACTCATGAAGCGTTGCGACGATTACGACTTAGTGTTTTTCGACGTAGGTCCCTCCCTTGGGTCGATCAATCGCGCTGTGTTGCTGGCAAGCGACTACTTTGTAGCACCGATGTCCATCGACATCTTTAGCGTGAAAGCGATCGACAACATCGCCGCTTGGATGTCTCGGTGGCGAAAGCAATGGAATGTCGGGGTAGAGAATGTTGATGATCCAGACGATGTGGGGACAAATCTGGCTAGGAGCCTAGGCTTCCTAGGCTATGCATCTCAGCACTACATCGCCAAAACGGATGGCTCTGGTACAAAGCGAGCTGTGAACGCTTATGAGAAAATCATGAAGCAGTTCGAAAGTATCGTTGCATCGGAACTCTCAACGGTCGCTCCCTCGCCCAACAAAATTGGTCACTACCTGCTGGGCGCAATTCCCAACCTCCACAGCCTGATCCCCATGTCGCAATCGGCCCGGGCTCCAGTGTTCGGCCTAAAAGCGGGTGATGGCGTGAGGGGTGCCCACTTCTCTAAAGTAAAGGATGCCAAGGAGACCTTCGGCATCGTTGCAGAAGAGATACTCGACCGGGTGGGCCTCATATGATCGCATGGCCAGAGCAACTGAAGCGCGATCTTCTATCAAGACGGGTCGTCGTTTTCCTTGGTAGCGGCGTAAGCAAAAACTCCGTCGGCAAGGACGGAAATACGCGTCCACCCCTTTGGAACGAATTCCTTGAAAGGGGTTTGGCGAAAGTTGAGAAGAAGGGTACCGCTCACATCAAGCGGGCAATCAGCGGCAATGATCTCCTACACGCCTGCGAGTGGATCAAAAGCCGGATGGAAGAGGAGTGGGAGCCCTTTCTCAGGGAGTGCTTTATCGACCCGGGCTATACACCATCTGAGATACACAAGCTGATCTTCAATTTGGATCAAAGAATATATCTCACGCCTAATTTTGACCAAATATTCGAAAACTATGTCATCGCCGAGACTGGAGGGTTGGTCACGATAAAAAAGCACTCAGATCAGGATGTGCATAATTTTCTTCGCGAAGACCGAACTCACATCATAAAGGTTCATGGATCGATTGATCATCCAAGTGAACTGATATTCTCAAATCACGACTATGCGAAAGCCAGAGTGGCGCACTCGGCATTCTACGACGTTCTGGATGCCTGTTTGCTGTCGCACACTTTTCTTATTGTCGGCTGCGGGATATCGGACCCCGACCTGACAATGCTTCTGGAAAACCAGCGCTTCAACTTTCCAAATTCGCGACCACATTATCTTGTTACCTCGTCCCGCATCGCGCCCGACATGGTGAAGTCTTTGCGGGCTAATCGGAATTTGAAGTGCTTGTGTTATGATCCAAAGGATAATCATGCAGCGTTGGTCGATTCGCTCAGAGAGCTCGCCAGCGTGATGGATCAGGTGCCCGCGCAGCCAGTCCACGTCTAGCGGGTACCGCCTACGCCGTAAGCTTCCTCTTCCTCGCCGACCGGGGACATTTCCGCATCTTCGACGCCCCGGAAATTGAGCTCCGGCAGATCCGCGCGCAGCACATGCAGTGTCCTGAACGGGGCGCATTGCAGTCGAAGTGTGTGGGCACCTGAACGGCGGCTTTCCCAGTCCCCCTGCCCAGAAGCAGACAGTCCGCAAGCCACCCCTCCTCCGCCACACACCCCCCAAACCAAAAGAGGCGCCGAAGCGCCTCTTTTTTATTCCGTCGCCGGGCTTTCCGGCGGTGCGTCGGGCGCCTCCGGTGCGTCGGGCTCGTCGCCTTCTTCGCCTTCCGGCTCGCTGATGCGTTCGACCGAGACCACCTTTTCGTCCTCGGCCGTGTCGAAGACGATCACGCCCTGCGACCCGCGGCTGACGATGCGGATCGGCTTGTCGCCGCCCACCGGCAGGCGGATGGTCTGCCCGCCGTCGCTGATCAGCATGATCTGGTCGTCGTCTTCCACCGGGAAGCTGGCGACGAGATTGCCGTTGCGCTTGTTGACCGCCATGGCGACGATGCCCTTACCGCCCCGCCCGGTGATGCGGTATTCGTGGCTCGAGGTGCGCTTGCCGTAGCCATTCTCGGAAATGGCGAGAATGAACTGCTCGGTGGCGCTCATCGCCGCATAGAGTTCGGGGCTGAGGGCGCCGGCCACGACATCGGCCTCGTCCGAACCGGCCTCCTCGGTCTCGGCCTCGCCCCGCACCGCGCGGCTCATCTTGAGATAGGCGGCCCGTTCCTCGGCGGTGGCGTCGGAATGGTTGATCACCGCCATGGAGATCACCAGGTCGCCGCTGGCCAACTGGATGCCGCGCACGCCCATGGAGTCGCGGCCCTTGAACAGGCGCACGTCATCGACGCGGAAGCGGATGGCCTGGCCGAGCGCGGTGGTCAGCAGCACGTCATTGTTGACCGTGCAGGTTTCCACGCCGACGATTTCATCGCCCTCGTCGAGCTTCATGGCGATCTTGCCGTTCTGGCGCACCTCGACGAAATCGGCCAGCGAGTTGCGACGCACCGTGCCGCGCGTCGTGGCGAACATGATGTCGAGATTGCCCCAGGAGGTTTCGTCCTCCGGCAGCGGCATGATCGAGGTGATGCGTTCGCCCTGTTCGAGCGGCAGGATATTGATCAGCGCCTTGCCGCGCGCATTGGCTGCCGAAAGCGGCAGCCGCCAGACCTTGAGCTTATAGGCAATGCCCCGGCTAGTGAAGAACAGCACCGGCGTATGGGTATTGGCGACGAACAGCCGCGCCACGAAATCTTCCTCGCGGGTGGCCATGCCCGAGCGGCCCTTGCCGCCCCGGTTCTGCGCCCGGTAGGTCGAGAGCGGCACGCGCTTGATATAGCCGGCGTGACTGACGGTCACGACCATGTCCTCGCGGGCGATCAGGTCCTCGTCGTCGAAATCGGCGGCGTGGTCGGAAATTTCGGTGCGGCGAGCCGAACCGAACTGCTCGCGGATGTCTTCCAGTTCCTGCCGGATGATGTCGCGCACCCGTTCGCGCGAGCGCAGGATGTCCAGATAATCCTCGATTTCAGCGCCCAGGCCGTTCAGTTCTTCGCCGATTTCGTCGCGGCCCAGCGCCGTCAGCCGGGCCAGGCGCAGTTCGAGAATGGCGCGGGCCTGTTCTTCGGAAAGATTGAACGTGCCGTCTTCGTTGATGCGGTGGCGCGGATCGTCGATCAGCCGGATCAGCGGTTCGACATCGGCCGCCGGCCAGCGGCGGGTCATCAGCTGTTCGCGCGCCGTTGCCGGATCGGGCGCAGTGCGGATCAGGGCGATGATCTCATCGATATTGGCGACGGCCACGGCAAGGCCGACCAGCACATGGGCGCGGTCGCGGGCCTTGTTGAGCAGGAACCGGGCGCGCCGCGTCACCACCTCTTCGCGGAAGGTGATGAAGGCATCCAGAATCTGCTTGAGATTCATAAGCTCCGGCTTGCCGCCATTGAGCGCCACGAAATTGCAGCCGAACGAGCTCTGCAGCGGCGTGAACCGGTAGAGCTGGTTCAGCACCACGTCGGGCAAGGCATCGCGCTTGACCTCGACGACGACGCGCATGCCCTCGCGGCTGGATTCATCGCGCAGGTCGGCCACGCCTTCGATGCGCTTGTCGCGCACCAGTTCGGCGATCTTTTCGACCATCGCCGCTTTGTTCACCTGGTAAGGAATTTCGGTGATGACGATGGCTTCGCGTTCCTTGCGCACCTCTTCGATCGAGGTCCGCCCGCGCATGATGATCGAGCCCCTGCCCGTCTCATAGGCCTGCCGGATGCCGGCCCGGCCCAGGATGATGCCGCCCGTCGGGAAATCCGGGCCCGGCAGGTGTTCAAGCAGTTCCTCGGTAAGGATGGCGGGGTTGTCGAGCACGGCCAGCGCCGCATTGATGGTTTCGGCCAGGTTGTGCGTCGGCACATTGGTGGCCATGCCCACCGCGATACCGCCGCCGCCATTGACCAGCATGTTGGGGAACCGCGCCGGCAACACCGTCGGTTCTCGCTCGGAGCCGTCATAGTTGTCGCGGAAATCGACCGTGTCCTTGTCGAGGTCATCGAGCAGCGAATTGGTGATCCGCTGCATCCTGACTTCGGTGTAACGCATGGCGGCCGGCATATCGCCGTCCACGGAACCGAAATTGCCCTGGCCCTCGACCAGCATCTGGCCCATGGAGAAATCCTGGGCCATGCGCACCAGCGCCATATAGACCGCGCTGTCGCCATGGGGGTGATACTTACCGATCACGTCGCCGACCACGCGGGCCGATTTACGGAACGGCTTGTTGTACTCGTAGCCATTCTCGCTCATCGAGAACAGGATACGGCGATGCACCGGCTTCAGCCCGTCCCGAACATCGGGCAGCGCGCGGCTGACGATCACGCTCATGGCGTAATCGAGATAGCTCTTGCGCATTTCGTCGGTGATATAGATCGGGGCGATGTCGGAGGACGGCGCCGGGCCGCTCACATCTTCAGGCGTATCTGTCACGGGGTGATTCTACGTTGGTTTTCGTGACCGATAGATAGGCGATTCCGGCTGCAAATGCCAATTTTGCGGGGATTTCACCTGTGGAGAGAATAGGTTCAGTTCTGGATGAGGCGGAGCAGCGTGCAGTCTGGATCGATCAGCGCCCCCACACGCCCACCCCAGGCCTCCTGCCTGGGAGGATGCAACCGTGGCCAGCCCTTATCCTGCTCCGGCAGACCTGCGATGCGGCAGGTCCGGTAAAAAGCGTCCAGATCGTCAAGACGCAGGCAACAGCTGAATGAGCTGGTCGCCGGGTCCAGCTCGGGAAAGGCGAAGAATTCGATCAAGAGATCGCCCCGCCCCAGGATCATCCAGCCATCGTCGCGCCAATGCCGCTCGAAGCCCAGCGCGGCATAGAATTTTTCGGTAACGTCAAAGTTACGGGATGGCAGGTTCGGCGTGGCCAGGTCGGGCATCGTTCAACTCACTGTGCGGCAACGGGCTGTCTGTTCATCTGCCTGAAGCTCGGTACAAAGACGGGCGCCAGTGTGGCGAGAAAATAGAGCGCTGCCGATACGAGCAGACCAGTCTGAATATTGGAACTCTCCACCAGTACGCCAGCATATAGCCCGCCAAATGGCATCAGCGTCCATGCCAGCGCCCCAACCAGCGCGATGACCCGCCCAACCATAGGCCCAGGGATGCGCTCGAACAGGATGGCGCCGATGATCGGGTTGATAAATCCGGCCGCGAACCCGCTGAATACGAAGACGCCGATGACAACCGGCAGCGGCACGCTCAGTGCCAGAAGGACATAGGGGACAGGTCCGGCGCAGATAAAACCCACCGTATAGACAATCAATCGCGGCAATCGGCTGCCGATGGCCGCTGCGATGGCAGCCCCGGCAATGGCGCCACCGGAGAAAGTCGCCAGCAGGATCCCGACCCAGGCCACATCCAGCCCGGATGTCTTGACCCACACCGGCAACAGCACGATGGCATAGGCCTGGTCGAACAGATTTGTGCAAGCGATCATGATCACCAGGCTGACCAGAACCGGGTCGCGCCGCAGCACGCCCCAGCCATCGCGAAAAGCAGTGACATAGCCGGCCGGTGCCGGGCCGGTGGCGCCGGCTGCCCCCGCCACTCCGGCGGGGGGAACCCCGACGGCCAGAATGATACCGGACATTGCAAAGCCGAGCGCGTTGACCAGCAGAGCCGGGACCGGCCCGATGAAGCCGATCAGTGCGGCGCCCGCGGCCGCACCCAATGTGCCGGCCAGCCGGTCACTGGCGCCCATGATGCCGGTGACGCGCTCCAGCGGCACGGCGCAGAGTTTTGCAATATCGGGGGTCAGGGCCTGCTTGGCCGTGTCCGCCGGGGCCCGCAGGGCGCCGATCACGGCCACGGCCGGCAGCAGCGCCCAGACCGAGAGCCATCCGAGCCAGAAACTCAGCGGCACCAGCAATACGGCAATGGTCGACAGCCCGTCGGACCAGATCGCCACGCGCCGCGCGCCGAGCCGGTCGATGAGCGGGCCGGACAGCGCCTTGACCAGCACATAGGGCAGCAATTCGGCAAAGCCGACGAGCCCGGTCAGCACCGGGCTCCCTGTCAGGGTTAGAACCAGCCAGGGTATGGCGATGACCGAGAGGCGCGTGCCGCCGACCGAGAACACCGTCGCGGCAGCCACAGCGGCCAGCGGGCCATGGCGGCTCATGCCCCGCCCTCCTCGTCCCCGGGCCATGGAAAACTGTGCAGGATCACGGTCACCGGCTCCACGCCCTCGGGGTATTCGCCCCCCAGTTCCGGCGCCGCTTCCTTGGCTTCCCAGAGCACCGCCATGAGACGCTCGGTCAGGGCCTTGGCCTGGCCGGGGGTCATGGGGATGATGAAGTCACTGGCAGTCGAAGCTTCACGCCATTGCGGCGACAATTGCATGTGCCGGTCGAGCGCACGTTGCATCTGCGTCGCCTGCCATTGCAACGCCGCCTGCCCAAAGGCCACCGCGGCGTCGACTGCGTCTTCATCGGCGCCGGAGGTCGAGGTGATCGTCGACTCGTGGCTCGCCTTCCACCACCGCTCGCGGGCATTGCCGCGCCCGGCATCCTCCTCGATGAAGCCATGCCGTTCCAATTGCCGCAGATGGTAGCTGGTCGCCCCGGAGTTGAGACCGAGCCGGGCCGCAAGGCTCGTTGCCGTCGCCGGTCCATCGACGCGCAACAGGCCGAGCATACGCATGCGTTGCGGATGCGCCAGGGCCCGCAACGCCATGGCGCCGGGCTCTATCCGGCTGACATTTCGCTTTTCGCCCATGATCGTGCCTCCGCATATTCTGCGGGGCAGACTATATCACAAACGTTTCTTTGCAAACATATGTTTGCAAACTAATCTGGGTGCAGTTTTCGCTTACTGGCAAACCAATGGCGCGTCCAAATCTTGATGTCATCCCGGCGCAGGCCGGGATCCATCTCCGAATGCCAGAATGGCCCCAGACAGCGTTTAGTCTTTAGAATCAACGACCAAGATGCCTTGGCGAATTGGCCGCGCGGGAGCAAGCGAGCCCAAGTTTGGAGTGTCGAGGAACTCTCAGGCCGTGGCCACGTCATCGAACGCCATGCGAGACGCGGCTATATCGGGAATGCTCTCATTGGCCCATTCGATGAGATGACCAAAAGGAACAATCAGCGAATGTCCGAGCGGGGTCAGGCGATATTCAACCGATGGTGGCTTGGTGTCGAACACCTGCCGGGCCACCAGACCGTCGCGCTGCAGATCGCGAAGGGTCTGCGTCAGCATTTTCTGGGAAATGTCGGGAACGTCGCGATGCAGCTGGTTGAAGCGCTTTGCGCCCGAAGCCAGGGTCATCACCAGCAACATGCTCCATTTGTCGCCAATCTTGTCGAGCACGTCCCGTACCGGACAAGGGCCACTGGCAGCGCCTGAGGTCGCCTGGTTCCAGCGTTCGACATAGATTTCGGCAGCGGCCAGGCCAGACTGCATGGACTTACCTCCAGGTAACGTTCGACCGAAAAAGTGCCTCCTTTTCAGCCATGCGGGCAGCGACTAGATAGGCACTTACCATTCGATACTTACTCTCTGCCGTAGCCCAGCGCAAGGCAGGCAATGGTTCGGTCCAGCAAAGGAGTGCCTGATGACCACATTTTCGAACGCCCCCCTTCTCGTCACCGGAGCCTCCGGCAATTTCGGCCGCCTGGCCGTTGAGGAATTGCTGGCGCGCGGTGCAAAGCACGTCGTTGCCGGCACGCGCGATCCGTCCAAGCTCGCCGATCTGGCCGCCCGCGGCGTCGAGATCCGCCGGCTCGACTTTGACGACGCCGCAACCCTTGCCACGGCCTTTGCCGGCATCGAACGCGCCCTGATCGTTTCGACCGATGGCATCGGCAAGCGCGTTGCCCAGCAGACGGCCGCCATCGCTGCGGCCAAGACGGCCGGCGTCAAACACGTGGTCTATACGTCTGCCCCTGCCGCCCGGCCCGATGCCGATGCCGGCCTCGGTGCCGAGCATTTCTGGACGGAGGTGGCGCTTGCCAATTCCGGTCTCGGGTTCACCATCCTGCGTAACCACATGTATGCGGAAAACAATCTCATGGACGGCCCGGGCGCGGCCGCGAGCGGGCAGCTTTTCGGCCTCGTCGGCGACAGGGGCACCAGTTATGTCGCCCGCATCGATGCGGCCCGCACCGCCGCCGGGGCCCTGCTCACTGCCGAAGGCAACACGGTTGAAGACGTCACCGGCCCTGCACCGGTCGGGAACAGCGAACGCGCTGCCCTCTTCGCAGAAGTATCGGGCAAGTCCGTCACGCTCGTCGCACTCGCCCCGGCCGACCTCAAGGCCGGCATGGTTGCTTCCGGCCTGCCGGAAGGCTTTGCGGAGGCCCTTGTGGCTTTCCAGCGCGATGCGGTGACGGGCCACCACGGCGTCGTGACATCGGTGGTCGAGAAATATTCCGGCCGCAAGCCACAGGCCTTTGCCGATTTCATCCGCACGCAAGCGGCCGCCTTCGGCAACTAGGCGTTCACCCTTAGACTGAACCATCGCCTTCATCGCCCCCTCTCCCCTCGGGGGAGAGGGATGGGGTGAGGGGTGAATGCCTCTCGGCAAACACGTGAGTGTGAACCCCTCATCCGGCGCTTCGCGCCACCTTCTCCCCTCAGGGGAGAAGGGAAAGGCTCCGTCGTTTCAATCCTATCGTGAAGTGGTCTAAGCGTTCACCCCGCGGCCCAGCCGTTATGGCCCGCCTTCCCCGATGTCATCCCGGCGCAGGCCGGGATCCATCTCCGGATCTCTGGCAAGCACCGGACGGAGCTTGCTCTCTGCCCCCCAAACGCACCCGGCCAGTGGCAACACTGTCGCCTTGATGCCACATTCATGCCGGATCGCCCGCCACAAATCGGCGGGCGGTCCGCGTAAACTGGACGCAAGCCCTGTAAACCCGTAGTAAAACGGCCCTGTTGCGGCCCAACGGGGGAGTCGGGTTCTGGTGTCGTCTGATTCTATTTTTAAGCGCGTGATCGACCGCATTGTTTACAAGCGCTCGATTGGGTTCGGACTTGAATATGTCGGCCTGACCACACTTCGCTTTCCCCGCATCATGGCTCTGGCGGTGCTCGCCTTTTCGATCCTGGCGCTGTGGCAGGTGCCGCGCGCCAATGTCGATGGCGATTTGCTGCGGGTCTATGCCCATTCCGGCCGCCACTACGACGCCTACGAAAAGCTGTCGCAGACCTTCGGCACCTTCGAGAACGACATCTATGTTCTGGTGAACTCGCCGCGGCTCGTCGACCCTGAGATCATCGAGCAGGTTCGCAACCTCGCGTTCGATCTCGAGCTCAGCGACTACGCCGTGGGCACCATGTCGCCCTTCACCCTGCGCAAGCCGGATGGCAGCGGCGGCTCGGTGCCGGCCGTACCAGAAGGGATGCAGACAGGAGACGAAGTCGCTTTTGCCCTCATGGATCTTCAGCAGAACGATCCGATGATGCGCAATCTGATCACGCCCGATCTCGATGGCGTGGTGCTCATCCTCTTCCCCAATCAGGATATGGTGCGCGCCGATGGCGCCAAGGCCATGATCGATAACCTCCGAGCCACCATTGCGCCCTATCAGGGTGGCGAATTGAGCATCGAGATCACCGGTCCGCCCGTGTGGACCTCGGAGATGCTCAATGCCGCCGTCGACGACCAGATCAAGTTCACCATTTACGGGTTTGGCCTGGGCGCGCTCATCGCCCTCTTCGCCCTGCGCTCCCTGCCCGGCGCCATCCTGGTCGCCACCACGCCGTTCATTGCCGTCATGTGGTCCATCGGCACCATCCTGATGCTGTTCGGGTCCTTCTCGTTCCTCACCATCATCGTCACCACCCTGGTGCTGGTGATGGCCTTTGCCGAATCCATGTTCTTCGTCTTCAACTGGCTGGCCTATTGGCGCGACGGCATGGAGCCGCACAAGGCCGTGGATGCGACGCTGAAGCTGGTCGGCCCGGCAACGTCGCTGACGACGCTCACCACCATCGTTGCCTTTGCCTCTCTCTACTTCTCGCCGGGTCAGGGCGTGCAGGAATTTGCGCTGGCCGGCATTGCCGGTTGCGTCATCATGTTCCTGTGCCTGATGACCGTCATGCCCCTGCTGCTCAAGGCTGCGCTGCGCTTGGGTTTCAAGCTGCCCAAGGCACCCAATTTCGCCCTCAATGCCCCGGTTCCGGCGGCGCTGGCCCTGGCGACCCGCTTCGGCCGGCCGATCGCCGTCCTGGCCATCGTGCTGACCATCGCTCTGATGATCCCCGCCTGGCTCATCCAGCCCCGTTTCTCCTTTGAAGACTACATGACCAAGGATTCCTCGGCCCTGATGGCGGCCGAGAGCATCGACCAGGGCGTGGGCGGCGTGGCGCCGATCTATGTGCAGGTGCCGCTCAAGGAAATGGACCCCAATGTGGGCCCGGAAGATTTCGAGACCATTCGCAAGGTTCACGACATCGTCGAGTCCGAGCTGGGCGAGAACAAGGTCATCTCCGCAGCCAGCCTCACCAATTACACCGAAAGCGGCTTTACCCGCGAAGAGGTGTTCAACGCCGTCGGCCCGTTCATGCGCAAGCGCTTCGTCACCGACGATGGCGGGCAGGCCCTGGTCACCGGCTTCATGCCCACCATCGTCGAAAGCCAGGCGCTCAAGGATACCGTGGCCCGTATCGAAAGCCGCATTGCGGCCGAGGGGATCGGCGAAGTCGAGGTCGGCGGATTCCGCGTGCTGACCACATTCGCCACCGACGACATCGTCACATCGCTGCAGATCTCACTGGCCACCAGCATCGTGCTCAACCTTGTCCTGATCGGGCTGGCCTTCGGCTCCTGGCGCGTCGGCCTGGTCTCGGCCATTCCCAACATGTTTCCGATCCTGGGCACGATCGCCTGGCTGTGGTTCAGCCATGGCGGCCTGCAGCTCACCACCATGCTGGCGCTGACGATTGCCTTTGGCGTGGCCGTCAACGACACCATTCACATGCTGTCGCATTACGTGCACGGCCGCCGCGAGGAACATCGCGCCCATATCGACTCGGTGCGCCACACCATGAGCCGTATCGGCGGGGCCATTGTCGCCACCACCGTGATCCTGTGCGCCGGCACCATCATCGTTGCCTTCTCCGATCTGCCGCAGGTCGCCCTGTTCGGCACGCTGTTCGTTCTGTCGCTGGTGCTGGCGCTGGTCGGCGACCTCTTCATCCTGCCGGCTTTGCTGGTGGCGGGGGGGGCATTTTTCGACACGCTGTCGCGCCTCAAGGTGCAGACGGCCGACCATGTGGCCACGCCGGACGATCCGACCGGAGACACCAGCACGGGCCGGCCGGGCACCACATCCATGTGATGCGCAGCCGCTTGCCTGAAAGGGGCGGAAAAGGCTACATTTTCGCGCTGATTCAATGTCAATTTCGGGTGGGGCGGCGCGCCGCAGCCATGCCGGGGACGAACCTGCCGGGGGGCATGTTCTGTATTCTAGGAGGCGCAACGCCATGACGAAATTCGGACCCCTGACCCGTGCTGGCGCACTGGCAGGTCTCCTGCTGACTGCATTCGCCGCCGGCCCAGGTCCGGCCATGGCCGCTCCGGCCGACGTCGCCCTGCTCAAGTCCTATATCGGGGACTGGCGCGGGCGCGGCACGCTGGTGGGGGCCAGCACGGAATCGGTCGTCTGCCGCCTGGCCCTGACCCAGGGCAACCAGGACAAGGTCAATTACAACGGCCGCTGCACCATGGCCGGGACCAATCTGTCCGTTGCCGGCACCATGGCCTATATCGATCAGAGCCGGCGCTTCGAGGCGGCCATGACCTCCAATGCCACGTTCAGCGGCATCGCGGTCGGCCAGAAGCGCGGCAACAACCTCATCTTCAACCTGCGCGAACGCACGCCGGATGAAGAAGGCAAGGACATGAACATTTCGGCCCAGATCGTGCTGGCCGGTGACGCCATCAAGGTCGTCTTCGAAGTCGTTTACGTCGAATCCGGCGACAGCCTGCGCGCCGAAGTGCCCTTTTCGCGCTGATCGGCGACACATTGAACCAGGCGGCTTCGGCCGCCTTTTTCTTTTCTATTACATTGTCTTAACGGGCGCTGGTTAGGCTGTGCGGCGGAGAATAGCCCATGCCTCAGTCGTCCATTCGCGCTTCATCGTCCCTTCTTGACGCGCAGACGATGTTTGCATCGTTTTCGGAAGCGTTTTTGGCTCGCCTGCGCGCCTGTTCGGGTGTGGCGGCCTGTGGGCTCATGCGCGCCGATGGCAGCTGGATCGGCTCCCTGGGCATGCCGGCACGTCCGGAATTGAAGCTGCTGACAGCCATTGGCCAGGTCGTTCATGGGCCGGGCGGCCGCGCCGGCAAGCTGTCGGTCATCGTCCCCGTGCCGGCGCTCGATATGGCCACGCCACTCTGGCTGGTGCTCTGGGACAACAGGCGGTGGCGGCCGCGCGATGCCAACATGCTGCTGGCGCGCACCACCGAACTTGTGACGCACGCAACCTTTGCGCGGCTGCGCCAGGCCGATCAGCGGCGCCGGTCCATTTTCGACCGTGCCTCGGCAACGGCGCAGATCGGCGCCTGGTCGTGCAGCCTGCCCGATGAATCCCTGATCTGGACCAATGGCGTCTATGACCTGTTTGAATTGCCGCGCGAATCCGAAGTCCGGCGCGAGCAGATCCTTGAAATGTACGAACCCGCTTCCCGCACGCTCATGCAGAAGGCGCGCGCCGATGCCATAGCCAATCTGGGCGAATTCACCATCGATGCGGAGATCGTCACCCCCTCGGGCCGCCACAAGTGGATCCGCATCACGGCGGCGGTCGAAAGCCAGGATGGCCGCGCGACCAGTATTTTCGGCATGAAGCGCGATGTCACCATAGAGCGCCAGCTGGCGGCGCAGACCCGGGAACTGGCCGAAACCGACAGCCTGACACGGCTTGCCAATCGCAGCCTGTTCCAGCAGCGGCTCGACGACCTTTGCCACCCCGATCAGGCGGCGCGCAACTGCGCCCTGCTCCTGCTCGATCTGGACAAGTTCAAGCAGGTCAACGACACGCTCGGCCACGCCTCCGGCGATGCGTGCCTGGTGGAAACAGCGCGCCGGCTGCGCGATGTCTGCCCGCGCCAGGCCACCATTGCCCGCATTGGCGGCGACGAATTTGCCATCGTGCTGCAGCAAACCGACCAGGCCGCGCTCGAGCACCTGTCCCATCAGCTGGTTCAGACCTTCGCCAGACCCTTTGTCCTGGGTGGCCAATCGATCAAGCTGGGCGCCTCGCTTGGCCTGGCGCGGCGCGGCGGCGAGGATGCCGACACCCTTTATCGCAATGCGGATTCGGCGCTCTATGCCGCGAAATCAGCCGGTCGCGGCACCTGGCGGCAATTCGCCGCCTAGGTCGGCGAAGCTCGCGCCGATCAGAACGGGATATCGTCGTCCATGCCGCCGGGCTCGAAGGCCGGGGCATTGCTGGAGGGCCGGCGCCCGCCGCCATTGCCGCCCGAATTGTCACGGACGCCACGGAAGCCACCATCGTCATTGCCCCGGAAGCCGCCGCCGGCGTTGTCGCCGTCATTGCGGCCATCGAGCAGGGTCAGGTTGGAGTTGAAACCCTGCAGCACGACTTCGGTCGAGTATTTGTCCTGGCCTGACTGATCCTGCCATTTGCGGGTCTGCAGCTGGCCTTCAAGATAGACCTTGCTGCCCTTGCGCAGATAGCTTTCGGCGACCCGGGTCAAGCCCTCCGAAAAGATCACCACGCGGTGCCACTCGGTCTTCTCGCGGCGTTCACCGGTGTTCCTGTCCTTCCAGCTTTCCGACGTCGCGACGCTCAGATTGACCACCTTGCCGCCATTGGGCAGGTTGCGCACTTCCGGGTCCGCACCCAGATTGCCCACCAGAATGACCTTGTTCACGCTGCCAGCCATGGCACCATTCCTTCCAATTCAGCCCCGGTCTGCGCGGTCGCGGGGCGCTTCCTGTTCATGCTGCGTCTTTCCGGGCCCGGCGCGCCCATCCGCATGGCGCGCAGCATAGTCCTTTCCGAACGGCTTGGCCGGGGGAAAAGCAGTTTTGAACATATTCGTTTGTTCTTCTTATGTTCTAATCTGATCGGCGTCAATCCCGCCCGCGCAGATCGCCGGCTCTAATCGCGTGCGGCCTGGATCACAGCCCTGATATCGGTGACCTGCGCTTCGGTGAGCACCCGCTTTGGCAGGATCTGGTAGTTGTAGTCCGAGAGGAAGAACAGGAACTGTTCCTTGCCCTCGGCCCATTTCACATAGTCCGCCCAGGGCAGATTATTGCTCAGCCCTTCTGTTTCGGCCCGAAAATGCGTGTCGGTCCAGCTCATGGTCAGCGGACGGCGGAGCGTGGCGTCCTGCGCGAAGCGCCGCCTGATGACCATAGGAAGGCTGATCAGCGGCAGGACGGTCGGTGCCACCACTGCAGCGGTGGTGGCGATCAGCAAGGCGATCGGCAGAATGCCTAGCAGGTCATAGCGCCCCGGCCGCGCCAACATGAATATGCCGATGACGATGATCAGTGCCGCCAGCCACAGCAGTCCGAGCCGGATCATCGTGCGCCGTTGGCTGAGACTGAAAAACACCGCCCGGCGGCCTGCGCTCATCAGGTCATCCTTGCTCATGGTGAAAGTCGTGCTGCGATCCATTCCTGCTCCTGTCGCGCTAACGCCCTGTCGGTCAATGCCGATTGCCACATGGTCATGTCCAGACTTGGGCCCGGCAATCCCCTCCTGACTCCTCCTGTCAGCAGGTCTGCGTAAACCCGGCTTGACCGACTCCCTCATGTTCTGGTTACGTTCACTGATGAGGCGGTGAGTTGACTTGCGGGCCATCCGTCGAAGCCCTATCTCTTGGCCTTCGCCTGCCGCCCTCCCCGCGCGACACGCATATGGACCGAAAATGACCGACAAGCCCAGCCTCAACTGCGAAATCGTCGTGCGCGGCGCCCGCGAGCACAATCTCAAGGGCATCGACGTCAAGCTGCCGCGCGACAGCCTGATCGTGATGACGGGGCTTTCCGGCTCGGGCAAGTCGTCTCTGGCGTTCGACACGATCTATGCCGAAGGCCAGCGGCGCTATGTCGAATCCCTGTCTGCCTATGCAAGGCAGTTCCTGGAAATGATGCAGAAGCCCGATGTCGAGCACATCGAGGGGTTGTCGCCCGCCATTTCCATCGAGCAGAAGACCACCTCGCGCAATCCGCGCTCGACGGTCGGCACCGTTACGGAAATCTACGATTATCTGCGCCTGCTTTATGCACGCGTCGGCATTCCCTATTCGCCCGCCACGGGCCTGCCCATTGAAAGCCAGACCGTCAGCCAGATGGTCGACCGCACCCTGGAGCTCGAAGACGGCACCCGTCTTTACCTCCTTGCGCCCATCGCGCGCGGCCGCAAGGGCGAGTTCAAGAAGGAATTGGCCGATCTGATGCGCAAGGGCTTTCAGCGCGTCAAGATCGATGGCGAGTATCACGAAATCGAGGATGCCCCGGCCCTCGACAAGAAGTTCAAGCACGACATCGAGGTCGTGGTGGACCGGTTGGTCATATCCCGGGATATTTCCGGCCGCCTGGCCGAAAGTTTCGAGACCGCGCTGAAACTGGCCGAGGGCATCGCCCTCATCGAGTTCGCCGACGAAAAAAACGAGGACGGCACCCCGCGCCAGATCACCTTCTCGGAAAAGTTCGCCTGCCCGGTTTCCGGCTTCACCATAGCCGAGATCGAGCCGCGCCTGTTCTCCTTCAACAATCCCTTCGGCGCCTGCCCGGTCTGCGATGGTCTGGGCACCGAGCAGAAGATCGATCCCGATCAGGTCATTCCCGATGCCACCCTGTCCCTGCGCGACGGGGCCATCCTGCCCTGGTCCAAGACCAGTGCACCCTATTACCAGCAGACCCTGCAGGCCGTGGTGAAGCATTTCGGGGCCTCGACCGGCACCGCCTGGAACGAGCTGCCGCTCGATGTGCAGCACGCCGTTCTCTACGGCACCGACAAGACCAAGATCGACTTCGTCTATGACGATGGCCTGCGGCAATACAAGACGTCCAAGGTCTTCGAGGGCGTCATCGGCAATCTTGAGCGGCGCTACAAGGAGACCGAGAGCGCCGGCATGCGCGAGGAAATCGAGAAATACATGTCGGCCAAGCCCTGCGTAGCCTGCGGCGGCTACCGGCTGAAGCCGGAATCGCTGGCGGTCAAGATCGATGGCCTGCATATCGGTCAGGTCACCGAACAGTCGATCCGCCAGGCCTCGCAGTGGTTCAATGATCTATCCGGCAAGCTCAATGCCACCCAGAGCCAGATCGGCGAACGCATCCTCAAGGAAATTCGCGAGCGCCTGAAATTCCTCAACGATGTCGGGCTCGAATATCTGTCCATGTCGCGCAATTCGGGCACCCTCTCGGGCGGCGAGAGCCAGCGCATTCGTCTCGCCAGCCAGATCGGCTCGGGCCTGACCGGCGTGCTCTACGTGCTCGACGAGCCCTCCATTGGCCTGCATCAGCGCGACAATGCGCGCCTGCTCGAAACGCTGCAGCGCCTGCGCGACCTGGGCAATACCGTCATTGTGGTTGAGCACGACGAGGATGCGATCCTGACTGCGGACTATGTCCTCGACATTGGCCCGGGTGCCGGCGTCAATGGCGGGCGCATCGTCGCCGAGGGCACGCCGCAGGATATTCTCAACCACCCCGATTCCCTGACCGGCAAGTATCTCTCCGGCCGCATGGGCATTCCGCTGCCGGCCGAGCGGCGCGAGGGCAAGGCGGGCAAGACGCTTTCGGTTCGTGGCGCCACCGGCAACAATCTCAAGAATGTGTCCGTCGACGTGCCGCTCGGCATGTTCGTGGCCATCACCGGCGTTTCCGGCGGCGGCAAGTCGACCCTGATGATCGACACAATGTATCAGGCCATCGCCCGGCGTCTGAACGGCGCGCGCGTGGTCCCTGCCCCGCATGAAAGCCTGACGGGTCTCGAATATCTCGACAAGGTCATCGACATCGACCAGTCCCCCATCGGCCGCACGCCGCGGTCCAATCCGGCCACCTATACGGGGGCCTTCACGCCGCTGCGTGAATGGTTCGCCAGCCTGCCGGAAGCGAAAACCCGTGGTTATGGGCCAGGCCGCTTCTCGTTCAACGTCAAGGGCGGGCGCTGCGAGAAGTGCGAGGGCGATGGCGTCCTCAAGATCGAAATGCACTTCCTGCCCGACGTTTACGTCACCTGCGACGTCTGCAAGGGCAAGCGCTACAATCGCGAGACACTGGAGGTCCAGTTCAAGGGCAAGTCGATTTCCGACGTGCTCGACATGACCATCGAGGAAGGCGTCGAGTTCTTCTCGGCCGTCCCGGTCATTCGCGATAAGCTGGCGACGCTGCAGCGGGTCGGGCTGGGCTATGTCAAGATCGGCCAGCCGGCCACGACGCTCTCGGGCGGCGAGGCGCAGCGCGTAAAACTCTCCAAGGAGCTGTCCAAGCGCGCCACTGGCCGCACGCTCTACATGCTCGATGAGCCGACAACCGGCCTGCATTTCCACGATGTGGCCAAATTGCTCGATGTGCTGCACGAGCTGGTCGAGGGCGGCAATACCGTGGTGGTCATCGAGCACAATCTTGAGGTCATCAAGACCGCGGACTGGATCATCGACATGGGCCCCGAAGGTGGCGATGGCGGTGGTGAAGTTGTTGCCATAGGCACGCCCGAGGAAGTGGCCGCCAATCCGCACTCGCATACCGGCAGCTTCCTCAAGGAAGTCATGGCCCGCCGCCCGGAATACGCCACGCGCGCCGCCGAGTAAGCCATTTCGATCACGTTTTTGGGCCGGCGCCTAAGGGGCGCCGGCCTTTTCACGTGGTTCGCGCCAAGTGCTGACAATGCGCTAACGCCAAGGCCGGGTGGTGAAAGCCGTGCAATATCATCTGCTTAACAGATGGGCATTGCCAAAAAACAGGCAATTGCGACGGTAGGATGAAATCGTCATGCATGGAGTGCATGATGCTGTTGACGTATAGGTCATGGACCCCTGGGCCAAATCGCGGCATCTTCGCCGCCGTGCTGCAACAGCAACAGGGAAATTGGACCCATGTTTGTACGAGCCGTCTGGCGCATCAAGCGCCTTGTCGACATCAGGCAGACTTTGCGGGAGATGGATGTTCCCTCTACGCGAGATGCCGACCTATTGGGGATTTCCGGCCCGGACTTCTCCAAAATGACGCGGTCCCTTTTTGACCGCTGAGCCTTTTCCGTCCGACCAGCTCTGCAATGGCCGCCAGTTTGCCCGCTGGCGGCCATATCCATGCCACGAGCCTTAACGGTGGATGAACGAGCGCCGTGAAAGCCCTGCAAATATCGCATAGCTTCTTTGATCAATCTCGATCTGCTCACTCGGCTTGGTGAGGCCTATATGTCTTCTCGTAAACGAACAGGAGATTTCCGATGGACATCCGCAAGACTTTCAAGAAATGGGCCGCCTACCAGCAGACCGTCCGTGAGCTCGCCGCTCTCGACAACCGTCAGCTCAACGATCTGGGCATCGCACGCACCGACATCAGCCGTGTTGCTCGCGATCATGCCAACTCGCTCTGATCTCGCCGGCTCAACGACCACGTTCCGAACACCCGCATCTCTCTGAGACGCGGGTGTTTTCTTTTCTGCCGCCCGCCCAATCCGGCTTTCAAGTTGCACGCCGCATCGGCGCTTGATATCTGCGCGCCATGTCACACGAACCCATTCACATCATCGGCGGCGGTCTCGCCGGTTCGGAAGCCGCCTGGCAGGCTGCGGAGGCCGGTGTCCCGGTCATCCTGCACGAAATGCGCGGAATCAGGGCCACCGACGCGCATCAGACCGACGACCTGGCGGAACTCGTCTGTTCCAACTCCTTCCGCTCCGACGACCACGAGCAGAATGCTGTTGGGCTTTTGCACGAGGAAATGCGCCGCTGCAATTCCCTGATCATGCAGGCCGCAGACCGGCACAAGCTGCCCGCCGGCGGCGCACTGGCGGTCGACCGCCACGGCTTTTCGGCCGACGTGACGCAGGCGATTGCCAATCATCCCAATATCACGGTCCTGCGTGAGGAAATCGCGGGTTGGCCGCCGGCTGAGTGGAAGCATGTGATCATTGCCACCGGCCCCCTCACCTCTCCGGACATGGCCGCGGCTATCCTGGCCAAGACCGGCGAGGACGCGCTGGCCTTTTTCGATGCCATCGCGCCCATCGTGCATTACGACAGCATTGATCACGATATCGCCTGGATGCAGTCGCGCTATGACAAGGCCGGCCCAGGCGGCACAGGCGCCGACTATCTCAACCTTCCCATGGACCGTGACCAGTATTACGGCTTCGTCGAGGCGCTGAAGACCGCACCGCTGCATGAATTCAAGGATTGGGAAAAGGTCCCCTATTTCGATGGCTGCCTGCCTATCGAAGTCATGGCGGAACGCGGACCGGAAACGCTGCGCCACGGACCGATGAAGCCTGTCGGCCTCACCAATCCGCGCAATCCCACGGTCAAGCCCTACGCCATCGTCCAATTGCGGCAGGACAATGCGCTGGGCACGCTGTGGAACATGGTCGGCTTCCAGACCAAGATGCGCTACGGCATCCAGACCGATATTTTCCGTATGATCCCGGGCCTGCAAAACGCCCAGTTTGCGCGGCTCGGCGGCCTGCACCGCAATACTTTCATCAACTCGCCCAAGGTTTTGGCGCCCAATCTTCAACTCAAGGCTGATCCGCGCATCCGCTTTGCCGGTCAGGTCACCGGCGTCGAAGGCTATGTCGAAAGCGCCGCGCTCGGCCTGATCACCGGCCGCCTGACTGCCGCCGAGGCCAAGGGCGGAGTCTTGTCCATCCCGCCCGCCACCACGGCGTTCGGCGCGTTGATCGGGCACATTACCGGCGGTCACATCGAGGCCGAAAGCTATAGCGGCGCCCGCTCCTTCCAGCCCATGAACGTCAATTTCGGGCTCTTCCCGGAGGTGACGATCACCAAGCCGGAAGGCGTCAAGCGCTGGCGCGGCCCGGAAAAGACCATAGCCAAGCGCCGTGCCATCACCAGCCGGGCCCTGGAAGACCTCAAGGCCTGGGCATGACCCCGGACGCGCTGGCCCACTATCTTCACCAGACCATCCCGCTGGCGCGGGCCATGGCGGTGGAGGTCGGTGAGGTCAGCGATGGTATGGTCGCCCTGCGCGCCCCGCTGCCACCCAATCTCAACATGCATGGCACCATGTTCGGCGGCAGTATCGCCACGTTGGGCCTGTTGGCCTGCTGGTCGGTTCTCCACCTGCGCCTCGTGGACCAGGACATTGCCGCGCAACTGGTGGTGCATCGCAGCGAAACGGAATTTCTCCGTCCCGTGGCCGGGATTGCCGAGGCCAGGGCCCATCTGGCCCCTGCCCTGTGGCCGGATTTCGCCACGACGCTGCGGCGCCGTGGACGCGCCCGGATGGCGCTGACATCCGAAATGCGAAGCGGCGATCAACTGGTCGCGCGATTTTCCGGGCAATTCGTTGCCCTGGCCGAGATTTAGCGCCGGTTCTGCCAGGTCCACCAGGCAAGCCGCGCGATTTTGCGCCAATCCGGTTCATCGCCCGGCGGCGCGAAGGGATTTGCCGAATTGCGCTGCCAGGCAGTCAGCTGGTGCTCGACCAGGGCCAGTGACCCAAATGCCGGCCGCAGCGCGCCCGGCAGCGACGCGATGGCTGCCCGGGCCTTGTCCAGATGACCGGATGCCAGCTCGGCGATCTGCCCAAGGGCCGCCTGCAACCCCTCGCTGTCTTGCCCGCGAAACAGTTCTGTCTCGCGCACGCCATTGGCCTCGAGAATAGTCCAGGGCAGCATGACGCGACCCTGCGCCGAGACGAAACCCAGGGCGCGCAGGTGTCCGGTCAATGCCTGAGCGACGCCAAGATGCCCCGCCGCATCGCCCGGCTCGACCGTTTCGCCACCATTGAGGATCATGGCCGAAAGCTGCAGCAGGGTTGATGCGGTTTCCCCGGCATAGCCCTCAAATGTCTCGAGATCGGGCATGGGATCGTCGTAAAGGTCGAAGCGCCTTGCGCCCAGCAGTCTCTGCAGGGTCCCCGGAGGCAGTCCAAAGCGGTCCATCGTTTCGAGCAGCGCATCGGCAAGCGGGTTCTGGCGGACCTCGCCATGGCCTTCCCCGGACAGCGCGTCATTCCACCATTGCAACCGGATCTCTCCCGGCTGCGGGCCGGATACGCGATCGCGGATCGTGGCGACATCGGCGTTGAAGGCCAGAATTGCCGCCACATGCGGGCGCGCCTCGGCCGGCAGAACCAGGGTCGACAGGTAACGATCGCGGTCGGTACGGCGCAGATAGTCCGTGGCGAAGTCGTGGCTGGTGCCCGCCATCACCGCGCCTTCTCGACGGCGATCAATGCGGCGGCGACTGCGCGATCCTCGGCCAGCAGCACATTATAGGTGCGCACCGCGCCCCCTGTCTGGGTTGGCTCGACGATGACGCCGCGCTCGCGAAAAGCCGTCCGGATGGCCGGATCGATCGCCACGATGTCGGTGCCCAGCCCGATCAGCAGCACATCGATCGTGTCGGCCAGGTCCAGTACCGGCTGCAAGGACGCCATGGTGAGCCCCACCGTGTTGGCAACCGGCCAGGCGCTCATCCCGGTGGGCAGGCAGAGCAGCGAGCCCCGATGCGACATTTCGGCAAAGCGAAAACCGCCATTGCCATATGCATCGATGCCGACCTGCCGGGGGAAGTGGCCACCGTTTTCCGCGTGTTCAGCCAATGCGTCGTTTCCGCAGTAGAGGGAACTTCAATCCCGGATCGCGTTGCCCGCAGGCGCGGCCGGCTTCGGTCTAGACCGAAGCCCCATCCGCGGACTTCGCCTTCTTCTTGGCCTGCTCGGCTGCCTCGTCCTCGTCCGATTTCTGCTTGAGGCCGAAATTGATGAGAATGGGGCCATTGATGATGACCGAGGAGTACATGCCGACGAGCGACCCAAAAGTCATGGCGATGGTGAAGCTGCGCAGCGCTTCGCCACCGAAGAACACCAGCGGCAGCAGCGCCAGGAGCAGGGTGAACTGCGTCAAGGACGTCCGCACGATCGTCTGGTTGATCGACAGGTCGATCAGGTCCGGCAGCGGCATCTTGCGATGCTTGCGCAGGTTCTCGCGGATACGGTCGGAGACAACCACGGTTTCGTTGAGCGAAATACCCACAAGGGTCAGCACCGCCGCGATGGAACTGAGATTGAACTCCATTCCCGTCAACGAGAACAGGCCGATGGTCATGATCAGGTCGTGCGACGTTGTGGTCACGGCAGCGATGGCGAACTGCCACTCGAAGCGGAACCAGATGTAGAGCAGGATACAGACCATGGCGATGATAACGGCGATGGTGCCGGTCATGGCCAATTCGCCAGAAACCGTGCCGCTCACCGCCTCTACGCGACGCACTTCGTAGTCGTCCTCGGCCAGGGCCTCCTGAACCTTCTGGACCGCGATCTGGTCGGCGGACTGGCCGCCCTCCTGCGCCTGCACGCGCACCAGAATGTCCTGCGGCGTGCCAAAGCCCTGCACCTGGATTTCGCCCAGTTCGAGACCACTGAGACGTTCGCGCACCTGCCCGACATCGGCCGGGCCGCCGACATGCTGGATTTCGATGGCGGTGCCGCCGACGAAGTCGATGCCGAGGTTGAAGCCCTTGGTGACGGCGGAGCCGATGGAGAGCAGCGACAGGATGATCGACGCGGCGATCACGTAGCGCGAGATCTTCATGAACGGGATCTTGGTCCCATCCGGAATGAAGCGGAATTTCTGGATGTTGAGCGTTTTGGGACGAACGCGCTTGTACCACAGGTTCACCTGGAAGGAGGTGACCGTGTAGGAGGTGAAGAGCGAAGTCAGGATGCCCAGGCCCAGCGTCACGGCAAAGCCCTGGATGGGGCCCGAACCCATGAAATAGAGCACCACGGCCGCAACAAGCTGGGTCAGGTGCGAGTCGATGATTGTGCCCCAGGCGCGCTGGAAACCGGCATTGATCGCCTGCAGCGGTGATTTTCCGGAGGCCTGCTCTTCGCGCATACGCTCGTAGATGAGAACGTTGGCGTCCACGGCCATGCCGATGGTCAGCACGATACCGGCAATGCCCGGCAGGGTCAGGGTCGCCCCCAGGGTCGAAAGCGCCGCAAAGATCAGCACGATATTGAGGATCAGTGAGACATTGGCGAACACGCCCCACACGCCATAGGCGATAACCATGAAGGCGAGCACCAGCACGCTGGCCACGACGCCGGCGGTAAAGCCGGCCTGAATGGAGTCGGCACCGAGGCTGGCGTCGACGGTGCGTTCCTCGATGACATTGAGGCTGGCAGGCAGCGCGCCGGCGCGCAGCAGCACGGCGAGGTCATTGGCCGACGCCGTGGTGAAACTGCCGCTGATCTGACCCGAGCCGCCGGTAATCGGCTGCTGGATCACGGGCGCGGTGATGACCGTGTTGTCGAGCACGATGGCAAAGCGCTGGCCGACATTCTGCGAGGTGATTTCGCCAAAGGTGATGGCGCCGCGAGTGTCGAAGCGGAAGCTCACCACGGGGATGCCGCGCTGCTGGTCATAGGCCGGCTGGGCATCAACCAGGGACTCGCCACCCAGGGCCACGTCCTCATAGAGCAGTTCGCGCGTGCCGTCCTGGCTGGGCAGGATGAACGTGCCCACAGGCAGGCCCTGGGCCTCGGCCTGGTCGGCCGTCATGCCCGGATAGACCATGTGGAACGTCAGGCGCGCCGTCTGGGAAATGATGTTCTTGAGGCGCTCGCTGTCGCCGAAGCCTGGCACCTGCACCATGACGCGCGTGTCGCCCTGGCGCTGGATGGTGGGCTCGGTGGTGCCGAGCTCGTCGATACGCGAGCGGATGACCTCGATGGACTGAGCCACCAGCGCGCTCATGCGCTGGGTGATGCCTTCCTGGGTCAGGCTGACCGAGAGCTTGCCGTCCGCAGCCTCGCCAAAGGCCAGTTCATCCACGCCGGCGCCGGCGCTGAACAGGTTATTGGTGAGGGTGTTCTGCAGACCGCGAATGGCCGTTTCGGCCTGCGGCTTCTGCGTCGGATCGGTCAGTTCAATATAGATGGCGTTGTTGGCTTCGTCGGTCGTCAGCAAGTTGCCGATGCCGTTTTCGTTGGCCAGCACGTTGCGGACGTCGCGGCGCAGATCGGCCAGGCGCTGCGAAACGATGCTGGTGCGATCGACTTCGAGCAGCAGGTGCGAGCCGCCCTGCAGGTCAAGGCCAAGAACCAGTCCAGGCTTGGGCAACCATCCCGGCATCGCATCCTGAACGGATTTCGGCAGGAAATTGGGGGCTGCAAGCAGGATACCCGCGATCGCGACAAAGAGAATGACGAATACGCGGAACGGCGACTGGTTCATAAAAGACGTCCTGAAAAGTCAGAAGGCCGGAGCCCTGGGGCTCCGGCCGGTTCTTGTCGGCCTTAGGCCGGCTTGTTGTCGTTGACCGGCTCGGATTTGGACCGCACATCGGCCACCATGCCGCGCACGACCTTGACCTTCACGCCCTGGGCGACTTCCACTTCCAGGTCCTCGCCGTCGACCGCCTTGGTCACCTTGCCGACGATGCCGCCGGTGGTCACCACGGTGTCGCCACGCCGGATTGCCGAAAGCATGGCCTGCTGGGCCTTCATGCGCTTCTGCTGCGGACGGAAGATCAGCAGCCAGAAAATCAGCACCAGCAAGGCGATCGGCATGAGCTGGATGAAAATGTCAGCCATGCCGCCAGGGGCCCCAACCGCATCCTGAGCATAGGCGGGCGTTACAAACATCAAGCGATCTCCTAATTTTTCTTCTTTTCGAGAATTGGTGCCCCCGGCACGCCGGCTCGGGATATGGACGCAATCAGGCCTGCATGCACTTGCGTCCGGGCCAAAATCGCGCGGACTATACATTTGGGTATGATTGATTGCAAAGCCAATCGGGCCGCCAGGTTGCGGCATAATACACAAGGACGCGACGGGTGAAGACGAAAGACTATCTGGGCCGAATTGCCGAAGCGCTCGAGGCCATCGCCCATTCGATCGGCGAGCGGAATGGCGCCGGCGCATTCGTGCTCGGACCGGAAAATGCCTATCACTGGCAGGGCGAAACCCATTCCCTGTTCCCGGTCCGCCAGGTCAGCCGTGTGCCCCTCGCCATGCTGCGCGGCATCGATCAGGTGCGCGACATCCTGCTTGCCAACAGCGAACAGTTCGCCCGTGGTCACGGTGCCAACAATGCCCTGCTCTGGGGCGCGCGGGGCATGGGCAAGTCATCGCTGGTCAAGGCTATCCACGCCGACATCGAATCGCGCCCGGGCTTCGAGCGCCTGGTGCTGATCGAAATTGCCCGGGAGGATCTCGAAACCCTGCCACAGCTGATGCGGGCCATTTCCGGGCAAGCGGCCCGCTTCATCGTCTTTTGCGATGACCTCAGTTTTGACAGCGGCGAAACCAGCTACAAGTCGCTCAAGACCATTCTCGATGGCGGATTGGAGGGGCGGCCCGACAACGTCTTGTTCTACGCAACGTCCAACCGGCGGCACCTCATGCCGCGCGACATGATCGAGAACGAACGGTCCACAGCCATCAATCCCAGCGAAGCGGTCGAAGAAAAGGTTTCCCTGTCCGACCGGTTCGGCCTGTGGCTCGGTTTTCACAATTCGGATCAGGACACATATCTGGCCATGGTCGCCGGATATGCCGATTTCTATGGCCTGGCTATCAGCCCTGACCAGTTGCGCGCCCGCGCCATCGAATGGGCCGCGACGCGCGGATCACGCTCGGGCCGTGTCGCCATCCAGCTGGTGCGCACCCTGGCGGGCGAGGAAGGCAAGGCGGTCTAAAAACAACAAGGGCCGGTGCACCACGCCCGGCCCTTGTTCTGCTTTGGAGAGTGACAGTTCTTAGCTGGCCAGCAGCGGCACCGGGTCGACCGGCGTCGCGCCCTTGCGCAGTTCGAAATGCAGTTGCGGGCGGGAGACGGAACCGGTTGCACCGACCGTGCCGATCGAGTCACCGCGATTGACATTGGTACCCTTGGCGACGCCCATGTCCTTGAGGTGGGCATAGGCCGAAACGTAGCCATTCGGGTGCCGGATGAGCACGAGATTGCCATATCCTTCCACGCCGGAGCCGACATAGATGACGGTGCCGTTTTCGGCTGCCTTGACCGCCGAGCCTTCCGGCACGTCGATATTGATGCCGGTGCCGCGCGAGGCCGCGAAATCGGTGATGACGCGGCCCGAGACCGGCCAGCCGAACTTGTCATTGCCCGACATGACCGGCTCTGCTGCCGGCGCCGTTGCGACCTGGACCGGCGCAGCCTGCGCGGGTGCAGCCTGTACCGGAGCCGGAGCGGGCGTGGTCGCCACCTGGGCGACCGGCGCACCGGCTTCGGCCGGGCGGGTATTTGGCAGGGTCAGGTTGCCGGCTGCCGGAGCTGTGCTGGCCATCTGCACCGTGGGGCTGCTCGGCGTGCGGATCAGGTCCGAACGGCCGGGAATGATGATTTGCTGGCCAACCACGATCTTGTCCGGTGAGGACAGGCCATTGGCCTGGACGATGGCCTGCGTGGTCACATCGTAGCGGCGGGCGATGGTGTAGAGCGACTCGCCACCGGCAATGGTGTGGGTGTAGCCGTTGGTGTTGGCGGCAGGAGCGGCGGCCGGCACGGCGGAATTGACCGGCAGCGCGGCGCTGGGGGATGTGGCGCCCAGGGCGGCGACAGCCGGCGCAGGCTGCATCGGGGCGAGGGTTTGCTGGGCGGGCATGGCTTGTGAAGCTCCCATTGTCGGCGACGAACTCAATACAGGAAGGTCTTGGGACTGAACGGAGGGCGTGGCCGCCCCCAGTGCGATCGGAGAGGTTCCGACCGGCTGCACATAGCCGGATTGGACGGGTGAAGGCGAAATCGTCTGGCCACCACCCCAGCCCCCTGCAGTATTGGAGCCAAGCGGCGCGGGCGGCAGGAACTGCTGCTCGGCGACCTGCATGGTCGGCGGAGCACCAAGACTGGCCGGCATCGGCTGATTGATGGTAGCGGGGGCGGATTGTGTGACTGAATTGGTCACAGTGGCATCACCGAGCGTGCGACTGCCAAGACTGGAACAACCAGACAATCCAACAGCGGCAACCACAAGACCGGCAACAGCCAGCGTATTCCTGTAGGTCCGCGGGGAGACGCGAATACTCATCGGCTTACTCGTACGCAGGTACTCAACAACTGACTGTGACGCTACGCCGGTAAGGTAAAGACGAGTTTAAAGCCGATGCGATTTGCGTGAAATCGTCATCGGCCGATTCAGGATGGAGTAAGGTTAAGACGCCGTGCCCGTCGCGGGCCTGAATTTAGCCCTCGTGGCGGGGCTTCAGGCTCATCCCTGCAAGGCCTTCCAGGGCCTGTTGGTGCGTCTGTTGCAAGGCAAAGGGCGTGACCGTAATGGCATTGCCGCGCCGCAAGCGCTCGAAATCCGCTTCCGGATCGAGCGGCAGCGGCGTTTCGGGAATGGCCATATAGAAGCCATCGTCGTCGTCGCTCGAATAATACCGGATCGGCGAGCGGGAAAAGCGCTGATGCGCCACGGCGGCCAGTCCGCTGACAGCGTCCGGTTCGCAATAGGGGAAATTGACGTTGTAGAACACGTCGTGCCCGTCATGCGCAGCCAGAATGGCGCGGACCACGTCGGCACCGAAGCGGCTGGCATTGGCCCAGTCGGGCGTATGCGTGATGTCGTAGTTCATCGACTGGCTCATGGCGATGCCGATGGCGCCCTGCAGGACCCCCTCGCGCGCGCCCGCAGCCGTACCCGAACAATTGACGATATCGCCCAGGTTCTGCCCGGCATTGACGCCCGACAACACGAGGTCTGCCGGCCGGTCACCTAGGAGATGCGTCATTCCAGCGACGACGCAATCGGCGGGGGAGCCGCCTTTGACGGCAAAACGCCGATCCCCGCGGGCCTCGAAGGTGAGTTCGCGGCCGAAGGTGAACCGGTGCCCTGCCCCGGATTGATTGCCATCGGGAGCCACGATCCAGACATCGTCGGAAACCGCGTGGGCAATCTCGGCCATGACGGCCAGGCCCGGCGCATCCACGCCATCATCATTGGTGATGAGGATGCGCAGGGCCATCTCAGCGCCCGCCGATCGAGGTGATGCCGCCCATATAGGGTTTGAGGGCTTCGGGGATCAGAACCGAACCGTCTTCCTGTTGGTAGTTTTCAAGCACCGCGATCAGGCAGCGGCCGACGGCCGTGCCCGAGCCGTTGAGCGTATGCACATAGCGTGGCGCCTGTTTCTCGCCGCGCGGCCGGTAGCGGGCCTCCATGCGCCGGGCCTGGAAATCGCCGCAGACCGAAACCGAGGAAATCTCGCGATAAGTATCCTGCCCCGGCAGCCAGACTTCCATGTCATAGGTCCGCCGGGCGCCAAAACCCATGTCGCCGGTGCACAGCTTCATCACCCGATAATGCAGCCCCAGCCGCTGCAACACTGCTTCGGCGGCGACCAGCATCCGCTCATGCTCGTTTTCGGATTCTTCCGGCGTGGTGATCGCCACCAGTTCCACCTTGTTGAACTGGTGCTGGCGCAACATGCCGCGCGTGTCCCGCCCGGCCGAACCGGCTTCCGAACGGAAGCAGGAGGTCAGCGCCGTGAAGCGCAGCGGGAGCTCTTCCTCGGCCAGGATGGTTTCGCGGACAAAGTTCGTCATCGGCACTTCGGCGGTGGGGATCAGCGCCAGGCGCCCCTCGCCATGCGGCGTGAAGAACAGGTCGTCCTCGAATTTCGGCAACTGGCCGGTCCCGAACAGCGCATCGTCGCGCACCAGCACCGGCGGCTGCACTTCAAGATAGCCGTGCTCGGTGGTGTGCATATCGAGCATGAACTGGCCCAGCGCACGTTCCAGCCGGGCAATCTGCCCCTTGAGCACCACGAACCGGCTGCCCGAGAGTTTTGCCGCGATCTCGAAATCCATGTCCTTTTCGGCAACACCGATTTCGAAATGCTCTTTCGGCGCGAAGGCAAAGGCCGGCTTGGGCGCGCGCACTTTCGACACGGTGGCCGCCGAGCCATTGGGCCCGAAATACTCGACATTGTCGGCTTCGTCGTCGCCCACCGGCACATCCGCGAGCGCCATGTTGGGGATGGACGACAGCGCGTCGCGCAGTTCCTTTTCCACGGCCCGCTCTTCGGCCTCACCGGCCGGAATGGATTCCTTGAGCGCGGCGACTTCGGCCATCAGGGCCTGTGCGCGGGCCTCGTCCTTTTGCGCCTTGGCCTGTCCGATCTGCTTGGACATGCTGTTGCGCTTTTCCTGGGCCTCGTTGAGGCGCACGATGATCTGGCGGCGGCGGTCGTCGATTTCGAGCAGGGTGGACGAGCGGACGGAGACATTCTTGCGCTGGCTCATGGCCGTATCGAAGGCGTCGGGATTGTCTCGGATCCACTTGATATCGAACATCGCTTTACGGGGTCCAGCCCGCCTCTCGTTTCAAACAACCAATGGCCCTGCCCCGTGCCGGGCATGGCGGCTGGGACAGGGCGCAAACGTGACTATCAGGATTCGGCGGAAGCCTTGGCCTCTTCCTCGGCCAGAGCCTTGGCGCGGCGCTTCTCGATCATCCTGACGGACAGAATGGCGAGTTCGTAGAGCCCGTACATCGGCAAGGCAAGACCGATCTGGGAAATCGGATCGGGCGGCGTGATGAAGGCGGCAGCGGCGATAATGCCCACGATGGCGTAGCGCCGGCCCTTTTTCAGCTGCTCGACATTGATGAGTTCGATCTGGGCAAGCAGGGTCAGCACCACGGGCAACTGGAAACAGATGCCGAAGGCCAGGATCAGCGTCATCGCCAGGCCGAGATATTCCGAAACCTTGGCGAGAAGCTTGATCTCCTCGGTCTGCATCCCGGCGAAGAAGCCGAGCGCCATGGGCAGCACCACGAAATAGACCATCAGGGCGCCAAGCAGGAAAAATACCGGCGTGGCCACCAGATACGGTACCAGCGCCTTGCGCTCGTGCTTGTAGAGCCCGGGCGCGACAAAGCCATAGATCTGGGTCGCCAGATAAGGGAAGCCGATGAACACCGCACCGAAGAAGGCCAGGTTGAGCTGGGTAAAGAAGAATTCCTGCGGCGCCGTATAGATCAGCTCCATCTCGCCCGGATCGGAATAGAGCGACCGATAGGGATTGAGCAGGATATCGAAAATATTGCCGGCGAAGATGAAGCAGATCACCAGCAGCACGACCAGGACGATCGAGCTGTGGATCAGGCGCTTGCGCAGTTCCACCAGGTGTTCGAGCAGCGGCGCTTCGCTACCGGCCAGTTCGTCTTCGGGCTCCGGCTTGGCGGCGCTCTTGTCTTCGATCTGCGGCGTGGTCTCGGCCATGATCAGCTCTTCTCAGCCGTTTTGGCCGGCTTCTTGCGCGGTGCGCGCGGTTTGGCGGGCTTGGCTTGTTCTGTCGCCGGCGTCTCGACCGCGGCGGTCGCAGGCGCAGCCGTGGCCTTGGCTGGCTTGGCGCTGGCGGCCTTGGCCGCGGCGGGTTTTGCGGCCGTGCGGCGAACAGGCTTTTTCGCCTCCCCGGCCGGTGCTTCGGTCTTGGTGGATGTCCGTGCGGGCGTCTTCTTGGCGCTGGCGGGCTTGGCCGTGCTGCGGGCGGCCTTGACCGGCGCCTCGGCCGCTGCCTTGGCCTTTCCGGCGGTGGTATCGGCAAAAGTCGGCGGGGTGGTCCGCGTACCCTTCACAGGCTTGGCCGCAACGCTGGGCTTGAACCCATAGTCCGCCGCCAACTCGTCCGTCGTCTTCTTCGGCTCGGCCATGCCGGCCTGATCCTTGATGGCGTCGACGACACTTTCGGTCTTGGGGTCCGTGGGCTTCAGGGCCCCGGTTGGCGACTGCTGCCCATCCTTGCCGATGGCATTGAATTCCTTGCGGATTTCGTCAGCGGTCTTTTTCAGGGGATCGGTGATGGTGCTGCGCAGATTGCGCACTTCGTCGAGCCCGGTCGTGCGGTTGATTTCGCGCTGGAACTCGCGCCCCATGCGTTGAACCTGGCCGATGACCTTGCCAATCCGCCCCATGACGACCGGCAAATCCTTGGGACCGATGAAAATCAGCGCCACGACGCCGATCACCAGCATCTCTGTCCAGCCTAGGCCGAGCATGGGAAAAGTCTCCGAACGGCGGCGAACCGCCTAGTGGTCGAGCAGGAGGACGCGATCAGGCGTCCTTGCTCTTGTCCACTTCAGTTGCATCGACGGTACGCGGCGCTTCGGCCTGAATGCGTTCAGCCGGCTTGTCGTCGTCCTTCATGCCCTTCTGGAAGGCTTTGATGCCCGAGGCGACTTCGCCCATCATGCCGGAAATCTTCCCGCGGCCGAACAGCAGGATAACGACAACGGCGACAACGAGAATGCCCCAGATGGATGGCGCGTGCATAATGGTCTCCCTAGAACTCGTGTTACGCGAAACGCGCAAAAGATAGACCGAGAAATAGGTTCAAACGCGTTCAAACACAAGGATGTGTTCCGGGTTGAGGGTCACGAAAACGTCCTCTCCCACGGTCAAATTGCCGTCAGCGGGGCGCCTGACCCCAAGGGGCGCGTCAATTCCGCTCACCTTGACCTCGCAAATGTCGATACCGATCGCGTCGCGCCGCGCAACCAGCCGGCCCGGTATGCCCGGTCCATTCCGTTCGACCCGGACCGCGCCGGTCGGACGCACCGCAACCACGACCCGGGCCCCGTCCGCGTGGCCCGAGACCGGCACTGGCCCCAGCGGCGTCTCGGCCGCGCCATTGCGGACTGTCGCTTCAATCTCGGCCAGCGGCGAGAAGAAGCGTGCGGCGGCAAGATCGACCGGCTTGCGATAGATTTCCGAGGCCGTGCCGATCTGGGCGATCCGCCCCGCCCGCAGCAGGGCCACCCGATCGCCCATCAACATGGCTTCCTCGGGGTCGTGGGTGACGATGAGGCTCGTTGCATGGGTTTCGCGCAGTACCGCCAGGGTTTCCCCGCGCACCGTTTCGCGCAATCGCGCATCCAGGCTCGAAAACGGCTCGTCGAGCAGCAACACCCCCGGACGCGGCGCCACGCTGCGCGCCAGGGCCAGTCGCTGCTGTTGCCCGCCCGACAATCGATGCGGGAAATCGGCTTCGCGTTCGCCCAGTCCGACGCGCAGCAGGGCCGATCGCGCCTGGGCCAGGGCCGCTTTCCGGCCCAGCCCTTTCAATCCGAACAACACATTGTCCAAAACGCTCATATGCGGGAACAGCGCGTAGTCCTGGAACATGAGGCCAATGCCCCGATTGTTCGGGGCCACCGTTCGTCCCGGCGCCGACATGACGTCGCCGTTGATGGACACCTGCCCCGAACTCACCGGCTGGATGCCTGCGGCGACGCGCAGCACGGTCGATTTGCCCGATCCGGATTCGCCCAGAAGGCAGATGATTTCCCCGGGCCGGATCGTCAGGTTGAACTGGTCGAGTACCGTCCTGCCGCCAAGCGATACCGAGACGTCGGAAAAGTCCAGCGAAGCAGCAAAGGCCACGCCGGCCGTACCGCGGGCGCCCCAGCCCTGCAGTTCTCCGGCGGATTGATCAGTCATCATCAGTCCTGGTCGTCCTCGTGTTCCGTCTCGCCCGCGTCGGTCGGATCGAGCGGGTCTTCGTCATCGCGCAAGGCGCCATCGAAGGGCAAGGGTATCTGCAGGTCTGGCGGCAGGCGGCCCGAGAGCAGACCTGCGCCCTTGAGTTCATCCAGACCCGGCAGATCACTCAGGCTTTCGAGGCCGAAGTGATCGAGAAAGGCTTCAGTCGTGCCATAGGTCACCGGCCGCCCTGGCGTACGCCTGCGGCCACGCATCCGGATCCATCCGGCCTCCATCAGCAGATCCAGCGTCCCCTTGCCGGTCGTGACCCCGCGCACTTCCTCGATCTCGGCCCGCGTGGCCGGCTGGTGGTAGGCAATGATCGACAAAGTTTCGAGCGCCGCGCGCGACAGGGGCTTGGTCTCGTGTTCTTCGCGCCGCAACAGAAAGCCCAGATCCTCGGCGGTGCGGAAAGCCCAGCCCTGTCCGCGCCGGACAAGGTTGACGCCGCGCTCGGCATACTCCTGTTGCAGCGCTAGCATGAGGGCATCGGGATTGACCCCTTCGCCGAGATAGGGCGCCACATCGGCCAGGCTGAGCGGTTCGGCAGATGCGAAAAGCAGTGCTTCGAGGATGCGCAGGTTGCGCCGGAACACGTCCCCGGTCGCATCGTCCAGATCGGGCGCGTTCATGTCGTCTCGCCCCGGCGGCGCCGCAAGAACAGCGGCCCGAACGTCTCGGTCTGCCGCATGTCGATTTCACCCTGGCGCACCAGTTCAAGGCTGGATGCAAAACTTGACGCCCGCGCGGTGGCCCGGTCGCCCGGCCGGGCGAGGTAGTCGACCAGGTAGGCGTCGAGCGCCACCCACTCCATCGAGTCGCCGATCAGGCGCACCAGCAGGTCGCGCGCATCCTGCAGGGACCACACATTGCGCAGGCGGGGCGCGTAGTCGGTGGCAGTGCCGCGCTCGCGCTGGCTCGAATAGGCCTTGAGCAGGTCATACAGGCTCGCCTCCCAGATCGGACGGCGCGCGATCTCGATCGCCTCGGGTGCGCCGCGCTGGTAGATCTGGAACCCAAGCCTGGGCCGGTTCATCAGGCGATTGGCCGCCATGCGCATGGCTTCGAGACGCTTGAGGCGGAATTGCAGCATGGCCGCCAGCATTTCCCCGCTCGGTTCCTCGTCGCCCGGCGCCTGCGGCACCATCAACCGGCTCTTGAGATAGGCCAGCCATGCGGCCATCACCAGATAGTCGGCCGCAACCTCGATCCGGCGTTCGCGCATATTGTCGATGAAGGACAGGTACTGCTCGGCCAGTGCCAGCACCGAGATTGCCGACAGGTCGACCTTCTGGCGCCGCGCCAGGTCGAGCAGCAGGTCCAGCGGGCCCTCATAGCCACCCACCTCGACGCGCAGAATATCCTCCGCGGCCGGGGGCGCGGGCGTATCGAACCAATCGGCCTGGGCAGTGGTCATCGCGTTGCGGCAAGGAATGGGATCATGCCCCATCCTTGGCCGCTCGCGCGATTTCCGTCAAGCAAGCGGGGCGTTGCGCCTAAAGAACCACGCAGTCGCCGCCGGCGGCCTTGAGATTGGTGCAGAGATTGGAGGCAGCGGCACGCGAATCCGCCGGGGCCAGGACGCGGTAATAGATGCCGCGCTCGCCCAGATCGACCCGGGTGATCTCAAGATTGGCCCCGCCGAACAGCGGTCCGAAGCGGCTGACGATCTGCTGGGCCGTCGAGCGGGCAGCTTCCTCGCTGCGCTGAGAGGCCAGCTGCACATAGGCGGCCGCGGCGCCCGGCGCCGTTGCGGTCGCCGCAGGCGCAGCTGCCGGGAGGGCCGCTGCCGGATCGGGCGTGGTCACGGCAGGCGCGGCACTGGCATTGGCCAGGGCGCTGGTCGCGATCTGCTGGAAATTGCCAGGACGTTCGCGCGGAATGGTGACACTCCGGCCGGCCAGCGGGTTGCCGGCCGCGTCTGCCACCGGCACCACGGAACCGGCTTCGACCACCGGCGTCGCCGGAGCGGGGGCAACGGCGGGCGTGGGTTCGACCTCGGCCTGACCGGCACTGGCGATCAGGTCGGGCGTGGAAAAGTCGGCGCCCGGCACTTCGGGCACATCTGGGCGGTCGACCGGCAGCATGGTCGTGCCAGCCACGCCTTCATCGCCGGAAACGATGGTCCCATCGGGGCGGACGGTCACGGTCCGCACCTTGCGGTTGACCAGGCCCTCGGCATTGGTATCGATCAACCCGCTGGCGGCCGCGCCAGTGGTGCCGCCGGTACCGGCGCCCGTGGTGGTCGCGGCAATCTCGCTGACCGTCTGCTCGTCGGACTGGTCGCGGGACACGATCTGCTCATCGGCCGGGTTGTTGGCACCCGATATCTCATTGAAGACCACCGACTGCGTCTCGGCGGTCTCGGTCACTTCCGGCACTTCCTTGACGGCGGTCGCGTCGGCAGAGATCAGCGGCGCCGGACCTTCCGGCCCACCGCCCTGCCCCAGCACCCAGTACAGGCCCAGCCCCGCGACGGCCAGCAGGCCCACGGCGACCAGTGGTCCAACCACGGCGCGATTGAATTGCGGCATGGATGGCACGAAGCGGCGCTGCCGGTCTTCGGCGGGCATGGCGTCGTCGGCTCCGGCCTCGCTGCCATCGACCCATTCGACATGGGCGCCCGTCGCTGCTGCGGCGGCCAGAATAGCTTCATCGACACTGTCGAAATTGCCGCCGGCATCAGCGGCCGGCTCCCGGCGCGCCGGGGCAACCGGCTCGTCCATGACAGGCTCGGCAGGCGCCGCGCTGTTCCGCTCGGCAGCCTTGGCACGCCGGGCCACACCGGCAAAGAGCGCTGAACCCACGAGCCGCTTGATGTCGCCGAGGGCGTCGGACTCCTTGGGCGCCTTGTCGTTCGAAACGGCCTCCGCAGATGCCACGGCCGCCTCGGGGTCCGGTTGGGTGGCAACGGGTTCGGCCTGTCGGTCACCAAGTCCAAAAACCGGCGCAACGACAAAATTGTCCTCGCCGCGAGCCGGGCCATCAACCTGCGGGATCTCCTCGACGGGTTCCTGCGGTTCGGATTCCAGAGGTGCGAAGTCCTGCGGCGCAGGCTCCGGTTCGAATGCTTCCGGCTCCGGCTGAGCCTGGACGGCCTCCGTCTCCGGCGCCATGTCCTGGGCCAGTTCAGCCGCTATCAGGTCGGCAAGGCTATCCTGATCGAGATCGGGCAGATCGGCGTTGGCTTCAGCGGCCGGTTCAGCTTGAACAGGCACAGCCGGGGTTGTTGCCTGCGGCAGCGGGCTCGGCTGGGCGGGCCGGGATGCCGGAATGAACGGCTCGACAATTGGCGCGGCTGCTGCCGGTTGCGGCGCGGCCGCTGCCGGTTGCGGCGCCGCTGCCGCCGGGGGTAGTTCGGTCGCGGGACCAGCGGGCTTGCGGTTCAGGTTGAGATCGAAGTCGAAGCGGAACGGCTCGGCGTTCAACGCCTTGGCAGGCGCCGGCGCGGGTGCATCCTGACCGGGTATGCGCACAGACGGGAGCGGCGCCGCGGCAGCAGGCGCGACAGGCTCCGGCGGCCGCTCATCACCGCCGGGAATGCGAATGACCGGCTTCTGCGGCTCGGGATTGGCCTTGGACTCGGAACCCTCTGGCCGGGCATCGTCGGCCATGAGTTTTGCCAGTTCCGCAATGAGATCGTCAGTATCGTCCAAATGTGCGGCCATCGGTTGCGGTCCCGCCGATATATCCTATCGGCGCCCCTGAATTGCGACGTCACCCTTTGGGGGTTTTGTCGCGAGTCATCACATCAATGCGCCCGAATTATGAAAGCTCGTCAGGCGCCGTAACCCCAAGGAGACCCAAACCATTTCGGATAACCTGACGCACGGCATCGACGAGTGCGAGTCGAGCCAAAGTCAACTTCGGGTCCGAAGGGTTAACAAATCGTAACTGCGGGTCATCCTTGCCCTTGGCCCAGAACCCGTGCAGCGCCGCTGCGAGCTCATGAACATAGAAGGCGGCCCGGTGCGGCTCATGCGCCAGGGTGGCCGCCGCGACCGTGCGCGGCCAGGCCCCGATCAGCCGGATCAGCTCCAGGTCGGCGGGGCTGCTGAGCAGTTCGATATCGGCTGCGGCCAAAGCTGCGGGAGAGACATCAAGCTCCGGCATGTCCCGCGCGGCCGTGCGGAACACCGAGCTTGCCCGCGCGTGGGCGTACTGGACGTAGAAGACCGGGTTGTCCCGCGTCTGTTCCTTGACCAGCGCAAAGTCGAAATCCATGGCGGCGTCGTTGCGGCGGAACAGCAGCATGAAGCGGGTCGCATCCGATCCCACCTCGTCGACCAGGTCGGAAAGCGTGACCAGGTCGCCCGAGCGCTTGCTCATCTTGAACGGCTCGCCATTCTTGAGCAGGCGCACAAGCTGGCAGATGCGCACGTCGATATCGGCCTCCCCGTGCGAGACCGCCTTCACCGCAGCCTGCAGCCGCTTGACGTAGCCGGAATGGTCGGCGCCGAGCACATTGACCATGTGCTTGAAACCGCGAAGATATTTGTTGCGGTGATAGGCAATGTCGGCGGCGAAATAGGTATAGGAGCCGTCCGACTTGATCAGCGCCCGATCCGTATCGTCGCCATAATCGGTGGCGCGGAACAGCGTCTGTTCGCGGTCTTCCCATTCTTCGGGTGTCTTGCCCTTGGGCGGTTCGAGCCTGCCCTCATAGACCATGCCCTGCTCGCGCAGCCAGTCGAGCGTGGTCTGGATATCGCCACCCTGCCCATGCAGCGTTCGCTCCGAGAAGAACACGTCGTGGTGGATATTGAGCTGCGCCAGGTCCGCCTTTATCAGCTCCATCATCGCCGCCAGTGCCGTCTCGCGGGCGATCAGCACCGCTTCCTGCTCGGGCATGTCGAGCAACCCGGCCCCATATTGCGCCTTCAGGGCTTGCCCGACCGGAACGAGATAGTCGCCGGGATAGAAACCGGACGGAATTTCTATCGTCTCGCCAAGCGCCTCGCGATACCGCAACAGCGCCGATTGACCGAGAATGATCGTCTGCCCGCCGGTATCGTTGATGTAGAATTCGCGCGTGACCTCATAGCCCGACCATGCCATCAGCGAGGCCAGGGCGTCGCCGAACACGGCGCCGCGCGTGTGCCCCACATGCATGGGCCCGGTCGGATTGGCCGAGACATATTCGACATTGACCCGCTCGCCCTTGCCGATGTCGGTCCGGCCGAAATCGGCGCCGGCAGCGGCAACCGAGCGCAGCACGCGGAACCACACCGCGTCGTTCAGCCGAAAATTGATGAAACCCGGTCCCGCCACGTCGACGGCGCTCACATCGGCATCGGCCTTGAAACGCTCGACAAGGGCGGCCGCGACTTCGCGCGGGTTCTTGCCGAGCGGCTTGGCCACGACCATGGCGGCATTGGTGCTCAGATCGCCATGGGCCGCATCTCGGGGCGGCTCCACCACGACGCGCGCAAGCAGCTCATTGTCGAGCTGGGGATAGTCGGCACGCAGGGCATCGATGACCCTTGTGGTGAAAAGAGCAAAAATATCCATGACAAACCTATGGGATTGGTCCGGCGGGGTTAACGGAAATCCGGGCGAGCGTCAAACAGGCGCTCATGCTCATCCAGGGCATAGGGGTCGGTCATGCCGGCGATGAAATCGGCGACAATGCGCGCCCGCCCTGCCCCGTCCTGCGCCCGGCCCGCCTCGCCCCAGCGGCCGGGCATGTCGGCATCGCGCATGTAGCGGGCAAAGAGCCTTTCGACGACCGCCTCGCTTTCCCGCACCGGCACCATCACCGCCTCGTGCCGATAGACACGTGAGAACAGGAACTGTTTTAGCCCCTTCTCGGCGCTTTCAGTCTGCTCGGAAAAGCCGACCAGCGTGTGACCGGCCAGTCGCACATCCTCCGCGCTGGCCACGCCGGCCCGCGCGATATTGGCGGCGCTCGTGGTGATGACGTCCTCGACCGCCCGTGTGATCATGCGGCGCTGAACTTCGTGAGCCTGCCGCTTGGCAGCGAGATCGGGATAAGCGGCCAGCACCTCCGAAACGATCGGCCCGGCCATGGGCACGTCGAGAAAATCTGGCACGGTCACGAGGCCCGCCCGCAGCGCGTCGTCTATATCATGGGCATTGTAGGCCACGTCATCAGCAATCGCTGCCACCTGCGCCTCAAGGCTGGCATGAGTCTCAAGACGCAGCGGCGCGGGTGCCGGAATGGCCTCGAGCCCCGCCGGTAGCCCCTCGCGGACATAGCGGCCAACGGGGTTCCCCTCTGCATCGATCAGCGGACCATTGTGCTTGAGAATGCCCTCAAGCGTTTCCCAGGTCAGGTTCAGCCCGTCATGTTCGGCATAGCGGTTTTCGAGCAGGGTCACGACCCGCAGCGCCTGGACATTGTGGTCAAAGCCGCCAAAGGGCTCCATGGCCCGGTGCAGGGCCCTTTCCCCGGCATGGCCAAAGGGCGTGTGCCCCAGGTCATGGCTCAGCGCCACCGCTTCCGCCAGGTCTTCGTTGAGGCGCAGGGCGCGAGCGATGGAGCGGGCAATCTGGCTGACTTCGAGCGTATGCGTCAGCCGGTTGCGGAAGTGTCGGCCCTCATGGGACAGGAAAACCTGGGTCTTGTGCTGCAGGCGCCGAAAGGCCGTCGAATGGATGATCCGGTCGCGATCACGCTGGAATTCCGAGCGAGTTGGGCTGGGGCCGGTGCCATGCAGCCTGCCGAGCGACTGGTCGGGCCTGCTGGCATAGGGTGCTGTGTCGCTCATCTGTCAGGTCCGGGCCTTTGCAACGGCGCTGGGAACGCCTATCTTAGCGGTGTTGTTATGACATTACGACCGCACGGGATTTCCCATGACTGACGCAAGCCTTGCCGATCGCCCCGCCGTAACCCTTTCGGACCGCGCCGCCAAGCGTGTTGCACGCATCATTTCCAAGGAAGTGCCCGGCACCGTGCTGCGGATCTCGGTCGCGGGCGGCGGGTGCTCGGGTTTCCAGTACGAATACAATCTCGTCCAGGAAACCGCCAATGACGACGATCTCGTGCTGCAAAAGGGTGATGCGACGGTCCTGATCGATTCGCTGAGCCTGGAATTCATGGGCGGCGCGGAGATCGACTTTGTCGACGATCTCATTGGTCAGGCATTCCAGATCAAGAATCCGAATGCCGTGGCGTCCTGCGGCTGCGGCACCAGCTTCGCCGTCTGACCGACAAAACCAGAAAATCACATTGGGAGGCAAGCATGGGCGCGCAAGTCGACGCGATCATGGACGGGGCCATAGCGGCCGAGAAAATCGTCGGCGCGGAGCTGATTGTCTATCGCCACGGCACCCTCGCCCTGCGCCGGACGGCCGGTTACTTCGACCGCGAAGCCGATGTCGCCATGCTTCCGAACGCCATCTACCGGCTGGCATCGGTCACCAAGCCCATCGTCGCGGCCACGGCCCTCGCCATGATCGACAAGCGGCTGTTGCGCCTCGACGACCCCGTGGTCAACCACCTGCCCTATTTCGATCCGCAGCGCGATGATGGCACGCCGGCCGGCATCACCATCCATCACCTGCTGACCCACACGGCCGGGCTGGCCTATGCCTATCCCGATGATCCCTCGATCTCGACCGGCCTTGGTCCGTCCGACAAGGGCTTTGAGGCCAATTTCAGCCTGGTCGCGCGGCAGAAACTGCTGTTCGCGCCGGGTACTGCCTGGTCCTATTCGGTGGCCATCGACGTGCTTGGCGCCGTACTGGCTGCCATCCATGGCGGCAGTCTTGACGATGCGGCGCGTGCCCATGTCACCGGCCCCCTGGGCCTGGCCGAAACCGGCTTTTTCGTTGCCGACTTGGCGCGCCTCGCAAAACCCTATGCCGATGGCACCCCACCCATGTCCATGGCCGATCCGCATGTGGTCATCAATGACCGCGGCGACCCCGTCACCTTCTCGCCATCGCGCATCTTCAGCGACAAGGCGTTCCAGTCCGGTGGCGCCGGCATGGCCGGCACGCCCGAGGACATCGTCCGGTTCCTAGAAGCCATGCGCACCGGCGGTGGCGGCGTCATCTCGCCCGAAACCCTTGGCCTCGCCATGTCCAACCGGATTGGCGATATCCACCGGGACGATGCCGGGCAGCGCTTCGGCTATCTTGGCGCCATCATCGACGATCCGGTCGCGGCCAATTCTTCATCGGCCCGGGGCACCGTCAATTGGGGTGGGGTTTATGGCCATTCATGGCTTGTCGATCCGGCCAACGCGCTTACGATAGTGTCAATGAGCAACACCGCGCTCGAGGGATGCACGGGGCAATATCCCAAGGACCTCATCCGCGCGGTCTATGCCGACCTTTTCTGAGGAGCCCGTCATGGCCCTGCGCATCGCCACCTGGAACATCAACGGCATCAAGGCCCGCATCGAGCTCCTGTTGAAGTGGCTCGACGAGGAGAAGCCGGACATTGTCGGCCTGCAGGAAATCAAGTCGATCGACGAGGCCTTTCCGCGCGCCGAGATAGAGGCGCTGGGCTACAATATCGAGACGCATGGCCAGAAAAGCTGGAACGGCGTGGCCCTGCTGTCCAAACTCCCCTTCGATGAGGTGCATCGCGGTCTGCCCGGCAATGACGAGGACGAGCAGGCCCGGCTGATCGAAGGCGTGTTTTCGGTCGAGGGCGGCGTGGTCAGGGTGTGCAATATCTACTTGCCCAACGGGAACCCGGTGGATACGGAAAAATTCCCGTACAAGCTGGGTTGGATGGATCGCCTCAATCGCTTTGTCGCAGAACGGCTCGAACTGGAGGAGCCTTTCGTGCTGATGGGCGACTTCAATCTCATTCCTGCGCCCATCGACGCCCATGATCCGGACGCCTGGTGGGGCGACGCCCTTTATCGCCCGGAAAGCCTCGAGCGGTTCCGCGTCCTCACCAATATGGGCATGACCGACGCCCTGCGCGCCGTCACCGCCGAACAGACGTTCACCTTCTGGGATTTTCAGGCCGGCGCCTGGCGGCGCAATGCGGGGATCCGCATCGACCACCTCATGCTGTCGCCGCAAGCGGCGGACCGGCTCGATGACGTGGTCGTCCACAAGGACGTGCGCGGCTGGGACAAGCCCAGCGATCACGTCCCCGTGGAAGGCGCGTTCAGCTTCTAGTCCGCTACACCTGTGACCTGATCCAACGCCTCCAACCCCACCTGCCCCTTGATGGGGGAGGTAGCGACGCTAGGCCCAAAAGGGCCTTAGCAAAGCTAGGTGGGGGTGTTCCCGGCGCCGTTCGAGGGCAAAAGGCAAAAGTGCCAGCCGCAAGGCCAGCTCTGCCGTGACCCAACTAAAACTGCGTGGTCGAGACCGGTGCGCCGGTGACGATACTGGCGCGATCCTGCGCCGGTACGCCGGCCAGGGCGCGATTGAGGACCTCGTCGGCAAAGGCCTGATCGGCCGTGCCCTGACAGGTCGTGTGCGCCACTTCGAGCCAGGCCAGCCCTTCGGCCGGACGTGGCGGGTAGTCGCCGAGGCCGTTGAACAGCAGGTTGCCCAGTTGCACCTGACCGAGGCAATGCCCCTTGTGCGCAGCCGATTGCAGCCAGCGGGCGCTGAGCGTCGGGCTCACGCCCAGCCCGGCCTCTTCCTTCTGGTACAGCATGCCCACCTGGTACTGGGCTTCCGCATCGCCGAAATAGGTGGCGGCGTGCATCAGCACGCGGTGATATTCGTTGAGGTTCTGCGACACGCCGGCTTCCGGCGCGCCCAGGCGATAATAGTCCTCGCCCAGCTTGACGAAGGAGCGGGCCACGATATCGGCCTCAAGGCCGCGCGGCGGCGTATCGGCGTGCTGGTTGGCGATCTGGGCGAAATAGCCAAAAGCCTTGGCCGGGTCCTTGTCGACGCCTTCGCCGTTCTCATACATGGTGCCAAGCTGCCAGAGGGCCATGGGCCGGCCGGCCGCCGCATCGTTTTCGAGCGCGGACAGATAATCGTCGCTGGACACGATGGAACCGCCACCGTCCAGCATACGAGCCAGATCCATGGCCGCATCAGCCGCCGTCTGCGCCTGGGCAGGCGCAATGGTGACGCCGAACGCCAAAGCCAAACCTGTAGCGGCCGCCAGGGGAATATCCCGGATCATCCGCATAACACTCCTTTCGCCCATGAGGCCATGGGCGGGCAATTGGTGCGGATATCCGGCTGTGCCGGCCCGCTGCGGGCGATCAAGTCCACCCGCGATTTCTGTGCAAGAGCTTTCCCTGATGTGGGGCTGAGGAAAAGCGAAGTATGAAGAAGTGGTAAACCGGCATTGTGTCCGTTTTCGGCCAGACACTTCACATCCGGGTGCATGACGCACCATTTCCTCGGCACTCCGCAGTCTCAATTCGCCCACAGGCATTTTACGACCTTGCAACACACACAGACATCCGTTCCTGGCTGGACCGAAGGGACGGGCTGCGCCTCGGCGGACACTTGAAACTATCCGCAAAAGACCGGCACCAGCATCCGCCCCCGAATGCCTGCAAGGCTCGTTTACGGGCAGATTGTGGCAGGAAACATCGCCAAATGGTTGCTGTGTTGCCGCCGCCCACTGAATCGCGGGCTTTGTTGCCGAATCGTCACAGAGACAGCGATGTGCTCTGAAGGTGTTGTCAGTCGCCCAATGTCGGCGTCATATTCGGCCATTCGCACAATCCGCCGGAGAGCGACGATGAAAACGATCCAGTCCAAAGCCAGCCTTTCCCGAATTCTTCAGGACTTGATCGTTCATGCATCCTCAAACTCACGGCGACACCGCGCGCCCGGCAGCTAAACCCGGCCTTTTCGCCCGCCTCCTCATCCGCAACGGCGCCGACCCGGTCGCACGCAACCGCTTTCGTGCCCGCTTTGGCCGATTTCTCAGCTACTACCGGCCGCACCTGCCCCTGCTCGCGGCCATCCTGACATCGGCTGTGCTGGTTGCCGCCACGGCAACGGCCCTGCCCCTGCTCGCCAACTACATCGTCAGCCGGCTTCCGGCTCTGGCCGATGACCCCACCGCCCTCAACCAGTTGCTGACCATCGGCGCCGTCATGGTCGGCGTGTTCGTCGTCCAGGCGGTGGCCACCTATTTCGTCGATTACCACGGCCATTCCATGGGCGCGAAAATCGAGGCGCAGGTGCGCAGCGAACTGTTCGAGCACTGCCAGAAACTCTCGTTCAGCTTCTATGACCAGCAGCGCACCGGCCAGTTGATGAGCCGCATCAGCAATGACTCGCTCTGGCTGGGCGAACTCTTTCATCATGGCCCGGAAGACCTCGCCATCAGCGTGCTGAAATTCGCCGGGGCCATGGCCATCCTGGTGTGGATCGACCCGATCATCGCCCTGTGCATCGCACTTCTGCTTCCGTTCGCAATTGGTTACGCATTATACTTCAATAAGCGCATGAATATTGCCCTGCGCACCAGCAAGGAACGCATTGCCGGGGTCAATGAGCGTGTCGAGGACTCCCTGGGCGGTATCCGCGTGGTGCAGTCCTTTGCCAATGAGGGCGCCGAGAAGAGCCGCTTCGAGGTGGAAAACCAGCGCTTCCTGTGGGCCCGGCAGGACGGCTATCGCAACGAGGCGCTGCTCTGGGGCGGCATGGAGGCCTTTGCGCAACTTGTCACGGTGACCGTCATCGTCGTCGGCGCCATCCGCAGTCTCTATGCCAGTCTGTCGCCGGCCGACCTGTTGACCCTGTTGCTCTGCGTCGGCGTGCTTCTCGATCCGATCAAACGTTTCGACAATTTCATCCGCCTGTGGCAGGAGGGCTTTACCGGCTTCGTCCGCGCCATGGAACTGCTCGAAGAGCAACCCGACATCCTCGACCGGCCGGGCGCGAGCCCCCTCGGTCCAGTCAAAGGGGCCATTGCATTCAACACGGTGCGGTTTGCCTACGACGCCGATGGCCCCCGCGTCCTCGACGATCTCTCCTTCGGCATTGCGCCCGGCGAGTTCGTTGCGCTTGTCGGGCCCTCTGGCGTGGGCAAGAGCACGCTCTGCGCGCTGATCCCGCGCTTTTACGACGTGCTAGACGGCAGCATTACCCTCGATGGCCGGGACCTGCGGGACATCACCCTCGCATCCCTTCGCCGCAATATCGGCGTCGTCCAGCAGGACGTCTATCTCTTCAGCGGCACGGTGCGCGAGAACCTGCTCTACGGCCGCCCCGATGCCTCGGAGGCCGAAATGGTTGCGGCGGCACGCGATGCCAATGCGCATGACTTCATCACCGGCCTGCCGCAGGGCTATGACACCGATATCGGCCAGCGCGGCGTCAAGCTGTCCGGTGGGCAGAAACAGCGACTGACCATCGCCCGCACCTTTCTCAAGAACCCGCCGGTGCTCATCTTCGACGAAGCCACCAGTGCGCTCGACAATGAAAGCGAGCGGGCCGTGCAGCAGGCCCTTCTCGGCCTCACCCACGGCCGTACCACGCTGGTCATCGCCCACCGGCTGTCCACGGTGCGCCATGCCGACCGCATTCTCGTCCTCACCGGCGACGGCATCGTCGAGCAAGGCACCCACGACGACCTCATGGCCCGCGACGGCGTCTATGCCGGCCTGCACGCAGTACAGGGCCGGATTTAGCCCGAAACCGTGCTCATCCCGAACCCCCACCTAACCTCCCCCTGAAGAAGGGGGAGGAACGGATCGAGTTTGCTTCGATTCTGGAGCGCCACCAGAGAACTCCTCCCCCTTCTTCAGGGGGAGGTTGGGTGGGGGTGCCATACCCCAATTTGACCCCTGCTTTCGCAGACATGTCACCCGTATCGCACCCGACAAAAAAAAGGCCCGGCATCACTGCCGGGCCCGAGCATCAGCTCAACAGCTTCAGCGCCGCCGCGATCCGCGTGCGCCGGTCCACAGCCGCTTCGCGCCGCGATTTCTGCTCTTCGATCACCTCTTCGGGCGCCTTGGACACGAATTGCTCGTTGCCCAGCTTCTTGTCGACCTGCGCGATTTCGCCATCGAGCTTGCCGACCTCCTTTTCGAGACGCGCTTTTTCGGCGGCGATGTCGATCACCCCGGCCAGCGGCAACGCGTAGGTGGCGTCGCCGAGCACGAATTGCGCCGATTCCCCCGGCACCGCGTTCTGCGGGGAGATTTCCTCCAGCCGCGCCAGCCGCGAGATCAGCGACGTGCCCGCCACGAGACGCCGCAGCGTTTCCGCGCCGGCCCCGGTCACCACCAGTTGCAACTTGGCCCCGGCCGGCACGTTCATCTCGGCGCGGACGGACCGGATATTGGAGATCACATCCACGAGCCAGGCGAGTTCGGCATCGGCCGCTGCGTCTTCAAGGCCCGAAAGGTCCGGCCATTCGGTGAGGATCAGGAGGTTTTCGCGCGCCGGGCCGAATTTGCCGGTCTCGGCCCAGAGTTCTTCGGTCACGAACGGCATCATCGGGTGCAGCATGACCAGGATCTGATCCAGCGCCCAGGCCGCAGTGGCGCGGGTTTCGGCCTTGGCGGCCTCGTCCTCGCCCATGAAGACCGGCTTGGCGAATTCCACATACCAGTCGCAGAACGTGCCCCAGACGAAGTCATAAGCCGAATTGGCGGCTTCGTTGAACTTGTAGTCCTCGATGCCAGCGCGCACCGCTGCCATGCCGCGCGCCGTGGCGCCGACGATCCAGCGGTTCAGTGCCAAAGTGTTGGCCTTGGGGTCAAAACCCTCGACCCGGCGGCATTCATTCATCTCAAGGAAGCGCGCCGCATTCCAGATCTTGGTGACGAAGTTGCGATAGCCCTCGACGCGCTGGATTGAGAGCCGCATGTTGCGGCCCTGAGCAACCATAGCGGCCAGCGTGAAGCGCGTGGCATCGGCCCCATATTCGTCGACGAGCTTGAGCGGGTCGATGACATTGCCCTTGGTCTTGCTCATCTTCTGGCCTTTTTCGTCCAGAACCAGCGCGTGCATGTAAACTGTATGGAACGGTTCCTCGTCGAGGAATTCGAGCCCCATCATCATCATGCGGGCGACCCAGAAGAATATGATATCGAATGCAGTGACCAGCACGTCGGTGGGGTAGTAGCGCCTGAGTTCCGGCGTTTCGTCCGGCCAGCCCAGGGTCGAGAACGGCCACAGCGCTGAGGAGAACCAGGTGTCGAGCACGTCAGGGTCGCGGGTCAGCTCCACAGCCTTGCCATAGTGCTTTTCCGCGGCAGCCTTGGCTTCGGCCTCGTCATAGGCCACAAAGGCCTCGTTGTCCGGGCCGTACCAGGCCGGGATCTGATGTCCCCACCACAGTTGGCGGGAAATGCACCAGGGCTTGATGTTCTCGAGCCAGGCGAAATAGGTGTTTTCATATTGCTGCGGCACGAACTTTGTGCGCCCCTCGCGCACCGAAGCCAGAGCCGGCTCGGCCAGCACATCAGCCTTCACCCACCACTGGTCGGTGAGGAATGGCTCGATGACGACGAGTTTGCTCTTCTCGTCATGCGGCACCATGATCTTCTTGTCTTCGATATGGCTGAGGCCGCGAAGCGGGTTTTCCTCTGCCATCTTCGCCAGATCCGCGACGATGGCCTTGCGCGCCTCGAACCGGTCCAGCCCGCGATAGGCCTCGGGGATGAAATCGGCGTCGATGATCGCACCGCGCGTGGTGAAGACGTTGATCGGCTCCACCCCGGCCCGCGCGCCCACCTCGAAATCGTTGAAGTCGTGCGCCGGGGTGATTTTCACCGCGCCGGTGCCCAGGCTCGGGTCGGCATATTCATCGGCGACCACCGGAATGCGCCGGCCGACCAGCGGCAGTTCGACAAACTTGCCGATCAGGCCCTGATAGCGCTCGTCATCGGGATGCACTGCAACCGCCACGTCGCCCAGCATGGTTTCGGGGCGCGTCGTGGCGACGATGATGTAATCCCGCGTCTCGGTGCCGGTGACATTACCCTCTTCGTCCACCAGCGGGAAATCATAAGTCACGCCATCGGCGAGCGGATAGCGCAGGTGCCACATATGGCCCTTGACCTCGATATTCTCCACCTCAAGGTCGGAAATCGCGGTTTCGAGGCCCGGATGCCAATTCACCAGCCGCTTGGCCCGGTAGATGAGGCCACGCTTGTGCAGCTCGACGAACACCTTGATGACGGCCCGCACCATCTGGTCGTCCGGCTCGCCTGCAGCGCCCATGGTGAAGCGCTCGCGGGAAAAATCGGCCGAAGCGCCAAGGCGCTTGAGCTGATTCATGATGGTGCCGCCGCTTTCGGCCTTCCACTCCCAGACGCGCTCGATAAAGGCATCGCGCCCCATGCTGCGCCGGTCCTGCTGCTTTTCGGCCAGCTGGCGCTCGACGATCATCTGCGTGGCGATGCCGGCGTGGTCGGTGCCGGGCTGCCAGAGCACGTCCTTTTTCAGCATGCGGTTGAAGCGGACGAGAATGTCCTGGACGGTGTTGTTGAGCGCGTGGCCGATATGCAGTGAACCGGTGACGTTGGGCGGCGGGATGACGATGGTGAACGTCTCGGCGCCGGGTTTCGCCCCTGCCCCGGCCGCAAAGGCATTCGCATCGAGCCAGGCATCATAGATGCGGCCTTCGACGGCGGCGGGTTCATAGGTCTTTTCAAGCATTGGGCCACTCGCAACGGAATTGACCCGCCAGGCTGCACCTGGCGGGCCGGAATAGGTTGGCAGACTTCAAGCAAATGCAGCCCGAACGGTCAACTCCAAGCGCGCATGACGGCCGATCGGGCATTGACGTGCCGATGTTCAGGCGACCCACTCTCTGCGCAAGCGCAGGGGTTGCCCAGCGACCACCACGTCACTCCCGCAACCACCCGCCGCGCTCACCACCACAAAGTCATTCCCGCAACCACCACGTCGTTCCCACCACCACAACGTCATTCCCGCGAAAGCGGGAACCTCTGGTTTCCTGCACACAAACCAGAGGCCCCCGCTTTCGCGGGGGTGACACCGAGGGAAGGGCAACGATCCCGGTTCCATATTGAACGAGCGAAAGGTGCGCCACAGAAGCTCAATCAGGTAGGTGGATCAGCCAACTGCCGCCACGACAGCACCTGCCACCACAACACCCGGCTACCGCCAGAGCGCCCAGCCACCACCACGGAGCCTCACCCCCACCTTGTCATTCCCGCGAAAGCGGGAACCTCTGGTTTCCTGCGCCCAAAAAAAGCAAACCCCCGCTTTCGCGGGGGTAACACCGAATTTAACGAGGGAGGGCCCGCGGCCCGAAACTACTCGCCGCGCGAAATGCGGGAGATTTCCTTCTCCACCATGCGCTCGACGACGGAGGGCAGGTTTTCGTCCAGCCATTCCTTGAGCATGGGCCGCAGCATCTCGCGCATCATGGCTTCGATGGTGAGGCTGGGATTGCCCAGGCCAAGCGCATTGAGCTTGCCGATGGAGCCCCGGACGGCGGCCTTGGTGGCGGGCTCAAGCAGTTCCTCGGCCATGTCCGAAGTCAGCGTCGGATCGGGCAGCGGCGCGACATCGGAAACGCTCGGCGCCGGCTCTGGCTGGGGAGCAGGTTCCGGTTGGGGTGCCGGGCGCGGAGCTGGACGGGCCGCAACGGGTTGCGGTTCCGGTTCTGGCTCGGGCGCACGCATCGGCGCCGGGTCGAAGCTCGGAAGCTCATCGTCGGCGTCAAAGGCAATGTCCTCGGCCTCGACCAGCTGCGGTTCGGAGCCTTCGGTATCGGCCAGGATGGAATCGAAACTGAAATCGTCGCCCGCGCCGTCTGCCTCGTCGACAATCTGGCTCGGCGAAAGCGCGAGCGGCTCGATATCGTCCAACATGTCGCTGAGGTCGCGATCGTCCTCGGCATTGAGCGGGCGGGCCGGCGCAGCTTCCATCGGTGGCGGTGCCGCCTGGATGGATGGCCGGCGCGGCACGCCTGCCGCATCATCATCGGCGATGATCTGTCGAATGGACGACAGGATTTCGTCCATGGACGGTTCTTTGGGTGCCGGCTTGTTCATCACTGCCTCTTACGCAAGAGCCTGACAGACGCAGAGGCATCCGCATCTGCCCCGCCTGATTCGTAACAAGCAGCTTAACGGCACAGCGCGGAATTAGGAATCATCCGGACCCGGCAAGTTTGCGTTCTTCCACGAAAACTTGCGGCCGGGGGCAAGACCGTCCGCATTTTGCGGACGGCAGCGAGCCTATTCCGCGACGGTGCGCAGTTCCTGCCAGACGTCTTCGACGGTCTGCGTATAGGGCACGGCGGTCTTGATGGTCACCGGCAGGCCGAGATCGCTGGCCGTCAGCCGCCCCATGGCGCTCAGCAGCGAGAAGGTGGCAATCACCTTGTTGCTGGACGCATTGATGAGCGTCTCCTGGGCGCTGGTCAGGTCGGCCTGGGAGTTGAGGACATCGAGCGTGGTGCGCGTGCCCAGGTCACGTTCCTGGATGACGCCATCGAGAACGGTATTGCTCGAGGTCACCGCAGCCTGAGCCGCGCTGATCTGCGCATCGGCGGCCTGGATGCCGCTCCAGGCCGAAATGACCGCCTCGCGCACCTGGTCATAGGTGGACATGGCCGAGACTTCGGACTTTATCTGCTGGATATTGGCCTGGCGGATATTGGAGCCGATAGCGCCGCCGGCATAGATCGGGATGGAGATCTGAAAGCCCAGCGAGCCGGAGAACCCATCGGTCAATCCGCCGCCGCTCGGCGTCCAGCGCGAACCGACCTGACCGCTGATCGAGGCGGTGGGGCCGAACGAGGCCGAAGCCGCATCGCTCCCGGCCTGGGCGGCGCGGATCGAGGCCTTGGCGAGCAGGATGGCCGGATGGCCGATCTCGGCCTCGGAAATCGCCGAATCCAGCGAACGCGGAATGAGATTGCCGTAGTTGTGCGAGGCACTCAGCCCCTGCGGACGCTGGCCCACGAGGCGCTGGAAGGTGGCCTGGCTGGTTTCGAGCGAGGCCAGCGAGGCGCGGTAAGCCGCCTGCCCCTGGGCCAGGCGCGCCTGGGCCTGGGCCACGTCGATACGCGTCCCCTCGCCCACATCCAGCCGGTCCTGGGCCGATTGCAGCTGGGCCTGGAAGAAGTTGACATTCTCCTGACGAAGCGAAACGAGCTGGTTACCGGTCAGAACAGCCATATAGGCCTGAACGACCTGGATCAGCACATTCTGCTCGGTATTGCGGATCTGGTGTTCGGCCGCCTCGGCGCCGGCGCGGGCGGCTTCGATCTGCGCTTCGGTCTGGAAATTGTCAAAAATCGTCTGGTTATAGGACAGGCCGGTGGTCACGGACGTGCTGTCCGACCAATTGCCGCCGACCAGGCTGTAGCTCTGCGAGGCCCCGATGGAGGCGCCGATCGTCGGGAGCTTTCGCGACTTGGCCTGCACGATGTTTTCCGCCGACGCCTTGGCGTCGAGCACGGCAATCTGCAGGTCCGGCGCGTGATCATAGGCGGCCGTCAGGGCCTGGGTGATCGACTGTGCCTGGGCCAAGCCCGTCTGCGCGCAGGCGACCATGACAGCCAACAGGCTGGCGCCCGCAAAACTCTTGAACTTCATCAACCCACCTCCAGACGCGACCCACACTAATGCCCGGCAGATGGGTTACACAACCGGCCGGGACAATCCCTAACGTTCTTTAATGTGCTGTTAAGGTCCGGACGTGACCGGACGGCAACAGCTGACGGCACTCAGAATATGAATGCCGGTTCGCCCGCTCCCTTGAAAAGCACCGGAAGCGTTGCATTGAAATGGCTCGTTGTCTCAACCCCGCCCTGCACGCGGCGCATGAGCCGGGCGATGCCGACCCCCTTGTCGCGCACCAGCGCCACCAATCGGCCGTCCGGGCGCAGAAGTGCGGCGAGGTCCGCCGGCACACTCTCCAGCGCCCCTTCAACGACGATGACATCGAACTGCCGCGCCGCGAGCGCTGGCATTTCGCCTTCAACGATCTCGATGCCCGTGATACCCGCGCAGGCTTGGCGCGCCATGGCATTCAATGCCGGATCGCTCTCAAGCCCGGTGACGCTCGCCGCAAGGCGAGCGATCACGCAAAGCGAATAACCGGTCCCGCTCCCCACGACCAGAACGCTGTCGCCAGCGCTGATTTCGGCCAGCTGCACCAGCCTGCCGAATGTCGACGGATCGGGCAGAAACCGGCCGCTTTCGTTGAGGCGATGATGGTCGTCTATATAGGCGACGGCTCGCCGCTCAGCTGGCAGGAAAGCCTCGCGCGGCACGGTGCCCATGGCCGTCAGCAGGCGCCGGTCGAAGATGCCGCTGGTATGCAATTGGCTGTCGACCATTGCTTTTCTGGCCTGTGCGAAGTCCAAAGCCGCGTCCTGTACCTGCCCGGTTCATATGCTGGACGTGAATATAGTGCCGCCTGCCCGCTGGCAAGCGGCCTCGCATGGCCGCGACAAAATGGTTGGCCGGAATCAGGACTTTGTCGCGCCCTTCGGGCGATCCTTTTCGTCGTCCAGGGGCTGGTCGAGCGCGCTGCCGTCGGGCTTGCGGCCCAGATCGTCGATATTGTCGTCCTTCTGCTCGCCCGGGTCGGTTTCTTCAGGCGCGGGTGTGCTGCGATCGGTCTTGCTGGTCATGGCTGGTTCCCTTGCTGGACACAACCGCAACACTGCGCCCATGGCCCGCGTTCCAACCCTTTGGTGGAAAACCGGTCCGCATCGTCCCGCGACCGGCCGAAAGTAACCCTTCGGAAATCTCTGCGCTTGCATAACCCCCAAGCGCACAATAGATACCTGCGCCTAGAGGCCTCGTGGCGGAGTGGTTACGCAGCGGATTGCAAATCCGTGTACTCCGGTTCGATTCCGGACGAGGCCTCCAGAAACTCCCCCCAAACAAATGATGCGGTGAGTTTCGGTAGCATTGAATTCCTCAAAATATCTAGTACTCATCCGACCTATATTCCCCGCGATATATTCTGATGATTCAGAACTCTGCGGAAAGACTTGCCGACTCTGATTATCAAACCAGGGCTTGAGCTGACAGTGCCAGCATGTTTAGCGTGTCTTGCAGATCGATCCGCAGTTGGCTGAGTAGTGCCATGCGGACAAACACTGTCTTAGCAGGTCGCTCAGTTCGCCATGTCATCACCGCCCGGATCGTCGACCTCAACAACACGCTCCGCATACATCGACAACCTGAAAGCAATTCTGATCACACTGGTTGTTTTCGGTCACATTGTTGAAATCGGATTCAAGGCCGATGGAGCAAACTCAGAAATATATAGACTCATATATACGTTCCACATGCCGGCGTTTGTTTTTGTTTCCGGCTACCTATCTAGTAAAGATAGATTCGGAACGTCTTGGGCACTCTCTTTTCTAACCCCAATTTCCGTTTACATTCCGTTTCAGTTCTTATACTCATCCCTCGACATCACCTTTAGCGGCAGGTCTGATCTTATTTACTACTTGGTCCGTCCATATTGGCTAATGTGGTACTTACTCAGTTTGGCTATCTGGAGAGCATTTCTCCCATTCCTGCGAGTGACCAATATATCGATCCCACTTTCTATCGGCGTGGCTATACTGGCAGGGTTTGTTGTTCAGGATGGCGGGGAACTGAGCATTGGCCGCACCATCTTTTTCTTGCCATTCTTTCTTGTGGGCTACCGACTGCGGAATACGGATCTAGCGCCGCAACTCAGCGTATGGCGCGTATGTGCGGCTCTTGCAGTGCTCCTGCTCATTCTCCTCATGTTTTTTGGGCCCGCTCATGAGGCAAACGTGCGATGGCTGTTTGGGCGCGAAGGCTATTTCCGACTAAAGGAGCCCGAATGGGGCGGTGCATACAGGCTTGCAGTCTATTTGGTCGCGGCGGCCGGGGTTTGGTCTATCTTACAAGTCACGCCGAGCCGGGCCGGCTGGTGGACTGAGATCGGGCGGCAGAGCCTGTCTGCCTATGTCTGGCACGGATTTTTTATTCGTGCCCTGATCCTCACAGGGGTGTCCGCGTGGGGAGCGAACTTGCCATTCGCAGTCGTTGCTACTTGCATCATCCTTGGCGTTTCAGCATTACCATGGGTGGCGAGCCTGGCCAACGCCCCCATTTTTCTGTTACAACACCTGTTCAGTGCGACCTCTTCGTCGGCCCGCTCCGGCGAACATGGGTGAACAAATATACCTACCGTCGCTACGTCCGATCCAAATCGCGATTAGTCTGCCAGCCCCGCCAGCACCATCAAACCCTTGCGGCGCTTGCGCAGAACAGCCAGTTCTTCCCGGAGCCGGTCGAGTTCGGCCGCCTGACGGATGATCAGGTCGGTCTGGGCGGCGTTGATGCGGGTCAGCTCGTCGATGTCGTGGCGCTCGGTCATGGGCGCAGTCTAGCAACCACAGGTGACGGAACGGTAACTGCGGTGGCCGGTGCCGTCCCATGGGGCTGGACGCTGCGCAAATGGATATGGAATATCCCGGGGCCGAAGTAGCCTATGCCGGGCTGCGCCGGGCCAGAAATGCGCCTGGATGATAACCGGACCGCCATGACGACCCCATCTCCCGCGCCATCGCGCCGCGACTATGCACAGCCTGTCATTGCCGGGGTCCTGGCCGCCATTGTCGGCTATGCCAGCACCTTTACCCTGATGCTGGCGGCCCTGACCGGGGCCGGCGCCAGTCCGCAACAGGCCGGGTCGGGGCTGTTCGCAGTTTGCCTGGCCATTGGCGTTCTCAATATCGTCGTCGCCTGGCGCGTGCGCACCCCGATCAGTTTCGCCTGGACCACGCCCGGCGCGGCCTTCCTGCTGACGGTTGGCGAACCGGTGGGCGGGTTTCCCGCCGTTGCCGGCGCCTTTCTCGCCTGCGCGGCGCTGATTGTCCTGACGGGGCTCATCAGGCCCCTGGCCCGGCTGGTGGCCGCCATACCCGCCGCCATTGCCAATGCCATGCTGGCCGGCATGTTGCTGACCCTGTGTCTTGCACCGATCACCGCCATTGCCGAAATGCCCTGGCAGGCGCTGCCGATCCTTCTGGCCTGGGCAGTGGGGCTGCGGTTTGCCCGGCGCTATGCCGTGCCGATCGCGGTGGCCGCCACGGCGGTCGTGCTCGTCGCCACCACGCATCTGCCGGCCGGCACGTTCGATGGCGCCTGGCCGGCGCTTGTGCCGATCATGCCCGCGTTCACCCTCGATGCGCTGATCCGCATCACCTTCCCGCTCTATATCGTCACCATGGCCTCGCAGAACCTGCCGGGCATCGCGGTGATGAAGGCCAATGGTTTTACCCTGCAACCGGGCCCGATCTTCGTGCTGACCGGGTTGGCCAGCGCGGCCACAGCCTTTTTCGGCGGCATCGCCAATAACCTCGCCGCCATTACCGCGGCGATCTGCGCCGGACCCGAGGCACACCCCGACCCGGCGCGGCGCTGGCCGGCTCCGGTTGCTGCCGGTTTCACGTATCTGCTGCTCGGTCTCGCGGCGAGCCTGGCCGCCGCCTTCATCGCCGCCTCGCCACCGCTGCTGATCCAGGCCGTGGCCGGTCTCGCGCTCTTTTCCAGCCTCGCTTCGTCCCTGGCAGGCGCGCTCACCGAAGAGGACACGCGCCTTCCCGCCATACTCACCTTCGTGGCCACGGCCTCGGGCATCACCATTATGGGCATTGGAGCGCCGTTCTGGGGCCTTGTCGGTGGGATCGCCCTGCTTCTGCTCCTGCGTTCGCAAAAACCGGCATGACGATCCACGCGCTGATTCTGGCTGGCGGACGTGGCGAACGGTTGGGCCAGGTGCGCAAGGCGCTCCTGCGGTTCGGCGGCATGACATTGCTCGAGCGCACCGCCTCCATCATGCGCCAAGCCGGATCACCCCTGCTCGTTGCCTCAGGCCCCGGCCCCGCACCGGCCTGGCCGCAGGGCATGTGCCTGCCCGATGCCGAGCATTTCCATCTGGGGCCCATGGCCGGCATAGCGGCCGCCGCCGCCCACCTGCGCCCCACAGCGGGCGCAGACGACATTCTGGTCAGCGTTGCCGTGGACACCCCTTTCCTCCCAACGGATTTCTGCCCGCGTCTGGTCGCGGCCCTCGAACAGGCCGATGCGGCCTTCGCCGCCTGGGGCGATGACTTTTATCCGACCAATGCGGCCTGGCGCATTCCGGCGCTGGTCGCGCTTCTTGAGCAGGCAAAGCCCGACAGCCCGCGACAGGCTCTCCGGCAGTTGGGCGCTATCCCGGTCACCTGGACCGAGCCGGCAAACCCCTTTGCCAACCTCAACACCCCCGCCGACCTCGTCGCCCTGGCCCGGCGCGCCGGCGCGCGGCCCGAATGACAAGTTATTCACATCGCGGTCCATTGGGGGCTTGGCAAACCGGATCAGTTTGGGTACACGGACCTCGCTTCGCCCCACGGCGAACGCAAAATGTTCCGCGATAGCTCAGTTGGTAGAGCAAGCGACTGTTAATCGCTGGGTCGTAGGTTCGAGTCCTACTCGCGGAGCCATTTCCCCCACCCGATGCCGCAATGACCGCTCCGAATGCGCGGCGGCAATCCCGGCATCCGTTCTCTGCTTTGTGCCCGATGACGCAATGGCAAACGCCCCCATCCTCCGCCGGCATATCAACTGCTCGTGAGCCAGGCCATTTTGCGCGCTGAGCGAACGTCAGGTGCCACCAGCTGAGCCTGCGCAGGCTGGCCGTCGGCGGCCGCAATCCCGGGCGAAAATCGGGGAAAAAGGCCGCCTTCAAAGGATATTCAACAGAGCTTGCAGGTCAAAAAAACATGAGTTATGCAATCACCTTAGCAGGGGTGACCGGTCGGTATGGTAAGGAACTCGGCGCCCGTCCTGCTGGGAGCACACCAATGACCAACAAATCCTCTTGCGCCGTCCGGCCCTTGACGCTGCGGACCGGCCTGTTCGCCGTGGCCATCCTGGGCATCACCTCTGCCGTCTCGGCTCAGGAAACCCGCACGATCGAAGCCGATAACGGCTCGATTGAAATTCCGGCCGCACCGCAGCGCATTGCGACGCTCGGCAACACGACCCTGCCGTTCATCGATATCGGCGGCAAGCCGATTGCCGTGACGGCGGAATCGGATTCGGACATTGCCCGGTTGCCCGACGAGCAGCAGTCGACCTACCAGTCGGCCACCATCCTTGCGGCCAGCGCCGACGAGGTTGATATGGAAGCACTGGCCAGCCTGGCCCCGGATCTCATCCTGGTGCAGGTGCCCGGCGGCGAGTTCGAGCAGATTCGCAAGCAGCTCGAAGCCATCGCTCCCACCGTGTTCTATGGTCTCGACACCGAATGGAAGGCCCTCGCCGACGGCATTGCCGACGCAGGCAATCTGACCGATGCCCTGAGTGATCAGAAGGCTGAATTCGAGACCAAGCTTGCCGGCATCCAGCAGAAGTACGGCGATGTCATTTCCGGCACCAAGTTCGTGGACGTCATTCGCTGGTCGTCTTCCGATCCGGGCACCTTTGCGATCGCCGATATCGGATGCTCCGAAATCGGCCGCGACGAGGTGGGCATCGACTATCCCGAGGCCGCTGAAGGCGCCGAGCCCCTGGCCTGGACGTCCTATTCCTTCGAACAGCTTGGCGACCTCGCGGAGTATGACGTGATCACCTACCCGGTTGGTGCCGATGGCCAGCCGACCGAACCCTTTGTCCCGGTGGTCGAAACCAATACCTGGCAGGCCCTGCCGGCCGTCACTTCGGGCCGCGCGCTGGGCCTCTTCTGCCCCGGCAACAACTCCTACGGCGCCGTACTGCAATACCTCGACTCGCTGGACACCGCGCTGGCGACCCTCCCGGCTGCCGAGTGACATCGCAGGCCACGCATCCTGACGCCCGGGGCGCACTTCCTGTGCCCCGGGCGCGTCGCCGTGTCCCGGGCCTGGTCGTCGCACTTCTGGTCCTCGTCGGGCTCGTCGTGGCCAGCATGATGATCGGCCCCACGACCATTGCACCCGACGCGGTCTGGGACGCATTGGTCAATCCATCGGATAGCATCCATCACTTCGCCGTTCGCGATTTCCGGCTCCCCCGTACCGTGGTCGGCCTGGCGGTGGGCATCGCTCTGGGGCTCTCCGGCGCGCTGATCCAGGCTTTGACCCGTAATCCCCTCGCCGATCCGGGCATTCTCGGAGTCCACGCCGGCGCCTCCTTCGCCGTCACCGTCGCGGTAGGCATGCTTGGTGTCCGTGGCCCCGAAAACTATATGTGGTTCGCCTTTGCGGGCGCTCTGGCCGTGACGCTCATGGTGCTTGCCCTGGGCTCGACACGCCACGGCCAGTCGCCCATCGTCATGGTGCTTGCCGGGGTCTGCGTGGGCGCGGTGCTCGGCGGCTTCCGCGAGGCCCTGCAACTCACCAATCCGGATGCGTTCGATGCCATGCGGTCCTGGAACGCCGGCAGCATTCTCGGCCGCCCCCTCGACGTGGTCTGGCCGATACTGCCCTTCCTTGTCCTGGGGAGCGTCCTCGCCTTCGCGGTGTCCGGCCCGCTCAACGCCCTGGCGCTGGGCGACGATCTGGCCACCTCCCACGGGGTCAAACTGGCAAGGGCACGCGTCCTGTCCGTCCTCGCCATCACCCTGCTCGCCGGCGGCGCCACCGCCATTGCGGGTCCGATCGGCTTTGTCGGGCTCATGGTGCCGCACGTCGCCCGCTGGATTGTCGGCCCGGACCAGCGCTGGATTTTTGCCTACAGCCTGCTGCTCGCGCCCAGCCTGCTCCTGGCATCGGACATCCTTGGGCGGGTGGTCATGCGGCCGGGCGAAATTCCAGTGGGGATCGTCACCGCCTTTGTCGGCGCGCCGGTTCTGATTGCCCTGGTGCGGCGTAAGCGGGTCAGCGGGCTATGAGCGGCGGCGTATCCATTTCATCCCCCCAACGGGGCCCGGTGAAGCGCTGGAAAGTTTCAGCGCGGCTGGCGCGGCGTTCCTTTCTCGTCTGCGTCGTCGTCGCGCTCGCGATCCTCGCCCTCGCGGTGCTCGCCCTGATGACGGGCTCGTACCAGCTCACCCCCCTGCAGGTCATCTCCGCCTTATCGGGCGGCGAGAGCGGCATTGTCCACGAAATCGTCGTCGAATGGCGCTTGCCAAGGGTGGTCGCGGCCATCATCTTCGGCGCCGCACTGGGCGTGAGCGGCGCCATCTTCCAGTCGCTGCTGCGCAACCCACTTGCTGACCCTGGCCTGATCGGCTTCTCGGATGGCTCCTATACCGGGGCGCTGGTGGTGATGCTGTTCATCAATGGCACCTACCTCCAGCTGGCCGCAGGAGCCCTCCTCGGCGGCATGGGAACGGCCGTCATCGTCTATCTCATTGCCTTTCGGGGCGGGGTTCAGGGTTTTCGGTTGATCATTGTCGGCATCGGCGTCTCGGCCATGCTGGCATCGACCAATACCTGGCTGATCCTCAAGGCCGATCTCAACCAGGCCATGTCCGCATCCGCCTGGAATTCCGGTTCGCTGAACGGCATTTCGTGGGATCAGGTTCTGGGCGGCGGCACATGCGTGGTCCTGCTGTTGCTCCTCTCCCTCATATTGAGCCGGCCAATGCGGCAGATGGAACTCGGGGATGACCTGGCCGCCTCGCATGGCATCCGCATAGGCCAGACCCGCCTGGCCCTGATCATGGTGGGCGTGGCCCTGACCGCAACCGTCACCGCCGCATCCGGCCCCATTGCCTTCATTGCCCTCGTCGCCCCACAGATAGCGCGCCGGCTCACCCGCACCGCGGGGATAACGCTTCCGCCCGCTGCGTTGGTCGGTGCCCTGCTCGGCCTCTCCGCAGATTTTGCCGCCCAACACGCCGCACCAAGGCCCTTGCCCGTCGGCATCATCACCGTCATGGTCGGCGGCGGCTATCTCGCCTGGCTGCTCTTCATCGAAGCCCGCCGGCGCCCGTGATCGCAACGCGGGGGCACAAGTTGCCCCTCGCCATATTTCGCTCGTTGCAATTGCCCTCGCGCGCCTGCCGGGTTAGGACGGACGAAACTGTCTTGAAGTCTTTTCCATGACCACTGCTTCGCCCACCGCAGCGCCAGATGCGCAGCGGACTGCCCTGTCGATCATTCTCGCCGTCAGCGGCGCGCATCTGCTCAATGACCTGCTGCAGTTCCTGCTGCCGGCTCTCTACCCGATGCTCAAGGAGACCTATGGCCTCTCCTACCTGCAGATCGGCCTGTTGACGCTTGGCCAGCAGATCACCGCCTGCCTGCTGCAGCCGATCTTCGGATTGTCCGGGGACCTCAAGCCAAAACCCTATTGGCTGGCGCTGTCGATGAGCATTGTCGGGGTCGGCGTTGCCATTCTGGCGGCGGCGAACGGCTTCTGGCTCTTGTTCTTCGCAGCGGTTGTCGTGGGAACCGGCTCGGCGCTGTTCCATCCCGAGGCGTCCCGCGTCGCCCGCATGGCGTCGGGCGGGCGGCTGGGTTTTGCGCAGTCGCTGTTCCAGGTCGGGGGCAATGCTGGCACCGCCCTTGGTCCGCTGGCCGCAGCGCTCATCCTGCTGCCCATGGGACAATCGAGCGTCATCTATTTCCTCGGCGTCGCGGTGCTCGGCCTCATGCTGTTGACCTATGTCGGCCGCTGGTTTGCCGAACACCAGCGCCAGGCCGCCACCCGTCCGCGGCCGGTCGTGGTCAAACCCGTCCTGTCGCGTCAGCGGCTGGTGGTGGCCTTCGCCGTCATCGGCGCCCTGCTGCTCTCGAAGTTCATCTATATCGAGGGGCTCAAGAGCTATTACGCCTTCTTCCTGATCGAAAAATTCGCGCTGTCCGCCCAGGATGCCCAATATTACCTCTTCGCCTTTCTTGGCGCGGTGGCAGCCGGCACCTTCTTTGGCGGACCGATAGGGGATCGCTATGGGCGGCTCGCCGTCATCTGGGTGTCGATCCTGGGCGCCCTGCCCTTCACCCTGGCCCTGCCCTATCTCGACCTGTTCTGGACCTGCGTGATGAGCATTTTTGTCGGGCTGATCCTGTCCTCGGCCTTTTCGGCCATGGTGGTCTATGCGCAGGAACTGGTGCCCGGAAAGGTGGGCATGATTGCCGGCTTCATCTTCGGCTTCGCCTTCGGCATCGGCGCGCTCGGCGCGGCCGCCATGGGCGCGCTTGCGGACTGGATCGGCATGATCGCGGTGTTCCAGATTTGCGCCTTCCTGCCCGCGCTTGGTATCCTCACCATCTTCCTGCCCCGCACGGCAGAACTGCATCCCGGAAGGAGCCCGGCATGAGCGATACCATGGCAGGTGACGGCGAAAGCCAGATCACCCTCTCGCGCACCATTGCCGCCAATGTCAGCGATGTCTTCGCGGCCTGGACCGATCCGGCCCTGATCGAGCAGTGGCAGGTGGACGAGGCCGAGTTCGACGCCTTCGAGGGCGGCACCTATCACTACGTGACCTTCGGCGAAGAGGACGACGAGGCCGATCACGAGGTTTCGGGCGAAGTGCTGCAATTCGTCGAAGATGAGCGCCTCGTCATGTCCTGGGTCCACAAGGACGAGGACGACGAGATGATCTTCGTGCTCGACATCACCTTTGCCCCCGTGGGCGAGGACGCCACCCGCATCACTCTGGTCGAGCGCGGCCTGCCCCATGCCGATGCGCAGACCCGCATCTTTTCCATGGAAGCCTGGAATGCGGCGCTCGAGCAACTGGCAGAATTGATGGAGTGACCTGAACCGGAGCCGGTTCCCGCGCGTATCGGTATGGAACCATCCGGAGCCTTGCCGTGTCCAAAGCCCTTGTGTGGCTGCGCAATGATCTGCGCCTGTCCGACAATCCCGCCCTTGCCGCCGCCGCCACCGCGGATCAGGTGCAGGCCCTCTACATCCACGAAACCGACGGCAACCTGCGGCCCATCGGCGCCGCCGCCCGCTGGTGGTTGCATCACAGCCTGCAAAGCCTCGCCAGGGATCTTGCCGCCATCGGCGTCGACCTGCGCGTGGAAACCGGCCCGGCGCAAGCCACGATCACAGAGGTGGCCAAAGCGTTCGGTGCCGACGAAGTCCACTGGAACCGCCGCTATGCCCCTGCGGCGCGCGATCTCGACGCCACGATCAAGTCATCCCTGCGCGGCGACGGCCTCGCCGTCACCTCCCATCCCGGCAATGTCCTGGTCGAGCCCTGGGATATCGAGACCGGCCAGGGCAAGCCCTATTCGGTGTTCACGCCCTTTTGGAAGACCCTGCGCGACATGCCCATCGCGCGCCCCCTTCCCGCGCCCAGCGGCAACGCCCGCAAATCTCAAAGCGTGGACGGTGACTATCGGCAGCCGCATTGGGCCAAAAAACTTGCCGCCCATTGGACGATCGGCGAGACCGCGGCGCTGGATCGCCTTGACGATTTCCTCGACGAAGTTGCCGCCTATCCCGAAGGCCGCGACGTACCGGCCAAGCCTGCAACCTCTAGGCTGTCACCGCATCTGCGCTTCGGGGAAATCAGCCCGCGCCAGGTCTGGCACCGATCGAGGGCCTTTGCCCATGCCCATCCCGAGCAGGCCGCGGCCGTGGAAAAATTCCTGTCCGAACTGGCCTGGCGCGATTTCAGCTATCACCAGCTTTATCATCGCGACGACATCGCCACTGTGCCCATGCAGCCCAAATATGAGGGCGTCAAATGGCGCCACGCGCCCGCGCAACTGGCGGCCTGGCAGCGTGGCCAGACCGGCATTCCCATCGTGGATGCGGGAATGCGCGAGCTCTGGGAAACCGGCTACATGCACAACCGCGTGCGGATGCTGGTCGCCTCGTTCCTGGCCAAGAATCTGCTGATCGACTGGCGGCAGGGCGAAAACTGGTTCTGGGATTGCCTCGTGGATGCCGACGAAGCCAACAATCCGGCCAGCTGGCAATGGGTCGCCGGCAGCGGGCTCGACGCTGCACCCTATTTCCGCATCTTCAATCCGGTAACCCAGGGCGAACGCTTTGACGGGGCCGGCGACTATGTGCGGCGCTGGGTTCCCGAACTCGCCGGGCTCCCCGAAAGAGTGATCCACAAGCCCGCCGAGGCCCCTGCCGATGTGCTGGAGCAGGCCGGCATCACCATCGGCAGGACCTACCCGGCGCCGATCGTCGATCTCAAGCAGACCCGCCAGCGCGCCCTCGACGCCATCGGGGACCTTTGACACCTCGCCGGGCCGCCTTGTCCGCGCAATACCATTCCCCCATCCGGCCCGGTGCCGATCATCCCTTGCGCGCAGCCCATCGGCAGGGAAACCGCTTGCCGCGACGGGCCCTTATCCCTTGCGGCGCCCCGACGCGCCCCCTACCATAAGTGTCTGATCCTCCACGACATAGACACATGGCCAAGCACCAAGACCTTATCTCCGCCATCGGCAACACGCCGCTGATCCGCCTCAATCGCGTTTCCACGCTCACCGGCTGCGAAATCTGGGGCAAGGCGGAATTTCTCAATCCTGGCCAGTCCGTCAAGGACCGCGCGGCGCTGTTCATCATCCATGATGCGGTCAAGTCCGGCGCGCTCAAGCCGGGCGGCACCATTGTCGAGGGCACCGCCGGCAATACCGGTATCGGCCTGACCCTGGTCGCCAATTCGCTCGGCTTCAAATCGGTGATCGTCATCCCCGATACCCAGAGCCAGGAAAAGAAGGACGCTTTGCGTCTCTATGGCGCCGAGCTCATCGAGGTGCCGGCCAAGCCCTATAGGAACCCGAACAATTACATCAAGGTATCCGGGCGCCTCGCCGAAAAGCTCAATGCGGAACTGCCCAATGGAGCAGTCTGGGCCAACCAGTTCGACAACACGTCCAATCGCCGGGCTCATGTCGAAACCACCGGCCCCGAAATCTGGCAGCAGACCGGCGGCCGCGTGGATGGCTTCATCTGCGCCGTGGGCTCTGGCGGCACGCTTGCCGGGGTCGCCGAGGCCCTGCGAGCCCGCAATCCGGACATCAAGATCGGCCTCGCCGATCCGGAAGGCGCCGCGCTCTACGAATATTTCGCCAATGGCGCCCTGAAATCCTCGGGCAATTCCATCACCGAAGGCATCGGCCAGGGCCGCATCACGGCCAATCTGGAAGGGCTCGATGTCGACATGCCCTACCAGATCTCCGACGCCGAGGCCCTGCCCTACATCTTCGACCTGCTCGAGCATGAAGGCCTCTGCCTTGGCGGTTCCAGCGCCATCAATATTGCCGGCGCCGTGCGCATGGCACGGGACCTCGGCCCGGGGCACACGATCGTCACCGTGCTGTGCGATTACGGCAATCGCTATGCCAGCAAGATCTTCAATCCGGCCTTCCTCGCCGCCAAGAACCTGCCGGTCCCGCCCTGGATGGAAGGCCGCGAGCCGATCGACATCGCCAGCGTCATGGAGGCCGAACCGGCTTGACGGTCACGAGGCACCCGTTGCGACCCACCACCAGGTCATTCCGGCGAAAGCGGGAACCTCGGTTTCAAAAGTAGACCTCAACCCCCGCCTCCGCGGGGGCAGGCTCTGAGCCCGTCGAAGGAAGAGGTCGTGGCGGGATCGACGGGCCCGACCTCGTGGTTCGACAAGCTCACCATGAGGTCTCTCTGACGCCCTGCCCCACCGGCTCCATCGCCCCCTCGCCCCTCTGGGGAGAGGGACGGGCTGAGGGGTGAAAGCCCCAATACAGCTGCAGCCCTTCGACCCATCCCCGGGTCATTCCCGCGAAAGCGGGAACCTCTGGTTCAGAACCAACCCCGCCATCAAAACTATCAGTAGGCCTCATCCGGAGCCCGTCGAAGGACGAGGTCGTGGCGGGAACAACGGGCCCGACCTCGTGGTTCGACAAGCTCACCATGAGGTCACACTGGCTCACTGGCTCACTGGCTCACTGGATCACTGTATGGTCGGACACCACAATGTCATCCCGGCGCAGGCCGGGATCCATGTCCGCATCTCGGAATGCCCCCGGGCAGAGGTTGCTCTCAGACAACAACCCAACGTGCCGCTCGCCCGACGCCACCCCAACGCCCCCGAGACCCCCACATGCAATTCGACCTACCCGCCAAATCCCAGATTGGTGGGGCGGTCGTTGCGATAGCCGTTGCGCCGGCGCGGTTCGGTCACGCTGTCCAGCCGCTCCACCGCAAAATTCCTGGCCCAAAGCGATCCGCGCCCACGCATCAGGAACCCGAAATAGATGATCGATGCGGCATCGGGCACGTCGAGCGTGATGGAGAAATCCTTCCACGCGTGGCTGCCGCTGACCGGCATCCCCGGTTGGTCCATGAGATTGTCGAACCGCAGGCCGCGCCCATTGTCGCCGTCGACCCGCAGCCAGATGGAGCCGGCCCCATCCAGATGCTGGCAGCTCAATTGAGCAGAAACCCGCACCGAACCGCCGGCATAGGCGTCTGCGTCAATGCTCTGGGCCAGCGTGCCGAATTGGGCCGCCGGCGCGTGGTCGGCAAGGGCTGTGCTGGCGATCACCGCGCATCCCGGCCGTTCGGGGTCGAGCCCCATGCGGAAATAACCATCGCGATTGACGCTGGCATCGTGCCAGCCTTCCGGCATGGCCAATGGCTTCTGTGCCGCGGTCAGCGCCTCGATCCGGGCACTGAGGATATTCCAGTTGCCGAGGCCGAATTGGCGGGCCACGAGTTCGAGACAATCGCTGTGGGTGAGTGCAATGCCGCGCTCTGCCAGGGACTGCCGCAGCAGTTTGGCCATGAGTTTTGCGTCCATGAAGCTATGCATGGTCTGATCCTTTCGGACGGGCAAATCGGTGGTCAGTGCTCGCCTTGCTGACGGCTCGCCCGTATCCTTGGGTCAAACCAATCGGCGGATCGCGCGTTCACCATCCCAACAGGGGCGAGCGGCCGGCCGCGCGAAGCCGTAAACGATGCTACGCTCAGCCACAGGTTAGTCAAGGTTGCCGCGCGCGCCGTCGCTGCTACATTGGCTCCCCAAACTGACGAAGGCACAAAGTGTTCGGCATCGACGATCTCATCCGCCTCATCGTGGCCGATTTTCACATCGTGGCGCTGATCATGGGGGCCGTCTATCTGCTGGCCATCGTCTGCGCCATCCGGGAAATCCTCAATTCCCGCACGTCGCAGGGCTCCATCGCCTGGCTGATTTCGCTGGTCCTCCTGCCCATCCCCTCCGTCTTCCTTTACCTGATCTTCGGCTGGAAGCTGTTCGATGACTATGCCACCGACCGCGTGCGGAATGGCCGTGCGGATCGTCCGCTGCGAGCCCGGGATCTGGCGCTGATCGATCGGGAAACCGACGCGCTCTGGCCAGTTCAGGCCCATGTGTCCGAACTGCCCTTTCTCAAGGGCAATGAGGTGGAAATCCTGGTCGATGGCGAGGCGACTTTCGATTCCATCTTTGCCGGCATCGACGCGGCCAAGGACTATCTCCTCATCCAGTTCTATATCGTGCGCGACGATGCGCTGGGCCAGAAGCTGGCGGAGCGGCTGATCGCCAAGGCGCGCGAGGGCGTCGCGATCTTCCTGCTGTATGACGATATCGGCAGCAATGGCATGCCGCGCCGTTTTCGCACGGAACTGCGCGAAGCCGGCATCAAGGTCGCCGGCTTCAATTACCGGCACAAGCTGCTGCGCTTTTACGGCCCCTTCCGCATCAACTACCGCAATCACCGCAAGATCGTGGTTGCCGATGGCAAGCACGCCTGGGTCGGCGGCCACAATGTCGGCATCGAATATCTCGGCCAGTCCCCGCGCTTCGGCCATTGGCGCGACACCCATGTCCGGGTGTCCGGTCCGGCCGCACTGGGTTGCGCCCTATTGTTCCGGGAAGATTGGGAATGGGCGACGGGTGAATTGCTGCCCAACCGGCCCCCGGCCGAACTGGAAACGCCGGGCGACAAATCCGTGCTGGTGATGGGCAGCGGGCCCGCCGACAAGCTTGAGGAATGCGCGATCGCCTTTACCGATCTGATCGGCCGCGCCCGCGAGCGCCTGTGGATCGTCAGCCCCTATTTTGTGCCCGATACCGATATCCGCACGGCGCTCTTCGCCGCGCGGCTGCGCGGGGTCGATGTGCGCATCATGCTGCCCGACAATCCCGATCACAAACTGGTCTGGCTGGCGAGCATGGCCCATGCCGATTCCATGGTCGAGCACGGCATTTCGGTGTTCCGCTATACCGACGGCTTCCTGCACCAGAAGGTGGTGCTGATGGATGACCAGATCGCCACCATCGGCAGCGTCAACTTCGACAACCGGTCCTTTGCCATCAATTTCGAGATCACCTTGTGGTTCACCGATGCCGAGACCATAGCCGGGGTCGAAGCCATGCTGCTCGAAGATTTCAAATCCTGCCGACAGGTCGGGCGGGCCGAAGTCGAGAGCCGTCCATGGCCGCTCTATGTCATGACCCAGGCCGCCCGCCTCCTCTCCCCCGTACTTTGAGGGCCCGATGACCGAATTTCTGTTCCGCGACGACGCCTATCTCAAAAGCACCGAAGCCCTGGTGACCGAAATCACCGCAGACGGCGGCGTTATCCTGGATCGGACGGTCTTCTACGCTACCTCGGGCGGCCAGCCCGGCGACAGCGGACGTCTCCTCCGGGACGATGGCACGGTTATCACCATTGCGACTGCGCTTCATCCCGGTGGCGACAAGTCACGCATCGCTCACTTGCCTTCCGAAGGCCAGCTCCTGCCCCATCCGGGTGAAACGGTTACGGCCGAGATCGACTGGGACCGCCGCCACCGGCTCATGCGGATGCATACCGGACTACATCTGCTCTCGGTGGTTTTTCCGTTTCCGGTCACCGGTGGGTCGATCGGCGAAGACAAGGGGCGGCTCGATTTCGACATGCCGGAAGTCCCCGACGATCTTGCGGCAATCGAGGCTGCTCTCAATGCAATGATCGAAGCCGATCACAGGGTGAGTGCGGAATGGATCACCGATGCTGAAATGGAGGCCAATAGTGCTCTCATCAAGACGATGAAGGTCAAGCCGCCGATGGGACAGGGCCGGGTGCGACTCGTCCGGATCGGCGACATCGACCTACAGCCTTGTGGCGGCACGCATATTGCCAGCACCGCCGAGATCGGCCGGCTGGTCCTCGGCAAGATCGAGAAGAAGGGAAAGCAGAACCGGCGCGTTAGCGTGCTGTTCGGCTAAATGCTAGCAATGCGCTAACCGCAAGCATGGCATCGGTTAATCGATGCGGGCGCCGGCATCACCGGATTGGCGGTGCATAGAGCAGCCCGCCATTGCTCCACAGCGAGTTCTGTCCCCGCAGCATCGCCGCCCCGGTTTGCGCACCGAAGTGACGTTCATAGAGCTCGGAATAGTTCCCGACGGCCCGGATCGCATCGGTCAGAAAGGTCGGGCGCAGGCCCATATCGGTGCCAAAATCGCCCTCGACGCCGAGGATTCTGCGCACTGCCGGTGTCCGGGCTGCCGAGAGGGAATCGATGTTGAGGCTGGTCACGCCCAGTTCCTCGGCCGAGATCAGCGCAAAGATCGTCCAGCGCACGATCTTGAGCCAGTCGTCGTCCCCCTCACGCACCATAGGCCCTAGAATTTCCTTGGAAATTCGCTCCGGCAGCACCCGGTGCTGGGCCGGATCGGCCATGTCGCGACGCATGGCCTGGAGCTGCCGGCCAGAAGCCGAAACCACCTGGCACAGCCCCTCCCGATAGGCGAGCGACAGATCGGCGATGTCCTCATAGACGACGGCGCTGTACTGGGTCTGGTTGGCGAAGAAAAACTCGTCGAGCGCCTGCAGTTCCTCCGAACCGCCAATGACACAAATGCTCACATTATCAAGCTCATAGGCCGAAACGACGCCCATCTGCTGGGGCACGAGGAAGGCCTGGCCATCAAAGAAACTCGGCGTCACGAAGCGGGCGCCATAGCGGGAATCGCGCCCTTCGGTCCAGGCACCATTGCGCATCAGCACATCGACAGCACCGATCTGCAGCGGCGCAAACCGTGCCTCGCCGCGATAGGCCCGGAACTCGATAAGGTCGGGATTGCTGAAGATCGCGGCCGCCAGGGCCCGGCACAGGTCGACGTCGAAGCCCGACCAGCGGCCATCCTGATCCTGCTGGGCAAAGCCACTCAGCGGGCCGGACGACCCGCAGATCAAGAATCCGCGTTCGCGCACGGCGTCCAAAGTCTGGGCGGTGGCGTGGGAGGTGACTAGCGCGGCGGCGGCATATACCAGCGCGGCTATGAGCTTGTTCAGCTTCGACAAAGGTCCGGCCTTTTCTTTCCGGAGCCATATTCGGCAGGCAGACAAATGGGGTCAAGCCGTGCGCCGGCTCGACCCCACCTTTATTGATCAGCCCTGCCCCTAATGCAGAATCTGGCTGAGGAACAGCTTGGTCCGCTCATGCTGCGGATTGGAGAAGAACTCTTCCGGCTCGTTCTGCTCGATGATCTGGCCCTGATCCATGAAGATCACGCGGTTCGCCACCTGGCGGGCAAAGCCCATTTCGTGGGTCACGCAGATCATGGTCATGCCTTCCTCGGCGAGCCCGATCATCACCTCGAGCACTTCCTTGACCATTTCCGGATCGAGCGCTGAAGTCGGCTCGTCGAACAGCATGATCCTGGGCTGCATGCAGAGCGAGCGGGCAATAGCCACGCGCTGCTGCTGGCCGCCGGAGAGCTGACCCGGGAACTTGTTGGCCTGTTCGGGGATCTTCACCCGTTCCAGATAGTGCATGGCGGTCGCTTCGGCCTCGGCCTTGGGAATGCCGCGCACCCAGATCGGCGCCAAAGTCAGGTTTTGCAGGATCGTCAGGTGCGGGAAGAGATTGAAATGCTGGAACACCATGCCCACTTCGCGACGCACCTCATCGATGCGCTTGAGGTCGGCGGTCAGTTCCGTACCATTGACGATGATCTGGCCTTCCTGGTGCTCTTCGAGCCGGTTGATGCACCGGATCAGCGTCGACTTGCCGGAGCCCGAGGGCCCGGCAATGACGATGCGTTCGCCCTTCATCACCCGCAGGTTGATGTCGCGCAGCACGTGAAAGTCGCCATACCACTTGTGCATGTTGACGACGTCGATGGCCACTTCGGTCTTGGAGACCTGCATGTGGCTGGTGTCGATCTTGCGGTCGACGGTGGTTTCAGAAACCTGAGACATGGAGCTACCTCTTGTAGCCAGTGTTAAGTCGGTTCTCCATGTAGATGGAGTAGCGGGACATGCCGAAACAGAAGACCCAGAAGACCATTGCGGCAAAGAGATAGCCCGTCGTCGCCGTATTGGCCGACTGCCATTCCAATGCCGAGTCGTTCTTGGTCTTCACCGCCTCGAGCAGATCCTTCATGCCGACGATGTAGACGAGCGAGGTATCTTTGAACAACGCGATGAAGTTGTTCACGATACCAGGGATCACGTGCTTGAGCGCCTGGGGGAGGATGATGAACCACATCCTTTGCCAGTAGCCGAGCCCGAGACCCGCCGCAGCCTCGTATTGCCCGCGTGGGATGGCCTGGAGGCCCCCGCGCACCACCTCTGCCACATAGGCCGAGGTAAACAGGGTCACGCCCACAAGCGCCCGCAGGAACTTATCGACGGTCATGCCCTGCGGCATGAACAGCGGCAACATGATCGACGCCATGAACAGGATGGTGATCAGAGGCACCGCCCGGATGAGTTCGATGAACGCCACGCAGACTGTCTTGATGATCGGCATCTGCGATTGCCGGCCCAGGGCCAGCACGATGCCGATCGGGAAAGACAGGGTAATGCCGATCACCGAAATGATCAGCGTGACCAGAAGGCCACCCCATTTCTCGGTGGGGATTTCCCGCAAGCCGAACACGCCGCCCGCCAGCAGGAAGTAGCTGACGATCGGGTATGCCACCAGGAACAGGATGGCGTTGAGGCGCTTGTAGGGCACCTTGGGGATCAGCAACGGCACCAGCAACAAGGCACCCAGAGCAAAGACGATATTGGCGCGCCACTGCTCGGGAATGTCATAGAAGCCGTAGATGAAGAACTCCATTTCCGAAGAAATGTAAGCCCAACAGGCGCCGGCATTTTCCATGCGGCATTCTTCGACCGTTCCGCCCGGTCCCACGGCATTGCCGAAGATGAACCCGTAGAGCGGCGGAATGATCCATGCGAGGAACAACACACCCAACAGCGTGAGGACCGTGTCGAGCGGGGTGGAGAACAGGTTTTTCTGCATCCAGGCGATGGCACCGGAGGTGCGCATCGGCGCTGGACGCGCTTCAACCAGATCGGTTCGGACGTAACCAAGGTCTGTCATGGCAACCCCCTACCGTTCCACGAGCCGGACACGGCCGTTGTACCAGTTCATGATGGCCGAGGTGAGCAGCGAGAAGCAGAGATACACTGCCATGGTGATGGCAATGCACTCGATGGCTCGACCCGTCTGATTGAGCGAAGTGCCCGCAAAGACGTTGACCAGTTCAGGATAGCCGATGGCGGCACCCAGAGACGAATTCTTCGTCAGGTTCAGGTACTGGCTGGTCAGCGGCGGAACGATCACGCGCATGGCCTGCGGAACGATGACGAGACGCAGCCGATCGCTTTCCTTGAGGCCCAGTGATTGCGCCGCCTCGGTCTGTCCCTTGTTGACCGCGAGGATGCCGGCACGAACCGTTTCGGCAATGAAGGCCGCCGTATAAATGGTCAGACCGAAAGCCAGCGCGACAAACTCGGGCGGCAATTGCAGGCCACCGCGGAAGTTGAACCGCTCCAGGACCGGAATTTCGAACGCGACGCTGGCACCGCTGACGACGAAGGCGAGAACCGTGATCGCGAGGAACAGGGCTATCGAGGTCAGGAACACCGGGAAGCGCTGACCCGTCGTTTCGAGCCGCTTCTTCGCCCAATACCGCAGGGCGACGATGGCCACGATGGCAAGCACCACCCCGATCCAGACAAAACTGAACTGATCGTCGGGAATGGGCTTCGGCACCATGATGCCGCGCTGGTTGATGAAGGAATCGAAGGGCAGCTCGATCGAGTTCCGCACCGCCGGCATCGCCTTGAGCACGGCGAAGTACCAGAAGAACAGCTGCAGCAGCAGCGGGATGTTGCGGATGACTTCGATATAGACCGTGGCCAGGCTCGACACGATGAAGTTCGAACTGAGCCGGGCGATACCGATCGTAAAGCCCAGAATGGTCGAGAAGATGATGCCGATTACGGCAACCAGCAAAGTGTTGAGCAGTCCGACCAGGAAGGCTTCCCAATAGTAGGAGGCGCGTGACCATGGAAGGAGCGAGAAACTGATGTCAAAACCGGCAGTCCGCCAGAGGAAGTCGAAACCGGTTGTCTTGTTTTGTGCTGCGAGATTGGCGGCAGTATTTCCGATGATCCAGAAAATGAAGCCGACCAGCACGGCCGCAACAACGACCTGATAGATGATCCCTCGGATCACCGGATCGTTGAAAAAGCTGGCCCGAGGAGCAATGCGTTGCTCCGAGTCGAGTGTCGTCATGTGGCTTGTCCCTTGGCCGCAACGAGCCGCTGCCCGCGCATGAAAGCGCGGCAGGCGACGGAACAAAAAGTCCGGCGCTCCTCATGGGAGCGCCGGAACATTTTTGAACGGCTTAGCGGATCGGCGGCGAGTACTGGATGCCACCATCGCGCCACAGCGCGTTCAGGCCGCGTTCCAGGCCGATCGGCGTATCGGGACCGACATGCTTTTCATAGGACTCGGCATAGTTGCCGACGAGCTTGACGATCTGGTAGGCCCAGTCGTTTTCCACCCCGAGCGGCACGCCGAATTCGCCTTCAACGCCCAGCAGACGCTTGATGGCCGGGTTGTCCGAGCCGAGCATCTCATCGACATTGGCCGAGCTCACGCCGAGTTCTTCAGCTTCGAGCAGAGCAAAATAGGTCCAGCGTGCGAGGTTGAACCACTGGGTGTCGCCAGCGCGGACCACCGGGCCAAGGGGCTCCTTGGAGATGATCTCGGGCAGGATGATGTGGGCATCAGGATCGGCGAACTTGGAGCGTTCAGCGGCCAGAGCCGAGGAGTCAGTGGTGTAGACGTCGCAACGGCCATCTTCATAGGCCTTCACGACTTCGTCCTGGTCCACGAACACGACGGTGTTGAATTCGAGGCCGTTGGCAGCGAAGTAGTCGGCTGCGTTCAGCTCGGTGGTGGTGCCGGATTCGATACAGATGGCGGCGCCGCTCAGATCGAGCGCCGATTCGATGCCATCATCGGCGCGGACCATGAAGCCCTGACCGTCATAGAACATTGTGCCCACGAAGCTGATACCGAGCTGGGTATCGCGGCTCATGGTCCAGGTGGTGGTGCGCGACAGAACGTCGATTTCGCCGGCGGACAGGGCGGTGAAACGCTCCTGGCTGGTCAGCGAGGTGTAGCGAACGGCGTCGGCGTCCTTGAAGATCGCTGCGGCCATTGCACGGCAGAAGTCGACTTCGAGGCCGGTCCAAACATTGTTGGAATCGGGAGCGGAGAAGCCCGGCACGCCGCCGGTGACACCGCACTGGACGTAGCCCTTGGCCTTCACGTCGTCGAGAATAGCGGCCTGTGCAGCCGTCGCGCCGAGCCCCAGCGAGGCCGCGACTGCGATCGATACGAGCGCTTTTTGCATTTTTTTGCCTTTTTGTTTCCTGACCCTGTGTTTCGCCCCCGCCATTGTGACCGGCGGGTTTGAGAGCACCATCGCTTTGAATGCGATTTGGATGCTGTTAGGTATGCAACCTGCTATTGACCGTAACGTCAAGGGTAGATGGCGCAATGAGACAGGAAAGCTGTCGCTAAATTAGCCAGCGCCTTTGCCCTGTCTTCTTTTTGAGCATCGAGCACAGCATGACTGATCAAAAAACCGGCGAAAACGGCACTTCGTCGATCGAAACCGTCTTGACCCATGCTGGACGGAATCCTGCCGATCAGTTCGGTTTCGTCAACACGCCGATCTATCGCGGATCGACCGTGCTGTTTCCTTCTCTGGCCGCCCTCGAAGCGCAGGAACAGCGCTACCTCTACGGTCGCGCAGGCAACCCGACCACCGAAGGGGTGGAATCGGTCGTGACCGAACTCGAGGGCGCCTATCGGACGAAACTGGTGTCCTCCGGCCTTGCCGCCATCACCATTGCCCTACTCTCCTGCCTCAAGTCCGGTGACGATGTTTTGATCGCCGACAGTGCCTACGAGCCGGGACGCAAATTCGCCGATGGCTTCCTGCGAGACATGGGCGTAACGGCGCGATACTACGACCCGCGGATCGGCGACGGCCTCAGCGCGCTGATGCAGCCCAATACACGGGCGGTCCTGGCCGAAAGCCCGGGATCCCTCACCTTCGAGGTGCAGGACATACCCGCCCTGGCACGCGCGGCTCATGCCGGTGGTGCCCGCCTCATCGTCGACAACAGCTGGGCGAGCCCGCTCTATCACCGGCCGCTGGCGCTTGGAGCGGACATCGTGGTCCATGCCGGCACCAAGATGTTCGTCGGCCATTCGGACGCTTTTGCCGGTACCATCTCCTCGACTGAAGAAGCCTGGGCGGGCATCGAGCGCGTGCGCACGCTGCTGGGTTTCTTCGCCTCGGGAGACGATGCGTTCCTCGTGGCGCGCGGCCTGCGCACGCTTGCCCTGCGCATGAAGGAGCACCAGTCCCGGGCCCTGGAATTGGCCCTATGGCTGGAGCAGCACGACCTGGTCACACGGGTGCTTCACCCTGCCCTGCCAAGCCACCCCGACCATGCCCTGTGGAAGCGCGACTTTACAGGCTCGGGCAGCCTGTTTGGCGTGGTGCTCAGACCCGCCCCGCGCGATGCCGTCGCCGCCATGGTGGATGGCTTTTCGCTCTTCAGCATGGGGTATTCTTGGGGCGGCTATGAGAGCCTGTGCCTGCCGGTGCGGATCAGCAAGGCGCGCACCGCAGTCCCCTGGAGCGAGCCAGGCAATCTGTTCCGCCTGCATGTCGGTTTCGAGGGAATCGACGATCTCAAGGCCGACCTCAGCGCGGCCCTGGACCGCTACGCCTCGGTGCGCTGAAGCAATTGGCGTAGCCCCGTCAAGGGTTTACGGACAACATGCCCATCGGCCGAGACGGCAAATAGCCAACCCTTGCGGGCGAACAGGTTGCGGACCAAATAGGCGCCGAGCATTCCGACCACGGCACCTGCAAACACGTCGGTGGGGTAATGAGCCCCCACCGGCACGCGCGATATGGCGACGACAATGCCAAGGACCAGCAGCACCGGAAAAAGGCGCGGCCACACAAAGCCAAAGGCAAAGGCCATGGCCACGGCGGTCGCGGAGTGCCCGCTGGGAAAGCTCTGAAACGTCCAGTCGTTGAAAATGTTCTGGAATGAAAAGGCACCGACGGAGTCATATTCACTTGGCCGGCCCCGCCCGACCAGGCGTTTCAGCAGATTGGTCATCAGACCCGGGCCCCCGACGCCTACGAAAATGAATGCGGAAAGCAGCGCCAACTCGCCGGTTGCCTGCCGCCAGACCCCCTGCATCGGAAACATCGCCAGGCGCAGCAGGATCATGAGCGCCAGGCTGGGAATCAGCACCCAGTCGGACAGGCCGTAATCGGTGATGAAGAAGAACGGGGCGCGCCATTGGTCCGGCCAGGCGATAGCGCCGCGGGAGGCGGCGATGTCGATCGTCGACAGGGTGGCAAGGATAACGATCATGCCGACCAGAAAGTAGGGCCAGGATTTTCGGCTGAGGCCAAGCGGCCAGGACTTCTGCAGATCAAACATGGTGCAATCTGTGCCGCGTATCGGATCGTGGTCAAGTCTGCACAAGCCACGCGAATGGCTTGCCCTTTCACCACGAACGCGCTAACGGGAAGGCGCGATTTCGGAGTGTAGCTCAGCCTGGTAGAGCACCGGTTTTGGGAACCGGGGGTCCAAAGTTCGAATCTTTGTACTCCGACCAATCGCCTCGCATCGTGTTGAGGACTTTGCATGACCGCTCGTATCTATCGCCCCGCACGCAATGCCATGCAGTCGGGCAAGGGCAAGTCCCGGAACTGGGTATTCGTTTATGAGCCCGAAGTTGCGCGCAGCATCGACCCGCTGATGGGCTATACGAGCAGCTCCGACATGCAGCAGCAAATCAAGTTGTCGTTCGAAACGCTTGAAGAAGCTGAAGCTTATGCAAAGCGAAACGGTATCCCCTATTCGGTTCAGGCGGCGCACGACGCCACCCCGAAAAAGGTGAGCTATCCGGACAATTTCCGTTCCGACCGCAAGACCCCCTGGACGCACTGACACGTCCGGGCAGCTCCGCCTGCTTGGTGCTTGCGGAATTTCCACGCTGAAGTGACCCCAAACAGCCTTGTCACCGCCATCATGGGCGGGCACCTTCGAGCTATTCGGAGGGTGGTATGGTTCGCGCGTGTTTAGCTTTGTTGATCGGTCTCTCGTTCGCGGCTCCGGCCGTGGCCGCTCCGGCGCTCTGGAAGGTGTCGGACGCCGACAGTTCCGTGTGGCTGTTCGGATCTGTGCACATGTTGCCGCCCGGCACGGACTGGCGGACGTCCTATTTCGACAAGGTACTGGCCAAGGCTGACCGGGTTTACCTCGAAACCGATATCGGGCCGGAAGCCCAAATGCGCATTACCCCACTCAGCATGGAACTCGGCTTCTCGACTGGCGGCGTGCTGCTGAGTGACCGCGTTCCCAGCGATGTCATCGATCGCATGCGCGAACTGGCCAATGAATACAACGTGCCCATGCCCCTGCTCCTGGCCATGCGCCCATGGATGGCCGCGACGACCCTGTCCGTGGGTGTGCTGGCAGATGCCGGATACGATCCCAATCTCGGGGTTGAAATGATCGTGACCTCGGAAGTACCGGCGGAACGCATGGGGTATCTCGAATCCCCCGAGGACCAGATCGGTATTCTGGCCGGCGGGTCAGACGAGGAACAGGTGGCCATGCTGGTCGCGACACTGGACTCCGCCCCGGCCATGCAGGCCGATATCGACGCGATGATCGACGCCTGGCTCGGCGGCCACCCGGAGGGACTGGGCGACGCATTCATGGCCCAGATGGGCGGCTATCACGAGGATACAATGGCCCGGTTGATCGATATCCGGAACAGCAACTGGGTCGAGCAGATCGAGACCATGCTGGCCGACAACGAGAGCGCGTTTCTCATCGTTGGGGCGGCACATCTAATCGGCGATGTCAGCGTGGTCAAGATGCTGGAAGACAAAGGTTTTTCTGCGCAGCGGATGCAATAAGGCCGACGAATCCATCGCCGGCCTTGAACGGTTTACGCACCTTTGATCAGACGTCGCTGAGCCGCGTCCAGGCACTGTTGTTGCCGGACGATTTCACCGACGCAGTGATGAACTCCATGCCCTCGATGCCATCGGCCATGGAGGGTAGCAGGTCTTCATAGTCCGCACCCTCGCCGCGAATAACGGCGGCAAACTGGCTGTAGAGCGTCGCGAAGGCCTCGAGATAGCCTTCGGGGTGCCCGGAGGGGATGCGCACATTCATCGACGCTGCGGGCGGGACCGAGATCGAACCGCCGCGCGTGAGCAATTGCTTGGGCTTTCCGAACTCGGTGAACCACATGTAGTTCGGATTGTCCTGGCGCCATTCGAGGCCGCCCTTGTCGCCATAGACCCGCAATTGCAGGCCGTTTTCGTTGCCGACAGCAACCTGGCTCGACCACAGCATACCCTTCGCGCCGCCTTCGAAGCGCAGCATGATATGCACGTTGTCATCGAGTTGGCGGCCGGGGACGAAGGCCGTGAGGTCGGCAGCGACCGATTCTGTCTTGAGGCCCGTGACAAAGCGAGCCAGGTTATAGGCATGGGTACCGATATCGCCGATGCAGCCGCCGGCGCCTGATCGGGCCGGGTCGGTACGCCATGCGGCCTGCTTGTTGTCATCACCGGTCGGCTCGGTCAGCCAATCCTGCGGGTACTCGACCTGCACCACGCGAAGCTTGCCCAGGGCGCCCGACGCGACCAGTTCTCGAGCCTGGCGCACCAGCGGGTAGCCGGTGTAATTGTGCGTCAGCAGGAATTTCGCGCCGTTTTTCGGCTTGATTTCCAATAGCTTACGCGCGTCCTCAAGGGTCGAGGTAATCGGCTTGTCGCAGATGACGTGGATGCCGGCTTCGAGGAAGGCCTTGGTCGGGCCGTAATGCATGTGGTTGGGGGTGACGATGGCCACAGCCTCGATCCCGTCCGGGCGGGCGGCTTCCGCCGCGGCCATTTCCTCGTAGGATGTATAGATGCGATCCTCGGCAAGGCCCAGATTTTTGCCGGATTCCCTGGCCACTTCGGGGCGGGACGACAGCGCGCCGGCAACCAGTTCGAAGTCCCCGTCGATGCGGGCGGCGACGCGGTGCACGTAACCGATAAAGGCCCCGGTGCCGCCACCGACCATGCCAAGACGAATGCGCTTTGCGCCGTTTTCAGCCATTTTTGGCTCCCTAACGTTAGCAGACTGCTACCCTTGAGAGTGTCATTGGCGCCTTTGCGTCAATGACACGCTAAGCGATCAGCTCAGGCCGAGCATCTTGCGGTTGGCTGCCTTGTCCGTACCACCGGAGGCGAAATCGTCGAAGGCCTTTTCGGTGACGCGGATGATGTAGCTCTGGATGAGTTCGGCGCCTTCGCGCGCTCCGTCTTCCGGATGCTTGAGAGCGCATTCCCATTCAAGAACTGCCCAGCCCTTGAAATCATTGGCGGCCATCTTGGCGAAGATGGCCGGGAAGTCGACCTGGCCGTCGCCGATGGAGCGGAAGCGCCCTGCCCGGTTCACCCAGGACTGGAAGCCACCATAGACACCCTGGCGGCCAGTCGGATTGAACTCGGCATCCTTCACGTGGAAGGCCTTGATGCGATCCTTGTAGATATCGATGTAGTCCAGATAGTCGAGCTGCTGCAGGACGAAATGGCTCGGATCGTAGAGCAGGTTGGCGCGCGGGTGGTTCTTCACCCGGTCGAGGAACATTTCGTAGGAGACGCCATCGTGCAGGTCTTCGCCGGGATGGATCTCGTAGCAGACGTCGACCCCTGCCTCGTCGAAGGCATTGAGGATCGGCGTCCAGCGGCGGGCGAGTTCGTCAAAGGCCTCTTCGACAAGACCAGCGGGGCGCTGCGGCCACGGATAGAGATAGGGCCAGGCAAGCGCACCCGAAAAAGTCGCATGGGCGTTGAGGCCGAGATTTTTGGACGCCTTGGCGGCGTTGAGCATGGTCTGAACAGCCCACTCCGTACGGGCCTTGGGATTGCCGTGAACCTCGGCCGGGGCAAAGCCGTCGAAGGCCGTATCATAGGCCGGATGCACGGCGACGAGCTGACCCTGCAGATGGGTCGACAACTCGGTGATCTCCAGGCCATGGCTGTTCACAACGCCCTTGATCTCGTCAGCATAGGCCTTTGAATTGGCCGCCTTTTCGAGATCAATGAAGCTCGATACCCAGGTGGGGATCTGCACACCCTTGTAGCCGAGGCCGGCCGCCCATTTGCAGATGTTGTCGAGCGTGTCGAAAGGCGCCTTGTCACCGGCAAACTGTGCCAGGAAAATCGCGGGACCCTTGATGGTCGTGGCCATGAATCTCTCCTCTTGCGGCCCCGTTTTCCGCCTCAGCCGGGGCACCCTTGATGATACAGGGCGACGATTTCTCGCCGCCCTGACCTGTTAGGCGATAGTGTTGACTGGCATAAGGCACCTGTCAATGATGTACGTTCATCAGGCCCTGAGCAGGGCCTTGGCTTCGGCGATGCCGAGGGCGCGGGGGCGTTCGCAGGTGGTGGTGAGGGTCAGCACCTGGCCGGTCTCGCCAGCCTTGAGCAGACCCGTCATCACCTCGACCACATGCAGCGCCACATCGAGGCCGCAGCGCGGCGTCTGGCCGCTATCGATCGAGGCCATCATATCGGCCAGGCCCGCACAGCGGTAATTGGCGCGCGGCGTATCCTTGTCGAGATCCTGGTTCGGCTGGCCGAAGGGGTGGGCCCAGGGCGTAACCGGGCTACGCGCCCCGTCCAGACCGCTGGTCACCAGGTCGCCGCCGAAGAAGTTCGGATCGGGCACGAAGATCGACCCGTCGGTGCCGTAGAGCTCGATATTGTGGTGGCCATGCGCCGCCACGTCCCAGCTCGCCCCGATGGTGACGATCGCACCATTGTGGAACTCAAGAACCCCGTGGATGGTGGTGGGCGTGCCCACCTTGATCATGGTGCCCTTGTATGGCCCTTCGGCCGTCACTTCGCGCTCGGTCCGGGCCATGTTGGTGAAGGCCGACAGGCGCTTGACCGGACCAAGAAGGTGGACCAGGTCGGTGATGTAATAGGGGCCAAGATCAAGGATCGGGCCGCCGCCGGGCTGGAAGAAGAAGTCCGGATTGGGGTGCCAGTGCTCCATGCCCCGGCTCATCACATGGGTGGTGCCGCTCATGATCTTGCCCAGCTTGCCGCTGTCGATGATCTCGCGGGCCTGCTGGTGGGCACCACCGAGGAAGGTGTCGGGGGCCGAGCCGACCTTGAGGCCCCGCGCATCCGCAGCCTTCTTGAGTGCCAGGCCTTCTTCGACGCTGAGCACGAAGGGCTTTTCCGAATAGGCGTGCTTGCCAGCCGAGACGATGTCCATGGACACCTGGTAGTGGGTCGCCGGAATGGTCAGGTTGACCACCACGTCGATCTCGCTGTTCTTGAGCAGCTCATCGGGGGTCTGGGCCGCAACGCCGAATTCCTCGGCGCGCTTCTGCGCCGCCGCCGGCACGATGTCGGCCACCGCGCGCACTTCGAGCCCCTTGAACAAGGGCGCAAGGCGCAGGTAGGCCGCTGAAATATTGCCGGCACCCATGATGCCGACGCCATAGGTCTTGCTCATATTCTAGACTCCGTAACCCTTGAGAGCGGCCGCCGCATTGCGCGCGAAGCGAATGGCATCGCTCGGCTTGTCGTGTTCGGCCACGAAATAGCTTGCTTTGGTCTTGGCCTTGATCGCCTTGATGTAGTTCGGCCAATCCAGAGTACCCGTGCCGACATCTGCCCAACCGTCTTCATCGAGCTTTTCACCGGCGGGGGCGATATCCTTGACGTGGACGGCGGTGATGCGGCTGCCCAGCTTGTCGATCCAGTGAAGCGGATCCTCGTTGGCACGGATGACCCAGGCAAGGTCCATTTCCCACTGCGTGTCGGGCGAAGCGTCCAGGATGACTTCCATCGGCGTCTTGCCATTGGCGCCGGCCGCGAATTCCCAGTGGTGGTTGTGATAGCCGAAGCCCTTGCCGGCTGCCTTGAAGGCCGCAGCAATACGCGCAAGGCCTTCGGCAAATTCACGCCAGTCACCGCCACCAGTGCGGAAGGCCTCGGACGGCGGAGCGGGGCAATAGATGGTCTGGATGCCCACGACATCGGCGATCTTCAGCGCGGCGTCGGTATCTTCGAGCTGGGCGTAGCCCATGTGGGCGGTCGGCATGGCCAGGCCAGCATTCTTGAGGCTTTGTGCGAGTGCCGCAGGGTCGGCAAACTGGCCACCCCATCCCTCGACCTGTGTGTAGCCCAGGCCGGACAGGGTCTTGAGCGTGTCATCAAGCGACGCCTCGTTGCGCGCGCTGTAAAGCTGGTACGAAAAGTCCATGATTTGCCTCATCTCGAATAGTGGAACACGGTGTCAGCTGGAGCCGGGAATAGCCCGGCCGAAGTCCGGTGTCGTTGCGCCCGGACAGATGAACTTCCGCATAAGTAAGGACTGTGCCGCAAACCTTGGGAACGGCGCCCCCAGGGGGCGCCGCTCAGATCGTGCCTCGACTAGAGGCGTTCTTCGCTTTCGGCGCTGAACAGCGAGCCGCGCGCCACATCGAACCCGATGGTGACCTTGTCGCCGGCGTTGATTTCGATATCGCTGGAACAGCGGAACGTCACGGAGACATCGCCGACTTTCGTCCAGGCCAGGGTTTCAGAACCCATGGGCTCGACGATTTCGATCTCCGCTTCCGTCTTGAAGGGCATGGCCTGCGCGGCCTCCCCGACAAAGATATGCTCGGGGCGAACACCCAGGACAGCCTTGGTCGGACCCGACCGGGGCGACAGATATTCGTAGCTGTTCACCGGAATTTTGGTGCCATCTTCGGTGGTGAAGGTCGCGCCATCCAGCGTGCCCTTGATGAAATTCATCGAGGGCGAGCCGATAAAGCCAGCCACATAGAGATTGACCGGCTTGTTGTAGATGGTGTGCGGATCGGCAAGCTGCTGAATGACGCCATTCTTCATGATGGCAATGCGGTCCGCCAGGGTCAGGGCCTCGATCTGGTCGTGGGTCACGTAGATCATGGTGTTCTTGAGGCGCTGGTGCAGGCGCTTGATCTCGACGCGCAGGTCACTGCGGAGTTTCGCGTCGAGGTTGGACAGCGGCTCGTCGAACAGGAACACGTCCACGTCACGAACGAGCGCACGGCCGATGGCGACGCGCTGGCGCTGACCGCCGGACAGGTTTGCCGGCTTGCGCTGCAACAGGGGCTCGATCTGCAGGATCTCGGCCGCCCGCTTGACGCGCTGCTCGATCTCGGCCTTGGGCATGCCCGAAACGCGCAGACCGAAGGAGAGATTCCGCTCCACCGTCATCTGCGGATAGAGGGCATAGGACTGGAACACCATGCCGATGCCGCGGTCCTTGGGCTCGAGCCAGGTGACGTTCTTGCCGGAGATGAAAATCTGTCCGTCGGAGACGTCGAGCAGACCAGCAATGCAGTTTAGCAGGGTGGACTTGCCGCAGCCGGACGGGCCCAGCAGCACGATGAACTCGCCCTGGGCAATGTCGAGATTGAGGTGCTCAAGCACCTTCACATTGCCGAAATTGAGCGACAGGTCGCGAATGGAGACGCTGTGTTGCATTCAGTTATCCCTTCACCGCACCGGCGGCAACGCCGCGGACAAACCACTTGCCGGATACGAAATAGACCACCAGCGGCACGAGGCCAGTCAGTACGGTGGCGGCCATGTTCACGTTGTATTCGGGCGTGCCCTGGGCCGAGTTGACGATATTGTTGAGCTGGACGGTCATCGGATAGTTCTGCGTTCCGGCGAAGACCACGCCGAACAGGAAGTCGTTCCAGATGCCGGTCACCTGCAGGATGAGTGCGACCACGAAGATCGGCAGCGACATGGGCAGCATGATCTCGAAGAAAATGCGCCAGAACCCTGCCCCATCGACACGCGCGGCCTTGAACAGCTCCTGCGGCAACGACGCGAAGTAGTTGCGGAACAGCAGAGTCAGGATGGGCATGCCGAAGATGGTGTGGATGACGATGACAGCCTGCAGAGTGCCAAAAATCCCCAGGTCGCGGGTGATCATCACCAGCGGATAGAGCATAACCTGATAGGGAATGAACGAGCCGAAGATCAGGATGGAGAAGAAGACTTCCGAACCCTTGAAGCGCCAGTTCACCAGTGCATAGCCATTTACGGCCGCAATGAAGATCGAGACGATCGTGGACGGAATGGTGATCTTCACCGAGTTCCAGAAGCCGGGCGAAAGACCCTGGCAGGTAAGGCCGGTACAGGCGCTGCTCCAGGCCCTCCCCCAGGCATCGAAGTTGATGGCCTCGGGCAGTGCGAAGATATTGCCGAAGCGAATTTCCGGCATGGTCTTCATCGACGTCACGATCATGACGTAGAGCGGGAACAGGTAGTAGAGCGAGAAGAAGACCAGGATCGAATAGATGATGATCTTGCGCGGGGTGAAGAACGGCTTGGGCCGCGGACCCCGGGCCTCGACAGTGCCGGCAGGCGCGTCGGGCGCGGTTCCAGTCATGGTAGCGGTCTGGCTCATGTGCGTTTCCCCTTGCCGCCAAATTCGAGATAGGCCCACGGGATCATGATGATCAGAACAGTGAGCAGCATCATCGTGGCGCCGGCCAGGCCCTGACCGATATTGCCGCCCGAGAACATGTAGTTGAAGACGTATTTGGCCGGTACTTCGGACGATATGCCCGGCCCGCCATTGGTGAGCGCGACCACCAGATCGTACAGACGCACGATGCCGGAGCCGAGGATCACGATGGCCGTGATCAGGACGCCGCGCATCATCGGAAGGACGATGGAAATATAGGTGCGCCAGGTAGGGATGCCGTCCACGCGGGCGGCTTTCCAGACTTCCTCGTCAACGCCCCGCAGGCCGGCGAGCATCAGCACCATGCAGAAGCCGGTGCCCTGCCACAGGCCGGCAATCAGCAGCGCAAAGAGCACCATGCGCGGATTGGCGATCCAGTCGAAGGTGAAATTCTCCCAGCCCAGATTGCGCAGCGTGCCCTGCAGACCCAGGGTGGGGTTCATGATCCACTGCCAGACCAGACCCGTCACGATGAAACTAAGGGCGAAGGGATAGAGCATTATGGTGCGGAAGGCACTTTCGAAGCGGATCTTCTGATCGATCAGCACCGCCAGCAGGAAACCGACGACGAGTGTGATCACCAGGGACATCGAGCCGTAGGCGACCAGGTTCCACACCGACACATTCCAGCGCGAGGTGGCGAACAGGCGCTCATACTGGTCGAAGCCGACAAACTTGCCGGTCGGCAGCAGCCTGGAATTGGTGAAGGAATAATAGACCGTCCAGATCGTACAGCCGATGAAAACCACCAGGACTGTCACGACCATTGGCAGAGCCGCTACCTTGGCGGACAGGTTGTGCAGGAAGATTTTCTGAAGCAGGCCGGGCCGCTGGGCCGCATCGGCACTCGCCTCAAGGGGAGCGGCAGTGTCCGCCATGTATCTCTCCAAGAGAAAGTGGCCGACCTTGTAGAGCAAGGCCGACCACGATTTTCCATGGGCGGGAGCGAACTCCCGCCCGGCAGAAGCAAGGCTTAGTCAGCCGACTCGATGATCGAGGCATAGCGCTCGACATAGTCATCGACGGTGATGCTGTCGTCGGCGATGAACTCGGTGTTCAGATCCTGCAGCTGCTGCTGGGTATCGGAAGACAGAGCGAAGTCGCCGGAGGGCAGCAGGCCGTTCTCGAGCATGCCGAGAGCCTTCTGCATGCAGGGGTTGGCCTGCGACAGGTCGATGTCCGTACGGATCGGCATGGAACCCTTCACAAGGTTGAACTTGAGCTGGGCTTCAGGCGAGATCAGGATACGTGCGAGCTGTTCCTGAGCTTCGATCACAGCCGGGTCGGTGCCTTCGGGCAGGACCGGGAAGTAGAACGAGTCACCGCCACCGGTCAGCTGGTCGCCGAGGCCGAGGGCCGGGAGACACTCGTAGTTTTCACCGGGGACGCCGCCAGCGATCTGCAGGTCACCCTGGAGCCAGTCGCCGTGGATGTTGCCGGCTGCAGTGCCTTCAAGCATCTGGTTGCCGACGTCACCGAAGGACGGAACCATCATTTCGGGCGAGATGACCGAACGGAGGTTGTCCATGGCTTCCGCAACCTTGCGGAACTCTTCGCCGCGAACGGCATCGGCGCTCTTGTCGCGGTTGATGGCGAGCACGAGATCGCTGCCACCCAGGCCGGACATCAGAACGCCCGGGACGCCGGAGATCGGCCAGCCGGTCGCCAGACCGAAGGGCAGGATGCCGGCTTCCTGCAGAGCAGGCCAGGAGGCTACGTATTCGTCCCAGTTGGTGGGAACGGGCTGACCGATCTTCTCGTAGGCGGCAGTGGAGAGCCATAGCCAGTCCCAGGAGTGGATGTTGATCGGCAGACAGTAGAGACCACCTTCGTAGCGGCAGGGCTCGAGCAGCGACTGGTCGACATAGAACTCGTCGATGTTCATGTCACCGACGATCTCGGTCAGGTCGCGCATGAGGCCGGCCTGGATGAGTTCTTCGGCGTCGCGGCCGGTATTCATCTGGGTGGCGCCCATCGGATCGCCGCCGATGATACGGCTGATGATCACCGGGTTAGCACCCGTGCCGGAACCGGCAAGCGCGCTATCGACCCAGGTATTGCCGGTTTCTTCTTCGAAGACCTTGGCGAATTCGGCGATGGCCGCGGCTTCACCAGCCGAAGTCCACCAGTGGGTCACTTCGAGTTCGGCTGCGTAGGCAGTGGAACCCATGAAAGCGGTCGCCATTGCGGCAACCACTGCAAACTTTTTCATAATTGTCCTCCCAACGAACACAAGGGGCAGAGCCCCAGCGTTGCAGTCAGCGCAATCCTGCCCCAACCTGGGTGCATTGCGCAACTGCATGTAATCGATTGCATCTGACTGATCACAGACCTTATGCAATCGATTTCAGGAGTTTCATACACGTCTTGCGCAGATGTCAAGATCGTTTTAGATCAAGTGAACATCTGACAGCGAGAGGGGGCGCTGCCAGCCGTGGTTCAGGAACGAAAACATCCGACAATTCAGGACGTTGCGCGATTCGCGCAAGTCTCCACTGCAACTGTGAGCCGCGCCCTCTCCACCCCCAACAGGGTCAGTGATGCCACGCGAGAGCGCGTCTCGGAGGCGGTGCGTGTAACGGGTTACACGATCAATCAGGCCGCGCGGTCCCTAAGACAAAAAAGCACCAGGACCATCGTCGTGGCGCTTCCGGACATGCGCAATTCCTTCTTCTCCACCATCCTGGATTCCGTGGAGCGCGAGGCGACGCTGCGCGGCTACGGCATGTTGGTCGCGAACCTACATCTGGGTCACCAGCCGATTTCCCGCCTGCAGGAATATCTGCTGTCCAACCGGGCCGATGGCCTGCTTCTGCTGGATGGATCGGTCGATGCCCTGCGCCTGAGATCACTGTCCAATATGCCAAATGCCATCCCGCTGGTTGTCGCCTGCGAGGAAATCCCCGCCTCGGGCTTCCATACCGTGGTCACCGACAATATGCGGGCGGCCGAGCGCGCAACCCGGCATCTGATCGAGTTGGGGCACCGGGACATCGGGCATCTTTTGGGCCCTGAAGCCAATATCATTGCGCGAGAGCGTCTGGCCGGGTTCAAGGCCATGCTCGATCAGTACGGCCTGGCGTTCCGGCCCGAATGGGTACTGAAGGGCAATTTCGACATGGAAAGCGGCTTTGCCGCCGCATCGCGTTTCCTCGCCCAGCCGCAGCGGCCGACCGCAATCTTTGCGGCCAATGACGAATCGGCGATCGGCTTCCTGTCCGGGCTGCGCCAGCACGGTGTGCGCTGTCCCGATGACGTGTCGGTCATCGGCTTCGACGATCTGGCGGTCGCGCCGCATTTCGCGCCGCCGCTGACCACCATGCGGCAGCCCCGCGAAGCCCTGGGCCGTATTGCCGCCTCTGCCCTGATGGACCTGCTGGACGGCAGCAGCACCGATATCAGCCCGCTTCGGATCGTACTCAATTCCGAGCTGATCGTGCGCTCCAGCACGGCACCCCCTGCCCCGTGAGCCCGGCCGGGCCTGGGCCGGGTGTTTTTTCCGCAAGAATGCTGTAAACACCCCGTCGTCGCGGTCCCGTAGCTCAGCTGGATAGAGCAGCAGCCTTCTAAGCTGTTGGTCACAGGTTCGAATCCTGTCGGGATCGCCAGTCCTCCCGAAGGGTTGACCAGGCGGAATTAGCCGCTGACTTGAACGGCCACCTGATCTGGACCAATGTATGGCAGCAATTGGGGGCACACCACTGGCTGATTCCGCGAAACGACCCACCATCGTTCTCTTCGACCTCGATGGGACATTGGTGCACCACGTCAATCCGCGCGTGCTGCAGACGCTGGAAATGCTGGACGACCTTTCGCACGGGGCCGTGCGGCTGGTGGCGCGCTTTCGACTGCTGCGCCGGCAGACCCGGGCGACGCGCAAGTCTCCGCCGCGCCTGGTTGTCCACAGGATCATCCACAGGTTTCGGCGCAAAAGCGTCGCGCAGATGCTTCAGCCCTGCGCCACCATGCGCTCGGTGCTGGAGCGGCTGGCCGCCGAAGGCGTGTTGCTCGGTCTCGTGAGCAATGGGCTGGGGCGCGGCTATGGCCACGATGTGGTTGAAACGTTCGATCTGCGCCGGTTCTTCAACAGCCTCGTGTTCCGCGAGGATGTCTCGCGCGGCAAGCCATCGCCGGATTCTCTCGTCGCCAGCCTGCAGAGCATTGGCCGCAACCTGCGGGCCAATGACGTGATCTGGTACATCGGCGATCAGCGCAAGGACATTTCGGCGGCGCTGGCAGCGAGCGATGTGGTGGGCCGCCCGATCCGGCCGTTTGCCCTGGGCCCCCGCGCCGCCAGTGGCGCGCGCCAGGCGCAGCTTCACGCTTCGCAGGTCATGTGGACCGCGGCCGACTTTGACAAGCTGGTCTCGGCCATGTTTCCGAAGCGCGACAAACAGCCTGTTACGCTGGACCTGACTCCGGCGCCGCTGCTTTAGATTTTTTGCGTTCGGATTGTTTCACAACGCGTTTCCAAGATTACATCATGCACGAACCGGATAGCCGCCGGCGCCGTTCCGCAATTCTTGGAGAGATGCGACTGTGAGGGTCCGAATACCAGGGCCGCAATCACCCCCACCCAGCTTTGCTACGGCCCTTCAGGCCGAGCGTCGCTACCTCCCCCTTCGAGGGGGAGGTGAAGGGGGCAGAGCCGAAAGGCTCTAAAAATCAAAGCCCATCTGATTGACCGGCGCGATTTTCCGGGCGCGCGGAACGGCCTTTTCTGCGTCGACAGCGATTGCCGCAGCCGTGGTGACCCTGCGGTCATCGGACGTGGTCTCGATTGACTCCACGGCCAAGGCGGAAGAGGACAGGGCGGCTTCAACTAGTGCCTGCTCGGTGGGGGCCGGACTCCCGGCGACCTTGTCGATCCAGTCCGTGGACCGGCCTAGCCGGCGGGGTTTCAGCGCATAGAGGTTTTCCCGACCCTTCTTGACCTCGGCAACGAGACCGGCCGATTTCAGCACGCGCAGGTGCCGCGAAATGGCCGGGCGGCTGATGGCGAACGCGTCGGCGAGTGCATGAACGGGCAGCGGTCCGGCGAGCAAAATCTCGATGATCCGACAACGGGATGCGTCGGCCAGGGCGGAATAGATCTCGATCGGCGGTTTGATTTTTCGGCTCATCACAGCCTGTTAAAGTAACGCCGTGCCTGCGCGTCAAGAGGCGTGGCGGCGGGAAATGGTCTGTTCACCAGGAATGTTTGACGGTCTTTCACGATGTGGGCAGTTTGCCTGTTTCGGCAATAATCTGGTCACACCCCTGCCCCAGGATGATGCGCAAAGGGGTATGCAATGTCTGGATCGTCCAAAACGCGCTATTCGTGGTGGAGCCGGGAGCACCGGCCCTTCACGCTGGCCGAAATCGTAGCGGATGCGACGGTTCACATTGTCGGGCTGGTCATAGCCGTGGCGGCAGGATCGATCCTGCTGGCCATTTCGCTGATGGAGACCGCACCCGAAGCGTTTCCTGCGCTATTGGTCTATGTCGGCACCCTGGTGGTCGTGCTGGGCGTATCGCTGGCCTACAACATGTGGCCGGTTTCGCCGATCAAAATGCTGCTGGCGCGCTTCGACCAGGCAGCGATTTTCCTTTTCATTGCAGGCTCTTACACGCCATTCCTGGCGGCACTTGGCGGGTCGCCCGTGGGCGTTGTCATGATGAGCCTGGTCTGGGGGGCCTCGCTGATCGGGGTCGCGCTCAAACTGATCGTTCCGGAGCGTTTCGGACGGGTGGCGATCGCGCTCTATCTGGCCATCGGCTGGTCGGGAGTCGTTGTTTTTCAATCGCTTGGCCAGGTCCTGCCGTCCAGCACGCTGTGGCTGGTGCTGGCGGGCGGCGTGACCTATTCGGCCGGCATCATTTTCCATCTCTGGGAAAAGCTGAAATTCCAGAATGCCTTGTGGCACGTCTTCGTAGTGCTGGGCGCCAGCCTGCACCTGTGGGCCGTGATCGACTGTATGGTCATCACAAGGCTCTGAAAAACGCTTTTATTCCAATGACTTGATGCGATCGTGCGAGACCGTGTCGCCGACTTCCAAACCTAGCTCTTCCGAGCGGCCGCCGGGGATTTCCAACACGAACTGGACCGGCGCGCCCGAGGGAATCGAGGTGTCATCGTGCGGGCGGGCGTTGACGTGAATGTTGCGCACGGTGCCATCGGCAGCGATGAAGATCATGTCGAGCGGAATGAAGGTGTTGCGCATCCAGAAGGAAACGAGCCGTTCCTCCTTGAAATCAAACAACATTCCTGCGTCGGGCGCCAATTCCTGCACATACATCAGGCCCTTGGCGCGGGTCTCAGGTGTATCGACGACCTCTACGGAAATGGCGTGGTCACCGGCCTGCGTGTGCAGCGTCAACTGCCCGTCATCGCTGCAGGCGGCCAGCGGCAGGCTGACCATGCCGGCGACGAAAACCGCCGCCAGGTTGCGCGCATGGCGTCGCATTGAGGGCGTAGGCGTTAGCAGACTGATAGCATTTGGCACGGCCGAACGGCCTTTCGAATGGAATTAGTGCGACGAGGGCGCATCGCCCCAACCATCGGGGCGAATTTCGGCGACCATGAGGCCTTTTGGACCCTGCCCGTAGCGAACCAGAACATGCTGGCCGGGACGCAGTTCGGTGATGCCGAAACGGCGCAGCGTTTCCATGTGGACGAAAACGTCAGGCTGGCCTTCGCCCTCGGAGAGGAAACCGAAGCCGCGAATGCGGTTGAACCACTTGACCTCGAGCCGCACCATGCCGGAGGTCGGCTCGACGGTGACATGGGTGCGCGGGGCCGGCATCTGCGATGGATGGCGGGCGGTGGATTCGTCCATGGAGACGATGCGGAAGGCCTGGAGCCCGCCGGGACGATTGAGTGCCTCGACGACAATGCGCGCGCCCTCATAGGCGGTCTGGTAGCCATCGCGGCGCAGGCAGGTCACGTGCAGCAGCACATCGGGCATGCCATTGTCGGGAACAATGAAGCCAAAGCCCTTGCCCGCATCGAACCACTTGATCGCGCCGGCGATCTCGATGGTGTCGACACCGGACTGGGACTGAGCGTCCTGGTCATGGGCACGCGCGCCCTCACCCATGTCGGATGAACGCTCCGATTCGCTGCCCTCGCCGGTGACCTTGGCCCCCATATTCCAACGCCTTTTTCACTCGCCCGTCGTTGCGGGTACGCTTCACATGATCAAATCAGTCTGGCCGATTCAACGCCAAAAGTTAAGAAGGTGTTGCGATTTTCTCTCCGCGTCGATGGATTGCCGAAAAACCGGCCGGCGGCGCAGGCTGGACGCCTGGCCAGCGCCCTGTTAGGCCGGTGCCACGACATCGCAGGGAGAGTGAAATGAAGTATCTGCACACCATGGTCCGCGTCACCAATGTCGAGGACAGCCTGCGCTTTTACTGCGAGGGCCTGGGCCTTGAGGAAGTGCGCCGCACCGAGAACGAAAAGGGCCGCTTCACCCTGATCTTCCTGCGCGCCCCGGGCGATGCGGGCGGCGAGGTCGAACTGACCTATAACTGGGACCCGGAAACCTATACGGGCGGCCGCAATTTCGGGCACCTGGCCTATCGGGTGCAGGATATCTACGCGCTGTGCCAGCACCTGCAGGACATGGGCGTCACCATCAACCGCCCGCCCCGCGACGGCCACATGGCCTTTGTGCGCTCCCCGGACGGGATTTCGGTCGAACTGATCCAGGACGGGCACCTGGCCCCCAAGGAACCCTGGGCCTCGATGCCAAACACCGGCAGCTGGTGAGGATTTTTCTGCGCCGGGTGGCTTGACCGATAGGTTGAGCCGGGAGCGTGGGTGGTTGGTGACGCGCGCCGGGATCCGCCTTGGCATCTCATGATGGGCCCCGGCCTTTGCCGGGGTGACAATCGGGGTGTGGGGGGTGCTGGTGCATTTGACGTTCGCTGGCGCCACTGACCTGGAAACTTGAAAAGCAAACGGAGGTCCCCGCTTTCGCGGGGATGACTGCGTGATTGAAGGGTTGCACCCGGAATTTAGGGGTGCGACTGAGCCGTCTGCTCCCTGCCATGCAAAAGGCGAGAGTTAAGGGGGCGGTAACCGTGTTGCTTAGGCCGGGGTTAGCGAAAACGCTCTAATTTTAACGACCGAACCCAATCGCCCATTGCCTGTTGCGCCCGCGTAACAGCGGCCCCGGGAAGGTCGCCATGTCACACCTCGTCCGCCGCATCGCGGCCATCTGCCTCTGTGCCGCAGCCCTGGCCGGTTGCGTGCCCATGGCCATGTTCGCCAGCAGCAGCGGATCAGGCTATTCCGGCGTCCGGCAGGACTGGGGCACCTTTGTCAGCTCGAAGAATGTCAATGCGCTGTGCATCTCGCCAAAGCTGCGTTTCGTGATCTGGGAGTTCGAGGGGCGGTTCGGCAAGAAGATCATCATGAATTCGGGCTATCGCAACGCCTTCCACAATGCCCAGGCCGGCGGCGCCGAAAACTCCTATCACACCAAGTGCATGGCCGCCGATTTCTACATTCCCGGCGTGCCCAAGGAGCAATTGATCGCCTTTGCCCGCACCGTGGACGGCGTCGGGGGGCTGGGCTGCTATCCGGGCCGCAACTTCATTCACGTGGATGTGCGCGACCGGCCGCGCAGTTATCGTGGACCGGTGACCTTTTCGGGCTGTTGAAAACCGCCTGCGGGGAATTTTCCTCACAGGATCAACGCAAAATGGGGTTGCGCAATCAGACGCGCCAAACTATACGACCCCCATCGCGCAGATGCGCCCTTCGTCTATCGGTTAGGACGGCACCCTTTCACGGTGCAGAGAGGGGTTCGATTCCCCTAGGGCGTACCACCTTCCCCGCTTGCGAGCCGGGACGGAACAGCGATGACCGTGCGCCCATCGTCTAGCGGTCAGGACGACGCCCTCTCACGGCGTAAACAGGGGTTCGATTCCCCTTGGGCGTACCAGTTTTCCTGGAATTGTTGTGTTGTTTTGCTCGGCGGCCATATCCAGTGGGCCGTTTTGGCGTGTTTGCGGACTGTCCGCTCTCGGAAAGCGTGCCTCGACACCGGTCATCACCAGAGGTCCATGACTTCTGCGCTTCAGGCTACGCAATCGCAGGGGGTTGCTGGCCTATCATCGCGACAATTCGCTCCCGGATCGTGCCTGCTGAAGATCGTGCGCGGCCTTGGCATTGGAGATTTAGCCAAGCGCCATCTGCAGCGAACCGGACGATTTCCAGGCTGGGGTCGGAGTCAGTGTCGCGATGACGCTCCATTCGCAATCGCAGCCAATCCGACCACAACACCGCCAAATTGGCATCGGTCATCATCGCCGCAGAAAGCATGTCAAAGGTTTCGCCAACATTCGTTTCGCTGCCGCCTAACAGGGTTTCGACATAGGCCCGGGTAAATCGTCCAAACTCGCCGACCTCTTCCGGCAAATTCGCGTCGATCTCGGCGTCAAATCGCTCCATGACATCGGCAAACATGGCCTCGACCAGAGCCTGCTTGCTGGCGAAATGATGGAAGAGGCCACCCTTGGTCACACCTGCCGCTGCCGCAACCGCCTGCACTGTCACAGCCGACAGGCCGCCCTCCATAGCGAGTTGCGCCGCCTCATCCAAAAGAGCGCGGCGCACCAAGTCAGGCTGCTTTTTGCGGCTATAGGCATTGGCTGGCATCGGCAAAAACTCATCGACTGGACAAAAGGGAATATGTAAGATACCGCTCGGTTGGTTTCTTATCAAGCAAGTGATTTATCGTGGTCGATATCCCCATAGCATCTGTCGCCGATCCCGCGTCGATGGGCAATCCGGGGCCGCATTGGCAGTGCCGCTATTGGTCGATCTTTGGCGGGCAGGCATCCTCTATGATCGGCTCGGCCCTAACGCAATTTGTGCTGCTCTGGTGGATCACCGACACAACGGGAAGCGTGTCAGCACTAGCCCTTGCAGGCATGTTTGCGCTGCTTCCTCAAGCGCTGCTCGGACCTATTGGCGGCACCTTTGCCGACCGTTACAACCGGCGCATCATCATGATCACTGCAGACGCGATCAGCGCCATGTGCATGATGGTGCTGATTGCGCTGTTCGTGACCAACAGCATCGAGCTTTGGCACATCTACACCATGATGTTTATTCGCAGCTCGATGCAGGCATTCCAGCAACCCGCAGCAGCGGCAAGCACGGCCATGCTTGTGCCGGAAAGCTTCATTTCTCGCGCTGCCGGGCTGAACCAGACCTTGAGCGGCATCATGCTGGTGGCCGCAGCCCCTCTTGGGGCGCTCGCGATCTCCGTCATGCCTATTGGCTACGCCCTGATGATCGATATTGTCACGGCGGCATTTGGCATCATGCCGCTGCTGATTTACCGCATTCCGCAAGTGCGTATTGCGGTCGCGGATCGGCTCGGCGTTTGGAAGGAGCTGCGCGAAGGCGTCAGCACCGTTTGGCACAATGGCGGGCTGCGCCGCCTCTATGGGCTTTTGTTCGTTACGATCATCGCCATCATGCCTGCTTTCACGCTCATTCCCCTGCTGGTGAAGGAGTATTTCGGCGGCGCGGCGCCACAGGTTGCCCTCATGGAAGGCCTGTCCGGTGCTGGGATGATAGCGGCGGGCATCATCGTCGCGGCCATAGCACCCAAGCGCAAAATCCTCTGGGTACTATGGGGCTTCGCAATTTCCTGTTTCTCGGTCGCGTTTACGGCTCTGGTACCGGGAAACTGGATTGGCCTTGCCGCAGCTTTCTGGTGCCTGAGCAGCGTGTTCTATATCCTTGGCAATGGGCCCTTGATCGCCATCCTGCAAACTACCGTGCCAAACCAATTGCAGGGCCGCGTCCTGTCGCTGCTCAATACCATGGTAGGCCTGGGCGCACCGATCGGGCTTGCTCTCGCCACCCCGCTTGGCGAGATGATCGGCATCCAAATGCTGTTCATTGTCATGGGCGCCGCGGGGGGCCTTATCACGCTGATAGGCTTCGCCTCGCGCCCGCTGCTGCAAATCGAGCGCAACATGGTCAAGGCCTGACCTGATGCCATCGTGCTTTCGATTTTCATGACAGGTTTCAGGCCAAGGCACGGGGACCGTCAGTGGCAAGAGTGGATCGAATCCGGCCACTCTCGTTGCCAGGGCTCCCGGCTTTCCAGCCCCCACCGAACGTCACCCTCGGGCTCGACCCTCGCCTTGCTCATCCCCCTGCCCGGCCCATATCCTTTTCCGCCAGCTCGCGGAAGGCGTCGGGGACGGTGGGGCGTTTTTCGAGTTGGGTTATGGCGTAGCCGATGGCGTCGCGGCCGAAGCGGGTGCGGGCCTTGTCCATGGCGCGGTCGGCGGACCAGCGAGCGGCGCCGCGGGCTGAGCCGGGGCGGCGGTTTTCGTCGCCCAGGCCAAGGGGCAGTTCGAGCTGAATATGGGGCTGCTTGTCGATATGGGAGACTGACACGGCCAGGAGCGTAATGACCTTTTCCCGGGCATGTTCGGCAAGGGCGGCGCGCACCAGGTCTTCGGCGACTTCGGCCACGATGGCGGTGGCCGACACCGGGGCATCGAGGGTCAGGGCGCGGGTGATGGAGCGCATATCGGCAAAGCGGATGCGAATGGTGATGGTGCGGCCGGCCAGTGACTTGGCGCGCAGGCGCGAGGTGACCCGATCGGCCAGATGGCGCAGGGTGGGTTTATAGACCGCTTCGGTGGCGGGGCGGCGGCCAAGGGCCGACTGGGCGCCGGCGGAGCGGGCGCGGTGGCCGGTGGCGACGACGCGGGTGTCACGATCCCAGGCCAGGTCGGACAGCTTGTCGCCCACCGCCTCGCCCAGGAGCCCGCGCAGCGAGCGGCCGGGCGTGGCAGCCAATTGGCCGATGGTGAGAATGCCCTGATCCTTAAGCTTGGCCTCGGTCACCGGGCCGACGCCCCACATGAGGCCCACGGGCAGATCGTGAAGGAAGTCCAGCTCGGTGCCAGGAGCGACCAGCACCAGCCCATCGGGCTTGGCGACCTGCGAGGCGACCTTGGCGAGGTGCTTGGTGCGGGCCACGCCGACCGAAATGGGCAGGCCGATCTCATCGCGCACGCGGCGGCGAATGGTGCGGGCGATCTCCTCGGGCGGGCCGAAGAGATGGGTGCAGCCGGAAACATCGGCAAAGGCCTCGTCGATGGAAATGCGCTCGACCAGGGGGGTATAGTCGCGCAGGACATCGATGGCGGCGTCGCCGAGGCGCTGGTACTCGGCGAAATGGCCGCCGGTGAAGATGAGGTGGGGACAGAGCTCGCGGGCGCGGCGGCCCGACATGCCGCCTTTGACGCCAAAGGCCTTGGCCTCATAGGAGGCGGCCAGCACCACCCCGCCGCCCACCGCGATAGCCTTGCCGCGCAGATCGGGGTTCAGCAATTGCTCGACCGAGGCGTAGAAGGAATCGAGATCGGCGTGAAGGATGTTCGCTGCAGCAGCCATTTCGGCCCCCGTGCGGAAGTTTGTTCTAGTTTTGTTCTTTTGCAGGCGGAAGTCAATGCGGTGGCGCAGCCGGGGTTGCCTTGTGCACAGGGACATTGACCCGGCGCACAAACGCTGACAGGGAGCGATCAACAGGAGGCCGCTTATGGCGCTGGAATTCATGATCGAGGGACCGGAGGCGGCGCCCTTTACGCTGCTACTGGCGCATGGCGCGGGCGCGCCGATGGATTCGGCGTCGATGACGGCGACGAGCGCGGCGCTGGCAAAGGCTGGAATCCGGGTGGCGCGGTTCGAGTTCGGCTATATGGCGGCGCGGCGGGAGGGCACGCGCAAGCCGCCGCCCAAGGCGGAAAAGGTCATGCCGGAGTTCATGGCGGCCGTCGAAGCGCTGGATATGCAGGGCGGCGCGCTGTTCATCGGCGGCAAATCCATGGGCGGACGGGTGGCGAGCATGGTGGCCGACGCGCTTTATGCCGACGGGACGATCAAGGGGCTCGTGTGCCTGGGCTATCCGTTTCACCCGCCCGAAAAGCCGGAAAACCTGCGCACTGCGCATCTTGAAACGCTGAAGACGCCGACGCTGATCGTGCAGGGCACGCGCGATGTGTTCGGGACGCGGGCCGAGGTCGAGACCTATGGGCTATCGCCGGCCATCACGCTCAAATGGCTCGAGGATGGCGACCATGACCTGAAGCCGAGAAAGACCATGTCCGGATTTTCGACGGCGGATCATCTGCGGGCCATGGCCGAGGAAACCGCGGGCTGGATGAGGCGGGTGACGGCCGGTTAGGCGACCGCCTTCTCGACGTGATGGCGGCCGATGGGCACGATCATGGGCGTGTCGGAGACAGGATCGACGACAATGCGCGAGGTCATGCCGAAAACGTCGGCGACCACGGCCTCGGTCATCACCTCGACCGGACGGCCCTCGGCGACGATGCGGCCGGCCTTCATGGCGACGATGTGATCGGCATAGCGGCAGGCAAGGTTGAGGTCGTGCAGGACGACGACCACGGTGCGGCCGCTGGCCTTGACCAGATCGGTCAACAGATCGAGCACTTCGACCTGGTGGTTGATGTCGAGGAAGGTGGTGGGCTCGTCGAGCAGCAGCAGGTCGGTTTCCTGCGCCAGGGCCATGGCGATCCAGACGCGCTGGCGCTGGCCGCCCGAGAGTTCATCGACGGGGCGCTCGGCCAGCTCGAGCGTATCGGTGGCGCGCAGGGCTTCGGCGACGGCTGCGTCGTCTTCAGGCGTCCAGCGGCGGAACCAGCCCTGATGCGGATAGCGGCCGCGGCCGACAAGATCAGTCACGGTAATGGCGTCGGGCGCGATCGGGCTCTGCGGCAGCACGCCGAGCACCGTGGCAACCTCGCGCGTCGGCATCTGATGGATGGGCTTGCCATCGAGATAAACCGCGCCGCGGGCGGGCACCAACAGGCGGGCGAGGCCGCGCAACAGGGTGGACTTGCCACAGGCATTGGCGCCGACGATGACGGTCAGCTTGCCGGCCGGAACGGACAGATCCAGCGCCGAAACGATCTGGCGATCGCCATAGGCAAGATCGAGGCCGGCGGCCATGAGCTGGTGATTGGCGGACATAGTCTGCGCTCCGATCAGTTGACGCGGCCGGATCGGCCGGAGGCCATCAGCAGCCATAGCAGGAACAGGGCACCACATGCACCCGTCACGACACCCACGGGCAATTGCACCATGGGCAGGGCATGCTGGGCAATGAGGTCCGAGACAATCATCACCAGGGCGCCGATGAGGCCAGCCTGCAGGAAGCCCCGCCCTGCCCCCTTGAGCAGCACCCGGGCCAGTGGCCCCGAAACGAAGGCAACGAAGCCGACTGGACCGACCGCCGCCGTCGCGAAGGCGGCAAAGCCCACGGCCACGAGCATCAGCCCCAGCCGGGTGGTTTCGACGCGCGCGCCAAGGGCCCGGGCGGTGTCGTCGCCCAGTTCCATGGCATCAAGGCCACGACCCAGCACCACCATGGCCGGGATCAGCACCAGCATGGCGCAGGCGAGGACGATGGAGTCGCCGGGGCGGGCCGCATTGAGGCTGCCGACCAGCCAGGCGAGCGCCTGCTGCACTTCGACCAGCCGGGCGCGGGTGAAGAGGTAGGAAATGACGGCGGCCAGCATGGCGGCCATGCCGATGCCGATCAGCACAACGCGATAGGCCGTGACGCCATTGCGCCAGGCGAGCAGATAGATGGCGATGGCGGTGAGCACGGCGCCGGCAAAACCGCCCAGCGAGACGGCCAGCCCCGCCCAGCCGAGGACGATGATGCAGAACACCGCCCCGGCGCTGGCGCCATGAGCGATGCCGATAATGTCGGGGCTGGCCAAGGGGTTACGCAAAAGCGTTTGGAAAATGATTCCGGACAGGCCAAAGGCGGCGCCGGTGAGCAGGGCCAGAATGGCGCGCGGCAGGCGGACCTGGAGGACGATGAAATCGACCGAGCGGTCGGCCAGGCCGGTCAGCGGCGAAAGCAAGGAGCGGACAATGTCCCCGGCCGGAACCGGGTAATCGCCAAAATACATGGCGCCAGCAAAGGCCAGGACCAGCGCGACCACGAGGCCCGTGGTGATGGCGCGCCGACGGGCAGAGGCGCCGCTGCGGGCGGCGAGGACGTGATGGGTTGCAGCAGCCAGGGTCATAGCGTGGCCAGCTTGCGGCGCCGGACCAGCGCGATGAAGAAGGGCGCGCCGAGGAAGGCGGTGACGATACCGACCTGCACCTCGCCCGGCGGTGCGATCACCCGGCCGATCACATCGGAACCCAGCAGGAGAATGGGCGCCAACAGCATGGAATAGGGCAGAATCCAGCGATAGCTGGGACCGGTTATGGCGCGGGCGACATGGGGAACGGTGAGGCCGACAAAGGCGATGGGACCGGCCGCAGCGGTACTGCCGCCCGCCAGGATGACGGCGGCGAGGCCCGCCAGCCCACGCGACAGGCCGACCCGCTGGCCCAGGGCGCGGGCAACATCATCGCCCATGGCCAGGCCATCGAGCAGACGGGCGGTGGCGAAGGCGAGGACGGCCCCGGCCGCGAGAAAGGGCGCGACCTGGAGCACGATGGTCATGTCGCGACCGGCGAGCGAGCCCACCTGCCAGAACCGCAGCTCGTCGAGGGTGCGCGGGCTGGTGAGGAGGATGGCATTGATGATGGCATGGAGCAGCGCGGTAATGGCGGCGCCGGCCAAAGCCAGCTTGACCGGCGTTGCGCCCTCGCGGCCGAGCGAGGCCACCGAATAGACGACGAACATAGCCGCCCCTGCCCCGGCAAAGGCCAGCCAGACATATTGGCTGAGCTGGGCAAGGCCGAAGAGCGAAATCCCCAGTACCACGAAGAGCGACGCTCCGGCATGAATGCCCAGGATCGAGGGGTCGGCCAGCGGATTGCGCGTGGCGCCCTGCAGCACCGAACCGGCAAGGCCGAGGGCGGCACCGACGAGGAGCCCGGCCACGGTCCGCGGCAGACGCAGATCCCAGATGATGCGATGCTCGGTGGCCGACGGATCATAGGCGGTGAGCGCCGCCCAGACATTTTCCACCGGGATGGCGCGCGCGCCCGTTGTCAGCGACAGCAGACCAACCGCGCAGAGCATGACGATCAAGGCCAGAAGGCCCAGCGTCAGCCGGGCCGTTCTCGTGGTGGAATGGGTCGCCCCGACAGCCATGACCCGGATCAGGGTGCCAGTTCAGCGTCGGCTGCGGTGATGGCGGCGGTCAGCTTGTCGAGCTCGGCCGCATAGACCGCATAATTGCGCAGCCAGAATGCCGGCCAATCGGTCACCTGACCGGCTTCGGCGGCCTTCATCAGCGTCCAGGTCGGCTGGGCAAGAGCCGTTTCCATGGTCGAAGCGGAGCGGTTGTCGACCAGGATGAGATCGGGCTGGTACTTGTCGGCATTTTCCCAGGACAGGGTTTCCCAGTAGCCGCGATCATCCGCGACTTCCGGGTCGATCAGCTTCAGGCCCCAATTGGCGAAATCCATCAGCTCAGCCGAGCCGGGGGTAGCCGCCACATAGAGTGCGTCGGGGCCAGCCCAGACGGCGAGCGCGGTCAGATCGGGCTTGGCGGCAACGGCGGCCTTGAAGCCGTCAAGCGATGTTTCAAAGGTGGCCTTCTGGCCGGCGATTTCCGGAGCCGACAGATCGGCGCCCAGGCTTTCGGCAAGGGCTTCGTAGTCTTCGATCAGGGTGAGGATGGAATCGCCCTGGATCGGGCCGGTAATCGGTGCCAGCGGGCTGAGCGCTGCAACCACTTCATCGCCGCCGGACCAGGTCGTATCGAGCGGCCAATATTCGCCAATGATGATATCGGGCTGGAGGGCCGCGGCCTTTTCGATGTCCACCTCGCCCCAGGTCTGACCGATGATCTCGATGCCCGTAAGGTCGAGCCCCTGCAATGCCTTGGCATCGGCTACGGCGCTGTCTGCGTAGATGCCGACGGGGCGAATGCCGAGCGGGATCAGGCCTGCGGCAGCATCCTGACTGGCAATGATGCGCACGGGCGCCGCGTCAAGCGTGACCGTTTTGCCATCGCCGCCGGTATAGGTCCAGCCTTCGGCAAAGGCCGGAATTGCTGTCGACGACAATAGGATGAGGGCAGTTGCAGCAATGCGAAACATGGCAGGAAATATCCGGTTTTCGATGAGCGGACGGATACATCCTATAATGTAGAGCGGTCAAGTCATGTTATTGAAATCGGGCCATCTGTGATCCATCCGAGAATTCTGCGCGTAGAGAGGCTGGCAGCAGAGGAGCCGGGGATGTATTCACTGGCCATGACACATGAAAACGTGGAGCGGTCCGCAGCGCCGCTGGACAGCCAGGATGCGGCGAGCCTCGTGCAGCGCATCGCCGAGTTGCGGGACCGATCGGCGCTTTCGGCGCTATTCGGCCATTTCGGCCCGCGGATCAAATCCATGATGCTGCGCCTGGGCACCGGCGATGCCATGGCCGAGGACCTGGTGCAGGAAACATTCCTGGCCGTGTGGCGTAAGGCGCACCTTTATTCGCCGGAGCGCGGCGCGGCGAGCACCTGGCTTTTCACCATTGCCCGCAACCTGCGCATCGACCAGGTGCGGCGCCAATCCAACCGGCCCTATGAGGACCTGGAGCAGGTTGAACTGGAAAGCGAAGAGCCCATCGGCATCGCCCATGTCGAGCAGGTCGAGGCCGTGGAAAAGGTCAAGATCGCGCTGCGGGCGCTTTCGAGCGAGCAGCAGGAAGTGGTGCGGCTGAGCTTCCTGCACGACATGGCGCATGCCCAGATCGCGGAAACGCTCGGCATTCCGCTGGGCACCGTGAAATCAAGACTTAGACTGGCCTATGAACGGCTCCGGCCTCTGCTGGAGGATCTGCAATGACAATCAATCATCACCCCGACCCTGCAACCCTGATGGCCTTCAGCGCCGGCGCGCTGGAAGAACCCTATGCCACCGTGATCGCGACCCATCTGGCCATGTCGGAGGCCGGGCGCCGGGCCCTGCGGCAGCTCGAGACTATCGGCGGGGCGCTTCTGGAGACCGAAGGCGCAGCGCCCATGGCGAGCGGCGCGCTCGACCGGCTCATGGACCGCCTCGACGACGACGCCGAGACAGCAGTGATTGCGCCGGCGGCCAATGACAACGACATCCCCCTGCCCCTGCGGCGCTACCTGCCCGGCGGCATGGAGGCGGTTCGCTGGAAATGGACCGGGCCCGGTGTCGCCACTGCTGACCTGGCATGGGGCCGTGACGGCAAATCACGGCTGATGCTGCTGCGGGTAGCGGGCGGGCGGCAGGTGCCCGAGCATGGCCATGGCGGCCAGGAACTGACACTGATCCTCTCCGGCGCCTATCGCGACCGGTTCGGGCTTTTTGCGCGCGGCGACATCGCCGACCATGACGAGGACGTGGAGCACCAGCCCATTGCCGAGCCGGGACCCGACTGCATATGCCTCGTCGCCGTCGATGCCCGGCTGACATTCCGCGGGCGTCTGATGCGCGCCCTGCAACCGCTCTTCGGGATCTGAGCGATGGAACCGGGAATTGCCTGGATCATCGGCGGCGGCTCGGGCATTGGCGCGGCCGTGGCGCGGCTATTGGCAAAGCGCGGCTGGACGGTGGCCATCTCCGGGCGCGACGAAGCCAAACTGGCAGCCGTCGCCTCGGATGATCCGGCCATTCGCCCCTACCCGCTCGACGTGACCGATGCAGAGGCAGGCGAGGCCACGACTGCCCGCATCGCCGGTGATCTGGGGCGGATCGACCTCTTCATTTTCGGGGCGGCGGCCTGGCAGCCGATGAAGGTGGGTGACTACAGTTTTGACAAGTTCAACGCCGTGGTCGACACCAATTATCTCGGCTTTATCCGGCTCGCCAATCCGGTCATCCGGCAGATGCAGGCGCAGGGTGGCGGACATCTGGCGGTGATTGCCTCGGTGGCAGGCTATTTCGGTTTGCCGCGCTCGGCGGCCTATTCCTCGACGAAAGCCGCGCTGATCAACCTGCTCGAGACCATGCGGACAGAGTTGCGGCCAAGCGGCGTTGTGGTCCGGATGATTGCGCCGGGCTTCGTCAAATCGCCACTGACCGACAAGAACGACTTTCCGATGCCGTTTCTCATGGAAACCGACGACGCGGCCGAGCGCATCGTCGATGGGCTCACCCGCTCGGACCGGTTCGAGATCGCCTTTCCAAAGCGGATGGTGTGGCTGATGAAGACGGTGCGCTGGCTGCCTTATCCCGTGTTCTTCTGGCTGACGGGCAAGATGGTTGGGAAGTGATGGCTTGCGAGGCCGATAGTCGCGCACCCCTCACCCCGCCCCTCTCCCCTGAGGAGCGAGGGGGCGATGGAGGCGATAGATCGGTTCTCGGGTGAAACGCTCTAAATTGTTCCAAAGAAAAAGCCCCGGAGCGATCCGGAGCTTTTCTTTATGTGCGGGTAAGATCAGGCTGGCCGGCGGTATTGGTAGATGCCGACGTCAATGGAGCCTTCGGCAAAGCCGGCTTCGCAATAGCTGAGATAATAGACCCACTTGCGCTTGAAATACTCGTCATAGCCCATGGGGGCGATGACCGGCCAGCGCTCGAGGAAGCGCTCACGCCAGAGTTTCAGCGTTTTCGCGTAGCTGAGGCGGAAGGTCTCGACATTTTCGAGCACGAGGCCGTAGCGGTCGCCAAAATCCTTCATCACCGACTTGGTCAGCAACATGCCGCCGGGGAAGATGTAGCGCTGGATGAAATCGGGGCCGCTGCGATAGCCCTCGAAATCGGCCTCGTTGATGGTGATGGCCTGGATGGCCGCCGTTCCACCGGGTTTCAGGCGGTCATGGATGGTCTGGAAATAGCTCGGCCAATTGTCTTCGCCCACCGCCTCGATCATTTCGATGGAGCCGATATGGTCGAACTGGCCCTCGGTGTGGCGGTAATCTTCGAAAACCAGGGTGGCGTGGCTGTCGAGGCCCTGGCTGGCCAGGCGTTCCAGCGCATATTTGAGTTGCTCGGCGGACAGCGTGATGCCGCGCAGATGGGCCTTGTGGTCACGCGCGACGGTCTCGGCAAAGCCGCCCCAGCCGCAGCCGATTTCGAGCACGGAGGAGCCTTCGGTGATGCCGGCCATGTCGGCGACGCGCCGATACTTGGCCAGTTGCGCCTGTTCGAGGCTCTGGTTGCCGGAGGTGAACAGGGCCGAGGAATAGGTCATGGACGGGTCCAACCACTGACCGTAGAAATCATTGCCCAGGTCATAGTGCTCGGCGATGTTCTTCTTGGAGCCTTCCAGCGTGTTGCGGCGGGACAGGTGGTAATGCAGATCCGAGGCGGCGCGGCGGAAGAAGCCGAGATTGGCGCGATCGAACATGTCCCGGTTCTGCAGGAAGAAGCGGAACAGCGCCGTGAGGTCATCGACCTCGATATCGCCATTCATATAGGCCGAGGCAAAGCCGACCGTGCCGCGCTTCATGGCTTCGGAAATGACGCGGAGATTGTTGAGCCGGAGAACGGCGTGTTCACCGGTCGACGGGTTGCCGGCGGTGCGCGTCCGGCCATTGGGGAAGATCACGGTCACCGCGCCGACCCTGGGATGGCCGATCAGCGCCATGCCGACGCGTTCGACGAACCAGGAGGCTATACGGGTGCCCAGGGAGGGACCGGAGGAAGACTGGTCTACGGCTGTTTTGCTCATTGCGCCGCTTATTCCAACTATCGCGATAGGGGACGGCCGGCTTGCAGCCGCCGCCGCAATTTCAGCGTCAGTGGCAAGCCTTTGAGAAGCAGCTTCATCGCTTCCCAATGAATGCCAAGGACCACTTTAGCGGTCAAAAATGGATATGCAAGCAGCAGTTTGGCAAGCCCGGAATCGGTGAGCGGGCGCCGTTCTCCCTTGAACCAGGCGGTGAGCAAGGCCCCCTCGCCGGTGGACAGGGTGATGCCGACAAAGGCGGAATCGCCGGGCGGCAGGACGGAAAAGCGGTAGTTGCCTTCCATGGTATTGAAGGGCGAAACGTAGAAGGCCTTGCGCGCCTGGTGATGGAGTTTTCCATCCACAGCGGGGCTCACCGCCGAGACATAGAAGTGGTGTTCCCCGAAGGTATTGGACACTTCGTGGACCAGACATCGCACCACCCCTTCCGCGTCTTCGCAGAAATAGACGGTGATCGGATTGAAGGCGTAGCCGAAGATGCGCGGATAGGCGAGCATCCGGATACGGGCAATGCCGGTCACGCCGGAAGCGCGCGCCTTGTGGCGGATGAACTCGCCAATGCTGGTGCCGTTGCGCGGGCCGAAATCGCGGATGAACAGGGACACAAAGTTGAATCGGTTCAGGGAGAAGAGCCGCAGTTTCTCATCCAGCGATTCAAGCCGGTCGACGTCGAGCAGCATGGAAAAGACGCGATAGCGCAACTCGTGCTTTTTCGGCCGTGCGCGCTTGTGCACGACATCGCCGATATATACGCAGCCGATGTCTTCAACGATCGGGGATGTCACTCGGCTGCCCAAAGCTGCTGGTCTCCACCGGCCCAGTTATGCGCAATGCGTTTGCGCTGGTTGGCGACGGCCCATGGCCGGGTGGCAGAACCCAGGCGCTCGGCCACTTCGAGCCCGGCCTGGATGCCGTCCTCGTGGAAACCGTAGCCCATCCAGGCCCCGGCAAACCAGAGGCGGTTCTGACCCTGAATCTGCCAAAGCTCGCTCTGCATGTTGACCGACTGCTCGTCGAAAAGCGGGTGTTCGTAATTGGCTTCGTAGAGCACCTGATCCTCGGGAATCGGGCGGTGCGGGTTGAGGGTAACGAAAAGCTGAGTCGTTGTGGGCAATGGCTGCAGGCGGTTCATCCAATAGGTGAGGCTCAACTGGTCCTCGCCCTCGTCGCCGCGCAGGTAATTCCAGGACGACCAGAGGTGCTTGCGCCTTGGCATGAAGCTCTTGTCGGTGTGCAGAACCGCCCGATTGGGCGTGAAGCGGAAGGCGGATAGCACCTTGCGCTCGGTATCGGTGGCATCGGCCATCATGGCCAGCGCCTGATCGGCATGGCAGGCGAAGATGACCTCATCGAAATGGCGCTGCGTGCCGTCGGTCATGTAGATTTCGACGCCCTGTGCGTGACGGCGAACCGAGGCGATCCGCGCATTGGTCACGGCCTGGATACGGCTGTCGCGCAGGAGCGGCTCGATATAATTGCGCGATCCGTTTCGGACGGTGCGCCAGACCGGGCGGCCCGAGACCTTGAGCAGGGAGTGATTGGCGAAAAAGGCGATGAATGTCTTCGCGGGAAAATCCAGCATGCCGCGCGATGGGGTCGACCAGATGGCGGCCGAGATCGGCAGGATGTGATCCTCGATGAAGGTATTGGAATATTTGTGCGCCTTGAGGAAGTCGCCAATCGACATGTCTTCGGGGCATTTGGCCACCTGCTTTTCCGCCTCGCGGAAGAAGCGCATGATATCGCGCACCAGGGCCCAGTGCTCCGGGCGGATGATGTTGCGGCGCTGGCCGAACAGGCCCACCAGGTGCTTGCCGGAATATTCCATGCGGCCCTCGCCGATGGAGACAGCGAAGCTCATGCAGGATGGCGTGGTCTCGACGCCAAGATGTTTGAAGAAGGCCGTGAGGTTGGGGTAGTTCGCCTCGTTATAGACGATGAAGCCGGTATCGACCGGCACCATGCCCTCGGGCGTGCGGGCCATGACCGTGTTGGTATGCCCTCCCAGGATGGGGCCCTTTTCGAACAGGGTGACATTTTGAGTCCGGGAAAGCAGCCAAGCTGCTGACATGCCAGAGATACCTGCGCCTATGACGGCAATGGACGATTGGGTCATATGCAGGGGCTACTCCGATGAATGACGCTTTGGATACGGGTCAAGCAACGGGTTGGATCAGCAGGAAGTTTCGTGTTTTCCGATGTCAGGCGCTGGGGGCTGCGATGTCGGTGCAGCGGAACTGAACCTGCTCGCGCCCCTGATAGTGATCGATCGACAAACCGCCGGCAAAATGCAGCGGGCGATCAGCGTCGCGCATCAGCGTATCGCCGAGCGCTGTGCCTGCCGCACGGAAGGCGATGGCCTTGAGTTTGGCGCCGTCGTCCGATGTCAGGGAGAAGCTGATATGACCGCCCTTCCCCACGATCTGGGGGAAGCGGGCCCTATGGGCGGGAAAAGCGAAAGTGGGAGTGGGATTGCCGGCACCGAAGGGACCGGCGCGCTCGATATTGTGCAGCAGATCAAGGCTGGCGCCGCGCGCGGACAGCGCCGCATCGATCTTGAGGGCCGTGGCGGCGCGGGCGCTGGCCACGCTGCTGCCGAGCTGATCGGACAGGAAGGCACGCAGCGGTCCGAGGTCGCCAGGGCGCAGGGAGATACCGGCCGCCATGGCGTGTCCGCCGCCCTTGGGGATGAGGCCGGCCTCGACGGCAGCGATGACGGCGCTGCCCAGATCGACGCCCGGCATTGAGCGGCCGGATCCGGTGCCGGTGCCATCGGGATGCAAGGCAATGGCAAAACTGGGCCGCTCGAAGCGTTCGCGCAAACGCGCAGCGACGAGACCGACGACGCCGGGATGCCAGTCGGCCGACGCCAGAACCAGGACCGGGGGCCCCTCCCCGCTGCCGATTTCGGCCTCGGCAACGGCCGTGGCCTGTTCAACCGCCTCGACTTCGATGCGCTGGCGTTCATTGTTCAACTCGTCCAGCCGGGCGGCGATGACCATGGCCTGATGATCGTCGTCCAGCGTGAGCAGCCTTGTGCCGAGGGCAGCATCGCCAATGCGTCCACCGGCATTGATGCGCGGCCCGATGAGAAAGCCCAGGTGATAGGGATTGAGCGGGCCGCTGACCCGCGCCGCGAGGGCAAGCGAGGACAGCCCCGGCTTTTCGCCACGGCGCGCCACTTCGAGCCCGCGCAGCACGAAGGCGCGATTGAGCCCGATCAGCGGCACGACATCGCACACGGTGGCCAGCGCCACGAGGTCGAGCAATTGCAGCAGATCCGGCAGGCCGGTATCGCCGCGCTGCCGCAGCACCCGGTTGGCGGCGACCAGCACCATGAACGTCACGCCGGCGGCGCAGAGATAGTTGAGGCCAGAAATGTCATCCGGCCGGTTGGGATTGACCAGGGCCGTGGCGGGCGGCAGGTCATGATCGGCCAGGTGATGATCGATCACCAGAACATCCGCGCCGCGCTGGCGCGCATGTGCGATCGGACCGTCGCTGGTGGTGCCGCAATCCAGCGTGATGATGAGGCTGGCGCCCGCATCGATCAGCTTGTCCATGGCCGCGATATTGGGCCCGTAGCCCTCAAATATCCGATCCGGAATGTGGACCTGCGCGTCGATGCCGAAATGGCCGAGATAGCGGGCCATCAGCGCGCAGGAACAGGCGCCGTCGACGTCGTAATCGCCAAAGAGCGCTATGGATTCGTTGTCGGCAATGGCTCTGGCGAGACGCTCGGCCAGGGCGTCCATGGCGGTCAGGGTCGAGGGATCGGGCATGAGGGCGCGAATGGTGGGTTCGAGCCAGGACTGCGCCTCGTCGATGGAGACACCGCGCCCGGCCATGATGCGCGCCAGAATGTCGGGGATTTCAGTCCGTTGCGCGATGGCGCCGGCGATGCGGGCAGTTGCCGGATCGAGACGATCCTGCCAGGCGCGGCCGGTCACCGAGCGGGAAACGTCGAGAAAAGGGCGCTGCGTCTCTGGCATGAGCGAGGGTTAGGGGATTTTCCGCCTGCTGAAAAGGCCGCCGGACCCTCTGCGCACGCCTATTCGCCGTCCTGACGCCGCCAGACGGTTTCCTGCGTCATGTCCTGATCCTGCACGATGACCTCGATCTGCGGGTCATCCTGCGCGCGGGCCTCGGCAATTGCCGCCTTCACGGCCGCCTCGCGCGTCTGAAACGGCGCGGTTATCGTGCCCTTGAGGGTGAACAGCCAGGCGTTGTCGCGCTGGCAGACAATAAGGTGGCGATCGGTCATGCTTGCTCCTCCGCTCATCTCAACGCCATGGCGGGGCGCCCGGTTCGAAGGTTCGCTCTACTTTTCTGCGATGAGAACCTTGGCCGAAAGCCAACCAACAGTCCCGTCCAGCATTCTAACTGAATACCACGTGCCAGATCGCCCCGTGGCCCTGATCTGCGTTCCTCTTCTGACCTCCGCCAACACGGTAGATCTCCAAGAGGGTTCCGCATGAATATCTGCCATATCCGACGATACTACGAATTGGCGAATTCTCTCTTCGCCATCGTCACTGGATATTATCGCGCACCCAACGATCAGAACAAGCATCCCTGGCACGCTCATCCAGCGAAACCGCTTCTCTGCCATGGCTTCGCTACCGCGCGTGGCGGGCCCTGATCCAGCGTGTTGTCTGGCTCCAGCTGCGCATGACGACCGTGGAGGTATCCACGGTTTCGCGACGCAGGCGTACGCCCTCGGCCAGCGAGCCATCGGTTACGCCCGTGGCCGAGAACAGCACGTCGCCCGAAGCCAGGTCGGTGACGGTGTAGATGCGGTTGGCGTCCTCGATGCCCATTTCCTTGGCGCGGAGGCGCTTGTCGGGCGTATCGAGGATGAGCTTGCCCTGCATGTGGCCGCCAATGCAGCGCAAAGCCGCAGCCGCCAGAACCCCTTCGGGCGCGCCGCCGGAGCCGAGATAGATATCAACGCCCGTATCCTCGGTGTTGACCGCATGGATGACGCCGGCGATGTCGCCATCGCTGAGCAGTTTCACCGAAGCCCCAGAGGTGCGCAGTTCCTCGATGAGCCCGGCATGGCGCGGACGATCGAGCACGATGGCGGTGATCTCGGAGACCGGCACGCCCTTGGCCCGGGCCAGGGCATTGACGTTCTCGGTGGCCGACCACTCCACATGCACAGTTTCCGGCGCATAGGACCGGCCGATGGCGATCTTGTGCATATAGACATTGCGGGCCACGTTGAGCAGGCCGCCACGTTCGGCCATGGCCAGAACCACCAGAGAGTCCGGCTGATTCTTGGCGCAGAGGGTGACACCCTCGAGCGGGTCGACGGCGATGTCGACCTCAGGCCCCTCGCCCATGCCGACCGGCTGTCCGACAAAAAGCTCGTCACATTCGAACTGCTCGCCCTCGCCGATCACGATGCGACCGGAAATATGGACGCGGTCCAGCTCCTCGCGCATGGCCTTGACGGCAGCTTCGTCGGCCGCGCGTTCGTCGCCCTTGCCGCGCCAGGCCGCCGCGGCAATAGCCGCACGCTCGGTGACGCGCACCATTTCGAGGGTCAGGGTGCGATGAAGGTTGGCCGGACCCTTGGTGGTTTCGGCCTTGCTCAACTTCATGGTGCTGGTTCCTCCCGGGGTGGTCACGCCCCCTTTTGAGGAGGTCAAAGCTGTTCGATGCGGATCAATTGCGGTTCGCCGACTATGAACCCATCCGCGGCGATCTGCGCAAGCGCTTCCCGCACCGATGATTCCAAAGTCTGCTGGGTAATCAACACCACGGTGCGGGTCGGCGAGCCATCCGCGTCGTAAGTTTTCGCACTGAGATCGGACCGCTGGATGACACTGTCGATCGAGATCGCCTTCTCGCCCATACGGGTCGCAATGGCAGCCAGCGCACCGGGTACGTCCTTGGCGCTGAGGCGGATATAGAACCCGCCTTCATGGGCCCGAAGCGGGGCGCCGGAAAACGGCAGAAGCTCATCGCTGGGCACGCCGAGCGGCGGCACGCGGGTGCCGCGGGCGATGTCGAGAATGTCGGAAAGTACCGATGAGGCGGTGGGCGGACCACCGGCACCGGGGCCGGCAAGCAGCAGTTCGTGGACGTGGTCGGTTTCCAGAGCCACGGCGTTCATCACCCCGTCGACGCCGGCAATGGCGCTGCCCTTGGGCACGAAAGTGGGATGCACGCGCTGCTCGATTCCATTGTCGACGCGCTCGGCAATGCCGAGGAGCTTGATCTTGTAGCCGAGCTCGGAGGCCACCTGGATATCGTGCTGGGTAATATTGGAAATGCCCTCGACACGCATCTTGTCCGGGGCGATTTCGTAGCCAAAGCAGAGTGTGGCGAGGATCGCCAGCTTGTGGGCCGTGTCAAAACCCTCGACGTCGAAGGTCGGATCGGCTTCCGCATAGCCCAGCGCCTGCGCGTCCTTGAGGCAATCGGCGAAGGAAATGCCTTCATTGCCCATGCGGGTCAGGATGTAGTTGCAAGTGCCGTTCATGATGCCGAAGACCTTGGCGATGCGGGCCGAGCCGAGGCCTTCGCGCAGGGTCTTGATGACCGGAATGCCACCGGCAACGGCAGCCTCGAAACCCAGCTGCGCACCGGCTTCCTCGGCGAGGCGTGCCAGGGTCACACCGTGCTTGGCCAGCAGCGCCTTATTGGCGGTGACGACAGGGCGGCCGATTTCCAGTGCAGCCTTGACGGCGGCAAAGGCGGGACCGTCTTCGCCACCGATCAGTTCGACGAACAGGTCAATGCCGTCCCATTTGGCGAGGGCCACGGGATCATCGAACCATTCGAGCCCCGAAATATCGATGCCGCGATCGCGGGAGCGCGAGCGGGCGGCGACGGCCACGACTTCCAGCTGGCGACCCAGCTTGCGGGTCAGCTCGGCGCCATCCTTCTGCAGGATGCGCACCAGAGTCGCTCCGACATTGCCAAGCCCGGCAACACCGATGCGCAGCGGCGCCTGACGGTCTGTTTCACCAAAATCGGCCATGGCCTTGAGAATGCGGCTGCGCGTTTCCGTTCGCGGTTCGCGCCCATCGCGCAGATCGAACACGAAGAGCGGATCGCCAGCCACAATGCGGCCGAAGCGGGTGGGCGTCCAGCCGCGCGCGGAGATGAAGGATTCGACGGATTGGCGGAAAGACTGGATATCGCTCATGGTGGGCGACATGTGCATAGGATTTCGCCTAGCCGTCAATAGGAGTTTTGAGAGGAATTGGGGCCGCGCTGCGCGGCCCCGTTCTTGCCTGTTCGGTCTTGCCTAATTGGCTTTGGCGGCCGCCGCGGCACGGCCGACCTCGGCCATGACCCGCGGGAAGCCCCAGCGCAGCGAGACCGGCGTGACGGCGCCGCTGACGGCCATGGTCAGTTCCTCGCCCACCAGATTGGTATAGGCACCCTTGGCCACGAGTGGCGACAGACCGATGAGATCGAGGCCGAAAAAGTCGTCCGCAGACTTCTGGTCGTTGAAGAAGCTGACCAGCAGATCGGCGGGAATGCGGTCGAAATTCTCATAGGAGACGAAATAGGAAATGCCGGTATCGTTGGGCGTGATGTTGTCCGGCACCGGGGCGGGCACAAGCCCGACATCGGCAAACAACTGCACGCGTGGATCGCCTGCCAGACGGACGGCAACCTGGCCATCGCTGCGGTTGACGATATTGGCGAAGACCGCGCCTTCTGCCTCCGGATACTTGGCGACCTCGGCCTTGAGCTCACCCTCGGTTTGCGCGATCAGGCCCGCGGCCTCTTCGGACAAACCAAGTGCAGCGCCGGTCAGGGTCACTACATCCTGCCAGGACGCGAACCACGCCTTGCCGGGATAGGCGACCACCGGTGCGATATTGCTCAGCACCTCGTACTCTTCCGGCGTCAGGCCGGAATAGGGCGCGATAATCACGTCCGGTGCGAGTGCCGCAATGGCCTCGAGCGGCGGCTCCGTCACATTGGGCAGAACTGTTGGCATGGAAAAGCCACGCTCGGCGATCGCGGCTTCGGTCCAGGGCAGCACGCCATCGTCACCGCCGCCATAGGCGAAGAACGGCATGCCTACGGGCGCGATGCCCAGATCGATCACCACATCCTGCGCCGACCAGCCCCAGGTGACCACCCGCTCGGGCTTGGCCTCAATGGTGGTGGTGCCCAGTGCATGCTCGATAGTGACGGGGAACGTGTCGGCGGCGATGGCCGGGGCCCCAAGGACTGACACGGCCAAAATCGCCAACACGCGGGAAAACAGGTTCCTCATGATTCCAGCCCCCTGCCCTCTTACTTGCCGGCCACGTTCTCGGCGGCGGCGCCGAGGATTTCGAGGTAGCCCGGCACGCCCCAGCGGAGGGAGAGGATGCTTGGCGGGGACACCGATGCGACATTCTCGGTGCCGACAAGCGCAGCCAAGCCGCCGTTGACGATGGGTGGATAGGTTTGCGCCGAAGGCGTGGCGAGCCACTTGTCGAGCAGGTCCTGCTCTTCGAAATAGGTGACGAAGATATCGGCCTCGAGCTGGTCGAAGAGTTCGTAGCTCAGCGAATAATAGAAGGCATCGCCGCCCGGCGAGAGCGCAGCCACGCTCGGGTCCATGGTCATGCCGAAGTCGGTCAGGAACTTCATGCGCGCGTCGAGCGGCGCATAGACGGCCATGGAGCCATCATAGTCATTGGCACTGGCGAAGGTGACGTCCTTGAGGGCCGGATACTTGGCAAATTCGGCCTCGACCCAGGCGGTGGTATCGGCAACCAGTTGCTCGGCTTCGGCGTCCTTGCCCAGCGCCTTGCCAACGACGCGGGTCAGGTCCTGCCAGGAGGCGGACCAGGGTGCGTCGCTATAGGCGATGGTCGGGGCAATGCCGGAAAGCACCTCATACTGTTCCTTGGTAATGCCCGAGAATGCGGCGATGATCAGATCCGGCTGCAGCGCGGCGATCTGCTCGATGGGAGGCTCGCCCGATGCGTCAAGGATGGTCGGGGTCTCGGCATTGGCGGCTTCCAATGCGTCTTCGACCCATTTGTGAATGCCGTTGTCGCCGCCGCCATAAGACTGGAATGGCATGCCAACGGGGATCTTGCCCAGCGCGATGACAGCATCTTCGTTGCTCCAGCCCCAGGTGACAATGCGCTGGGGTTCGGCCGGGATGACGGTCTCGCCATGGGCGTGGGTGATGGTGACGGGGAAAGCCTGCGCGAAGGCGCCGGCGACGGTGCCGAGGCTCAGGGCAGCGGCGAGCAGTATTGTACGGAGCGACATGGATCACCCTTTGCTTGGAGATGGTTCTCCATACAAAAGCTGATTTCAAATGTCATGTATAATTTGGTGGGAGGTTCAGAGGGCGGCGCCTGGATTGGCGTTTGACTGAAGATTCTTGCGTAATATTCCCCCACCCTAGTTCCGACAACGGGGAGGGAGAAGGGGGCTGGATACATGCCAAGGCTCCCTACTGGGAGGCAACAGGCCCTCGGATCGGGTCCGAGGGCAGCGCCGTATCAAGCGAGATGTGCGGGGACACACGCGGTTCTTACCGAGAGGCTTTCACCCCTCACCCCAGCCCTCTCCCCTGAGGGGCAAGGGGGCGATGGAACCGGTGGTTCCGTGCACAGTTGAAATGCCCTACTTCCGCTACGGCCTGCTGCCGAACTGCACTACCCTCCCCACAAATGGGAGGGCGAAGTGGGGCTGGAAGGCGGGCACGCTGCTTTGTCCCCGGGCTAGACGCGTTGACCACACCGAGTTCACGCCGAGGCTCACTATTGGGAGGCAGGAGGCCCTCGGATCACGTCCGAGGGCAGCACCGTTCAGGTGAGATGCGCCGGAGACATTCTTGCCCCTCGGCAAAGTCGCGTGCTTCGAAAAGGACCGGCGAGGCAGTTCAGGCCTTGAGGGGCACGACGTTGCCTTGACCCGATTTGCCGCCGAGCAGTTTCTTGACGTTGCGGGCGGCCTGGCGGATGCGCTGTTCGTTTTCGACGAAGGCCAGGCGGATGTACTGATCGCCGTATTCGCCGAACCCCACTCCCGGCGCCACGGCGACGCCGGTTTCCTGCACCAGGAGCTTGGCGAATTCGAGCGAGCCGAGATGGGCGAACTGATCGGGGATCGGGGCCCAGGCAAACATGGTGGCTTTCGGCACCGGAATGGTCCAGCCCGAACGGCCAAAGCTCTCCACCATCACGTCGCGGCGGTGCTTATAGACCTGGCGGACTTCGGCAATAACCTCGTCCGAGCCGTTGAGCGCCGCGACGGCGGCCACCTGGATCGGCGTAAAGGCGCCATAATCGAGATAGGATTTGACCCGCGCCAGGGCCGCAATCAGGCGTTCGTTGCCCACGGCAAAACCCACCCGCCAGCCGGGCATGGAATAGGTCTTCGACATAGAGGTGAACTCGACGGAAATGTCGATGGCGCCGGGCACCTGCAGCACGGACGGCGGCGGATTGTTGTCGTCGAAATAGATCTCGGAATAGGCCAGATCCGAGAGGATGAAGATGTCGTTGGCCTTACAGTAGCGCACCACCTCGGTGTAAAAATCGAGGTCGGCGGTGTAAGCGGTGGGATTGGCCGGATAGTTCAGCACCAGCGCGATCGGCTTGGGAATCGAGTGCCGAACGGCCCGATCGAGCGAGCGCATGAAATCTTCATTGGGATCGGCGGGCATCGAGCGGACAACACCGCCGGACATGATGAAGCCGAACGAATGAATGGGATAGGTCGGATTGGGCACCAGCACCACGTCGCCGGGAGCGGTGATGGCGGAGGCCATGTTGGCAAAGCCTTCCTTGGAGCCCAGTGTCGCGACGACCTGGGTGTCTGGATTGAGCTTTACGCCGAAACGGCGGCCATAATAGCTGGCCTGGGCCTTGCGCAGGCCGGGAATGCCGCGGGAGGTGGAATAGCGGTGGGTGCGTCCGTCCTTCACCGTTTCCTGGAGCTTGGCCACGATATGATCGGGCGTGGGCATATCGGGATTGCCCATGCCGAGGTCGATGATGTCGACGCCTTCAGCGCGGGCCTTAGCCTTGATCGGATCGATATGGGCAAACACGTAGGGCGGAAGGCGGCGAATGCGGTGAAAATCTGCGCTCATGAGTTCCTCGAAGGTCCCCTTGGGACCGTGCCTGACCGCGATGCGCCCGAATGCGGCGCCGCGCCAATCTGATCGGCGCTGATTATCGCGGAATTATGGTTTTAGACGGGTTAAGCGCCCGAAAAATCGGACGGAGACATCGATATTCGGCTCTTCCCGGCCACCTCGTGGCCACTGGGAAGAGCTATCGGGCGCTTGCCGCCGCAAATGCGTTTGGGGCCGCCGCAATATTGCCGGCGAGCCAAGCTCCAAACCCTGCAAAAGCGAACGGGGACGGCATGTCTCTTGCCCTTGAGAAAAGAACTCTGGTACCACGTCGAGGCGCGGCCAGAGACTTAATATGTTCTCTGAAGTCCCTTGTAAATGCCATCAAGTCTTTACATGTACGGATCGGTTCAAGCCGCAGAGTTGTGTTTCGGATAGGTGCATGAGCAAACGCGTCGCGATCGCCACCATTGGTACCGCCGGGGATGTCAGGCCCTATCTGGCCCTTGCCGTCGCCCTCAAGGAACAGGGACATAATGTCGTCCTTGGCTCCAATGCCGATTTCGAGGATCTGGTCCTGTCCCATGGAATCGAGTTCCACGACCTGGGCACCAATATCCAGGACTGGCTGCAGGAATCGCGATTCGATAACGCGATCAGCAAGATGAAGCTGCACCACTTTCCGCAATTGCTGCGGGAAGGACAGGCGCTGGTGGAACGCGCCGCACGCAATTCATGGGCCATGGCGCAGGGCGCCGACGCCATGATCGTCAATATCAATACCAGCTTTGGTATCGACGTCGCCGAGGCGCTGAACATCCCGGTGATCATGACCGCGATGCAGCCGCTCAATCCGACGCGGGAATTTCCGATCTGCGCCTATGAGGTGCCGGACCTGGGGCCCACGTTCAACAAGCTCAGCTATATCGCCATGAACATCCAGCAGGCCTATTACGACCTGCCGCGCGACCGGGTCCGCAAGCAGGTCATGGGACTTGGGCCGCGGCGGCGTGGTGGGCTGTTCAAGGACAGCTACGGCAACAACCTGCCGACCCTCTACAATTTCTCGTCCATCGTCTCGCCGCGCCCGCGCGACTGGCCGCAGACGGCAGTGGTCACCGGGTTCTGGTTCCTCGACGACAACAGGGACTGGAAGCCTGATCCGGACCTGCAGCGCTTTCTCGATGCCGGCCCGCCGCCGGTCTATATCGGCTTTGGGTCCATGCCGTTCGGGGCGGAGCGCAACACTGAACTGTTGCGCAACGCCATCCTGCAATGGGGCGGAAGAGCCATCGTGTCGCGCGGCTGGGGCGGTATCAATGCCGACGACCTGCCGGATACGGTTCACGCCGTTTCCGAGGCGCCGCATGACCGGCTGTTTCCGCTCTGCGCCGCGGTGGTGCACCATGGCGGCGCCGGCACGACCGCTGCCGGCCTGCGGGCGGGCAAGCCGACCTTTACCCTGCCCCAGGCCTATGACCAGCGCTATTGGGGCCGCCGCGTGCGCGCGCTTGGCTGCGGGCCGAAACCGGCCCGGCTGCGGACGTTGACGCCCGAGAAACTGGCCCAGGCCCTGCGTGAACTGACGACGGACAAGGCCATGGCCGCCAACGCGCTTTCCGTGGGCAAGGCTCTCTCGGAGGAGAAAGGGCTGGAAACCGCGGTCAACTTCATCGAGGCGACCATTGACGGGGCAAAGGCCGGATCGCGCCGGTCGCCAGTGATCGGTTAAGCCGGCATTGCCGATTGCGGCCAAGGAATGCGCCGCCGACAGACCAGAAGGGACAGCGTATTGAAGATTTGCCTGGTGGGCGCGGGTGGTGGAATAGGCCGGCAATTGCTGACGACCTTTTCCACCAAACACGCCGTCACCCCCGTCTATCGCACCCTGCCGCAGAAGTTCGGGGATTCCGGCGTGGCTGTGCGGTTCGAGGATGAGGCCGGGCTTGCAGAGGCCGTCGGCCAGGCGGATGTCGTGGTCCACGCCGCACTCAATACCAAGGCCAAATCCCGCGACTTCATTGCCGCCAACAATCGCGTGACCGAGCGGTTACTGGACCTGATCGGCACTGGCAACTGCCGGCTGTTTGTCTATTTCAGCTCACAGGTGGTCTATGCGGCGCTCGACGCCCGCGAACACCCGATCCAGGACGAAGATGCAACGCTCGCGGCGCGCCCGGGGCTCGACAATTACACAAGGCTCAAGCTCGACGAGGAAGCGCGGGTTATCGCGGCCTGCAGGGCCAAGAATATCGCCTATCTCATCGTGCGGCCCACCGTGGTGATGGGCCCCAATATGCAGTGGTCGAGCGGGATCGTGGCGGCGATGCGCATGGCGCCGCTGGGGCTGCGCAAGCGCACCATCAACCTGATCCATGTGGAGGATCTCGCCCAGCAACTGCTCGCGCTGATCGAGCGCGGCGTGGTCAATGACGTGGTCAACCTGGGCGACCTGGATGTGTCATCGGACGACTATTTCCGCCATGCCGCCGGGCTGGCCAAGAGACCGATCTTCTTTGCGCCGGACTGGCTGGCCGGCCTGGCCGGCAAGGCCATTCCCTCGACCCTGTGGTTTCTGTCTCATGACGTGACGGTGGCCAGCGAAAAGGTCCGCCGCCTCAGCGGGGTTACCACCGGTCGGACACTTGCAGATTTCTTCGAGGCGCCGTCGCGGACCATTCATGCCCATTCGCTGGCGGTGATACAGGAGACCGTTCGCGGCAGCCGGCCCTACCATGCCATCGGGCGGGGCTATTTTCTGTGGTTCAACGACCGGCTGACCTCTGATCAATTGGTCATGGAGCACTATGCGGGCATTGTCAGCCTCGATGGCGACAGGCTCACCGTGCGCGCCGGCACGACGCTGCGGGCGATCCTCGCCTATCTCGGGCCATATGGGATGACGCTGGGGACCTTGCCGGAATTCGTCGATATCTCGGCGGGCGCCTGCTTCTTCGCGGAAGTGCATGGGAGCAGTTCCGACTTTGTCTCGGTCTATGACCTGATCACCGCCATTCGCTATGTCGACGGCGATGGCGAGGAGAAGGTGGCCACCCGCGATGATGTCGCCTGGGACAGGATGCGCGAGGGCAATGGCATCGTGGTAACGGAAGTCACCTTCCAGTGCTGTCCGAACTACAGGCTGGCCAATGTCATCGAATGGCGCCCGGACAGCGAACTCGAGTCCTTTGTGGCTGGTGGCTATCGCGTCAATCACAGCACCACCGTGCACTGGTTTCCGCGCAGCCGGGAATTGATGGTCTATAACATCAACCCCGCCCGCGAGGATCAGCCCAAGGATCGCGGGCCCTTCGCGCCCCTGCGGGGGTCGCCGGCCGCCATCCAGAAGCTGCTGCTCACCCTAAGACTACGCGGGCGCCTGCGGATCGTCGGCTGGTCCGAGCGGGTGCTGGCCCCATGGACCGGGATGCCGGCCAAGCAACTGGTCGGCCGGGTGTTTCGCAATGGGCGGCGGCGTATGCGCAACATGGAAATCTGCGTGCCCGATACCTGTGCGGCACGATTCATAGCCGGGTTGCGCCAGGCTTTTCCGGGCATGCGGCTGCCGCCTGGTCAGGGCGTCGGCGTGCGCTTTACCCGCCATCCGGCCACCGGCCGCGGATTTGTCTGGGTGGAGATGACATCGCGCAACGCGGAGATGATGCATGCCCTGGTGGACCTCGCGCGCGATGTCTGCGGCAATGCCTTCTGGCTGCATCGGGGCAAATATGTTCCGAAGGGGATCGGGGTGGAACACCTGTTCATCCCGCGTTCGGTTTAGGGTTTATTCCGCCCTTCGCCCCGCTTGGGGTCTCGTCGAGGCGGCGCGTGGTGGTTGGCCAGGGCCCGCCCATAGGACCGTGCATGGATCCCGGCCTGCGCCGGGATGACATTGTGAGCAGGGCGCGATTTGCGTGCGCGAGACGTGGCACAAACGAGGTTTGCTGGGATCATCAAAAGAAAAAGGCCGGGACATGTGTCCCGGCCTTTTCGCGATTATGACACCAGGATCAGTGGGTGATGCTGGCAGTGCTGTCCTCGGCGGGGTCGACCTTGGTCGCCACGGCGGGTTCGGCGTCAAAGTTCCATTCGATGGCTTCGGGCTTGCGCACCAGGGCGCGCTCGATGACCTGGTCCATGCGGCTGACCGGCACGATTTCCATGCCATCCTTGACGATATCCGGGATCTCGGCGAGATCGCGGACATTCTCCTCAGGGATCAGCACGGTCTTGATGCCGCCACGCAGGGCCGCCAGGAGCTTTTCCTTGAGGCCACCGATAGGCAGTACCCTGCCCCGCAGCGTGATCTCGCCCGTCATGGCCACATCGTTGCGCACCGGAATGCCGGTCATCACCGACACGATGGCCGTGGCCAGGCCGATACCAGCGGAAGGACCATCCTTGGGCGTGGCGCCTTCGGGCAGATGGACGTGGATATCGCGGGTGTCGAACATGGGCGGCTTGATGCCGAAATCGATGGAGCGCGAGCGCACATAAGCGGTGGCCGCAGTCAGTGATTCCTTCATCACTTCCTTGATGTTGCCGGTGACCGACATGCGGCCCTTGCCCGGCGTCATCACGCCTTCAATGGTCAGCAACTCGCCGCCAACCGAAGTCCAGGCGAGACCGGTCACCAGACCCACCTGGGATTCGGCTTCGATTTCGCCATGCTTGAAGATGGCGGGGCCGAGATACTTGGCCAGGCGCTCGTCATCGATCTCGATAGATTTGACCTTGGTGCGCACGATGTCCGTCACCGCCTTGCGCATCAGCTTGGAGATTTCGCGCTTGAGATTGCGGACGCCGGCCTCGCGGGTATAGCCGCGAATGGTCTTCATCAGCATGTCGTCAGACAGCTTGAACTCGCCGTGCGCGACGCCATTTTCCTTGGCCGCCTCGGGGATGAGGTGCTGCTTGGCGATGGCGTGCTTCTCCTGCTCGGTATAGCCCGAGAGGCGAATGATCTCCATGCGGTCCATCAGCGGGCCGGGGATGTTGAGCGTGTTCGAGGTGGTCACGAACATCACGTCCGAAAGGTCGTAGTCAACCTCAAGGTAGTGATCGGCAAAGGTGTTGTTCTGCTCCGGATCGAGCACTTCGAGCAGGGCCGAAGACGGATCGCCCCTGAAATCCTGGCCCATTTTGTCGATCTCGTCGAGCAGGAAGAGCGGGTTGGATTTTCCGACCTTCTTGAGCGACTGGATGATCTTGCCGGGCATGGAGCCGATATAGGTGCGGCGATGGCCACGGATTTCGGCTTCGTCGCGCACGCCGCCAAGGGCCATGCGCACGAATTCGCGGCCGGTGGCCTTGGCGATCGACTTGCCGAGCGAGGTCTTGCCGACGCCCGGAGGGCCGACGAGGCAGAGGATCGGGCCTTTGAGCGTGCCGGTCCGGGCCTGCACCGCCAGATATTCGAGGATGCGTTCCTTGACCTTTTCGAGGCCGTAGTGGTCTTCGTCCAGCACCTTTTCGGCCAGCGCCAGATCGCGCTTGACCTTGGTCTTCTTGCCCCAGGGCAGGCCCAGAAGCGTATCAAGATAGTTACGGACGACCGTGGCTTCGGCAGACATGGGGCTCATGGCCTTGAGCTTTTTGACTTCGCCGTCGGCCTTGGCCCGCGCTTCCTTGCTGAGCTTGGTCTTGGCGATACGCTCTTCGAGTTCGGAGATCTCGTTGACCCCGTCCTCGCCGTCGCCCAGCTCGCGCTGGATCGCCTTCATCTGCTCGTTGAGATAGTATTCGCGCTGCGTCTTCTCCATCTGCCGCTTGACGCGGGAGCGGATGCGCTTTTCCACCTGCAGCACACCGATCTCGCCTTCCATGAGGCCGATGACCTTCTGCAACCGGTCGATGACCGACACGGTCTGCAGCAGATCTTCCTTCTCTGGAATCTTGATGACCAGGTGGCTGGCAATGGTATCGGCCAGCTTGCTCGAATCCTCGATCTGGCCGACGGCGGCCACGACCTCGGACGAGATTTTCTTGTTGAGCTTGACGTAGTTTTCGAACTCGGACTGTGCCGAACGGGCCAGCGCCTCGATTTCAGTCGCGTCTTCTTCGGGCTCAGGCAGGATCGAGGCCTCGGCCTCGAAATATTCCTCGGTCTGCAGGTAGCGATCGATGGTGGCGCGATGCAGGCCCTCGACCAGCACCTTTACGGTGCCGTCCGGAAGCTTGAGCAATTGCAGCACAGTGGCGATGGTGCCCGTGGGATAGATCTGGTCCGGAGCGGGGTCGTCATCCTGCGCGTTCTTCTGCGTCACGACCAGGATGTGCTTGTCGTCGCGCATCACCTCTTCCAGGGCCTTGACCGATTTCTCGCGGCCCACGAAGAGCGGCACGATCATGCCAGGGAAGCAGACGATGTCGCGCAGGGGCAGAACCGGATACACCCGGTCCCGGCTCGCTTCGCCAGTGGAGGTAACTTCCGACATCACATTTCCTTTCCGGGGCGCGCCGGAGGGAGGAAGGAGGTGGCACGCCCGTTGCGACTACCCAGTCTTAAAAAATGCTGGGTGATTCAGGTTAATAAATAGGGTGGAGTGCACTGGCCGCAAGTCAAGCTTTGCGGATTTGTGACCATTGTCCGGACTTCGCACAGGAGATATGCGCCCGCTGGCGGGAACACCTGTGTGCCCAGGTATCACACAGCTCGCGCTATCGGCGTTTGATGCGGCAGCGGGAATGGAACTAGACTGTGTCCACCTAGAAGAAGGCAGAATCCATGGCACATCCCTCCCCCATCAAGCGCATCGATCTCATCGGCGTGGCCACCGCGTCAGGGGCCTCCGTTCGCGGATGCGGCATGGGTCCGGAGGCGCTGCGGGTTGCGGGGCTGGTCGAGGCGCTGGTCGATCTCGATCTGGCCGTGGCCGATCATGGCGACCTGAGGCGGCCGCAAGACGGGGTATCGACCAATCCGAGCAGCGCCCGCCTGCCGGAAGAGCGCAAGGCCGATGTGCTCGATCTCGCCGCGCGCGTCAGCGATGCCGGGCTGGATATTCTTGCACGGGGGCATTTTCCCGTGTTCCTCGGCGGCGATCATTCCATCGCCATGGGCACCGTCTCTGCGGTTGCGCGCCATTGCGCCCAGGACAAGCGGCCCGTTCATGTGCTGTGGATCGACGCCCATGCCGACTACAATACGCCCGAGACCTCGCCTTCCGGCAACCTGCACGGCATGCCGCTGGCTCTGCTCTGCGGCGAGCCTGAATTCGACGACAGTTTCAAGGGCGACTGGCTGGGCCGGATCGACCCGCGCAATGTCACCATTTTCGGCGCTCGCTCGGTCGACCGGGAGGAACGGCGCCTGGTGCAGGCGCGCGGGGTTGACGTCATCGACATGAAGCGGATCGACCAGCATGGGGTGGTCGCGAGTATCCAGAAAGTGATCGACAAGGCCAGGGCGGCCGGTGCGCATCTGCATGTCAGTTTTGACGTGGACAGCATCGACCCGCTGATCGCGCCCGGCGGCGGCACGCTGGTGCCCGGCGGGCTGAGTTATCGCGAGGCACATCTGGTGATGGAGCTGTTGCACGACAGCGGCGTCGTTGGCTCGCTCGATGTGGTGGAACTCAACCCGTTCCTCGACCATGGCGGCAAGAGTGCAACCCTGATGGTCGATCTCGTCGCCAGCCTTTTCGGCCGCTCGATCATGGGCGAGGAACCGGGACCGGTGGAGTTCGTGACCGGAGAGGCCTGACACACAAGCGTATTTCGACCCGGAGGGTGCCACCGCGTCATTCCCGCGACTGCAGGAATGACACTGACGGCAACAGAGGTTCCCGCTTTCGCGGGAATGACACCGAGCCAGAAACAGGTCACCGCACCTAAAGGCAAAAAAACGCCGGGCACTGGGCCCGGCGTCATGTTTGTCGCTCGGAGGCGGATCAGGCCGAGGCCGGCTCGTCTTCCTTCTTGCGCTCGGAATAGATGTAGAGCGGGCGGACGTCCTTGCCGCGCACCACGTCTTCGGAGATCACCACTTCCTCGACGCCTTCGAGCGAAGGCAGGTCGTACATGGTGTCGAGCAGGATGCCTTCCATGATCGAGCGCAGGCCGCGGGCGCCGGTCTTGCGTTCGATGGCCTTCTCGGCGATGGCCTTGAGGGCGTCCTCGTGGAAGTTGAGCTCGACCTCTTCCATGTTGAACAGGCGCTGGTACTGGCGCACCAAGGCGTTCTTGGGCGAGGTCAGAATTTCGATCAGGGCCGGCACGTCGAGGTCTTCGAGCGTGGCCAGAACCGGCAGACGGCCGATGAATTCGGGGATGAGGCCGAACTTGACCAGATCCTCGGGCTCGACCACGGCCAGAAGCTCGCCGACGCGGCGGTCATTGGGGTCCTTGACGGTCGCGCCGAAGCCGATGCCCGAACCTTCGCCGCGTGCGGAGATGATCTTTTCGAGGCCGGCAAAGGCGCCGCCGCAGATGAACAGGATATTTGTGGTGTCCACCTGCAGGAATTCCTGCTGCGGATGCTTGCGCCCGCCCTGCGGCGGCACGGAGGCGACGGTGCCCTCCATGATCTTGAGCAGGGCCTGCTGCACACCTTCACCGGAGACGTCGCGGGTGATGGACGGATTGTCGGACTTGCGGGAAATCTTGTCCACTTCGTCGATATAGACGATGCCGCGCTGGGCCTTCTCGACATTGTAGTCGGCAGCCTGGAGGAGCTTCAGGATGATGTTTTCCACGTCCTCGCCGACATAACCGGCTTCGGTGAGTGTCGTGGCGTCGGCCATGGTGAAGGGCACATCGATGATGCGCGCCAGGGTCTGCGCCAGCAGGGTCTTGCCGGAACCGGTCGGGCCGATGAGCAGGATGTTCGACTTGGAAAGCTCCACGTCCTGGTTCTTGGTCGCGTGGTGCAGGCGCTTGTAGTGGTTGTGTACGGCCACCGAGAGCACGCGCTTGGCGCGCGACTGGCCGATCACGTAGTCATCGAGAACCTTGCAGATTTCAGCCGGGGTGGGCACGCCGTCGGAGGACTTGACCATGGAGGTCTTGTTCTCTTCGCGGATGATGTCCATGCACAGTTCGACGCATTCATCACAGATGAACACGGTCGGGCCGGCGATCAGCTTGCGCACTTCGTGCTGCGACTTGCCACAGAACGAGCAGTAAAGCGTGTTCTTGGAGGTTTCGCCGTTCGTTGTCTCTTTGGACATCAAGTCACTCCCGGGAGCTTGCGCCCCCATATTCAAGCGTTACCGCAAATCGTAACGCTCAAGACATAAAGAAAGTCTAAGCCGAAACGACCTTAAAGGCCGTTCCGGCTTGGTGCAATTGCGCTTGGATCACAGTCCACGGCGCAGCAGCTTTGTGCTTAACGCGGGTCACGCTCAGGCGGATGCTTCCGGCACGATGCGCTTTTCGAGCACGGTGTCGATCAGGCCGAACGCCTTGGCTTCTTCGGGCGACAGGAACCGGTCGCGCTCGAGCGCATTCTCGATTTCCTCATAGGTGCGGCCGGTGTGCTTCTCATAAATCTGATTAAGACGCCGCTTCAAGCCTTCGACTTCCTTGGCATGAATCAGAATGTCGGTGACCTGACCCTGGAAGCCGCCGGAGGGCTGATGGACCATGACGCGCGAATTCGGAAGGCTGGTGCGCATGCCGGCCTCACCAGCGGCGAGGAGGAGCGAGCCCATGGAGGCAGCTTGGCCCATGACCATGGTGGCAACCGCCGGGCGGATGAACTGCATGGTGTCGTAGATGGAAAGACCAGCCGTCACCACGCCACCGGGCGAGTTGATGTACATGGCGATTTCCTTCTTCGGATTCTCTGATTCGAGGAACAGAAGCTGGGCCACGATGAGCGAGGCCATGTTGTCCTCGACCACGCCGGTCACGAAGATGATGCGCTCGCGGAGCAGGCGCGAGTAGATGTCGAAGGCGCGTTCGCCACGGTTCGACTGCTCGACCACCATGGGAACGAGCGTGTTCATGTAAAGATCGTGCGGATCCCGCATAAGAAAGCCCCTTGGCCTGGCCTTGCGGGTCGCGGACCGCAGGCCGGCTTGTTTGGTTGGATCATGCCGATGCCCCATACGCACACTGGCGGGACGGACCGACATGCCGGAAATTCGAATCAGCGCGACTGGCCGATTGCAGGCGACGCCGCCTTAACGGGCGGTAAAGGCACAGATAGGCGGCAATGAGGCGCTCTTCAATAGCCCCAGGCCGGTTCCCCTTGCTTAGGGTGAACGTGATGCTGCCGATTACGCAAAATCGACGGCAACGCCCTTTTTCTTGAAATAGGCCTGCATGAGCTTGCGACCCTGCCGATTGGGCTGGGCGAGCTTTGCAGTCTCGAAGGTCGCCTGCTTGACCCCTTCACGCGCCATGGCCGCCTTGAGGGCGGCGATGTGCAGGTCGATGTCTTCGTTGTCGTTCTTGATCGAGGCGTAGATGGCGTCGATCGCTGCGGAAACGGTGATGTCGCTCACGTGCGGATTTCCTTCGTCGCGTTTTGGCGCTCTCAAGACATCATTGTGCGCCATTTGCCAAGGGATTTTAGCCTTGTAGTGGGGGCGCTGGCGCGAAAGCGGGGCTCCGTTCTGGGGGAAGGGAGGTCCCCGCTTTCGCGGGGATGACGCTGAAGGAGGTGCGTGACAATGAGTGTTAGGAGGCCGCAAATCGAGATGAAGAGCCTCCTAGCGCACGCACACGCTCAGGTCAGCTTGATGTCCGGACGTCCCTCGCCGGTCTTGCTGTGCCGGTCACTGTCTGAATTGCGCAGCGGCCGGATTTCCAGGCGAGCATAGCGCGCGATCGGATCATCGGCAAAGACGGCCAAGGCATCGTCCATGTCGCGGGCTTCGAGCAGGACAAAGCCGCCGACCACCTCCTTGGCCTCGGGAAAAGGTCCGTCGATGACGGCGGCGTCCAGGCGGCGACGGCGATCAATCGCGGCCCCCTCCTCCGGCCCAGTGAGTGGGGAGCCAAAAATCAGATGCCCCGACTGACGCATGCGCTGGTCATGCTCGATGGTCGCATCGTCGATGCGGCGCATCTCCCGTGGGGTGACACCGGCGAAGGCATCGTCGCGGAAGTGAAACAGGCAAAGGAACTTCATGTTCAGTCTCCTTGGTTGAACACCTGTCCGACGGATGGGTTTTCACCGGGTCGACTATTTCCCGCAGCTTTTTTCGATCCCGTCGCGCAGTGCAATTGCAAGGCGTCAGCGCATGCTTATTGTAGCGGCGAACGACCCTTACGGACGATTATGGCCGCCATACTGCAAGTCAAGCCGATCCTCGATGTTCCAGCGCCGCTGCGGGCGAGCGCTCAGCCGCAGGACCCGAGCTTTTACCAAGATCCCTACCCCTTCTACGCGCGGCAGCACGCCAGCCATCCCGCCTTCTTCTGGGAAGAATATGGTCATTGGTGCTTTGCCGACTTCAAGGCCGTCAGCGCCCTGCTCCGCGACAAGCGCTTCGGCAGAGATATCCTGCATGTGGCCAGCCGCGAGGAAATCGGACTGCCGGCACCCAAGGCGCATACGGCAGAGTTCGACCTGACGGAAAAATACTCGCTGCTCAACCTCGAGCCGCCGGACCACACCCGGTTGCGCACGCTGGTCAACCGGGCCTTCGTGTCGCGGCAGGTGGAGCAGTTGCGTCCGCGCATTCGCCAATTGGCCCATGAGATGATCGACCAGTTCGAGGGCGAAGACAGCGTCGATCTCATCAAGGCCTTTGCCGCGCCCATTCCGGCGATCGTTATCGCCGAGATGATCGGCCTTCCGGCAGACATGGCAGGGCAGTTGCTCAACTGGTCCAACCGCATGGTGACCATGTACATGTACAATGTCAGCCGTGAGACGGAACTCGACGCCAACCAGGCTGCCGCCGATTTCATGGCGCATCTGCGCGATGTGATCGCGGAGCGCCGCAGGGCACCGCGCGAGGACCTGCTCAGCCACATGCTGACCAGCGACCGCAACGGCGATGTGTTGAGCGACGAAGAGGTCATTTCAACCGCCATCCTGCTGCTCAATGCCGGGCATGAAGCGACGGTGCACACGACCGGAAACGGCGTGAAGTCCATCCTCGAAAGCGGGCTCGACCCGCAAAGCCTGTTCGTGACCGCCGAACAGGCCGAAAAGACTGTCGAGGAATGTCTGCGGTTCGACGCGCCGCTGCACCTGTTCACGCGCTATGCGCTGATGGACACCGAAGTCGACGGCATCTCCCTGCGCAAGGGCGATGTGGTTGGGCTCATGCTCGGAGCGGCCAATCGCGATCCGGCCCGCTTTGCCAATGCGGGCATTTTTGACCCATTCCGCACCGATGGCGCCAATGTGAGCTTTGGCGCCGGCATCCACTTCTGCATCGGAGCACCGCTGGCGCGGATCGAATTGCAGGAGTCGATGAAGGTTCTGTTCGAGCGCCTGCCCCGATTGCGGATTGCCGAGCCACCCCACTATGGCAATGTCTATCACTTCCATGGGCTGGAGAAGCTTGTGGTGGAGTGGAAATAGAGCCCCCACCCAGCCTCCCCCGAAGCCGGGGGAGGAGCAATTTTGTGCAAGACCAAGGCTATTCGGCCGGAACGGCCTCGGCATCGAGGTCTTCGATGGTTTTGCCATTGTCATAGACAGCCTGATTGAGCATGCCCTGGCGCTTGGCGACGATGGTGGGCACCAGCGCCTGACCGGCGACGTTGACCGCGGTGCGGCCCATGTCGAGGATCGGGTCGATTGCCAGCAGCAGACCGACACCTTCAAGCGGCAGACCCAGGGTCGAGAGGGTCAGGGTCAGCATGACGGTGGCGCCGGTGAGGCCGGCGGTAGCTGCCGAACCGATGACCGACACAAAGACGATCAGCAGATAGTGCTCGATCCCAAGCGGTACGCCGAAGAACTGGGCCACGAAAATGGCCGAGATCGCCGGATAGATGGCGGCACAGCCATCCATCTTGGTGGTGGCGCCGAGCGGCACGGCGAAGGCGGCATATTCGCGCGGCACGCCGAGGTTCTTCTCCGTCACGCGCTCGGTGACCGGCAGCGTGCCGATCGACGAACGGGATACGAAGGCAAGCTGAATGGCCGGCCATGCGCTCTGGAAATAGCGGATGGGATTGAGGCCATGGGCCTGGAGCAGCGCCGGATAGACCACGAACAGCACGAGGAACAGCCCGATATAGATCGCCGCGGCATACCAGCCCAGTTGCGCCAGGGCATCCCAGCCATAGACCGCGACGGCATTGCCCAGAAGGCCGATCGTGCCGATCGGTGTCAGCCGAATGACCCACCAGAGCACCTTGTGGATGATCTTGAGGAACGACCGGTTGAAGGCCAGGAACTGATCGGCTGCCGGGCCGACGCGCAGGGCGGCAACGCCGACAACGATTGAGACGATCAGGATCTGCAGGACATTGAAGTTGAGGCTGGTCGTCGCGCCGCTATCAGTGACGCGGGTCGAAGCCTGCAGCCCGATGAAGTTCGAGGGGATTAGACCCTTGAGGAAATCGAGCCACGAGCCGGTCGAGGACGGGGCGCGAGCGGCCTCGGCGGCGACTTCGGTATTAAGACCGGGCTGGATGATCAGCCCGAGTGCGATACCAATCGCGACGGCAATGAGGGCCGTGATCGCGAACCAGAGCAGCGTCTGCCAGACGAGCTTTGCTGCATTGTTCAACTCGCGCAGATTGGCGATCGAGGCGACGATGGCGGTGAAGACCAGCACCGGCACCAGCGCCCGCAGGAGCGAGACGAAGGACGAGCCCACGGTCGAAAGCGTCTGGGTCAGCCAATTGGCATTGCCGGCCGCATCGGGGCCCATGTTCCGGGCGATGAAGCCCAGGATCAGGCCGATGACCATTGCGGCCAACACCTGAAAGCCGAAGTTGAGATAAAGTGGCTTGGGCGCACGTGGTGCAGCACCCGCCGATACGGAAGTGGGCATGGTTTGACCTTTCGGTGGAGCGAGACTCACCTGCTCATTGATGAGCATAGCGCCTCACAATTGAGCGCACACTACGCCTGATCGGGCCGGTTTGCAGCGTATCGCGTTGCTTGGCTGCAAGGGGAGGTGAAACTTTTCTACCTCAAACGGCAAGTTGCCGGAAAATGCTTACCGCAGCCCACGCGTGAGCAAAGTGGCGAGGGCGGCAAGCAGGGGCAGTCCCCCAAGGCTCGCCACCAGGGCAATTGCCAGCACGCCGGCGCCGGGGTCCGCCCAGGCGAGATAGGCCAAAATGGCCGCGCAGAGGCCGCTGCCGATTCCGGCAATGCGATGGACGAGGGTCCAGGCCCGATCGGACGCAATTGGCCAGGGCATTCGCAAGCCGGCATAAGAATGCCGCTCGGCCTCGAAAATCACCACGGCAAGCACCAGCAGAACCACGGACAGGCCGCCGGCGGTAATCCGGAACATGTCGAAGTCGGACCCGATGCCCATCAGCAGCAGTCCGAGCTGGCAGCCGGTTGCGACGGCCAGAAGGAGCGTCAGCGCTGGGTCCAGTATGTGCCGCGTCTTGGCCAGATGGTTTTTTGTCAGTGCCCGCCCCAGCAGAAAGAACACGCCCATCAACAGGAGTTCGGCCAGCGGCGCCGTGGCCAGGGCGATATCCCGCGGCCACAGCCAGTCCGCCCCACTGCCCTGCCAATGGGCCGGAAACGCATAACCCTCGGGAACATGGACAAGGGCTACCCCGCCAATGGCCAGGGTGACGCCGAAGAGGAGGAGATGGAAACGGGACACGAGGCTGGGCATGGCTTATCCAAGCAGGGCAGGCCTGTGCACAAGATGGACCTTGTTGCCATCTGGATCGCGCAAATAGGCGCCGAAATAATCCTCGGCATATTGCGGCCTCAGACCCGGCGCCCCCTCATCCGTCCCACCTGCCATCAAACCCGCGGAGTGGGCTGCGACCACCGCTTCCGGGCTTGGCGCGATGAAGGCCAGCATCGCACCATTGCCTGGGATGGCCGGTTGTCCATCATATGGCGAATAGACATAGAAGCGCGGATAGGGAGCCGCCCCCACCCAACAGAGGGACTTCGGACCGCCATCGGGCTCGACAGCCCTTTGGCGCAGACCGATCGGCAACAGCACGGCATCATAAAATCGTCCAACACGATCAAGGTCGTTGCTGCCTACCGTCACATGACTGAACATCGGCCCCTCCAAAAGCAAAAGGGCCGGTTTCCCGGCCCCTCGCAAAGTCGATAAGTCCAGCGATTAGCGCTTGGAGAACTGGAAGGAGCGGCGGGCCTTGGCCTTGCCGTACTTCTTACGCTCGACCACGCGGCTGTCGCGGGTCAGGAAGCCACCCTTCTTCAGAACCGGGCGCAGGGCGGGTTCGAAGTAGGTGAGAGCCTTGGAGATGCCGTGACGGACAGCACCGGCCTGGCCGGACAGACCACCACCGGCAACGGTGACGTTGACGTCGTACTGGTCGAGGCGCTCGGAGGCGACGATCGGCTGCTTGACGATCAGCTGCAGAACCGGACGGGCAAAGTACTTGGCGAATTCGCGGCCGTTGACGGTCACGGTACCCTTGCCCGGCTTGATCCAGACGCGGGCCACGGCGTTCTTGCGCTTGCCGGTGGCATAGGCGCGGCCGAGGCTGTCGAGCTTCTGCTCATGGATCGGCGCGGAATTGGCAGCAGGTGCTGCGGCAGTGGTGCCGAGGTCTTCGAGGGAGTTGATGGTTTCGGCCATATTACTTCACCCGGACGTTCTTGGAGTTCATCGCAGCGACGTCGAGCTTGGTCGGGTTCTGCGCTTCGTGGGGATGCTCAGCACCGGCATAGACGCGCAGGTTCTTGAGCTGGGCGCGGGTCAGCGGACCGCCCGGCATCATGCGGCGCACGGCGTTCTCGAGGACGCGGTTCGGGAAGCGGCCTTCCAGCAGCTCACGCGCGGTGCGGTCCTTGATGCCACCGGGATAGCCGGTGTGCCAGTAGAAGCGGTGCTGGTCCAGCTTGCGACCGGTCAGCTTCACCTTCTCGGCATTGATGACGATGATATTGTCACCCATGTCCATGTGCGGGGTGAAGGTCGGCTTGTGCTTGCCGCGCAGACGCGAGGCGATGATCGAGGCCAGGCGACCCACGACCAGCCCTTCGGCGTCGATGAGGACCCACTTCTTTTCGATCTCGCTCGGTTTTGCCGAGTACGTGCTCATAATCGAATTCCCTAAGATTCAAGCAGCCGGCTCCCGCAGGAACCGGCCAGTTCGGCGGCGTCTCTATGAGAGATTCATATTGCCGTCAAGCACGAATAATTTCGTGTGTTAAATCAACACCTTAAATGTACGGTATGATAATACCGCAATACTATGGTGGCGGATGAGATTCCCGCTTTCGCGGGAATGACTCTGTAATTGTGGCAGCTTGGGGCGCGCTATCTGGCGCGCCGCATATCGGCGATATAGCCGATGCTGAGACCTGCGAGCATGAAGGCCAGGCTCTGGTGGCCAACGGCCAGGGAGATGGGCACGCTGTGCAGAAGCGTCATCACCCCAAGCGCCACCTGCAGCAGCACGACCACGCCGATACGCGGCAGCCAGCCGTGGACGCCGGAAAAGCCACCATCGCGATGGCGCACCCAGATCAGCCAGGCGACATAGGCGACAAGGAGATAGGCGATACCGCGATGAATGAACTGAACGGTCAGCGCGTTCTCGAACAGGTTGCGCCAGAATGGGTCCATGGCAAAGAGGCCATTGGGAATGATGGCACCATCCATGAGCGGCCAGGTATTGTAGCCCATGCCGGCGTCCAGCCCCGCAACGAAGGCCCCTGCCCCGATCTGCAGGATCACCAGCACGGCCAATAGGCCGGCGGTGAGCATGTGAAAGCGGGTGACGTGGCCCAGAACGCGTCCCGGCGTGAGGGAGCGCGCGACATAGACCAGCGCTATGAACAGCAGCGATGCCGCCGTCAGGTGCGCGGCCAGGCGGTATTGAGACACCGATGTCAACTCGGTCAGGCCAGAGGTCACCATCCACCAGCCCAAAGCGCCCTGAAAGCCGCCCAGCACGAAAAGGCCGAAGAGCGGCCATGCCAGTTCGCGTGACAGCCGCTTCTGAACCAGGAAAACAACGAAGGGAATGAGAAAGACAATACCAAGCGCCCGCGCCAGGAGACGATGGAACCACTCCCAGAAGAAGATGAACTTGAAGTCGTCCAGGCTCATCCAGGAGTTGAGCACGTTGTACTGCGGAATCTGTTTGTAGGCCTCGAACTCGGCTTCCCACTCCGCCTGGTTCAGCGGCGGGATGACGCCGGAAACCGGCTTCCACGACGTGATAGACAGGCCGGACTCGGTGAGGCGGGTAATCCCGCCGACAACCACGATCAGCAGCACGAAGGCGGCAAGGCCGTAGAGCCAGATGCGGACCGGGCGCAGCCTGTCACTGGCAAAGCGAACCTGGCCCTGTGCGGCATCTTGCGTTGTGGTCACGGCGCTGTTTCCGGTATCGATCTAGACGCCGGAGTGGTAATCCCACCCCAGCTATCCCGCAACTGCAGAGATGCCGCACATGACCCAGCGTAACCGCAAGTTGATCGGTGGATTCGCCCTGGTGGCCTCGATAGTCGTCTGGTCGATCCTGGCCACATGGATCTATCTGCTGTTTCCCGAGGGCCTGCCGGGACTGGTGCTGATTGCCTATTTCATCGTTGCCGGCATGGGCTGGATCTTTCCGGCCATGGTGCTGGTTCGCTGGATGAGCCGGCCGGACGCGCCGACCAAATCCTGACCGTCAGCCCATCAGCCGGCCAAGCTGGGTAAACAGGCCGCCGCTGGCAAAGACGTCGACATAGCGCCGCTCCTGAAAGTAGCCATTGAGCGACACGCGCGGCAGCGCCGTCGGTGTTTTCAGGTGGTGCGGATAGAGGCCGCCCGGCCTTGTGGTGACGGCGGAACGGAAGCCCAGGTCCCGCGCCAGGTCAAATTCACGCGGCCCGCAGGACATGGGCCCGCCCAATGGATAGGAAAAGTGCTTCGGCCGGATGCCGAACTGCGCCTCGATGACGTCGACCGAGCCCTTGATCTCATTGCGGGCCTGATCCAGCGGCAGCTTGGCCAGTTCGTAGTGGTTCACCGTATGGGCGCCAATGGTGCACAGCGGTTCGCCGGCGAACAGGCGGACCTGCGGCCAGCCCATGATCAGGTCACGACATTGGCGGTCCAGATCATACCCATAATTGGCCGCGAATTCGGACAGGAGCTTCAGCCGCGCCGGCTCGTCGATCTTGCGCATCTGCCAGTAGAGACGATCGAAGGCCTCGCGCTTTTGCGCCAGCGTCGCCGTGTCGACATATTCGGTCTCCCCGTTTTCGGTGAAGGCCACGGCTTCCTGGCTGGCGATGATGTCTTCGATCGCCTGCCACCAGATCTGGCCAACGCCATCGACGAAGGCGGTGGGTACATAGAGCGTGAATGGCGCCTCGTGCCGGCGGAGAATGGGCAGCGCATATTGCAGATTGTCGCGATAAGCATCATCGAAAGTCAGCACCACGAACGGCCGGGGCTTCGATTTTTCCGCCAGCCGGTCGAGCGCCTCGTCCAGCGAGACAATATCGATTTCGAGATCGCGCAGCCGCTCAAGGCAGTAATCGAGAAAGTCCGGCTCCACCTGGAGGATCGCGTTGGGCGAGAATGGCGGCGGTTCACCGGGCAGCACGCGATGGAGCGTGAAGATCACCCCGCGCGAGCGCGACAGCATCTGGCTCAAACGGGGGGCGCCGGTCAGCCAGAGCAGGTCGAAAGCTGCCCGGATGGCCGTATATTTCAGCGACATGGGGCCACCATCAGGCCGCGACCGCCGCATTCACCGTGGCGATATCGACCCGGCCCAGCCCGGCGCGCTGCAATTGTTCGCGCGCCTCTTCGAGTGCGTCGGCGTCCTGCTCGTCAGCCCCGACCAGAACCACCCGGCCATCCAGATCGGCAAACAATGGCAGGGTCGACGCGCGGCTCAATGGACCGGTCAGCACCAGGACGACCTCGTAGATATCGCCAAGTGCCTCCACCAGCGTCGTCGGGCGGGAGGACGTCGTATCGATGCGGGCGCCCCCGCCCCAGTTCACTTCGGCAAAGGTGTTGTCGGCGGATTTCTGAACCACATCGCCAAAACCGGCGAGACCCAGGCTGAGGTCGCTGATGCCGGGCTCGTCGCTCTGCCGGCCGGTGCCGGCATCGATGAGCGCCACGCTGAGGCCTTTGGCCAGAGCATCGGCCGCGATGTCCTCCGCGAGGTGGGCAGCGGGCTGGCTGGCGCCATTGTCGGCCAGCAGCAGCAGATGGTTACGCCCCATCACGAGATCGCCGATCAATTCGCCATAGGCCAGGGTCGTGGCCCGGCGCGATGCAGCGGTGGCGGGGGGCGTGGGTGGCTCGGCTTCATCATGCCAGTCCGAGGCAGCAGCCCATTCCTGATCGGCCTGGGGCGTTGGGTCTGCCATCAGCGGCGCGCTGCGGGAGGGCTGAGGTTCACCACCAGAGTGGTCTCGAGAGCGGCCGTCATCTGATGCTTGGGGGGTCGTCAGCGTGCGAATGAAAGCTGCAGCGGCCTGATTGGATTGGGCGGGCGCTTCCGGACGTGCCGGTTCGACGGCAGGGGCGACGGACTGTTCGGCGTCAGTATCGACTGGCGGCGCGGAACGTTTCGGCAGGATAGCGCCCAACGACCGGAACAGGCTCCGTGCCCTGCCCGGCTTTTCAGCCGCGGGCAGCGGCTCGGTAGTCGCAGCGGAAGACAAGGCCGGCTCGGCTGTGACAACGACTGCGGCTGCGGGTTCTGCCTCAATAATCGCTGCTGTTTCGACAGGTTCGGCCTCGGCAACGAATTCCGGCGCAAAACCGGCATCACCTGCGGGCCGGCGCTGGATTTCCACTACGGCGCGGCCGGACATCAGTTCGCTGAAAATCACGGCGCCCACCTGCCCCAATACGGCAACTAGTCCGACGGCCAGCAGGATCAGCGACGACTTGGGCGAGGCTGGCGAGACGGCCGGGGCGGCCATCGAGACGACGCGGACATCGGGCAGCGCCGAATTGGCCTCCACGCGAGACGATGCCTCGTTGTAACGGGCGAGATAGGCCTCGAGCAGATCGCGCTGTGCCTTCGCCTCCCGCTCCAGGCCATCCAGCGCGACGGTATCGCGGGTGGCGGTGGAGGCGGAGGTTTTTGCGCGCGCCAATTCGGCCTCAAGCGAGGTCGCCAAATCGGCCTCGATCTCAGCTTCGGCTTCGAATCCATCGGCAACGCGCTGCGCTTCTAGGCGGATCTGGGTGTCCAGTTCGCCAATCTGCGCATTGAGCGCGCGAATCGTCGGGTGATTGGACAACAGGGTCGCCGAACGCTGCGCCCGCTCACCCTGCAGCCGGGCCTTTTCCTGGCTCAGTTGCTGGATGACGGCGGAATTGCGCACATCGGCAATGGCCTCGATGGGCTGGCCACGCTGGATCAGTTCGCGGATCAGGGTGGCCCGCGACATGGCCGTGTTCTTGCGCTCCTGCGCAGCGGTGATCTGCGAGGAGATAGTGGAAAGCTGCTGATCGAGCAGGCTGGTATTGTTCTGGCCGGTGAAGAGGTCGTTGTTGACCTTGAACTCGGCCACGGCCGACTCGGCTTCCTGCACCGAGACGCGCAGACGATCTATTTCCGAGCGCAGCCAGCCGGAGGCATCGGCGGTATCGGCGATGGACAGCGAAGCGCGGCGGTTCACGTGGGCATTGGCCACAGCATTGGCGATTTCGGCAGCCAGTTGCGGGCTGGTCGAGCGAACGAGGACGGAGATGATGCGGGAATCGCGCTCCTGCACCACAGTGAGCCGATCGTAGAGTGTCGCGAGAACCGTTTCGTCGACACTGACGGGCGCGCCGGTGCGTCCCATCAACTGAAAGACGAGACCGAGTGGCGAGAGACTGGCGCCGCTGCCGTTGAACTCGGCCTCGGACCGCAGGTCCAGCTGGTCAATGACGGTCAGCAGCGTGTCGCGGGATTTCAGCAGCTCGATCTGGCTCGAGACGACGCCCGCCTCTCCGCCCGTCAGGCTGGGCGCCTGCTCGCCGGAGGCGCGGGCATAGGGATTTGAGCGCGGCTCGACAAGGATGGAGGCCGACGACTCATAGAGACGGGGCTGGAACATCAGGAAAACAAAGGTGGCCGCCAGCAGCAGCAGGGTAACGGCGATGATCCGCGGCAGCCGGCGCACGATCGCCGTCAGCACCGCACGCACATCTATGCGCGCATCCCCATTTCCCATCGACTCATTGGCCATGGCCATCCTCTCGATGCCGACAAACTAAGCCCGGGCGTAGTCAATAATCGGTTAATCGAATTGGCAATTCGGGTGAATCCGGTCGGCGAGTAAGGAAATTCTTAACCATAAGTAACCACAGTCGGCTCATCTCGAACGCACGGGATTCCTATGCGCTTTCTGCCGCTATTGCTGATCGCCCTGGCTGCGCCGCTGAGCGCCTGCGCCACGACGCGCCCGGACGTCTATCTGGTGGAGACAAAGGGCCCCTATCAGCTCGACTCGGGCGATGTGGTGCGCGTTTCCGTCTATGGCGATGCCGAGCTCAGCAAGTCCTACCGGGTGGACGACAATGGCGCCATTGCGTTTCCGCTGGTCGGCCCCGTCCCCGTCCGTGGCGCAACGACCGAACAGGCCAGCGGCCGCCTGGCCTCGGCCCTGGCCAACGGTTATATGCGCAACCCGGATGTGGCGGTGGAGATCGAGCAGTATCGCCCGTTCTTCATCCAGGGCGAGGTCACGAGTTCGGGGCAGTTTACCTATCTCTACGGCATGACCGTCCGGGGCGCCGTCAGCACCGCCGGCGGCTTCAGCGACACCGCCGACCGCGAGCGGGCCGTGGTCTATCGCCGCCAGAACAATCAGATGGTCAAAGGCGTCGTCGATCTCGATTTCCCGATTGCGCCGGGCGATACCATCGTCATCGAGGAGCGGTGGTTCTAGGCGTGGCCGAAAAACCCATGCGGATCCTGCAGGTCATGCGCGCGCCTGTTGGCGGGCTGTTTCGCCACGTCGCCGACCTCACCCGCGCCCTTTCGGCGCGTGGGCACAGCATTGGCCTTATCGTCGACACCCTGGCCAATGATGGGCAGACCGAGAGCAGGCTGGCAGAGCTTGAACCTCATGCCGCGCTCGGCATTCACCGCTATCCGATGCCCCGCGTACTGGGTCGCGGCGACCTCACCACGCCCTTTGCGGTATCTGGCCTGGCGCGCCGTCTCGACATCGACATCATGCACGGCCACGGCGCCAAAGGCGGTTTCTATGCGCGACTGGCCAAGCTGGCCGGTGCAAGGGCCGAGATATTCTACACCCCGCATGGCGGCGTCTTGCACTTTGACCCAAGGGGCATGTCCGGCCGTTTATTCCATGCGCTCGAACGCCGGCTCATGGGGTTCACCAACACCATCATTTTCGAGAGCGCTTTCGCAGGGGAGGCCTATTCCCGTCTGATCGCGGCGCCCAGCTGCCGCAGTGCGATCATCCATAATGGCCTGGTTGATACTGAATTCGAGCCTGTCACGATCCGCCCCGATGCAGCAGACTTCGTGTTCGTGGGTGAATTGCGGGCACTCAAGGGCATCTTTCCGCTGGTCGAAGCGCTGGCGCCGCTCAAGCGGCCCGACGGCACGCCCGCAACGCTGGTCATGGCTGGTGATGGGCCCGACCGCGCGGAACTGGAAACACGGCTAGAGCAGGCCGGCCTCACAAAGCGCGTGACCCTTCTCGGCTCCCGCCCTGCCCGGGAGGCGTTTGCGCAGGCGCGCTGCGCCGTCGTGCCCTCGCTGGCCGAGTCCCTGCCCTATATCGTTCTGGAGGCCGCAGCCGCCGGGCTCCCCGTGATCACGACGGGCGTGGGCGGTATTCCCGAAATCTTCGGGCCCTATGCACAAAGGCTGATTCCGGCCGGCGACCCTGAGGCGCTTCGCGCTGCCATGGGCGCCGTTCTTGCCGCACCGGATGCCGCAATCGCCGACATGCAGCTCCTGCGCGCCCGCGTCAGCGAGCACTTCTCGGTCGGGCGAATGACCGAGGCCATAGCAGGCCTCTATCGTGGCGATCCGCACAAAGACCCGAACAGGCTTCACCGAGTTTAAACTCCTCCTGTGGACAATGCCCCCAGCAAACTTGCGTGCCAGCAGGGGTAAAATGTTTCGCGTCGATCCCAAGAAGGCCATTCTCGACCATGCGTCGCGCCCGTCCGGCGATGACGATGGTTTTGTTCGTCTGAGGCCACAGGCCGAAGCGATTATCCGCGCGCCGGTCGAGCGCACCATGTCCAGCGCCGTGGTTGCCGGTGTCGCGCAGGTGGCGGAAGCCGCTCTGCTGGCCCTGCTCGGCTATGGCATTCACGCCGCCTATATCGAGCCGCAGCAGGATGCGTTCTATATTCCCGTCATCCTTGCGACGACGCTGCTGGCCAATATCCTGTTCAATGCCGTGCGCTCGCACCGCGTAGCCGCCTATCGCACCTTCCTCTCGCAGATCGGCCGGGTGTTGGGCGCCTGGACCGTGGTCATGGTGGTGCTCACGGCCGGCATCTTTTTCTTCAAGGCATCCGACATGGTGTCGCGCGTCTGGCTGCTGACCTGGTTCGCATCCGGCGCAGTCCTGCTGATCGCGTTCCGGCTGTTGCTGCGCACCATGGTGCAGCACTGGACGGCCCAGGGTCGGCTCAAGCGCCGCACGGTCATTGTCGGCGGCGGTGCCGATGCCGAAGACCTCATTCACCACATCGAAGCCGGCGCCAATCGCGATATCAACCTGCTCGGCCTGTTCGACGACCGCATTGACGACCGCTCGCCCGATTTCGTTGCGGGCTACCAGAAGCTGGGCAAGGTTGCCGAACTCATCGAGTTTGCGCGCCGCACGCCGGTCGACCTGGTGATCGTCTCCATGCCGCTCTCGGCCGAAAAGCGCGTGCTCGACATGCTCACCCAGCTCTGGGTGCTGCCGGTGGACATTCGCCTGTCGGCCCATATGAGCAAGCTGAAATTCACCGAAAAGGCCTATTCCTATGTGGGCGATGTTCCGGTGCTCGACATGGCCGACCGGCCTATTTCGGACTGGAACCTGGTGTTCAAATGGGTGTTCGACAAGGTCGTCGCCCTCTCCGCGCTGATCCTGCTGTCGCCGATCATGGTGATCACCGCCATTGCGATAAAGCTCGAAAGCAAGGGGCCCGTGTTCTTCGTGCAGCACCGGCATGGCTTCAACAACGAGCTGATCCGCATCTACAAATTCCGTTCGATGCGCACCGACATGCTGGACGCGGCAGCGGCCAAGCTGGTGACCAAGGACGATCCGCGCGTCACCCGCGTTGGCAAGTTCATCCGCCGCACCTCGATTGACGAGTTGCCGCAGCTGTTCAATGTGCTCAAGGGCGAGTTGTCCATCGTTGGCCCGCGTCCCCATGCGCTGCAGGCCAAGGCCGACAACAAGCTCTACTATGAAGCGGTTGAAGGCTATTTTGCCCGGCACCGCGTCAAACCCGGCATTACCGGCTGGGCCCAGATCAATGGCTGGCGCGGCGAGACCGACACGATCGACAAGATCATGCAGCGCGTCAATCACGACCTCTATTACATCGAGCACTGGTCCATCCTGCTCGATCTCTACATCCTGGTGATGACGCCGGTGTCGCTGGTCGCCAAGAACGAGAACGCCTATTGACCGCCACCGGCACACTCGATGCCGGTCTGGTTGGGGCCGGGTCCGCAAGACCCGGCCTCTCCTATATGCACAGCCGCGCCACCCGGCTCATGGATATCCTGGTCGGCGTCTGGATTTTTTCCGGCGGGGTGGTGCTGTTCGAGCCCTCACCCTATGAGTTGACGTTCCTGCTCCTGCTGCCCGTGGCGCTGATGGCCGGGCTTGGGCTCTACCGATCCACCTTCGGCCTCATGGCCATCATGCTGGCCTTTTCGCCCTTCGCCCTGATCGCCTGCTTCCAGGTGAAGTACAGCACGGTCAGCGACGCGCTGATCTTCACCATCGTGACCATCTTCCTCATGGTCACCTCCTATTTTCTGGCCAATTACATCGCCGAAGCCCCCGAAAGGCGCATGCGCATCGTGGTCATCGGCTATACGGCCGCCGCCGTCATGGCAGCGATCATCGGCACACTGGCCTATCTGGGCCTCATGCCGGCGGCCGACCTGTTCCTGCGCTATGGCCGCGCCAAGGCCATGTTCAAGGACCCGAACGTCTTCGGTCCCTTCCTCGTGCTGCCAGCGATGTTTGCGCTGCAGCGCATCCTGCTCGGCAAAGGCTGGCAGGTGATCACGGCGGGCGGCATCTACATGGTGCTGTTCGTCGGCGTCTTTGTCAGTTTTTCACGCGCCGCCTGGGGCCATTTCGCCGTCTCCTCACTGATCGTGCTGGCGCTGGTATTCCTTCTCGAGGCCAATGCCCGCGAGAAGGTACGGATCATGCTGATGGCTCTGGCCGGTGGCTTCATGCTCATCATAGCCCTGGGCGGATTGCTCTCGATTCCGGCCGTAGGCTCGCTGTTCGAAGCGCGGGCAAGTTCGCAGAACTACGATACCGGCGAGACGGGTCGGTTCGGCCGCCAGGGTTATGCATTCGAGCTGGCGCTCAACAATCCCTGGGGCCTGGGGCCGGGCGAGTTCCGCAACCTGCGGATCGTCGAAGAGCCGCACAACGTCTATGTCTCGGTCCTGCATGTCTATGGGTGGGGCGGCGGCGCCATGTTTTACGTGCTGATCGCGGTCACGCTGTGGAAGTGCTTCACCATGGTGGCACGCCCCTCCCCGTACCGCCTCCTCGCTATTCCCGTGGCCGCAACATTTCCAATCGTCATGGCCGAGTCGGTGATCATCGATTCCGATCACTGGCGCCACATCTACCTGTTGATCGGCCTGGTTTGGGGATTGTCCAGCGCGGTGGGCATGGCGGGCGGAAAAGCGCGGAACGGCGAGCGCGTGCTCGTCTAGTCGTCGTTCCAGGCGCGCTCACCGTGGTAGGGCTGATGGGCGGGACTGTCGCGGATACCCATCTATCCGTGCGAGCCAAGGCATGCCGGCCGCGAAGTAGGTTCCGCAGACGAGATTGATCCCCGCGAACAAAAAACGGGCTTGCCTCTGCGGACCTATATCTCTATGTCTCCGCGCAGTCGGGGCGTAGCGCAGCCTGGTAGCGCATTTGTCTGGGGGACAAAGGGTCGTCGGTTCAAATCCGGCCGCTCCGACCATTAAATCCCCGCCACGGCGGGGTTTTTCATTTCAGGTTCGCCTATTCCTCGCGCAGCGCGCGGCTGAGTTGCTCAGTCGCGGGATGAAGCAGGTATGACAGGACTGTCCGGTCGCCGGTTTGCACATAGACATCGAGCGGCATCCCCGGCAGCAATGCGGTGCCAGTTGGCAGCCGTGCGATTTCCTCGGCGGGAATGGTGATACGAGCTGCGTAGTATGACTGCCCCGAGACGCGATCGAGCGTCAGGTCCGGCGCGACGCGTGTTACAGTCGCGAAAAGTTCAGGCGTCGTGCGCGGATTGAGCCCAGGCAAGCGCACCACGGCCTCCTGCCCGGCAACCACCTTGTCGATATCGATCGGACTGATCCGTACGGCGCCAAGCAGACGTTCGTCCTGCGGTACGATCAACATGAGTGTTTCCCCGGCGCCGACCACGCCGCCAACCGTGTGCAGGATAGATTCGTGGACTACGCCAGCATGGGGCGCACGAATTTCGGCCCGGCGCAGTCGCTCGCGCTCGGCGATCCGCCGCTGACTGGCCTCTCCGATCACGCTCCGCGCCTGTTGCAGGTCTGCCAGGCCCGACGACACGAATTCGGCGCGGATCTGCTCGATCTGCAGAGCCCGCTCGGCTCCGGCGGCCGCGGTCGCCGCTATCGAAGCAGTCAACTGCCCCAACTGCCCCTGCGCCAGCGCCAGTTCCTTGTTCAGGGCAGAGCCGCGGCTGGCCTGCACAAGGCGATCAGCGAACAGGGATTCAAAATCCTCGATCTCCGTCTCTACCAGAGCGATCTGGTTTTCCACCGCCACCTGCTGCGTCTGCATACCCTCACGCTGGCGATCAAGCTGGACGATCTGCTCATTGAGCTGGTTGATACGGCCATCCCGAGCCTGGAGGCGCACGGTCAGCACCTCCTGCTCGAGGGCAAGCAGGGGAGCCATTTCGGCTTCAGAGAAAATTTCGAGGGCTGCGTCCGGACGCGCTATTTCTGCTGCGCCGGCCAGTTCGGCAACCAGCCGAGCCTCGCGGGCATAGGCCTCGCGCAGTTGGTTTTCCGCCAGGGCAACCGCCGCCAGCATGGTGGTGCGCTCCAGAACCGCGATCAACTGCCCGGCCTCGACCACGTCCTCGTTGCGCACGAGAACCTGCTCGACAACGCCGCCATCGGGATGTTGCACGCGCTTGGCGCTGTCTTCGACTTCCAGCACGCCATGGGCAATGATGGCTCCCGAAATCTCGGTGACAGCCGCCCATGCCGTCATGCCGCCGAAGAGGACGACAACGGCGATCAGGCCCACCAGACCATGGCGCCTCAGACTGCCGAGATCCTCGCGAATGCCGCCCCCATCGCCCGTCATGAGCCCGGCGCCTTCATCGGGCGGACGTTTCCGGCTGGTTCGAGTATCTGCGGGAGGACATCGTGCTTGGCACCGAAAGCCAATTGGCGACCGGCCTGCATGTAGAGGACTTTCTCGACCCCGGCGATGGCGCTCGGGCGATGAGCAATGACCATGACGATGGCGCCGCGCGCACGCGCCTGCTGGATGGCGTGGGTCATGGCGGCGTCGCCCTCGGAATCGAGATTGGCATTGGGTTCGTCCAGAACAATCAGGAACGGGTTGTCATAGAGGGCCCGCGCCAGTCCCACGCGTTGCTTCTGACCACCGCTCAGGCGGTCTCCCTGTTCGCCTACCGGCGAATTGTAGCCGTCCTCGAGTGCATTGATGAGGTCGTGGGCGCCGGCAAGCCGCGCCGCCGCAATGATCTTTTCACTCGTCGCGTCGGGGCGGAAACGCGCGATGTTCTCGGCAATCGTACCATCGAACAGGTCCACCCGCTGCGGCAGGTATCCGATCATCCGGCCGACCTGATCGGGTCGATAATGTCCTAGTGGCGCGCCATCGAATCGCACTTCACCGGCCCGGGCGGGCCAGACCCCCATGATGGCGCGCACCAGAGAGGACTTTCCGCAGCCAGAGGCGCCGATAATGCCAAGGCCCTCACCGGCATGCAGTTCAAAATTGATGCCGGCCACCAGCGCACCATCCAGACCGGCGGGGGCCGTCGCCAGATTGCGCACGGCAATACTGCGTGTCGGCAACGGCAGGCTGACGGCCCGCTCGCCCGGGAGTTTGATATCAAGTACCCGGCGGATGCGGCCCCAGGCCTGACGGGCACCGACAAAGCTGCGCCATTGACCCACGATCTGCTCAACCGGAGCAAGGGCACGCGCCGTAATAATCGACGCGGCGATCATCAGGCCCGGACTGATATCGCCATGTATCGCCAGGTAGGCGCCGAGCGCCAGGACCAGCGACTGCAGAAGCAGGCGCGACCCCTTGGTCAGCGAAGAGAAGAGCGATGCCCGGTCACCGCCCCGCCGCTGGGCCGAAAGCATTTGGCGAGATTGCGCGGTCCATCGGGTGCGGAGCGTGTCCAGCATGCCCATGGCCATGACCGTCTCTGCATTGTTGCGCGCGTCATCGCTTTGGCGCTGACGGACCTGCTGATGGCTGGTGAGTTCGCTGGACGGTTTGCGTGACACGACTTCGTTGCAGATCATCAGCACGACAATCACCAGTCCCCCCGCCACGGCCAGCCAACCCAGCCAGACGTGAAGGATGAAGACGACGCCAAGATAAGCAGGCACCCATGGCAGATCGAGAAGGCTGAGCGGACCGGGACTAGAGAGGAACTGGCGGAGTTGGTCGCTGTCGCGAACCGGGTCGGATGAGCGGGCATTGCCGCTGGAAAGCCTGTAGTGGACGGAAGCATCGAAAAGCCGCCCTGATATCCTGGCGTCCAGGACGTCAGCGAAGCGGGCCGCCATGCGGCTCCTCAGTGTCTCGAGAAATGCGTAGAAGCCAAAAAGCGCGCAGATCAGTACGGTCAGCACGATCAGCGTCGGCACTGAGCGGCTGGCCAGCACCCGATCATAGATCTGCAGCATGAACATGGGGCCGGTGAGCATGAGCAGGTTGGACACCATGCTCACGGCAAAAAGACCCATAGCCGGTCCCGTAAGGCGCAACTTTAGAAATCCGGGTTGGTCTGAACTGGTTATGGCCAAAGCCCAATCCTGTTGTCGTGCCTTCGCAGAGTAGTTACCCGATCAATGACCAAGGCCACATGTTTTTGCAAGGCCAGCCCTCTGCAGTAAGTTTGACACCGCCTGGAAGCAACGGCGACTAAACGACATTGTGACCACCGCGCATTACTAGGTCTGTTTCCTGGGGTACAGGCTGGCCAGAGAAATCCGACAGGCGTTCGGGCATGGCCCGATAGATTGCGCTGAGGCCGGGTTGGGTGGCGTCGGCCAGCTTTGCGCAGTTGTGCAGGGCCGGTTCGATTTCTGCGCTAGGCGTCCCGCCAGCGCTCAGCAGGTCGAGAAGGGCCGCGTGCGCGTCGAGGAGGCGCGCGAAGGGGGGACTTGCGCGCATGGTTTCGTCGCCGACCAAGGCAAGGACCGGTTCGGGTTCGGACATGCCCTTGAGTTCGACCGAGCCGAGATCGAGGAAGGCAAATTCGGGGGCGGCCTGGGCAGTGGGCTGCGTAACCAGGATGTCGTGGCCCACGCGTCTGCAGGCGCCCTCGATGCGGCTGGCGACGTTGACGGTGTCGCCGATGCAGGAATAGTCGAAGCGCTGTTCGAACCCCATATTGCCGACCAGCGCCGGGCCGGTCGCGATGCCGATGCCGATGGTCATCGGGTCATTGCTCGATGCATTGAGCTCGGCCAGCGACCGGCGCATGTCGAGGGCGGCGCGGCAGGCCATCAGCGCATGGCGATCCAGTTCCGCGGGGGCGTTCCAGAAGGCCATGACGGCGTCGCCCATGAACTTGTCGATCGTGCCATGGTGGCCAACGATGGACTTGCCGAGAATGGCGAACAGCCGGTTCAGCTTGGCGACAAGTTCGGCGGGCGGGGTCTTTTCTGCCAGCGTGGTGAAGTTGCGGACATCGGAAAACATCACCGTCAGATCCCGGAGATCGCCACCCAGCCGCAAAAGGCTGGCATCGGCCTCGATGCGGGTCAGCAGGGACGGCTCGACATAATGACCAAAGGCCCGGCGGATGCGGCGGCGGTCGGCGTCGGTCACTGCGAAGCGGTAGAACGCCATGGCCGCATAGACGATCAGTGCTGCAAAGAGGGAAAAGCTCGGGTCGATCAGCAGGCGCGGCCCCACAAAGGCCACCCACGAGACAACGACGATGGCGATGCCGGCGGTGAGCGAGACGGCAAGGCCCGACATGGGCCCGGTCATGACCACGGCGAGGACGATGATCATGGCGGTTATCGCAAATATCAGCAGTTCAAGCCCGACCACCCAATCGGCACGCTGGAGGAAAATTCCCGTGAGCATCTGCTCGAGGGCCTGGGCATGGATGGTGACGCCGGCGACGGCTTCGCCAAGCGTGTTGACGCGGATATCGAGAAGTCCGCTTGCCGACGACCCGATCAGCACAATGTGGCCGGCAATGCGGTCTGCCATTTGTCCATAGCCATCGACAAAAATTTCGCGGGCCGGGAGCGCCAGGTCCTCCGGCAGCTCCCGGTAATAGAGCCAGATGTCCCCCGATGGCCCGGTCGGCACGACGAGGTCACCGACCCGCACCTGTTCCACGGTGCCGCCCCCGGCGGTATCGCCCAGGACCACCAGGGTCGAGGCCCCCTGGGCCACGCGCAGGGCCTCTATGGCCAGGGCGGGATAGACGCGCTCACCCTGGCGCCAGATGAGCGGCAGACGGCGGGCAATGCCGGCGCTGTCCCGGCCGAGATTGGCGACGCCAACGCCCTGCGCTGCTGCCGACAGGTCCGGCAATGGCTGCGCCGCGCCACCGATTTCTGCCACCTGACGCAGGGGGTCCTCCCCGGTCATGGCAACGCCCGCCTTGGGCCCGGCGTCTGGTGGTGCGCCACCGACTCCGCGCGCCAGGCTGAGGACCGAGGGACTGCCGGCGAGCGCTTCGGCGAAGATCTCGTCATTATCGGTCCCACGGTCGACGAACCTGGCTGGCGACAGCCGGTCGGCCTCGCTGAACAGGACGTCGAAGACGATGGCGGCGGCGCCAAGCTCGGCCAGGCGGGTGGTCAAATCGGCCAGCATATCCCGTGGCCACGGCCATTGGCCCAGTTCCGCCAGGCTGGCCTCATCGATGTCGATGATGCGGATGGGCAGTTGTGGCGGCGTGTCACGGGGTTTGATCTGCTGAAACAGGTCGAAGGTTGTCTCGCGCGCGACCCGCACCGGATAGGGATCGCTGATCCTGAGCGCGCCCAGCGCCATGATGACCGCAAGGCCGAACAGGAGCGATGTCCAGCGCCGACCCATTGGCGGCTCAGTTCACATGCGTGGGCGGGGGCACCATGGGTGTGGTGCCGACACTGGGCCTCGTGCGCACTTCGCGGCGGAAATCCCCCGGGGACATGCCGGCGATCTTGCGGAAAGACTTGTTGAAAGCGCTGAGCGAACCAAAGCCGCTGTCCATGGCTACCTGAAGAACGTTGGCCTCATCGCGCATCAGCAGGGCCTGTGCATAGGACAGGCGCAGCAGGGTGACATAGTCAGCCAGGGTCATGCCCGTACACTTCCGAAACACGGTCATGGCGTATTTGGGGTGGATATCGGCAGCCACAGCGATGTCTGTTGAATCGATCTCTTCACGGAAATTGTCCCCAATATAGTCGCAGATGCGGACGACAATCGGGGAAACGTGCTGGTCAAAACCGCTGGCGTCGCGCTGCAGGGTGCGGTCCGGCAGGAGCGCATAGGGCGAGAACCGCAGGCGCTCGATGCGCAGCAAAAGTTCGTCCACGGCCACACTGGCCTGCATGGGATCGCCCGAGCGCGCATAGTCGCGCCAGCGCGCAAAATTGACCGGATCGGTGGCGTCGGTGGCCTGGCTGACCAGGGTCGCACCCTGCATCAGCCGGGTCTGCACGTCTTCAGGCAGGCGCAGCCGGAAAAAATGGACCAAAGGGAGGTGGCCGCCAGCATAGACGACATCATCGGACGCATCGTCGAGCAGGTGTGGCTGGCCGCCCCAGAACAGCGCGATATCGCCCTCCGAAAAGGTAACCTCGTGCCCGCCCATGCGATAATGGGCCCAGCCGCGCACGATGTAGTTGACCTCGACCTGGGCGTGCCAGTGGGATGCAAGCATGATGCGGGGCGAACCGTAAAAGACATGCAGCGCTGTTGGCAGGCGTTCAACACCATTGACCGACGGCTCGTAAAAACTACGCTCGACCATCTTACTTTCCGCGCTATCGGTGTGCCCTTGCGGCGCGACCCCTACGAGATGCGCGCTAACTTATGAACCGCTCCGGAGAAGAGCAATTAAAAAGGGAGGGATGCCGGCGACCGCATGGGCGGATTGCGGCCACTTTCCGCTTTATCCTTCTCCACTTCAGTTTCCCCAGAGGCGCGCCCATGCGGGCGAGCGCCCCAAGCATAAGGACCTGCCATGACCGACACCAAAGTTCGTTGGGGCATTATCGGGCCAGGCAGCATTGCCAAGGCATTCCGCGACGGCGTTGCGGCCGCAGCCCATGGTGAGCTGGTCGCCATCGCCACGCGCGACCCGAACCGCCCGGGCCTGGCCGAAACCTTTCCGGGCGCCCGAATCGTCGGGGGCTATGAGGCTCTGCTGGCCGACAAGGACGTCGATGCCATCTATATAGCCGTGCCGCACACGGGCCACGCCGAATGGGCCATCAAGGCGGCGGAAGCGGGCAAGCATGTGCTCGTCGAAAAGCCGCTTGCCCTGTCAGCCCATGAAGCCGATGCCGTCTTCCACGCCCATCGCAAGGCCGGCACCTTTGCCGGTGAAGCGTTCATGTATCGCCTGCATCCGCAGACGGCCAAAATCCTCGAACTGGTGAAGTCCGGTGTGATTGGCGAAGTGCGCATGATCCAGTCGAGCTTCGGCTTCAACATGGGCTCTTTCCAGCCGCAGCACCGCCTGTTCGCCTCGGCCCTGGCGGGTGGCGGCATCATGGACGTCGGTTGCTATCCGGTGTCCATGGCCCGGCTGCTTGCCGGCGCCATTACCGGCAAGCCGTTCGCAGACCCGGTCAAGATTGCCGGTACCGCCCGACTCAATGCCGAAGGCACCGATGATTTCGCGGCGGCGCTCCTCACCTTCGAAAATGGTGTGGTTGCCCAGGTGTCCTGCGCCGTCATGGCCAACCTGGACAATGTCCTGCGCATCCACGGCTCTGAAGGCCGGATCGATGTTCCCGACTTCTGGTTTGCCGGCGGCAATCGTGATCAGGGTCTCGGGCAGATCGATATCGTCAAGGGCGGCAAGACGGAGACGATCAGCGTCAACGAAAGTGCCCATGTCTATTCCTTCGAGGCGGAAGCGGCCTCGCTGGCCATTCTCGGTGGCCGCCAGGAGTTTGACGCGCCGGGCATGAGCTGGGCCGACACACTTGGCAATCTGCGCGTTCTGGACAAGTGGCGCGCCGATGCGGGGATCGAATTCTCGATCGAAAAGCCCGCAGTCCGTACCAAGACGCTCGACAACCGCACGCTCGGCGCCAATCAGGGCGTCATTCCCAAGCGCTCCATTCCGGGCCTCTCCAAGCAGGCTTCGGCGGTTGCGCTGGGCTTTGAGGACTTCAAGACCTTCTCCTCGGGCGCCATCCTGCTCGACGCCTTCTGGGAAAGGGGCGGCAATGTCTTCGATACGGCCTTTATCTACGGCGGCGGCTACACCGAAAAGCTCTTCGGCGACTGGCAGAAGCGGAGCGGCGTGCGCGAACAGGCCGTGCTGATCGGCAAGGGCGCCCACTCGCCGCTGGTCTATCCCGACGTCATCGCCAAGCAGTTGACCCAATCGCTGGAGCGCCTGCAGACCGACTATGTCGACGTCTATTTCATGCACCGCGACAACCTGGACGTGCCGGTCGGCGAATTCGTCGATGCCATGGATGCCGAGGTGAAGGCCGGGCGCATCCGTGGGCCCTATGGTGGCTCGAACTGGACGCGCGAACGCATGGACGAGGCGATTGCCTATGCCAAGGCCAATGGCAAGACCGCCCCGCAGGCCCTCTCGAACAATTTCGCGCTGGCCGAAATGCTCGACCCGATATGGGCCGGTTGCGTCACCGCCTCCACGCCGGACTTCAAGCAGTGGCTGATCGATCGCCAGATCACCAACTTCTCCTGGTCCAGCCAGGCGCGTGGTTTCTTCACCGATCTGGCCGGGCGGGACAAGCGCGACAATGAGGAACTGGTTCGCTGCTGGTACAACGACCAGAATTTCGGCCGCCGCGATCGGGCCATCGAGCTTGCACAAAAACTGGGCCACTCGCCGATCCACGTGGCGCTGGCCTATGTGCTGGCGCAGGCCTTCCCGAGTGTTCCGCTCATTGGGCCACGGCGCCTGGTCGAACTTGAAGACAGCCTCAAGGCTTTCGAAATCGAGCTGACGGCAGAACAGGTGAAATGGCTTGAGCAGGGCTGAGGCCTAGCGGCCTCCGCTTCTTCAGCATTAGAAAGAACGGCCCCCGGCTAAGTCGTCCGGGGGCCGTTTTGGTTATTCTTCGGCGAATGTTGCCAAAGGCGTCACCTTGGCCAGTTGCACCAGGCGCAGCGCGGCAAGGAAGGCCAGGACAGCGAACAAAGCTGCCATGATGAAAAGCGGCACGATAGAGGCCAGGACTTCGGCATTGCCGACCGCGAGGGGATAGCCGGCGGCATTGGCGGCGACCCCGGCAAGGGCGGCACCGAGCGCGTTTCCGGCCGACTGGGTTGTCGGCAGGAGGGCCGATGTGCGATCACGTTCCTCGGCGCTGCTGGCCTCCATGATGGTCAGCATGATGTAGCCATTGGATATGCCAAATCCGAGGCCGACCATGGCCTGACCGACCACAAGCACCCAGAACTGCGACCATTCGAGGCCCAAAAGCACCAGAATGAGCCCTGCCCCAAGGAGCAAGGGACCGGTGCGGATCAGAATGCGGCGTGTCGAGCGCTGGCGGACATTGGCCACAGTCACCGACGACAGGCTCCAGGCGACGGCCATAACGGCGGCGGTTATCGCGGCCTGGGTGGGTCCGAAACCCCAGAGTTGCTGCAGCAGCATGATGAGATAGACGGCGGTCGCAGCCCCTGCCACCGGCATCAGCAAAAAGACCCACAGGCCGGAACCGACGGCCGTACGCAGGGAAAAAGCGTCCGTAGGCATGAGCCGCTGCATCGCCCGGCGATCGAGCAGCACGGCGATGACCAGCAGGATCGCAGCACCGATCAAAAGCAGGACGGCCTGCACCGGCGGCGCCACGGCGGCCAGTGCCACAAGCATGGTTCCTGCGCCAATGGTCAGCAGGCGCAGGCCGGGAAAGCTCTCGGCTTCGGCAGACTTTTCACCACGCGGCACCACCAGCATGCACATGACGACGAAGATCAGCACGAACGGCACATTGATCAAAAAGGCCGCGCGCCAGGAGATCAACTCGGTCAACGCCCCTGCCCCGGCCGGGCCGCCAAACGCCGCCACCGCCCAGACAACGGCCTGCATTCCAAAGACCTTGGGCACCAGCCGGCTCGGAAAAAGCTCGGGAATGAGGGCAAAGCAAAGTGCTGCCACCACGCCTTCGCCAAACCCCTGCACCGAACGGCCGATCAGGACCTGGGTCATATCGCTGGCAATGGCGGCGATCAGCGTGCCGACCAGAAAAATCACGGCCAGGCCAATGAGGGACGCGCGCGAGCCAAGCCGGCGCTTCAGCAGCGCTGCGGCGGCACCGCCGACAATGGCGAAGACCAGGTATAGCGTCGTCGCCCAGGAGATGACTTCCACCCCGCCCAGGTCCTGCACCGCCGAGGGCAAAGCCGCGGCGGACAGGAAAGCGTTGAACGCAAACAGGGTCACACCAAGCGCCAGGATGGTGGTGACCGGCAGATAGCGGGGTCCGAAAATCTCGGCCCAACGGCCTTCGACTGTGTCCGACATGATGATGTCCTATTAAACAAGCAATTCCTTGTTTAATCTTTTTCGGGAGGAAAGCAAGGGGTGAGTGCCCAATCGTTGAGCAGGTGATGTCGTTTCCGGAGGCCGGTGCGCATTGCCAGAATCACGAACAAATTTTCTCTGCTGTTCGCGAACTGCGCACGGTTACACCTTTGTGCGCACTTGCTCGCCGGGCCTGGCTTGCATAAATTGCCGGTCGCAGGTTCGCCTGCATTGTTCTCAGGGCGGGGTGAAATTCCCCACCGGCGGTAAAGGCAGCAATGCCAAGCCCGCGAGCGCTCTCGGCTTCGAGAGGTCAGCAGATCCGGTGCAATTCCGGGGCCGACGGTATAGTCCGGATGAAAGAGAACGGGACCAAGCGCCTTGCCGGGCGCGCGCCACTTCGTGCCGCGCTGCTCCCGGCCCGTCGTCTCCCGTAACCCTGAGGAAACTGGTTACGGAAAGGACGACACATGAACCAGATTTCCTCTACCCGAAATGCCGCCGCAACCGGCGCTTTCTTCATGCTGGCCGCCAGTCTGGTGTTTGCCGGCTCCAACACGCTGCAGTCCATTCTGCCGACACCCGCCGAATATGGCGGCTTCGGCATGAGTTCGACCGGCATGGCCTTCTGGCAATACCTGATCGCCTCGATCCTTGCCTTGCCGCTGATCCTGCGGATCGGGGTCAGCAATCTGCGCACCAGTCACCCGCTTGCCCATGAAGTCAGGGCCTTTGTCTCTGCCCTGGGCGTCCATGTTTTCGTCTATGGTTTTGCTTCGGGCGTTCCTGTCTGGCAGATGGTGACGCTGCTGGCCACCGGTCCGCTCTTCGTCATTGTCGGTTCGGTGCTGTTCCTCGGCGAAAAGGTCTCGGTGGCCCGGATCGCCGCTGGCCTATTGGGATTTGTAGGCGCCATCTTTGTGTCGGGCGTGGGCACTGACGGCCTGGGGCTGCAGGCGCTGATCCCGGTTGTCGCAGCCGCCCTTTGGGCCACAACCGACGTGCTCACCAAGCATTTGTCGCTCAAGGGTGAAAGCCCGCAAACGCTGACAGTTTCCCTGCTGGTGCTGATGACACCGAACCATCTGGCGATCCTGTTGCTGGTCAACGCCTTTGCCGGCGTATTGCCTGCGGGCGTTGCGACGGGCTTTCCGTTTGCCCTGCCCGATGGCACCGGCCTGTGGCTCCTGCTGCTTTTGGGCGCGCTCACTGCCGGCGCGCAATATCTGCTCGCTTTTGCCTATCGCAGTGCCGACGCCACGTATCTGCAGCCGTTCTCGGACGTAAAAGTGTTCCTGGGCGGCCTCGTTGCGTGGATCGCCCTCGGCCAGGTGCCGACCGTGTGGTTCTGGCCTGGGGCGCTGCTGATCGTTGCCGCCTCTGCCTTCATCTTCTGGGCCGAACGTCAGGACAGCCCAAGACTGGCCGCTGCCTAGTCTGCCGAGCAAAACAGCGCATTCCAGAAATGGAACAAACTTTCTGGAATGCGCCCCTGCCCTATGGTACCACCGAAGAAATCGGGAGGTTCCATGCCGGACGGCGCCACACAGCCAGCCCCTCAGGATTTTGAAGCGCTTCGCAGCGCAATCATTGAGCGCAGGGGCGAATTGCCCAAGCGCCTGATGCAGGTCGCCGTCTTTGCCCTCGACCATCCGGACGACATTGCCTTTGGCACGGCCGCCACGATTGCGGCGGCTGCCCATGTGCAGCCCTCCACCCTCGTACGCTTCGCCCAGACTTTTGGGTTCGACGGGTTTTCGGGCCTGCAAAAGATATTCCGACTGCGACTGCGCGAGCGCACATCCAGCTATGAAGACCGGTTGCGCCAGCTTGAACAGGGGAGCGCGGGACTACCCCATGGCTCCGCAGTCCTGCACAATTTCGTTGTCGCGGCGCAGCAGAGCCTGGACACGCTGGCATCGTCCATAGACCCTCAAACCCTGGCCCTGGCGGCGGAATTGCTGGCCAAAGCCGAAACCATCTACCTCGTCGCCAAGCGCCGCTCCTACCCGATCGCCAGTTACATGGCCTATGCCTTTGGCAAGCTCGGCATCCGCTGCCAACTCGCCGGTTCAGCCGCTGGTATCGACGACGACCTGCTTGCGCTTGCCACACCGCGCGATGCTGCTTTCGCGGTCAGTTTTGCCCCCTATGCCTCCGAAAGCGCCGGGCAGGCGCGGGCATTGGCGGCCCGTGGCGTTCCAATCGTGGCGCTGACTGATTCTGCCTTCTCGCCATTGGCCGAGTGCGCCAGCCTGTGGTTCGAGGTGGTCGAGACCGATCACGCCGGCTTCCGTTCGCTTTCAGCAAGCATGGCCTTCGCCATGGCCCTGACGGTCATGGTCGCGGAGCAGCGCCGCCAGCATTGATCTGGTCATATTTAGAATTTTTGTTCCAAAACGGACTTCCGGGGAATGTCCGTTTCATATACGTTGCACCTGTCATTACGCATGGAGGTTTGGCGTGGCCGCAGGTGAAATCGACCGTCCCGAGAAAAAGCTGGACGTCATCACCATCGGGCGGGCCTCGGTCGACCTCTACGGTCAACAGATCGGCACGCGCCTCGAAGACGTTGGCAGCTTTGCCAAGTCCGTCGGCGGCTGCCCCACCAACATCGCCGTTGGCACAGCGAGACTGGGACTCAAGTCGGCGCTGATTACCCGCGTCGGCAACGAGCAGATGGGCCGGTTCATTCGTGAGCAGTTGACCCGCGAGGGCGTGGAGACAGCCGGCATCGTCACCGATCCGGAACGACTGACCGCTCTCGTCCTGCTCTCGGTCGAAACCGATACGTCATTTCCCCTGATCTTTTATCGCGACAACTGCGCCGACGCCGCGCTCAACGAAGACGATATCGACGAAGCCTTTGTGCGCTCGGCCAGGGCGGTACTGGTCACAGGCACGCATTTCGCCAAGCCGCAAACGGACAAGGCCCAGCGCAAGGCGATGCGCATCGCGCGGGAGAATGGCGGCAAGGTCATTTTCGATATCGATTATCGCCCCAATCTTTGGGGCCTTGCCGGGCACGATGCCGGCGACAGTCGCTATATTGCCTCGGATGCGGTTTCCGCGCATCTGCGGACGGTGTTGCCAGAGTGCGATCTGATCGTGGGCACCGAGGAAGAGGTGCTGATCGCCGCCGGTGCCGACGACCTCCATGCGGCCCTGCATACAATCCGGTCCCTGTCCAAGGCCGTGATCGTGCTGAAGCGCGGACCGATGGGCTGCATCGTCTATGACGACGCCATTCCTGAAAACCTCGAAGACAGCATTGTCGGGAAGGGTTTTCCGATCGAGGTGTACAATGTTCTGGGCGCAGGCGATGCGTTCATGAGCGGCTATCTGCGCGGCTGGCTGCGCGGCGAGCCACATGCCACCAGTGCCACCTGGGCCAACGCCTGCGGGGCATTTGCGGTGTCGCGCCTTCTCTGCGCGCCGGAAATCCCGACCTGGACCGAGCTCCAGTTTTTCCTGAAGCGCGGCAGCTCTGAGCGCGCCCTGCGCAAGGATGCGGACATCAACCACGTTCATTGGGCAACCACCCGCCGACGGGCTATTCCGAAACTCATGGCGCTGGCTATCGACCATCGCAGTCAGCTGGAAGACATGGCCGGTGACGATGCCGGCAAGCTCGCCCGCATACCGGAATTCAAGGTACTGGCCGTAAGGGCTGCCGCCCAGATCGCCGGGGCGCGCGATGGGTTCGGAATGCTCCTTGACGACAAGTATGGCCGCGATGCCCTTTACGCTGCGGAAGGGTTGAAGGACTTCTGGGTGGGCCGACCAATCGAATTGCCGGGCTCGCGTCCGCTAAAATTCGAATTCACGCAGGATCTCGGCTCGCGGCTGGTCGATTGGCCGGTGGACCATTGCATCAAGGTTCTGTGCTTCTTTCATCCGGACGACCCGGCCGAACTGCGAAATGAGCAGATCGAGAAGCTGCGTTCCGCTTTCGATGCCGCCCGCAAGATCGGCCGCGAAATTCTGATCGAGATCATTGCCGGCAAGAATGGCCCTCTGGCGCCCGACACGGTGGCGCGCGCGCTGACCGAGATTTATGATGCGGGTATCAAGCCGGACTGGTGGAAGCTCGAGCCCCAGGGCGATGAAGCTGCCTGGACCCGGATTGATGCTGTGATCGCGGAGCGCGACGAGTTGTGCCGCGGCGTGGTGCTGCTCGGGCTGGATGCGCCGCAGGCGGAGTTGGAATCCGCCTTTCGCGCCGCCAAGAGCGCGCGGTCTGTGAAAGGCTTTGCAGTCGGCCGGACCATCTTTGCGGATGCCGCCCGAGCATGGTTGAACGGGACGATGAGCGACGACGACGCCGTGGCCGACATGGCGCAACGCTTTGGGGCCCTTGTGGAGATTTGGGAGCGGCCATGAGCCAGAACACTATTCGCCTGACCATGGCGCAGGCCGTCGCGCGGTTCATGGCTGCGCAGAAGACCATGATCGATGGCGAGACCGTGCCGATTTTTGGCGGCGTCTGGGCGATTTTCGGCCATGGCAATGTGGCCGGTCTCGGCGAGGCCCTGCACGCGGTCAAGGACGAGTTGCCGACCTATCGCGGACAGAACGAGCAGAGCATGGCCCATGCGGCTATTGGCTATGCCAAGGCTAATTTCCGGCGGCGCTTCATGGCCGCAACATCCTCGATCGGACCAGGTGCGCTCAACATGGTGACGGCCGCGGCGCTGGCGCATGTCAACCGCATCCCGCTGCTGCTGCTGCCGGGCGACGTCTTTGCCAATCGCCTGCCCGACCCGGTCCTCCAGCAGGTGGAATCATTTGGCGACGGCACCGTGTCGGCGAATGACTGCTTCCGCCCGGTCAGCCGCTATTTCGATCGTATCACGCGGCCGGAACAGATCATTCCGGCCCTGCGGCGCGCCATGCAGGTGCTAACCGATCCGGCGGAGTGCGGGCCGGTTACGTTGAGCCTCTGCCAGGACACCCAGGCCGAGGCCTACGACTATCCGGAGAGCTTCTTTGCCGAGAAGGTGTGGGTTCCGCGCCGCATCATGCCGGACGCCGACGAATTCGCCACCGCCGCTGCCGCGCTCAAGCTGGCCAGGAAGCCCGTGATCATCGCCGGAGGCGGCGTGTTGTATTCACAGGCGTCAGAAAGCCTTGCAGCGTTTGCCGAAGATCATGGCATTCCGGTCATGGAAACGCAGGCCGGCAAGAGTTCCCTGCCCCATGCGCACGAGCTCAACATGGGCAGCGTTGGTGTCACCGGCACCTCCGCGTCGAATCTCCTGGCCGAGGAGGCAGATCTGGTCCTGGCCGTCGGCACGCGCCTTCAGGATTTCACCACCGGGTCCTGGGCGCTGTTCAAGAACGAAAATCTCCAGATCGTGGGCCTCAACGTTCAGCCCTTCGATGCGCATAAGCACAATGCTCTGCCGCTGGTGACCGATGCGCGTGTCGGGCTTGAAGCCCTTGATGCTGCTTTGCTGGGCTGGCAGGTTGATTCCGCGTGGACCAATAAGGCCTTGAATGCAAAGGAAGATTGGCTGAAAGACGCGGATGCCGCCCGGGCGGCGTCCAATGTCGAGCTGCCTTCTGACGCCCAGGTGATCGGCGCCGTGCAACGCGGTCGCGGCAGGGCCACGCTGGTCTGCGCATCGGGCGGGCTGCCCGGCGAGTTGCACAAGCTCTGGCGCGCGGATGGACCGGGTACGTACCATCTGGACTATGGTTTTTCGACCATGGGCTACGAGATCGCGGGGGGCCTCGGGGTAGCCATTGCCCGGCCCGACCAGGATGTCGTCGTCATGGTTGGCGACGGCTCGTACCTGATGATGAACTCGGAAATCGTCTCGGCGGTGATGATGGGCGTGCGGCTCACCATTGTCGTGCTCGACAATGCCGGTTTCGGATGCATCAACCGGCTGCAAATGGCTACCGGCGGGGCGAACTTCAACAATCTCTTCCGCGACACCTATCACCTGGAATTGCCGAATGTGGATTTTGCCGCACACGCGGCATCCATGGGGGCGAAGGCCAGGAAAGTGGCATCCGTGGCCGAACTCGAGGCGGGGCTGGCCGACAGTGAAGGTGCGCCCGGTGTGCATGTCTTCGTTATCGACACCGATCCGTTGATCACCACGGAAGCCGGTGGTCACTGGTGGGACGTGGCCGTGCCGGAAGTCAGCGAGCGACCGGCGGTCAATGCGGCGCGCGAAGCCTATGTAAAGGCGCTGAAGGCACAGCGGGCGGGGTAAGCCTCGACCTCAGCTTTGAGTCTGCGGAATTTCAGCGCCAAGGGCGCAGGAGAACTTGAATGAAAGCCAAACTTGGCATGTCGCCCATCGCCTGGTGGAACGACGATCTGGTTGAACTGAGCGATGACGTGTCGCTGGAAGAGTGCCTGCGCCAGTCTCGCTCGGCCGGCTTTACCGGCATGGAAAAGGGTCGCCGGTTTCCCGACGATCCGGCCGTGATGCTGCCCATCCTCAAGGCGGCCGATGTGACGCTTTGCGGAGGCTGGTTCTCGGGAACCCTGGTGGACGAGGACCTGTCTGCCAACAAGGATCGCATCGCGCCCATGATCGAGCTGTTCAAGGCCGTCAATGCGCCCTGCATCGTCTATGGCGAAGTCGGCCGCTCGATACAGGGCAAGCGCGATATCCCTCTGGCCAAAAAGCCCAAGCTGTCCGACGACGATATGAAGGCCTATGGCCGGAAGGTCACCGCATTTGGCGAATGGTGTGCCGAACAAGGGATGCCCTTGTCCTATCATCACCACATGGCGGCCGTGGTCGAGACCGAACCGGAACTCGATGCTTTCATGGCGGCCTCCGGGGAAGGCATTCCCCTGCTGCTCGATGCCGGGCACCTGGCCTTTGCCGGCGGGAACGTGCTGCGCGCCATCGACAATCACCACGCTCGCATCAATCACGTCCACGTCAAGGACATCCGTCGGGACGTCGTTGACGGTCTCGATCGCAGCCGGCAGAGCTTTCTCGATGCCGTGGCGCTGGGCGCCTTCACCGTGCCCGGCGACGGCTCGCTCGATTTCGGCGCCATTGTGCAGCGGTTCGCCGGTCATGGATATGAGGGCTGGTTCGTCGTCGAAGCCGAGCAGGACCCGATCAAGAACCCGCCGCTCAAGATGGCGCAGGTCGGCCATGCCGAACTCATGCGCGTGATGACAGCAGCAGGATATGACGTCGAAACCGAGGGTTTCCCGAAAGGCTGAGTCTTTCGAGGCACTTGTGCTAAAGCCCTGCCAAAGTGAATCACTCGGGGGACAGCATGGCGCTGAAGGAAAATGACGTGAACTGGTTCCGGCCGCTCTGGCGCCGGGCTGCGGTGGCCATTTTCCTGGCCGTCTGGCTCGGCTGGGAACTGCTCTATACGCGCGATCAGTTCTGGTCGGTCCTGGTCGGCCTGGCACTGGCCTATGTGCTGTGGAATTTCTTCTACAAGTTTCCCAAGGAGGAGCCGAACAATGAGCAAATCCCCCCTCCTCGTCCGTCCGACGAGAACGACCGGCAGGATCCATGACGTCACCCCGGCCTCGGCCGGCTGGTCACATGTGGGCTTCGGGCTGCATCGGCTGACGCCTGGCCAGGCTTATGGCGAGAGCACCGACGGGCGAGAGGTGTGCCTCGTGATCGTCGCGGGCAAGGGCCGGTTTGCCGTCGACGGCGAAAACTTTGGCGAACTGGGCGAGCGGATGAGCCCTTTTGATGGTGCCCCCTGGGCCATCTACGTTCCGGCAGGCCGCGATTGGGCCGTCGTTGCGTCAACTGACCTGGAACTGGCCATCTGTTCGGCGCCGGGCGGTGGCGACTTCCACGCCAAGGTCATTCCCCCGGGTACGCATCCGCGCATCAGCCGGGGCAAGGGCGCCAATGTGCGTCACGTCTATAACATCATGCCTGAAGATGACGGGTCGGCCCATTCGCTGCTGGTCGTGGAGGTCATTACCCCGCAGGGCAATACCTCGTCCTATCCGCCGCACAAGCACGACCAGGACAACCTGCCCCATGAAAGCCAGCTTGAAGAGACCTACTATCACCGCATGAACCCGCCGCAGGGCTTCGCATTTCAGCGTGTCTATACCGACGAGCGCGACCTCGACGAGTCCATGGCCATTGACGATGGCGACGTGACGCTGGTGCCGCGTGGCTATCACCCGGTGGCGACGACCGCGGGCTACGATCTTTACTACCTCAACGTCATGGCCGGACCGAAGCGTGTGTGGAAATTCCACAATGCGCCGGAGCATGAGTGGATGTTGAAGTAACTCTGGCGCCTAGACGTGCTGATCGAAGAGGATGGCATTCCCATCCGGATCTGCAAGCATGAAGCTGGCCGGACCCTTCGTTGACGGATCTGCTCTGGTGACGAACTCGACCCCGTGCTGCTCCAACTGCGACTGCAGATCTCGTATGTCCGTGAATTTCTCGAGCGGTTGCGCCTGGCTGTTCCAGCCGGGGTTGAAGGTAAGAATATTGCTGTCGAACATGCCTTGGAACAGTCCGATTACGTGGTCGCCGTTCTTCATGATGAGCCAATTTTGGGTCTCGTCTCCCATGTAAGAGACAAAACCTAGTTTCTCGTAGAAGGCTTTCGAGGCGGCAATATCCTTGACGGCAAGGCTTACGGAAAAGGCGCCAATCTGCATCGCGGTTCTCCCTTTGCCGGCAATTTTATGATTGCCGGCACAATGGATCAACCGGGACGCTAGCGTCCCTGGAAGACCGAACGATCGGCCAGCGGTCCTGTGACTTCGCTGAGCTTGACTGCCCTGCCCTCCTGCACCGATTTCAGCGCCGCATCGGCAAGCGCCAGGGCGATCAGCCCATCGGCACCGCTGGGCGAAGCCGGGGACTTGCTCTCAACGCAATCGATGAACGCGCTGATTTCGCGGGCATAGGCTTCGGTGTAGCGGGTCATGAAGAAATCGTGGAGCGGCGGACGGGTATAACCGTTGCCATTGGCAATCTCGATCGAGACCGGACGCTGGTTTTCGGCGGAAACAGCGCCCCCTGACCCATGCACTTCGATTCGCTGGTCATAGCCATAGGTGGCACGGCGCGAGTTCGAAATGGTCGCGTGTTTGCCCGAGGCCGTGAACAACATCAGCGAGGCACTGTCGTAATCGCCGGCCTCGCCAATTGCCTTGTCCACCAGAACCGAGGCCTGCGCGGAAACCGACTCGATTTCCTCGCCGAGCAGGTAACGTGCCATGTCCAGGTCATGGATGGTCATGTCCCGGAAAATGCCGCCGGACCGCTTCACATAGTCTGCCGGGGGCGCGCCGGGGTCGCGGGAAACGATAGTGACCATTTCCACATCGCCGATCTGACCGGCCTCGATAGCCTGTTTGACCGCCTGGAAGTGCGGATCGAAGCGGCGATTGAAGCCGACCATCAACGTGGCGCCTTCGGCATCGACGGTCTTGAGGCACTGTTTGACGCGCTCGACATCGAGGTCAATCGGCTTCTCGCAGAAGATCGCCTTGCCCGCTCTCGCGAAGCGCTCGATCAGGTCGGCATGGGTATCCGTGGGCGTACAGATGATAACGGCGTCGATATCAGCGGCCGCTTCGATTGCGTCTATCGTGCGGACTTCGGCGCCGTATTGCGCGGCCAGATCGGATGCCGCTTTGGGCATGGCATCCGCTACGGCAACGAGACTTGCCTGGGGGGTGGACGTGACAGCCTTTGCATGAACCTTGCCAATGCGGCCGGCGCCCAGAAGCCCAAAACGAACAGTCATTCGGGGAAAACTCCACCCTGTGAGCCGGCACGCTGCCGCCCAAAACATGATGGAACAGATAGACTGTTTTGCCGATCAATGGAACAGAAATTCCATGGCGAGCAGGTAAGTCGGGCCTTTCCTGTTTGGGCGTTCTTGAGTGCTAGTGCTCTCGCGCCCGCTCCAGGATTCGCTTGCATTCCAGCAGGTCCCGAAGGACTTCGGAGAGCTTGTTTCGCGACTCTTCGTCCAGGGCAGGACTGGCGAGCATGGTGGCTTCTTCGAGCTCCGCCTCGTCTCCCGCGGCCTCGGCCTGTTCGATCAGGGGCAGGATTTCATCCAGTCCCTTGCCTTCGCCGACGGCAATCACATAGCGCGGGCCCTGATCCTTGAGGATCTTCTGGACACCCTTGATGGTAAAACCCTGATCGTAGAGCAGATGCCGAATGCCGCGCAGCAGCATGACATCGTCAGGGCGATAATAGCGGCGCCCGCCACCGCGCTTCAGTGGCTTGATGGTGGCGAAGCGTGTCTCCCAGAAACGGAGCACGTGCTGAGGCAGATCGAGCTCCTCAGCGGCCTCCGAAATGGTGCGGAACGCGTCCGGCGACTTGTCCAAACAGCGACTCCCCCTGGAAAGAAAGCCTTATTTACCAGAGGTGACCATAGACTTGTTGATCTTGGACTTCAACACATTGGACGGTTTGAACACAAGAACCTGCCGGGGCAGGATCGGCACTTCCTCGCCAGTCTTGGGATTGCGGCCTATTCGTTCGTTTTTCGATCGAACCTGAAAAGACCCGAATGACGACAATTTCACGTTCTGACCGGCAACCAGAGCGTCCGTGACCAGTTCGAGCACGCGCTCCACAAGTTCTGCCGATTCGGTTCGGGACAGACCAACCATGCCATACACGGCCTCCGCAAGGTCGGCCCGCGTTACGGTCTTCTGCGTCATTCATATCCCCCTCAAGTGAGCCTGGATCGATTGGCCTTGCGGTTTAGGCAGGACCTCCCTCCAGACGACGCACGTGACCTTCCGTGGCGCCGACCAGAAACGACCCTGCCCGATCGAGGACCGCAAACGCTTAAGCGCCTGGTGCCCACAATTGTTCCACCCGGAAATCAGACTAACGCCTTGAAACGTCTATGGTCAATGCACGTTTGATCGCTACCAGCGAATGAGGGAGGCACCCCATGTGAAGCCGCCGCCCATGGCTTCGATCATCACCAAATCGCCCCGCTTGATCCGGCCGTCAGCCACGGCCACGCTGAGCGCCAGAGGGACGGAGGCGGCCGAAGTGTTGGCGTGCCGGTCAACGGTGGCCACAACCTTCTCGGTCGGCAAGCCGAGCTTGGCGCCGGCCCCGTCGATGATGCGTTTATTGGCCTGGTGGGGCACGAACCAGTCGAGATCATCCACCGTGTAGCCGGACTGCTCGAGCGTGGCATAGACCACGTCCGTGATCTTGCCGACCGCATGGCGGAAGACCTCTGGACCCTGCATATGGACGTGCCCGGTCGTGCCGGTCGTGGACGGCCCGCCATCTACATAGAGCTTGTCCCAATATTGCCCGTCCGAGCGCAACGCCGATGCAAGAACCCCCTGCTCGGGCGCATCTTCGGCCAGGTCCACGCGCTCCATGACAACCGCCCCGGCGCCGTCGCCGAAGAGGACGCAGGTGGTGCGATCGGTCCAATCCAGCAGCCGCGAAAATGTCTCGGCGCCGATGACCACGACGCGGCGGGCCAGTCCGTTCTTGATGTAGCTGTCCGCGGTCGTGACCGCATAGACAAATCCTGAGCAGACGGCCTGGATGTCGAAGGCAAAGCCGTGGCGCATGCCGAGCTTGTTCTGCACAAGGGTCGCAGCCGAGGGAAATGTATAGTCCGGTGTCGTTGTGGCGACGATGATGAGATCGATGTCGTCCGGCGTCAGACCGGCATCGGACAGGGCATTGCGCGCCGCGGCAACCGCAAGGTCGGACGTGAATTCGCCCTCGGCCGCGATGTGGCGCTGCCGGATACCGACCCGCTGCTGGATCCACTCGTCGGAGGTGTCGACGGTCTTGGCCAACTCTTCGTTGGAGACGACCCGTGCCGGCAGGTAGCTGCCAACTCCACGAATGACGGAACGTATTCTGGTCACGCCGACTTTGCCTCGGAATCATTGGGCGGGACTGGCTCCGCCTTGTTGATAGGGAAACGCTGCATCGTGTCGCCGACCTTGTCCATGAGCTTGCTGCGCGCCATTTCATAGGCCAAACCGAGGGCGCTTTTGTAGCCGATTTCGTCTGTTCCGCCGTGGGACTTGATGACAATGCCGTTAAGACCCATGAACACGCCGCCATTGACGGTCCTGGGGTCCATTTTGCGCCGCAGCGCATTGAGCGCGGAGGTGGCAAAGAGTGCGCCGATGCGGCTCATCAGGTTGGATTTGAGAGCGCTGCGCAGATAGTAGCCGACCTGGCGGGCCGTACCCTCCGCAGTCTTGAGGGCAATATTGCCGACAAAACCTTCAGTCACCACCACATCGACAGTACCCTTGCCGATGTCGTCGCCTTCGACGAAGCCGTGATAGGTGAAGCCGGCCCCACTGGCCTGGGTGAGGACGCGGCCGGCTTCTTTGATGGACTCAAGGCCCTTCACTTCCTCGGTTCCCACATTCAGCAACCCCACGGAGGGACTGTCAGAATCGAACAATGCGCGAGCCAGGGCCGATCCGAGAATGGCATAGTCCACGAGCTGCTGGGCGTCGGCGCCAATGGTCGCGCCCATGTCGAGCACGATGATGTCGGAGCGCAGCGTCGGCCAGATGGCAGCGATACCGGGGCGGGAAATCCCCTCCATTGGCCTGAGGCAGAAGGTCGCCATGGCCATCAGGGCACCGGTATTGCCGCCGGAAATGGCCACATCAGCCTCGCCGTCCTTCACGGACTGAATTGCCATCCACATGGATGACGTGCCCTTGCCCTTGCGCAGGGCCTGGCTGGGCTTCTCGTCCATCGCGATGACGGTCTCACAGTGACGCACTGTGGACACCGGCTTCAGCGCAGGAAACTCCTCGATCAAGGGATCGATCTGGTCTTTCAGGCCATGAAAGACGAAGCGCGTATTCTTGCGTTCCTTGAGGGCCAGATGGGCGCCATGGATAACCGCGCGGGGCGCATTGTCGCCACCCATGGCATCCACGGAAATCGTAATAGAATCGGTCATTTCAGCCCGTATTTTGGCCCCTTAGGGCAGGCCTGCAACATATCCCATCATCGAGTCGGTGCAAGCCCCGATCCCCAGGAGACCACCTGCCCCGGCCGCCACCGGGCAGACACTGCAGTGAATTGGGGGATGGGAACTCTAGGATTTCTCGCCATCATCGCGCTTTAGCGCGGCAAGCTTGGCGAAGGCTCCGCCTTCCGGCCCCTCCGGCTTGAGATCGAGATCGGTCAGGGATTCGCCTTCAAGGCGCGGATAGGGATCGAGGGCAAGGGCCAGCGTCTCGAGTACAAGGGCGCTCAAATCTACTTCGGGCCCCTCGATATGATCGGGGAAGTCATCATCTTCTAGATCGACATAGATTTCCGAACCCGGGGCCGCCGGCTTGTCCCGGCCGGCGGGCAGGAAGACGCGGTCTATCTCTTCGGAAACGGTTTGGGACACCGGGCTCTGGGTGACGACCGATGCCTGAGTGACCCTCGCCTCAAGCCGTCCCTGGGCCCGCAAGCCGCCCCTCAGCGGAACCACGGTGAGCTTGGCCACAAATTGCTCGACCGAGAGAATGTTCATCGCCTCGGCAATCGCGGCGCGCGTTGCCGCGTCCGCGTCGATGGACACCGACCTGCCCGAGGCAGGCAGCTTGTCGATGCGAACGACGGCATCGAACAGCGGTGCGTTTTTCTCGCTCATGCGGCAATGCCGAAGTTCAGGTGCCCAGCGAGAATGCCCGCCGGATTCTGTGCGGCCAGATCGGCGTCCCGGGCCAACAGATAGGCCGCCAATTCCTGGGCATGGACCTGCTGATCGGCGTCGAAGACGTTGCGCGCCAAAACGCCCGCCAAAGCATCGCGATCGTTTCTATCCATGGCCTCGCTCATCGCGGCCAACATGCCAAAGAAGATGTTGCCCATCTTCTGAATCTTCTTGGGAATGCCGAGATCGGTCACACCCATTTCGCGAAGGGAGCGGTCCATGTCCTTGAAAAACAGGTCGAACACCGCCTGGCTGAAGGCCTTGGACTCCTCGGATTCCTTGCGCAACCGGCGAAACAGCAGCGCCAGGTGCAGGCTGATCATGTCGAAACGGCCGGTGACCGTGTCCGGCACGCCCCACTCGGCATAGAAAAGCGGCTGCCGGGATTGCGCCACAATGGAATTATAGACGGCGTAAACCGGCTCTGTGGCAGAGTTCTTGCGAAACAAGGACCAGATCATGGGATTGCGCTCGGCACCTTTGTGGGTCAAACACGGGCAAATGAGGCTGCCGGGCCATTGCCAGCTTGCCAGATCAGCAGGTTGACAGCTACACATTCCGGCGGCCATTGGGCACGCGCCTGATTGTCACGCCTATAGTCGAGAGCCACTGGGAAAGTCAAATTCATGCCCTTGCGTCTTGCCAAAGCTTCCGTTGCCGCCGCCGTGCTGGCCGTTGCCCTTGCCGGCTGCACCAGCAGCACGTCGCTCGTCACCAAGCGCACACAGGGCTATGAGATTCCCGACAGCGCACTGCAGCAGATTCGTCCCGGCCAGAGCCAGCAACTCGTTACCCTGGTGCTGGGCTCGCCGCAGTCGACCAATACATTCGGCGACCAGTCCGCGTGGTACTATGTCGAGACCAAAGTACAGCAGACCTCGTTCGGCATGACCATGGTGCAGGAACGCACCGTTCTCGCGGTCTATTTCGACCGGAACAAGAAGGTGGTCGACAAGGCCGTCTATGGCCTGACCGACGGAAAGGTCGTGACCATCGAAAGCCGCCGCACGCCGTCATTCGGCGAAGACCGGACATTTATCGAATCGATCATGTCCTCGTTCTAGGAACGGCGCACAGATTTCAATGAAGGCCCCGGCTTCCCCCGGGGCCTTTTTTGTTCAGGCGGGGGCGCGGCGCCAGGTGCCCAGGCCAAGCAGGACGATCGCAAGGCAGGCGACGGGAATGGCGATCACGTTGATGGCTTCCCAACCCAGCAATTGCAGCAGAAAGCCCGAGCTGAGCGAGGCAATCGCGCTGGCGCCAAACACCACCTGCTCGTTGACCGCTTGCACCCTGCCCGCCTCCTGTGGCCGGTAGCTCGCGGCGAGCATGGACGTTGAGCCGATAAAGCCGAAATTCCAGCCAATACCCAGCAGGACCAGGGTCGCGGTGAAATGGGCCACTGTGATGCCGTTGAGCGCAATGACCGCGCAGGCAATGATCAGCAGTAATCCCAGGGCCGTCACCAATGCGGCACCGAGGCGCTTGATGATGGCACCGGTCACAAAGCTGGGCGCGAACATGGCGACCACGTGCCACTGGATCACGCCCGCCGCCTCGCTGGGCGAATGCCCGCACAAATGCACCATGGCCAGTGGGGCCGCGACCATGATCAGGGTCATCAGCGCATAGCTCAGCGAAGCGCCCAGCATCGGCAGGACGATTTCCGGCAAACGCAACAATTGCGACAGGGGGCGCCCCACATCTGTCGCTCCGCCCGGCGCCACTGTTGGCGCCAGTCTGGTTCCGGACAGGACCAGAACCGACACCAGGGACAGTGCCGCGATGACCATGAAACTGGCGGCATACTCGGCGCCCGGGATCCAGGTGCGGGTCAATGCGCTCAATTGCGGGCCAAAGAATCCTGCAGCGACGCCGCCGAACATGACCCAGGAAATCGCCTGGCTCTTGAACTGGGGCGCGACGCTATCCGCAGCGGCGAACCGCACCTGCTGCATGAAGGCGCCCGATACGCCGACAAGGAAAAGGCCGGCCGCAAACAGGTAGAACTGGCCCAGGATCACCGCCACTGTCGCCACGACCGAGGCCGGAATACCGATGGCGGCGCCCAGCATCAGTCCGCGGGTGCGCCCCAGGCGGTAGATGATCATTGTGGCCGTGGAGGTCGCCAGAGCCAGCCCCACGATCATGGCCGTGACCGGCAAGGTCGCCGCCGCCTGATCAGGTGCGAAATTGACGGCCGCCAGGGCGGCGACCGACATGATGATCGAAGAGTTCGAGCCGCCCAGCGCCTGGACGACCGACAGCAAGCCGATATTGCGAATGGATTGGCTGCGACTGTCGGGCATCTTTGTTCCTTAGCTGGCAGCCCAAACCGTGCGCCGCCGGCCAAATCGCGTCAATGCCGATTTCCCTCTCAGACGAGGTCCGAGCCAACCTGCTTGGCAATCGCGTCGAGCGTTGCATTCACCAGGCCCGAGGCGTCGTCCTCGTAGAAAGCACGGGCCACGTCGACATATTCGGTGATGACGACACGGGCGGGAATGTCCCGGCGACGCAGCAATTCGAAAGTGGCGGCGCGCAGAATGGCTCGCAAGGTGGCATCAACGCGTTCGATAGGCCAGGATTCGGCAAGGGCCTTGTCGACCGCCGGATCGATGTCGAGTTGGTGGCGCGTTACACCGGTGACGATCTGCCGGAAGAAGTCGGCGTCTGCCGGCAGGTACTGTTCGCCCTCGATCTCGCGACCCAGATGAAAGGCGCCGAACTGGGCCAGCGTATCCTCAAGGGTCGTGCGGCCCACATCCATCTGGTAGAGCGCCTGCACTGCAGCAAGGCGTGCAGCGCCGCGCTGATTGGCCGGGCGCTGGGCGCCGGGGTCGCGTTTGGGGTGTTCAGTCATCTAATCGTTCAGCTTCGCCTTCACATCGGCCAGGGCCAATGCGGCCCGCGCCGCATCGCCACCCCTGTCCTGATCGTTCACATGCGCCCTGATCCAGGCCTGAGCCTCGTTCTCCACCGTCAGAATGCCGATGCCGAGCGGCAGGGCGTCAACGACGGCGAGTTCGGCAAGAGCGCGGATGCTTTCACCGGCCACCGCAACATAGTGGTTGGTCTGGCCGCGAATAACACATCCAAGAGCCACATAGCCGTCAAAGCGTCCAGTCTCAAGTGCCATTGCGATAGCGACCGGTACTTCCATGGCGCTGGGGACGGCGACGGACTCGTGCGTCGCACCGGCCTTTTCGAGAACGGCCTGGGCGCCCCGCTTCAGTTCATCGACGATGGCAGGGTAGGATCGGCCCTCGACGATCAGGAAATGCAATCCCTTGCCGGCGCCTTCGGGCAAGGTGAATTTGACACCATAGGAATCCACGGCGACCTCCATGCTGACCCGTGCGGCGGGTATTGAACCATCCTAGCGCAAAAGATGCACCGGGAGCACTCAAACCCTTGCGGGCAATGAATGATCCGTTGCCGCCTGTCTCGATGGGGTCAGTATTCGTCGGGGGAAATGGCGTCGTCCTGCGCCAGCTCGGCAAGGAAGGACCGGAAGTCGTCGGCCGAGGCGAAGTTCTTGTAAACACTCGCAAAACGGACGAAGGCCACGTCGTCGAGACCCTTCAGCCCCTCCATGACAAACTCGCCGATCTGGTCGGAGGTGATCTCCACGTCACCCAGGCTTTCGAGTTGCCGCACGATGCCGGAAATCATGCGCTCGACGCGCTCGGGATCAACCGCGCGCTTGCGGGTGGCGGTGCTGACCGAGCGGGTCAATTTTTCCCGGTCGAACGGGACTTTCCGGCCGGTTTTCTTGACGACGGTCAACTCGCGCAACTGCACGCGTTCGAAGGTGGTGAAGCGGCCGCCGCAGGCATTGCACACGCGGCGGCGACGGATAGCCCCCGAATCTTCGGTCGGGCGGCTATCCTTCACCTGGGTATCGTCATTGCCGCAATAAGGGCAGCGCATTGTTAGCGTTTACTCTCGCACTTAGCCGTAAATGGGGAAGCGTTCGGTCAGCGTTTGTACCTTTTCGCGAACCCCAGCTTCCACGGCACCATTGTTGTCGTCGCCATTGGTCTTGAGGCCATCGAGAACCTCGATGATCAGCTCGCCGACCTGCTTGAATTCGGCCTCGCCGAAACCACGGGTCGTCCCTGCCGGGGTGCCGAGGCGGACACCGGAGGTGATGGCCGGCTTTTCCGGATCGAAGGGAACGGCATTCTTGTTGCAGGTGATGTGGGCGCGGCCCAGGGCATTCTCGGTGGCCTTGCCGGTGAGGCCCTTGGGGCGCAGGTCGACCAGCATCAGGTGATTGTCGGTGCCCCCGGAGACGATGTCGACACCGCCCTTTACCAGGGTCTCGGCCAGCACCTGGGCGTTGGCGACGACCTGGCGGGCATAGGCCTTGAACTCGGGCTGCAGCGCTTCCTTGAAGGCCACGGCCTTAGCGGCGATGACGTGCATGAGCGGTCCGCCCTGGATGCCCGGGAAGATGGCCGAATTGATCTTCTTGGCAATGTCCTCGTCATTGGTGAGGATCAGGCCGCCGCGCGGACCACGCAGGGTCTTGTGGGTGGTGGTGGTCGCCACATGCGCATGGGGGAACGGGCTCGGATAGGTGCCGCCGGCAACAAGGCCGGCCACATGGGCCATGTCGACGAAGAGATAGGCACCGACCTCGTCGGCAATGGCCCGGAACTCGGCCCAGTCCATGATGCGCGAATAGGCGGAGAAGCCGGCGACGATCATCTTCGGCTTGTGCTCGCGGGCCAGGCTGCGCACCTGATCCATGTCAACGCGGCCATCCTGCTGGCGCAGCCCGTACTGGATGGCGTTGAACCACTTGCCGGACTGATTGGGGCGGGCGCCGTGCGTCAGGTGACCACCAGCATCCAGCGACATGCCCAGAATAGTATCGCCGGGCTGGATCAGCGCCTGATAGACACCCTGGTTGGCCTGCGAGCCGGAATTGGGCTGCACATTGGCGAAGCTGGTGCCAAAGAGCTCTTTGGCGCGCTCGATGGCGAGGGATTCGGCGATGTCGACGAACTGGCAGCCGCCATAGTAGCGCTTGCCCGGATAGCCCTCGGCATATTTGTTGGTCAGCACCGACCCCTGCGCTTCCAGCACGGCCTGGGACACGATGTTCTCCGAGGCGATCAGCTCGATCTCATGCTGCTGGCGACCCAGTTCCTTTGCGATCGCGTCGGCGATCTCCGGATCGGTCTCGGCAACGGAATTGGTGAAGAATTTCGGGAAAAGCGAAGAGGTCATTGCGCTACTCACTGAACGTTGGGGTCGCGGGTGATGAGGGCGTTCGGGCCTGCCGTGCCTTTATCACGCGGCTCGCCGCGATTCCAAGGCCAGTGATGCGGGGTGGAACGAAGTTCATCGGGCTCCCGTGGTTGCGGATGGGTGCCCAGGCGAGCGGCTCACTGAGGTTCGCGTTCCCCGATGGTTGCCCATCTCTTCTCGCCAGTTGCGCGAACGCGTTCTTTATGGCGGAGAACTGGGGCGGTGAAAAGAGGAAAGCGCAGTCAGGCGAACTTGCCGCGCGCCGGCGGGGTAGAACCAGTGTCGTCCTGCTCGAGCTTGCGCTTGAGCTTGGCCATGGCGACACGCTGCATCTGCAGGCGCGTGGCGTTGAGCGGCGTGATGACGACGACTTCGACCCCGGTCGCCTCATCAATGGCTGACACGCGCATCTGCTGACCGATCTGGACGAATTCGAACAGGACGTCGCCGGGCATCGCTCCCCTCCCCCAGGCACCTTACGAAATCTTCGGGCCGAGTCGCGCGACAAAACATTCCGGCACAAAGAAAACGGAGGTCCGCGCGCTCGCGAACCTCCGCATGGAAATCACACCCGGACCTGCGGCCGATTAGCCGAAGCTGACCTTGCCCTGGGCGTCGAATTCGTAGACGTCGTCGCGGAAGCTGACGGTGCCCTGGCGGTTGGCCCAGGCGGTGATGTATGTCGTGTGGATCGGAACCTTGCCCCTGACGTCGACATCGAGACGCTGCAGGGAGTCGAAGGTGGCATCGACCTTGGTCTGATCCCAATCGCCATTGTCGCGCAGCAGCCAATTGACCAGCTGGTTGACGCCTTCCACGCGCACGCAACCGGAGGAATGGAAGCGGGCGTTTTCACCAAACAGCGCCTTTGACGGCGTGTCGTGGAGATAGACGTCATGGGGATTGTGGAAGTTGATCTTGCAGTGGCCCATGGAGTTGGCAGCGCCGGGCTCCTGGCGATACATGTAGTTGACTTCGGAATCGCTGATATTGGCCCAATTGATCGTGGACGGATCAATCGTATTGCCGCTGCCATCGTAGATGAAGATGTTCTGCTCAGCGAGGTAGTTCGGGTTTTCCATCATGTACTTGGTCAGATCCTTGCGGACCAGCGACTTGGGAACATGCCAGTAGGGATTGAAATTGATCTGGTGGATACTGCTGGCCAGGATCGGCGTAGCGCGGTCCACGCGGCCAACAACGGCGGTGTGACGCTGCTCGACCATGCCGCCGGCAACAGCCTCGATCGTTGCCGCCGGGATATTGACGACGACGTAGCGCTCACTCAGCTGCGCGGCCATGTTCTGAACGCGGGTGAAGTTGAGGTAGAGCTGCTGGAGGCGCGTGGCGGCCGGGACATTGAGCGCATACCAGGTCGCTTCATCGACGACACCGGTTACCTGCAGGCCGTGCCGGGCCTGGAAGGCGCGGACGGCGCGATCGGTGTTCTGGTCGAAGACGTCGTCGGCATATTCCACGAGCACCATGTCGCCCGAGGAAATCAGCCGGCGCTTCAGCGCAACCGCCGCCGGGGACGCCTTGCCCAGATTGAGCTGATAGGCCTGCTGGGGGATTTCTTCCCAACCACCGGCGGCCACGAAGGGCTCGTACTGGGAGATGGCCAGCTGCAGATTGTGCACGGTATCGAAGGACAGAATTGGTTCATTGGTGGCGATGAGCGCCTCGGCCGCAGCCGTATTGCCATCGCGGTCCGCATCGCGCAGCACGCGATTGCGGTTCATCATGTCCGACAAGGATTCCTGGGCCCGCGCCGGCAGCGCTGCCGCCGCACCCGCCAGAGCCATTGATCCGATGAATTTTCTTCTGTTCAGCCGCATTCCGTCACCTAAGCATCGCGCCGCCCCAATGCGCCGATATCATTTGCGTTGCGCGGCCCACAACAGTCTCAACCGGTTGTGAACCACACTGTGAAGTCGGCACATATAAGCGGGAAATGGTTTCCAACACCCCAATTTCCGCTGCACGCACTATAAGGCACAAATAAGAAAGCGCCGACCCGGAGGTCAGCGCTGCCCAGCAAGTGTGGCATGGAGGCAACACGCACCACCAGCCGGTTTCTTATTTCCGCCCTGCGGAAGGATCAGAGCTTGTAGAGGATCTGGTCGACCCAGAAGCGCTCGAGACGGGCCAGGGCCTTGTTGAGATTGTCGAATTCCTCGTCGCCCAGTCCGCCGACCTTGTCGATGGACTTGAGGTGACGGTCATAGAGTTCGTCGATGACCTCGGCCACTTCCTCGCCCTTGGGGGTCAGCTTGATGCGGACCGAACGGCGATCGGTGCGCGAACGCTCCTGGAAGATATAGCCGGTCTCAACGAGCTTCTTGAGATTGTAGGACACATTGGAGCCGAGATAGTAGCCGCGGGACCGCAGCTCACCGGCAGTCAGTTCGGCATCGCCGATGTTGAACATCAGCAGGGCCTGAACGGGATTGATGTCATCCCAGCCCATGCGGTCGAACTCGTCCTTGATCAGATCGAGCAGGCGCCGGTGGAGGCGCTCGACACGGGAAACTGCTTCGAGATAGAGCGGCTTGAGACTGCCGCCAGTTTCCGGGATGAGCGCCTCGGCCGCGTTCGACTTGATTGCCATTTGTGCCTCACTGTTCAATTTGTGTGCGATTTTTCGCATCTCATGAGGCCAAACTACGGCACGCTTTCTAAGATCGCCCTAAGCAGCGTGATTAAGAGCATCTTACTGGAATGCAATGAGAATTTGGCTTAATGGCACCTTACACCTGGTGATAAAACTGTAACCTTTCCAAGGCGTGAAAGCCCCCTTTACGGAGCCTTCACGCTAACTGGCGGAGAGGCCGGAGAATGTCATGGTGACCTTGCGAGCGGCGCGGGCACCTTCTGCTCTATCGGCAGAGCCGGGGCCGGGAACACCCCCTCCGAGCTTCGCCAAGGCCCTGCGGGCCAAGCTGCGCTTGCCTCCCCCTTCAAGGGTGAGGTGGGATCGGAGCTGAGTGTTAGTCGGCCAGGGCCCGGCTGAAGCGCAGGCTCAGCGCAAAGATGGCGAGCATCGAGACGAGCAGCACGATGCGCATGGCAAAGCCCAGGGCGCTCATCCGCACGTCGCCACTACCGAGCACATTGAGCAGCAATTCGACGGCCGTCGCGCCCACCAGAAGCACCGCGCCCCAACTGGCCTTGATCCATAGACCCACCGCCGCAAACAGCCGGGCCAGCGAGAACACGCCGAGGCTGATAAAGGCCGTGAAGCCCATGGAGGTCACCGGACTGGTGTCACCGGCATTGACCCCGAGCAGGCGGGCGGCATCGCTCAGCCCGAGGAACAGGGCGAGAATGGCGAGGATGCGGACATAGATGCCGAGACTGGAGGCCTGGAAAAGCATGGCCGGTGTGATAGCCCGGCCAATGCGCTGCGACAAGCTTTGCCTTGGTGGGGGCGGTTTGCTCTGCTAGGACCGGACGGCCGGGCACCCGGCTCACGAAACCGACTGCAGGACTGGATTTTCATCATGGCGCACGACTGGCCCCGGCACGACATGAGCTTTCTGGCTGGTCAGCGCCTGCGGCGCACGCGCCAGACGGCATGGAGCCGCGCCATGGTGCGCGAAACCGAACTGCTTCCGCGTGATCTGATCTGGCCGCTCTTCGTGATCGAGGGACAGAACGAGCGGACGCCGATCCGGACCATGCCGGGGGTGGAGCGGTTGTCTATCGACCTGATGATCGGCGCTGCGCGCGAGGCGCGCGATGCCGGTATCCCGGCGCTGGCCATTTTTCCCAATACGCCGGACCACCTGCGCAGCGAAGACGGCGCCGAGGCCTACAACGCCAACAACCTGATGTGCCGGACGCTGGCGGCAATCAAGGACGCGGTGCCCGAGATCGGGCTGATCGCCGATGTGGCGCTGGACGAATATTCGGCCAATGGGCAGGACGGGCTGGTGCGCGACGGCGAAATCCTCAATGACGAAACGGTGGAGGCCATGGTCAAGTCGGCGCTGGTGCAGGCGGCGGCGGGCGCCGACATCATCGCGCCGTCGGACATGATGGATGGGCGCGTGGCCGCGATCCGCCGGGCGCTGGATGCCGAGGGGCACGAGCAGGTTCAGATCATGTCCTATGCGGCCAAATATGCGTCGTGCTTCTACGGCCCCTTCCGCGAGGCGGTCGGCTCGGGCAGCCGGCTCAAGGGCGACAAGCGCACCTATCAGATGGACTTTGCCAATTCCGACGAGGCCCTGCGCGAGATCGAACAGGATATTGCCGAGGGCGCGGACAGTGTGATGATCAAGCCTGGCATGCCCTATCTCGATGTCATCCGGCGCGCGAAAGACGCATTCAACGTGCCGCTCTATGCCTATCAGGTGAGCGGCGAATACGCGATGATCGAGATGGCGGGCGCCGCCGGAGCGATCAATCGCGACGCGGCGGTGCTGGAAAGCCTCTGGGCCTTCAAGCGCGCCGGCGTGAACGGGGTGCTGACCTATTACGCGCTGGAAATGGCGCGCAAGCTGACGGCTTAGCCAGCCCTTTCCGTGGTTCCGTCTTCGGCGGCCAGCTGGGCCGGGCGTTTGCCTTTTCGCGGGCGGATGGCGCTGAGCGCGCCGGCGCAGGCAACGAGCCCCATGCCTCCGAGCGCGATCGGCTCGGGCGCATGGTTGAAGACCAGCCAGCCGAGAATGCCGGCCCAGACCAGGTGCAGATAGGTCATAGGAGCCACCAGCGCCGCGGGGGCATAGCGGTAGGACTGGGTGAAGAGATAGTGGCCGAGCCAGGCGGAAATGCCGAGCCCGGCGAAGAGGACGAGTTGCAGCCCGGTTGGCGCGGCGCCATGGAGCGTCCAGGGCAGGAAAATGCCGAAACCGATGGCGCCGGCCAAAGCCGAATAGAACAGCATGGCCATGGTGCGCTCGGTGTGAGCCAGCACGCGGGACAGCAGATTGTAGGCCAGCGCCAGCCCGACATTGCCCAGCGCGAACAGGACGCCCAGCGGATCAAGGCCGCCGCCCGGACGCGCGATGAGCAGGACGCCGGTAAAACCCAGCAGGGCCGCGACCCAGGAAATCGGAGTTACCTTTTCCTTGAGCAGGGGGCCGGACAGCAGCACGACAAGCACGGGGCAGAGATAGATGATGGCGGTGGTCTCGGCCACCGGCATGCGCTGCAGGGCAAGGCTCATGAGGAACGAGCCCAGCGCCAGACTTATGCCCCGCACGATCACGAGGCCCGTCCGCTGGGTGTGGACCAGTTCGCGCCCCTTCAGGGGCGCCAGAATGGCCAGCATCAGCAGGCAATGGGTGATGTAGCGGATCGCCGTCACCATGGGCACGTTGTATTCGGTGATCAGCAGCTTGTTGGTGGTGTCGTTATAGGCGAACAGCAGCGTTGCGCCGACGATGAGCACAAGGCCGCGCAATGGCTGATGGGTGAGCGCCGGGGGCGGCACGGTGGGGGCTGGCATGTCGTGGTGTCCGGCGAGCGAAAATCCGAACCCGGATTGCGACTCGATTGAGCGGGAGATGCGCCAGACTAGAGCACTTGTCGTTCTGAATAAATCAGAACGAGCGCTCCAAGATTTTGATTGGTCGCGTTTTCGAACCAGAAAAGTGGTGTCCACTTTTCTTGAAAACGCTCTGGTTGCCCCGCCGGGGATTGGACAGCGCAAAGGCGCTATTGGAAAACGTGCTGACCGGTTCAAGGTCACATTTGCGTGCCCTACCCTCTTGCAAGCCGGGCATGTCGTGACAATCTGTGGTCCATGACACAGCAATATGCCAATCGCCCGAACCTGCCCGACCCCAATACGGCCCCCGAACTGTTCGAGGGTTTGCTGACGCGCCGGGTGATGGCCTATCTCATCGACCTGGTGATTATCGGCGCCCTGACGCTGGTTCTCGGCCTTGTCGGTGTCGTGCTCGGCTTTCTCACCTTCGGTCTGGCCTGGCTGACCCTGGCGCTGGTTCTGCCGGCGGCGGTTGTCATCTATTACGCGGCAACATTGGGTTCGCCGCGGCGCGCCACGGTCGGGATGCAGGCGATGGATATTGTGCTGACGCCGGCGCGCGGCCAGCCGCTTGATGGCTGGATGGCGATTTTCCATGCCCTGCTATTCTGGGTGACCTTCTGGATTTCCTGGCCGGTCGCCATCCTCTTCGCGCTGTTCACCCCGCGCCGGCAGATGATCCATGACCTCATCATGGGCACGCTGATGGTGCGGCGCTCGCCGATGATGCGTCACTGGCAGCGCGTGCATGGCGCCGGGCAGTTCAGCGCCTGACTCATTGCGGCCGGGAGCGGGTAGCGCTACACTGGGCTTTCCGGCTCCAACAGGTCTTCGATGACGGACCAGTCTCCCGAAACCACCCAACTCTTCCTGACCGCTGCCATGCCCTGCCCCTATCTGCCGGGCCGCATGGAGCGGAAGCTCTTCACGCACCTGTCGGGGCGGCGGGCTTCGACGCTGCATCACCTGCTGAGCGACAACGGGTTTCGCCGCAGCCAGAACCTGATCTATCGCCCCGCCTGCGAGGGCTGCTGCGCCTGCCAGTCGGTCCGCATCGTGGCGGGCGGCTTTGCAACCAACAAAAGGTTCCGCCGGGTCTTGCGGGCAAATGCCGATATTGCCGTGTCGGTGCAGCCGACCGTCGCGACAAGCGAGCAATACGCGCTGTTCAAGCGCTATCTCAGCGCCCGCCACGATGGGGGCGGCATGACGCAGATGACCTACCAGGACTATGAGTACATGGTCGAGGACACGCCGGTGCAATCCGTGCTGGTCGAATACCGCCTGCGCGACCTGCCCGATCAGCCGCTGCTGGCCGTTGCCCTGACCGATGTGATGCCCGACGGGCTGTCCATGGTCTATTCGTTCTATGATCCGGACCACGCCCATCGAAGCCTGGGCACCTATCTGATCCTGGACCATATCAGCCAGGTCCGGTCGGCCAATCTGTCCTATGTCTATCTCGGCTATTGGGTGAAGGACTCGCCCAAAATGGCCTATAAGGGCGACTATCGGCCCCTGCAGGTTCAGCGCGGCTCGCTCGGCTGGACGGACATGGTTGACTAGGCTGGCTGGTGGACCTTTGCCCCTCATTCCGGCCCTCTCGCCGGAGGGGCGGGGGGCGATTGAGCCGAGCAACAGCGCTTCAGAGACCTCATGGTGAGCTTGTCGAACCACGAAGTCGGGCGTGGGGATGCCATTCGTGCCACGACCTCGTGGTTCGACAAGCTCACCATGAGGTCTGTTTCTGGGTCCGATGCGCGGGCGGTAGTTGTCCAACGGATGTTGTCGCCATCCCGTGTGGATCTGCGTCAGACTTCGATATCGAAAACGATCAGGCCGTCGCGGCCGCCTTCGAGCGCGGCGACAAGCCTGCCGCCGGCGGCCTGGTGGTCGGGATGGACCAGATAGGCGTCGCGGGCTGCGGCGTCGGCGAAGTCCATGGTGAACGCTTCGGCAAAGCCCTGATCCTTGCCTTCGGGCGACAGATTGGGCCCAGCGCTCATGCCGAGGAAGCCCGGCACGACTTCACGCAGAGATTCAAGATCTTGATAGATGACTTGACGTTGCTCGGCCGTGACGTCCGGCCGGAAGCGGACAAGGACGATGTGGCGGATCATTTTCGTGAGTCCTTTGAATCGGTTGGGAGGGGATGCTGAGGGGGTGAGTCCGGTCTGGGGTGGCAAATCCGGGTCGGTTGGGTCGTCGATGTGAGGGCCTGCGTCGTGCCAACAGAGGTTCCCGCTTTCGCGGGAATGACCCGGTGGGTGGGTAGGTGGGTGTGGCGCGTTGACTGACAGACACGTCCATATGGGCGCGCGCCCATTTGGGAAGTTCAACTGGAAAGTGGCCCGGCCCTGCGCGCGTAGCGCTTCGGGCGTTCGGGCCTAAAATTGCTCCACCGGAGCAATTTTGCGGGTGCGCCGGCCCTCACCCCACAAACTTGTTGTTTCTGGGGAAGCCGGTTGGGGGTTGGCGGCCGGCGGAGGCGCGGTCGCCGAGCCAGTCGGTCAGTTCTTCCGCTGGCTTGGTATAGGTGCGTCCCGAGGAATCGGTCCAGGTCAGGCCATCGGCGGCATAGAAGGCCTTGATGTCGGAAATGCCGCCGTCCTTGTAGCGCTGCAGACGCACGCCCTTGCCCCGGCTCATGGCCGCGAGCTGGGCCATGGGGAAGACCAGAAGCTTGCGGTTCTGGCCAATGACGGCGACACGGTCGCCATCGCCCGGCGCAATCAGCCGCGCCTCGTCCGGCAGGGACACGTTGAGGATCTGCTTGCCCTTGCGGGTATTGGCGATCAGGTCATCTTCAGCCACGACAAAGCCATAGCCCGCCGACGAGGCGATGATGCGCTTCTGGCCGGGCCGATAGACGAAAAGATCGACGATATCCTGCCCTTCTTCGATATCGACCATGATGCGCACCGGCTCGCCCTGGCCGCGGCCGCCGGGCAGCTTGTCGGCGCCGATTGTATAGACCTTGCCGCCGGTGGTGAGCATCAACAGCTTATCGGTGGTCTCGCAATTGAGCGCCAGTTTCAGCCGGTCACCGGTCTTGAAACCCTTTTCGTCGATGGTGGCGTTGTGGCCCTTGGGCGCGCGAATCCAGCCCTTTTCGGACAGGATGACCGTGATCGGCTCGCGCTCGATAAAGGCTTCGGTGATCTCGGCAGCATCGGCGGCGGGCGCATTGCCCAGAATGGTGCGGCGGGCGCCGAGCGCATGGGGCGTGGTGCCATCGGCCTCGAACAGCGGATAGGCCTTCTTGAGGGTCTCGACCTGCTTGGCAATCTCGCCCCATTGGCGCTTGTCGGAAGCAAGCAGGGCTTCGAGCTTGCCCTGTTCTTCGGTCAGGTTCTTGTGCTCCTGACGCAGTTCGATCTCTTCAAGCTTGCGCAGGGAACGCAGGCGCATGTTGAGGATGGCTTCGGCCTGATTGTCGGTGAGACTGAAGGTAGCCATGAGGCTGGCCTTGGCATCATCCTCCTCGCGAATGATGCGGATGACCTCGTCGAGGTTCAGGTAGGCGACAATGTAGCCCTCGAGCACTTCGAGGCGATTGGCGATCTGCTGCAGGCGATGTTCGGAGCGGCGGACCAGCACCACCTTGCGGTGATCGAGCCAGGCTTTGAGAGCATCCGCGAGGCTCATGACGCGGGGGACCGTGCCATGGTCGAGGACGTTGAGATTCAGGCTGAACCGGACTTCGAGCTCGGTGAGCTTGAACAATTGCTCCATGAGGATGACGGCATCGACAGTGCCGGCGCGCGGCTCGAGCACCAGGCGGATGTCGTCGGCACTTTCGTCGCGAACGTCCTTGAGCAGCGGCAGCTTCTTGGCAAGAAGCAGTTCGGCGATCTTTTCGACCAGCCGCGATTTCTGCACGCTGTACGGGATCTGGGTGACGACGATCTGATAGACGCCCCTGCCCTTTTCCTCCTTTTCCCAGATGGCGCGGACGCGGAACGAGCCGCGACCGGTTTCGTAGGAATTGATGATGGAGGAGCGGCTTTCGACCAATTGGCCGCCAGTGGGGAAATCGGGGCCGCGCACTAGGTCGTCCATGCTGGGCGGCGCGGACGGATCGGGGTGGATCAGGTCGGCCGTTTCGACGCCGGGCGTGTAGATGATCTTGAGTGCGGCATTGCAGAGCTCGACGAGATTATGCGGCGGCACCGAGGTGGCCATGCCGACCGCGATGCCGGTGGAGCCATTGGCGAGCAGGTTGGGAAAGTTCGAGGGCAGGACGACCGGCTCTTCGTCTTCGCCGTCATAGGTCGGCTTGAAGTCGATGGCATCCTCGGTGATGCCTTCGAGCAGGCGCGTGGCCACGTCGGTCATGCGGCTTTCGGTGTAGCGCATGGCGGCCGGGCTATCGCCGTCGATATTGCCGAAATTGCCCTGACCATCGACCAGCGGATAGCGCAGGGCGAAATCCTGGGCGAGGCGGACCAGCGCATCATAGATGGACTGGTCGCCATGGGGGTGGAACTTACCGATGACGTCGCCGACGATGCGCGCGGATTTCTTGTAGCCCTGGTTCGGATCGAGCCGCAGCAGGCGCATGGCGTGCAGGATGCGGCGGTGAACGGGCTTCAACCCGTCACGGGCATCGGGAAGGGCGCGCTGGGTGATCGTGGACAGGGCATAGGACAGATACCGCTCTTCGAGCGCCTGCTTGAGATCGACGATGCGTTGATCGTCAGGCGGCGGAAGGGTATCGGCGTCAGACATGCTCGGCTCAATTCAGGGGAACGAATCAGGAGCAGAGTATAGCGGAAGGGGCGCGAACGGTGCGGAGACACGCGGTTTTGCACGGGTTTGGGGGCAGAACGAGTGGCAAACACCCCCTCCCGAGCGCCGCTAGGCTCGTTCCTCGCCAAGCTCTGCTTCCCCTCCCCTCAAGGGGGAGGGTAGCCGGTGGACGCGGGGCGTTCCCTATCCAAGTGTCAGCAGTTCGATCAGCTTGTCGCGGATGGTCGGGGGATCGATCCGGCGGGCTGACCAGACATGCTGGTCGAGGAAATATCCGGTGAGGCGGAAGGCGGCGGCGATTTCGGATGGCGAGCCATTGCCGCGGCCGACCAGGCAGGCCGGTAGCGGCAGCAGGCGGTCCTTGTAGGGTTCGGCGGCGGCCCGGGACACAGCGCGCCCCGATTTTGGCGACACGTGGGTGAGGTCCTGGGTAACGCCAGTAGCGGCGCAACTTTCGAGATCCAGCCCAAAACCCAGTTCGTCGAGCAGCGCCAGTTCGAAGCGGGCCAGCGCTGCGCCATCGGGGTCGTGATCGATGAGATCGAGCGCCATGGCCAGCAAACGGTCATGCGGATCGCGCTCGGCAAGCAGGCGCAGATGCTCGAACACGACCTGGGACAGGTAGAGCCGCTTGCGATCGGCAATCAGGCCGGCGGCGCGGGCTTGCAGCAGTTCGACGGAAAAGGTGCCCAGGTGATCCTCAAGGCGGGCGCGCCAGGTGAGCTGGATGGTATTGCCGGGTTGCAGGGTTGCCGAAAGCCTGCTCGAGCGACCGCCGCGGACCAGACCGAGATAGCGGCCGCGACCGGCCACCATGGCCTCGGCAATGAGGCTGGACTCGCCGTGGCGGCGGACACCGATCAGCAGGGCTTCACCGGTCCATTCCATCTAGCAGCCCGGGAGTGTGCGGAGGCATACCCCCCTCCGAGCGCCGCTAGGCGCTGCGCGCCAAGCTTTGCTTGCCTCCCCCACAAGGGGGGAGGTGGAGGCAGTGGCCGAGGCCAGATGCATCCGGGAACACCATGTCACCCTCCCCCTCGAGGGGAGGGTAGCGAAGCTGGCCCCGCAGGGCCTTAGCGCAGTTAGGGAGGGGGGCAAGCCAGTCGCGCTAGTTCTTCCCACCGGGAAACTCCAGCCCCATTTCCTGATAGCGCTCGGGGTCGTCGGCCCATTTCTGGCGGACTTTGACAAAGAGGAAGAGGTGGATGGGCACCTCGTACATCTCCATCAGTTCCTTGCGCGACTCCGCCCCGATGGCCTTGATGGTCTGTCCGCCGGCGCCCAGCACGATCTTCTTGTGGCTGTCGCGGGTGACATAGACGACCTGGTCGATCTTGTAGGAGCCGTCCTTCTGGATCTTGAAGCTCTCGGTCTCGACGGTGGAATTGTAGGGAATTTCATCGTGGACGCGCAGGAACAGCTTTTCGCGCGTAACCTCGGCGGCGGTGATGGCCATGGTGAGGTCGGTCAGGTGATCTTCCGGGAAATGCCAAGGGCCCGGCGGCACGTGCTTGATGCACCAGTCGATGAAATCCTTGACGCCATGGCCCTTGAGCGCGGAGAGCATGAAGGTGGCCTCGAAGCGCAGGCGCCCGTTGAGCGTTTGCGAGAGGCTCAGCAGGCTCTCGTGCTTGACGGTGTCGATCTTGTTGAGGATCAGCACCTTGGGCTGGCGGATGTTTTCGAGGCCTTCGAGAAGGGCTTCGATCTCGGGGGTGATGCCGCGATCGGCATCGAGGATGAAGGCGACGATGTCGGCATCCCCTGCCCCGCCCCAGGCGCTTTCGACCATGGCCCGGTCCAGCCGCCGCTTGGGCGCAAAAATGCCGGGCGTGTCGACAAAGACCAGTTGGGCCTGATCAAGGGTGAGGACGCCGCGCACCTGGCTGCGGGTCGTCTGCGCCTTGTGGGTGACGATGGACACCTTGGTGCCGACGAGGGCATTGAGCAGCGTCGACTTGCCGGCATTGGGCGCGCCGACCAGGGCGATGAAGCCGCAGGACGTCTGGCTGAGTTCGGCGGGATCGTTCATGGGCGTTCCTTCCAGACCTTCTGGCGCAGCAGGAAGGCCTCGGCGGCCTTGTGTTCGGCGATTTTCTTGGATGTCCCTACTGCCTCGATGCGTTCGAAGCCGGACAGATCGACCGCGATGGTGAATTCGGGGGCGTGGTCGGGGCCGGTGCGCTCGACCAGTTCATAGGCCGGCGGCTCAAGGCCGCGCGCCTGGGCCCATTCCTGCAGGGTGGTCTTGGCGTCGGCGCGGCTGGCCTGGCCATCGGCAAGGAATTCCTCGAACAGCGTTTCGACGAATTTCCGGGCCGGATCGAGACCGCCATCAAGATAGATCGCGCCGATCACCGCCTCAGTGACATCGCCGAGAATGGCGTCCTTGTCGGCGCCACCGGAGCGCGCCTCGCTGTCGCCCAGCACCATCTCGCTGCCCAGATCGAGCTGGCGGGCGATGACCGCGCAGGTCTCCTTGCGCACCAGCGTATTGAGCGTGCGGCTGAGGTCGCCCTCATTGGATTTGGGATAGCGCCGATAGACCATGTCGGCGACGACAAGGCCGAGCACCCGATCGCCTAGAAATTCAAGGCGCTGATAGGACTGCTCGACGCGCCGCGCCGGCGAGATGGCGCTGGAATGGGTCAGCGCCCGCTCCAGAAGATCGGGATCGGCAAAATTGTAGCCGAGGCGGAACTGGAGCTTTTCGCGGGTTTTGTCCCGGCGGCTCACGGCGCTGCCGTCGTGTCATATGGCTGATCGCCATAGACGGACTGGAACATGCGATCCCAGCGCACATTGGCCGGCCACTGCCATATCTGCCAGGGCGGCAGGTTGTCCGCGATGGAGAAGAAGCGCGCCTCGGCCTTGGCGATCAGGTTGACGGCCGGAACGTAGCCGACCTGGCTGAGCACGCGGCTGTCGGCGGAGCGGTCGCGGTTGTCACCCATCATGAAGTAGTGACCGGCAGGCACGACATATTCGGGCGTGTTGTCGAGCGGCAGGTTGTCGCCGATTTCCTGAATGACGTGCGTGGATCCCTCGGGGAAGGTTTCGCGATAGACGCTGACTTCGCGCGTATCACCATTGCTGTCGGTATCGAGCCGGGTGCCGAGCAGTTCACGCTCGACCATGGTGCCGTTGATGTAGAGGCGACCCTCGCGCACCTGAATGGTGTCGCCCGGCATGCCGACGACGCGCTTGATATATTCAAGGTTCTGCGGGACGGGACGGAATACGGCGACATCACCGCGCAGTGGCTCGCGCCCGAATATGCGGTTGGAGATCGGCAGTTCGAAATCGAGCAGCGCGAAATCGCCGTAGCGGCCGAGCGAGAAGGAATGCTTGCCGTAGCCCCAGACGAACTTGTTGGCGATGAAATAGTCGCCGATCATCAGGGTCTGTTGCATGGACGCCGTCGGAATGGAGAACGGCTGGAACAGGAAGAACCGCAGCACGATGGCGATCAACAGCGCCTCGATGATGACGATAAAGGTATCCCACCACTCGCTGGCGGCGGATTTTACCTTGGTCTTATCGGCAGGCTGGCTCATGGATGTCCCCGAAAATGCGGTGGGCAAGGGTTAGGCGTTTGCCGGCGCCGGGTCAACGGGTCGCGGTAGGCAGGGCCTCGATGATGACGAAGGCCTGTGCGAGCCCCGCATCATCGGTGATGGTCAGGTGGATATGGGGCTCGTGCCCGGCCGGTACAAGCCGGGCCAATGCCCGCGCGGCTCCATTGGTCAGATGCATGGTCGGCTTGCCAGACGGCAGATTGACCACGCCCATGTCGCGCCAATAGACGCCATGGCTGATGCCGGTGCCGAGGGCCTTGGACACGGCTTCCTTGGCAGCGAAGCGCTTGGCGTAGGATGCGGCTCGCTGGGCGCGCCGGTCGGACTTGCGACGCTCGATCTCGGTAAAGCAGCGATTGGTGAAGCGCTCGCCGTGGCGGTCCAGCGTTTCCTGGACGCGGTGAATCTGGATCAGGTCCGAGCCGAGGCCGACGATCATGAGGTTGGCTCCGTACTTGGCGAGGCCCCCCCCTCACCCGTCTCGGTCTGCGACCGATCCACCCTCTCCCCGAGAGGGAGAGGAATAGAGGCGGACGCGATGCCATTCTTCCCCCTCTCGGGGAGAAGGTGGCGCGAAGCGCCGGATGAGGGGGAAATCGTCATCTACTTCACGCCCTGAATGCCACGGCTGCCGGGTTTGACGGGTGGAATGGCGGCCAGTTCGGGGGGTAGTTGATCGGCGGGATAGGCGGGGACCTTGAATTCGATGAGGCTGATCAGCGGCACGCCCACGTCGGCCTCGCCGCCCGAGCGATCGATAAGGCAGGCGGCGGCAACGACATTGGCGCCGATACCACGCAGGGCGGCAACGCATTCGCGGATCGACAGGCCCGTCGAGACAATGTCCTCGACGACGACGACCTCATCATCGGCGGCGATCTCAAAGCCGCGACGCAGCTCGAACTGGCCTTCGACGCGCTCGGTGTAGAGCGCGGGCACGCCGAGGTGGCGCGCGGTCTCGTAACCGGGAATGATGCCACCAATGGCGGGAGAAACCACCTTGGTGACGCCCGGGACTTCGGCACGGACACGATCGGCCAGCGCCTTGCACAGCACTTCGGTTTCCGCAGCGTATTGGAACACCTTGGCCTTCTGCAGGAAAACCGGGGAGCGCAGGCCGGAGGACAGAATGAAGTGACCTTCCAGCATGGCGCCGCACCGGCGGAAGACATCCAATACTTCGTCCCTAGTCATCGCGCGAACTCCTGTCGATACTGCCATCCCATTCCAGCGTGGAGATCATCCCCGCCTCACGCAGTCCCGCCCGCTGGACGGCGGAAAGGCCGGGGCTGCGCTTGAGGGTTGCCAGAACATCGGTGAGTTGCGCAAGGTCGCGCACCTCGATTTCGAAGATCATCTGGTGGAAGTCGGGCGAAATCATCCGCATGACCAGATTGTTGATGTTGGCGTCGCAGGCGGCAATGGCCGAGGAAATCTGCGCCAGGGAACCGGGCCTGTTCACCGATTCCATGGAGATCACCGAGGGGTAAAGGCGCTCCTCGGAGCCAGTAAGGTTCCAGCGCACATCGACCCAGGCGACGTCGCTGTCGTAAAGCGCGTTGAGCGCATCGGAGTGGATCGGGAAGACCCGCAGAGGCTCATCAGGCTGCAGGATCCCCACAAGCCGATCGCCCGGAACGACGCCCTCATTGGACAATTGCACCGGGGTGTGGAAATCGAGCTGGTTGAGCGCTGCGGTCGCCTGGGGCCCGGCTTTCTGGCCGCCCGGCACGCGGAAGCGGAAATGCTCGACGGCGCGCAGAGCAAACCACCCGTCCGCCGTATCGGCGACCGGCAGGTCGAGTTTGCGGCGGCGCTTGCGGATGCCCTTGACCTGCTCCAGCGCCGTGGCCAGAGGTTCCGAGCCGACCTTGCCCTCGCCCACGGCGACCAGCAGGTCACGCTTGCTGGGCTGCGCCAGCGCCTCGGCCAGGGCCTTGCCCTCGGCCTCGTCGAGCATGACGCCTTCGCGTTCGAGCATCATGTTGAGCACGTGCTCACCCAGGGCAAAGGCGCGCTGAGCCGCAGCCTGACGCACGGCGCGGCGGATGGCGGCGCGGGCCTTGCCGGTGGCGGCAATGCCGATCCAGTTGGACGGCGGGCGATGATTCTGATCGCGCAGGATTTCGACTTCGTCGCCGGAGCGCAGCTGGGTCACCAGCGGCAGGATCAGGCCGTTGATCTTGGCGCCGACGCAGGTGTCACCGATGTCGGTGTGCAGCGCATAGGCGAAATCGATCGGGGTAGCGCCACGTGGCAGCGCGATCAGGCGGCCGCGCGGGGTGAAGCAGAACACCTGATCCTGAAACAGCTCAAGCTTGGTGTATTCGAGAAAGTCCTCGGAGGCGATGCCCGAGGTCAGGTGGCTGATGGTCTGCCGCAGGGAGCCATAGGCGTGCGACTCCATCTCGATGCGGCCGAGATTGGCCGAGGCGCCATCCTTGTAGAGGGCATGGGCGGCGATGCCGAATTCGGCAATGCGATCCATGTCCTCGGTGCGGATCTGCAGCTCGACGCGCTGCCGGCTGGGCCCGACAATGGTGGTGTGGATGGACTGGTAGTCGTTGTGCTTGGGGACCGAGATATAGTCCTTGAAGCGGCCCGGGACGACTTTCCACTGGGTATGGATGAGACCCACGGTGCGGTAGCACTCTTCGAGCGATCCAACCACGACGCGGAAGCCGATCATGTCGGACAGCTGTTCGAGGGCGATCGACTTGCGCTCGATCTTGGAGAAGATCGAATAGGGTGACTTCACCCGCGCCTTGACCCGCGCCGCGATGCCGGCTTCGCCGAGCAGGTCGGTCAATTCGGCGGTGATGGTATCGATGGTTTCGCGGTAGTCGGCCTGCATCTGCTCGAGACGCGCCGTGATGGCTTCATAGTGATCCGGCTGGAGGATGCGGAAGGACAGGTCCTCGAGCTCATTGCGCAAATCCTGCATACCCATGCGGCCGGCGAGCGGGGCATAGATATCCATGGTTTCCTGGGCAATGCGGCGCTGCTTTTCGGGCGGCACATATTGCAGGGTGCGCATGTTGTGGAGGCGGTCGGCCAACTTGACCAGGAGAACCCGCACATCCTGGCTGATGGCGAGCAGGAGCTTGCGCAGGTTTTCGGCCTGGGCTTCCTCGCGCGACATCAGATTGAGCCGCTCGATCTTGGTCAGGCCATCGACGATGGCGGCGATTTCCGAACCGAACAGCTGATCGATCTCAGCGCGGGTGGCGTCGGTGTCCTCGATGGTATCGTGCAGGAGCCCCACGGCGATGGACGCATCATCGAGCTTGAGCTCGGTGAGGATGGCCGCGACTTCCAGCGGGTGATTGAAATAGGGATCGCCGGAGGCGCGCTTTTGCGAGCCATGCTTCTGCATGGCGTACACATAGGCCTTATTCAACAACTGCTCGTCGGCGTTCGGGTTATAGGCCTGAACGCGCTCGACGAGTTCGTACTGACGCATCATTGGGGTAGCCGCTCGCTCTCGGGAATGAGCTTAGCGCTTTGATTGGAAATGAAAAGAGCGTCCGACGCATGCCGGACGCTCTTGATATAATCGGATCGGCTGGCGCCGCAAGGCTGGTGCGTGCCACTCGAGCATAGCTCTCGTGGCCTTCTCACCTAAAATCGTCCCACAGGGACGATTTTGCCTTCGGCACGGATCGAAGTCTCATGGCCTAGTCTGCTCAAATCTCTCCACTGGAGAGATTTGCAAGACGCAGACTAGTCATCCCGGCGTTCGGGCGGGGCGAGGCTTTCGATGCCGCGCAGCAGCTCTTCTTCGCTGATGGTGTCGAAATTGATCGAATCATCGTCGCCGGCGCTCTCGATCATCGGAGCGGCGCTGTTCTCGGGCTCGTCGACCTCGACATATTTCTGCAGCGAGTGGATCAGATCCTCGTGCAGGTCTTCGGGCGAAATGGTGCCATCACCGATTTCGCGCAGGGCAACGACTGGGTTCTTGTCGTTGTCGCGCGGCACGGTGATCTGCGCGCCGGACGAAATCATGCGCGCGCGATGAGCGGCCATCAGAACGAGGTCGAAACGATTGTCGACCTTCTCAATGCAGTCTTCAACGGTGACGCGTGCCACGAACGTCTCCAAAATTTTTCGGAAATGAAGGCTCGCAATACATCATGCAGCCAGCAAACACAAGGACGCCCTCCCCCGCCCAGCGTCCAACTTGTCGCAGCAGCGAAAATATGCGAATACCGAACTTAAGCGGCAAGGGCGGGCTGCGCCGCTATTTTTCAGGGTAGATGGAAGTATCCACCTGCCGCACAAGCCATTTTTCAGGAACACATTTCAGCATGGCTATTGATCCGAGAGAAAAGATCGCGCTTTTCATCGACGGCGCCAATCTATACGCCACCTCTAAAGCAATCGGCATAGACATAGACTATCGGAAGCTGTTGACCGAGTTCGGCAGCAAGGCCTATCTGCTGCGGGCAAACTATTATACGGCGCTGGTCGAGGATCAGGAATATTCCTCGATACGGCCGCTGATCGATTGGCTCGACTACAATGGCTATACGGTGGTGACCAAGCCGGCCAAGGAATTCACCGATGCCGCCGGGCGCCGGAAGGTCAAGGGCAACATGGACATCGAGCTCACGGTGGATGCCCTCGAGCTATCGCCCTATTTCGATCACCTGATCCTGTTTTCCGGGGACGGTGACTTCACTGCACTGGTTGCCGCGCTGCAGCGCAAGGGCAAACGGGTGACAGTCGTTTCGACGCTGACGACATCCACGCCGATGATTTCGGACGACCTGCGGCGGCAGGCGGATTACTTCCTGGATGTGGCCGAATTGGCGAAGACCGTCGGACGCCCGCAGGCGCAGAGGCCGGTCGAGGCTTAGGCTTTTTTGGTCTGATAGTGCCGGATCGAGGGTGCCGGATGGGGGCAGAGTCGTGCCTCTGCCGAGGGTCTGCACCCCTCACCCCGGCCCTCTCCCCAGAGGGGCGAGGGGGCGATGGAGCCGAGGAATTGGTGTGGCGGCTATATTGTGAGGGCTTAGGCACAGAATTCAGAGTGTGCCGGGGAGCACCCCCACCCGGCCTCCCCCTGAAGGAGGGGGAGGAGAAGAGGTGACGGCCGTGCGCGCCGGCTCGTTTAGCCGCGGCCGCCTTCTTTCATGATGCGGGCCTTGTCGCGGTTCCAGTCGCGATCGCGGCTGGTGGCGCGTTTGTCGAAGTTCTTCTTGCCCTTGCCGATGCCGATCAGCAGCTTGGCCTTGCCCTGGTCATTGAAATAGAGTTTTAGCGGCACGATGGTATTGCCGGCGCGCGCCACTTCCTGATCGAGCTTGGACAATTGCTTTTTGGACACCAGCAGCTTGCGCGGCCGCTTTTCCTCGTGGTTGAAGCGGTTCGCCTGGAGGTATTCGGGAATGTGGGCATTGATCAGCCAGAGTTCGCCCTTTTCCGGCGACGCATAGGACTCGGCGATCTGCGCCTTGCCGAGGCGAAGCGATTTCACCTCGGTGCCGGTGAGGACAATCCCGGCCTCGATGGTGTCGCCGATCTCATAGTCGAACCGCGCACGCCGGTTTTCAGCCACCTGGCCGTGGCTGATCCATCCGTTCTTGTTCTTGTCGTTCTTGCTGGCGGCCATGGGTCGGTTGCTTGAGTAAATGGGTAGCCCTTCGCGGTGTGCGAAGGGCTCGAACACTGACGCGCGGGGGCAATAAAGGTTGCCTTCCGACCCTAGATAAGGCCTGCGTGGCCCATTGCAAAGTCCATGGCGTCCTGGGTGGACTTGCTGACCGGCACCAGTGGCAGGCGCATTTCGTTGGCGCAGAGGTTCAGCCGGTTCGCCACATACTTGGCCGGTGACGGATTGGGCTCCATGAACAGGTCCCGATGCAGGTAAACCAGCTTGTCGTTGATTTCGCGCGCGCCGACGAAATCACCCGCCAGGGACAGTTCCTGCATTTGCGAGAACAGGCGCGGCGCGACATTGGCCGTGACGGAAATGCAGCCATGACCGCCATGGGCATTGAAGCCAAGGGCGGTGCTGTCATCGCCTGAAAGAAGCACAAAGTCCTTGCCCAGACGCACCCGCTGCATGCTGGCCCGCTCCATGCTGCCAGTCGCGTCCTTGACCCCTATGATGTTGGAATGGGCCTCGCGCAGGCGCACGATGGTGTCGACGGTGAGGTCGACCGTCGTCCGGCTCGGCACCGAGTAGAGAACGACCGGAATGCCGACGGCTCGCGCCACGGCGGAAAAATGCTGGAACAGGCCTTCCTGATTGGGCTTGTTGTAGTAAGGCACAACCGAAAGCACGGCATCGGCGCCGGCCTTTTCAGCATGCTGGGCCAGCGACACGGCCTCGGCAGTGGCATTGGACCCTGCCCCGGCAATGACCGGCACCCGACCATTGGCCACTTCGATGCAGATATCGACGATGCGGTGATGCTCTTCGTGGCTCACCGTGGGGCTTTCCCCGGTCGTGCCCACCGGCACCAGGCCATGCGTGCCTTCGCCAATCTGCCAATCGACAAAGCGCGCGAAGGCTTTCTCATCCACAGCCCCATCGCGCATGGGAGTGATGAGAGCCGTAATCGAACCACGCAGCATTTGTCGAAATTCCTCAATTGGATGGCCGGCTCATAGCCGGTTGGTACGTCCATGATCGATCCGCCACCACGCGGCGCGGACAGCGCGCACCATACTTTCATCGACGCCCAGCGACAAGGAAGCAAATCGGGCTTGTGGCGCAGTGCTGCGGCCCGATAAACAATCCCCATGAAGCTGATGCGCAAACGCCGCCAGGTCCCGGCCGACCACCCAGCCTTTGCCGGGCTGCCGGTGCAGATGATCACGCTGAGCGATGGCGCCACCCGTGCCGCTGTCCATGTGCGCGGCAAACTCGGCCGTGGACGGATGCCGGTTGTGTGCCTGGCCGGCTATCACCGCAATATGAGCGACTTCACGGATTTTGCGACTGCGTTCCAGAGGCTGAGCGGTGGTGACTGGCCGCTGGTGCTGATCGACCTGCCGGGTCGCGGCCGTGGCGACGACAGGCCGGCCGGCACCGCCTATGGCTCGCTCAGTGATGCCCGCGACACCGCCGACATTCTGGCGGCGCTCGGCACCGGACCGATCGTGCTGGTCGGCCAGGGCCATGGCGGACAGGTGGCCATGGCCCTGGCGGCCGCGCACCCCCTGCTCATTGGCGGGACAGTGCTGCTCGATGCGGGACCGGTCACGGATTCGCGGGGGCTGGTGCGATTGAGAAACAACCTGGCCCATGTGGAAAGCCTGCGGGGCAGCAAGGCCGTCACCGCCGGATTCAGACGCATCCTCGGCGCTGACTACCCGGGACATTCAGATGAAGCACTGGATGAGCTGGCGCATAGAAGCCACTGGTTTGACAAGCGTAACCGCCCGCGCCCGCTCTTCGATCGAAGATTGATCGAGGCTATCTCCGGCTTCCGCTTCGACGATGTGCTGGTTCCGCAATGGCGCCTGTTCGACGCGTTGAGTTGCGCGCCGCTCATGCTGATGCGGACCCAGTTGACCGATCAGGTGCGGCGCGAAACCTTTGACGAAATGGTGCGGCGCCGGCCGGATGCCACAGCCCTCACCCTGTCGGGCCAAGGATCTCCGGCGCTGTTTGACCAGCAGGATGAAATCGAGGCGGTTGCCGGATTTGTCTTCGCGGTAAACGCCGACAGAGCCGGAAAAGCCGCCTGACACCCCGCGTGTAGCAAGGGCAGGCAGCTCCCGTTATTCCGGCTGATCGGGTATCGAAATAACAATGCGCCTGTTGCTGCGCTTGCCTTCGCTGGTGGCATTGTCGGCCACCGGCTGCGACTCGCCGTAACCTATGGCGTAGAGGCGCGCGGCGTCGACGCCCCGCTCGATCAGCGCCTGGACGACCGATTCAGCACGCGACACCGAGAGCACCAGATTGGCCGTCGCTTCGCCGTCGCTGTCGGTATGGCCCTCCACATAGACCGGCGCCTCAGGGCAAAGGGAGAGTGTGGCAGCGAAGCTATCGAGTTCGCTCCGGGCGCTATCGGCGATGATGGCGGCACCAGACTGGAACAGAATGGCATTGTGCGAGGTGAGTTCGGCAAGCTCGGCGCGGCATTGTTCAATCGCCGCCGGGTTTTCGGCGGCGGGCGCCGTGGCAGTCTCGACAACCGGGGTGGAGGCCGCAGCGGGCTCGACTTCGGCCGTTGGCGTCACCGCTTCGGCGATCTCCGGCTCGGATTCTTCGACCATGGATTGCGCAACCGCAACCGGTTCGACCGCGATCTGCCAATTGGCTGCCTGATCGCCAAGAACCAAAGCGGCGTCACTTTCGAACGTGTCTTCGGCGGCCTGGCCGGTGACCCGCCATCCCTGCCCGTCAAAATCAATCTGGGCCGAACCCAACAGGTCCAGCATGTCTAAAGCGATCAAGACGTCCCGCGAGAATCCTTCGGGAGCCCCATCGGCCACCTGCATTGTGTTGACTACCGGGCCCTGCCCGGCCAGGCGAACGTCCAGGAACCGGCCCAGAGTTTCGGCCGGGATGAAGCCGGAAACAGTCACCGCACCGTCAGCGGATCGAGCAAGTGACCATGTATATGGCCCGGAACCTGTTGCCGCACTCTCGGCCGTGGCCGGAGCCTGATCATTTTCGGCAGAGGACGGCTCCGGCGCGGCTGGAACGACCGGGGCAAGGTCAAGGGTCCAGCCGGCCTGCGCCAATTGCTGAATGGCAAACTCGGTTTCGATGGCGGCTTTGCCGGCCTCGGAGGTCGGCTGGCCCGAAACCGACCAGGACTGACCGTCAAATCGAACCATGCCGGAGGCCAGGTGGGGGAGAAACTGCACCGCCTGTTCGGCGGAGGCGACAAAATTGGGCGCTTCGCCCGAGGCATATCCCACATTGGACACGGCGTTACCGCCTGCAAGCGCCAGCAACTGGTTCTCAATCTGGGGAGTAGGCAAGATACCGCGCAGCCGGGCTTCGCCAGTTTCAGTCTTTTCGATGCCAAACCTGTAGGGACTGACTGCGGGCGCTTTCACATCCAATGTGGCCAGTTCGAGCTCGACCGGCGCCCCCGTTTCAAGATCGGCGGTCAATGCCGCGTAGTCGGCAGATGTCCGGGCCGTTCCCTCGAGTGACATTGCGCCGCCGCGGAGAGAAAAGCGCCCTTCGGACACTCGGGCGAGCAGAGTGACGCCAAAATCGACGGCTGCCCGGTAATTGGCGGGCGCACCCCGGCCGAGCTTGAGGTAGGACGCGTCGGCGCCGGCGATCTTGGCCAAGGCCTGGCGCGTCTGTTCGTCGGGAACATAGCCATCGAAGACCAGAACGCCACTATCCTGGCGGCTGACGGTCACCCAGTAGTCGGCGATCTGCGGGGACGCGAGCGATATCACCGAGCCGGATGTGGACGGAGTCGACGACTGCGCCAGCAACAGGGGCAAATCGCGCGCAAACTGGTCGTTTGAAGGGGACCCGATCTGTCCTCCACCGGCGAATTGACCGGGCGCGACGTCCACCGACGCCGCGGGAGCCGCCATGGCCAAGACGCTCATGGAACAACCCAAGACAATTGCCAAGCCTGGCACTGCCTGCACAAGCAGGTTCTTTTTCATCCCGAATCCGTTGGAAAGCCGCCGTTGCCTGCAAGGTAGATGATTTGCCCGGCGCAACAAACAAAAATGCCCTCGCCCCGGCAGCTGGACAAAAGAAAAGGCCCGGCAAAGCCGGGCCTTTCCCAATTCAGGAGTAATCCAAGGATTACTTGAATTCCTTGGCAGCCTTGAAGGTGACCTTGTAGGCACCGTTCTGGTGGACTTCGCCAGCGAGCGAGGAGGTGAAGTCACCACCCGGAGCCCAAGCCAGCTCGGCCTTGCCGTAGAAGTCGGAAGTGGCAGCAGTGATGTTGCCATAGACGCCAACTTCACCGGTGAGCTTCACAGTCTCGGTGACCGCAGCAACGATCTGAGCGGCGATCTGGTAGGCGTCGTCGCCACCGTTGTTGGAGTCGTAGTACTTGCCGCCGAGGTTCAGGCTGACGGTGTCGGTAACCTTGGCGCCGATGGAGCCGCCGATGCCGAAGTCGGTGTTGTGGATGTTGCCACCCAGAGCTTCACCCGACAGGGCAATGGTGAACATGTCGAAGGTTGCCGAAGCGGACAGCAGAGCGTTCCAGTCGGTGTCAACACCGTCATGCTGAGCAGCAGCAGCACCGACGATCTTGAAGGTGTCGAGGGTGGCGGTGAAGCCAGCATGGACGGACCAAGCTTCCACGACGCCGTCGAGGATGCCACCGGCAAGACCGGTCACGTGAGCGGACAGGCCGTCACCAGCATATTCGAGAACGCCAACCAGCGTACCAGCATAGGCCGGCAGCGAGTCGTTCAGGTTTTCGAGGCCGATCTTGGCGGTAACGCCGTTGCCGAGGCTCGAAACGACCTGGATCACGTGACCACCGGTGTCGAGGTTGCCGTCGATCATGTCCCAACGAACGCCCTTGTCGGCAGCGTCGGAACCGAAGGTGCCAAGCCAGTTCAGCGGCTCGTCGTCGCCGAAGTTGGCGATCGAACCCTTCTTGCCGGCCATGATGACAGTGGTGTCACCGATGGAGACGAAGGCTTCGTCGAAGGTCAGGGCAGCGCCATCGGGCGAGTCAACAACGGTTTCGTTGGTGACGCGGACGTCCTGGACTTCCTTGAGCTTCAGGGTCACGGAGGCCGGACCGAACTCGGAATCGGCAGTGCCGACGAACTTCAGCCAGGCTTCAACCTTCGAGCGCCAGTCGTTGTTCACGCCCGGTGCGATTTCATCGTTGTCCATGGTCGAACGCGGGCTGTGCAGCACGCCAGCGGTCGGCCAGGAACCACGGTAATCACCCCACTCGAACGAGTAGGAGACGCCGCCGGTGATCTGCAGGCAGTTGGTGTCGGACGAAATGGTCAGGCCGGAGAGGCCGAGAGCGTCGCAGACGTCCAGCGAGGTGAGGACGCCCAGGTCGGCAGCGTAGCCAGCAGTCGAGAGACCGGCAGCGGCAACAGAACCGAGGATAAGGCTCTTGAGTTTCATTAATTGACCTCCAAAGTCAGTCATTTTTTGGTGCCGGTTCCCCAGCGGTTTGTCGAAACGCGACCACACTATTCGTGGTGCAGTGTGTTGCCGTCGCGTTGCGACCGACAAACGATCCCATGCATGGATTCGCAAGACCCACTCTACGCATGCAGAAAGCCGACGCAATCGCGGCAAGCCCCTTTTCATGCCGCCACAATATGGTTGCGAAGCGGTTGTTGCAGATTCAGCACACAGTTCGAAACGGACTGTTAAGACGACTGAACAAGTGGTTAAAAAGCCCGCGTTTGCGCGGGTTGGCGCCTGGCCCCGGCACATCGTGGCGTCCGCGCGGGGTAAATCGATGATCCAGCACTCTCGCCCAATCGTGGGCGCCGAAGTGGTGAAAATGTGGAGACAATGATGGCGGGAACGCGTTTTGCACTGGTCACCGGCGGCACATCCGGCATCGGACTCGCCAGCGCCAAGGGCCTCAAACTTGCCGGATGGACGGTCATGATCTGCGGCCGGCGGGCGGAACTGGTTGAACAGGCCCGAAGCGAGCATGGGCTGGACGGCGCCGTGTGTGACGTCACCGACCCGGGTTCGGTTGCGGCGCTGTTTGATGAGATTCGGTCCAGCTACGGGCGCATCGACCTCGTGTTCAACAATGCGGGGCGCTTTGCCCCGGCCACGCCGTTCGGCGATCTGGCGGTCGAAACCTGGCGCGAGATGGTCGATACCAATCTCAACGGCGCCTTCTATGTCGCGCGCGAGGCTTTCCGGACGATGCGTGCGCAGGCTCCGCAAGGCGGGCGGATCATCAACAACGGTTCGATCTCGGCCTATGTGCCGCGGCCACAGGCGGCCTCCTATACCACGACCAAGCACGCCATCACCGGGCTCACCAAGTCGATCTCGCTCGACGGCCGGGCTTACAATATCGCCTGCGGCCAGATCGATATCGGCAATGCGGCGACGGACATGACGAGTTCGATGAACGCGGGGTCGCTCCAGGCCAATGGCACCATGATGCCGGAACCGACCTTTGACCTGAAGCATGTGGTCGACGCAGTCACCTACATGGCAAGCCTGCCGCTCGCGGCCAATGTGCAGTTCATGACCGTCATGGCCACGACGATGCCCTATATCGGGCGTGGGTAGGCATTTCGCGCGGTTGAGTTGGTGGCGCGAACACCCCCTCCGAGCTTCGCTAAGGCCCTGCGGGCCAAGCTGCGCTTGCCTCCCCCTTGAAGGGGGAGGTGAAGAGGGCCGGAGCCGGGGAATATTCGCCTGTCTCCCTTCACCCCGGCCCTCTCCCCGGAGGGGCGAGGGGGCGATGGAGGCGATGGCTTGGTTCGTCGTCAGAGAGTTTTGATCAGGCGGACCAGACCTGTTCGCCGCCGATCCAGGTGCTGTTCACGCTGCGGGATGGATCGAGAATCACGAAATCCGCGCGGGCCTGCGGGCGCAGGTGTCCGTGCGTTTCATCCACGCCCAATGCTCTGGCGGGATAGAGGCTGGCCATGCGCAGGGCCTCGTCGAGCGGCAGGCCAATGGTGTCGACCGTATAGTTGACGGCGTCGATCATATCGAGGTCGGCACCAGCCAATGTGCCATCATCAAGGCGCAGGGCGCCGTTGGACCTGGTGATGAGGCGGCCATTGAGAGTGAAGCTGGTGAGATCGGTGCCGGTCTGTGACATGGCGTCGGTGACGAGGAATATCCCGCCTTCACCGCGCTTGGCCCTGAGGGCGGCGCCGATCGCGGCCGGATGCACGTGGATACCATCGGCGATGAGGCCGGCAGTGACGCCGGGCGCGTCGAGCACGGCCCCGACCACGCCCGGTTCCCGATTGCCCATCTGGCTCATGGCGTTGAACAGATGCGTGGCCATGCTTGCCCCTGCATCGAAGGCGGCCCGCGCCGCGGCATAGCTCGCGTCAGAATGGCCGATGCTGACGACGATGCCGGCACCGGCCAATGTCCTGATCTGTTCCGGGGACACCGATTCCGGGGCGACTGTGCAGAGGAGATTGGGCAACGCGGCCGCGGCGGACACGAGGCGGGCAAGGTCCTCATCGTCCATCGGACGGATCAATGCCGGGTCGTGCGTGCCCTTGCGGGCCAGTGACAGGTGCGGCCCTTCAAGGTGCAGGCCAAGAAAACCAGGAACCGATTGACCAGCGGCAGCAACGCCGGCGGCCATGGCAGCGACGTTCACCGCGACCGTATCGGTGATCAGCGTCGGCAAGAGGGCGGTGGTGCCGAACTGGGCATGAGCCGAGCAGATGGTGCGGATGGAATCGAGATCGGGCGCGTTGTTGAACAGCACCCCACCGCCGCCGTTCACCTGCAGATCGACGAAGCCCGGCACGATCATGCCCTGCCCGAGATCGACCCTGGTTGCCCCGGCCGGAATGGCATCCGCTGGCACGATGCCGGAGACGAAGCCGAATTCGATCAATAGGGCGGCGCTGTCGTGCCAGACCTCGCCGTCAAAGATCCGGGGGCAGCATATGGCCTGTAGTTCGCTCATACCGTCTCGGTGACCTTTTTCAGCATGGGGGGCTCGTCCGGGTTCAGCCCGCGATGCCGGGCCAAGGCTTCAACGCAGCCGTAGAAGCTGACGATCAGCGCCAGGGGGTCGGTAATCGGATGACCGGTGGGCGCAAAGTCGAGGCGGGCAGCAGCGCCGGGCCTGTCGCTGGTCAGGAATGCCTTGGCCCCCTGCCCGGCGAGCTTATGCGCCATATCGGCCACCGAGGCCTCGGCAGCATCGCGGGCCGCAAGGCCGAGAACCGGATAGCCCTTGGTGACGATGGATACCGGACCATGCATGACTTCGGCGGCGCTATAGGACTCGCCCTGGATGCCGCAGGTCTCCTTGAACTTGAGCGCCGCTTCATTGGCGATGGCAAATCCGGGTCCACGGCCCAGAACATATAGAGAGTCGTGGCCATCGAGCGCGCAGATCAGTTCCGACCAGTCACAGGTCACTGCGCGCGCCAGGCTTTCGGGCAGGTTGTGTACGGCCGCGGTCAAGGCATCATCATCGGCCCAGCGCGCCAGAAGGGCGAGGCCGGCGACGATCGAGGTCACGAATGTCTTGGTCGCGGCAACGCTCTTTTCGACGCCGGCTTGCAGGTCGATGGTGAAATCGGAGGCCTGATCGAGGGGCGAGCCGGCCGTGTTGGTGATGGCGATGGTGACGGCGCCCGAGCGGCGCACGGACTGGGCCATCCCGACGATATCCGGGCTCTTTCCGGACTGCGACACGGCGATGGCAGCAGCGCGATCAAGCTTGAGATCGCGGCCATAGATCGAGGCGATGGACGGCCCGACCGAAGCAACCGGGAGGCCGAGCACCAGTTCGATGGCATATTTGAGATAGGTCGAGGCATGATCGGAAGAACCACGCGCGACCGTGGCCACGAGGCGCGGATCAACGTCTTGCAGGCGCTTCGCGGCGGCATCGAGGACCGTGGCCGAATTCGAGAGAAATCCCGCGACGACGTCTGGGATTTCATTGATTTCCCGGCGCATATGGGTCTGATCGGTCATTTCTTCTTGCTCGTATTATTGGCGTCGCCCAACCGCAGCTCAGCGACGAAGTCGTAGGTATCGCCCCGGTAGATGGAGCGGGTGAATTCGATGGCACGGCCCGTGGGCAGGTAGGAGATGCGCTCGATGTGCAGGCCGGCGGCGCCGGTGGGCACCTGCAAGAGATGCGCGTCGGCTTCGGTGATGTTGGCGGCCCGAATACGCTGGATGGCCCGCACCGGGCGATTGCCGAAGCGATCGAGGTATTTGTAGAGCGAGTCCCCCAGCTCCTGCGGCCGCGGCAGGACCGAGGCGGACAGGCTGGCACGCTCGATGGCCAGAGGCATGTCACCGGTCAGGCGGAGCCGGGCAATGCGCGCGACGTCTTCGCCAGCGCCCAGGGCCAGGATGACGGTTTCGTCCGGCGAGGGCGTATAGATGCCGCGATCGAGCCATTCCGCCCGCACGGCCATGCCGCGCCGGGCCATATCTTCGGTAAAGGACGTGAGCTGTGACAGGGACTGTTCGACGCGCTGAGTCTGCGGCGCCACGAAGGTTCCCGAGCCGTGGCGCTGGACCAGTACGCCATCCTGCACAAGCTCCTGCACGGCCTTGCGCACGGTGACGCGGGAAACATCAGCGCGCAGAGCCAAGTCACGCTCCGACGGCAATGCATCTCCGGGGTTGATTGTGCCGCGTTCTATGGCATCTTCAATCCAGCGTTTGAGTTGCAGATAGAGCGGACCGCCCGGCGGCAAAGTAACCGGCCCGTTACCGAACAAGACTTCGGACTGCTCTGACACCCTGCCTCCTTGGCACACCTGCCGCCGCAAACGGCACCGGCAACGCCTTTGACACCCGCATGCCGGGTGTAATACCAATAAAATACCATTCGCCCGTTCGCAAGTCTGCAGCACAGGCAGATGTGCATATCTGGCTGGATAGCTTTTACAAAATTGGCTACCGACCCGATCATTGCGCAGCAAATTCGGAAAAGTGGTATTTTTTTGGCATTATGGCCGGGAGGGGTGAGTGACGCAGCGGCAGACGGAAATGCACCATGCGGATGCCGATGGACTCGAGCTGCGCGGTGACGGAGACATCCTCACCCTGCTGGCCAAAAGCCAGGTGGATGCCGCGGCCAGCGTCGCCTGCGCCATAGACCAGATCGGCGCCGGGGCCGCCCTGATGGCGCGCTCGATGGAAAGCGATGGCCGGCTGATCTACGCGGCAGCCGGCAGCTCCGGGCTGATGGCCCTTGCCGACGCCCTGGAACTTCCGGGCACCTATGGTTTGTCGCGCGAGCGCATCCATATCGTGCTGGCCGGCGGGCCTGAATCCCTCGTTGACATGCGCGGTGGGCCAGAAGACGACGGAGCGGCCGCAGAACAGGCAGTGACGGCACTGGCGCCGACGGAACGGGATTGCCTGATCGCGGTCACTGCCAGCGGTCAGACGCGGTTCCCCATGGCCGCGGCGAAAACGGCGCGAGCGGCGGGCGCCAAAACCATCGGCATTGCGAACAATTCCGGGGCACCGCTGTTCGAGGCGGTCGATGTTTCCATCTGCCTGCCGACGCCGCCGGAAGTCATTGCCGGATCGACCCGCATGGGAGCCGCCACGGCACAAAAAATCGCGCTCAACATGCTCTCGACGCTGATGGCCATACACCTGGGGCACGTGCATGACGGCTATATGGTCAATCTCGTTGCCGACAACGAAAAGCTGCGTGAGCGGGCGCAGGGAATCGTCGCGAAAGTGACGGGTGTGGACGCGGCTCGGGCCGCCGCCGCACTCGACGCCTGCGGGGGCTCGGTAAAGGCCGCGATCCTGCTGTCGTCCGGCGCCAGGGATGCGCGCCACGCCACGCAACTTCTGGCCAGTCATGGCGGGAAAATCCGGGCCGCGCTCGCGACGCTGGGCAGCTAAATCCTGCTGCTCCAGGGCCGCCCAACCCGCAATCCATCCGTTACTGATCTTCGACTATGCCATTGATATACATTCATTAATTTCTAAAGATTTCTAGTCGCGTTTCGGGTCTTGCGGACAGAATTCGAATCGCTATGCTGAAGCTCCAACCACAGGGGTGCTCCGTACAGTCGGGGCTGAGATGAGGGCGGCATGCCTTCGGACCCTCAAGCTGATCTGGGTAATACCAGCGGAGCGAGGCGGCATGTTTTCAGGCGCACAAATTTCCCTTTATCCGATGTCCAGTGACTTCATCTGGATCATCACCGATGCGCTGAGCGCACTCGATCCCTACCGCGAACATCTCAGGATCGAGACGGACGATATTTCGACCCTCATCGTCGGTCCGCCGGAGGTGGTTTTTGCCGCCATGCGCGACCTCTACAGCGTTGCCGGCAAGGGCGGCGTGCACTGCGTGCTGTCGGCCACAATCTCGCGGGGATGCCCGGGCGAGCCCGATGATGCCATCTGCAACGCACCCGGGTTCGACGGCCCTGAAGAACCGCTTGCGGAGCGGATGGAAACGGCGCTGGCGGCCTTGAAAGATGCGCCGCACAAGGGCGTAGACGCGAGCGCCCAGTTTTCGCTCTACGTGCTGGGCAGTAATCACCACATGGACGAAATCTATGGCTGCATTGACTTCGTCAAGCAGTCGGGTGCCTTCGACCGCGCCAAGAATTTCTGCACCAGGCTCAAGGGCGATGCCGGGCTGGTTTTCGCGACCCTCGAGCAGGCGTTCTGCGCGTTTGGCAGCAAGCAGGGCCATGTCACCATCGACCTGACTGTCTCGGCCAACAGCCCCTCCGTTACGGCCTAGGGGCAAGCCATGACCAGTCCCGATGGTCGCGCCGGTGGCGCGGCATTTCTGGTGCGCGCATTGCCGCCAGTACTCTCCGTCGCGGCGGTTCTGCTGGCCTGGGAAGCGAGCGTGCGCCTGGGGGGAATTGCGCCAACGGTCCTGCCGGCGCCGAGCCGCATCGGCCAGCAGTTGATCGAGCACCGGCTGGCGCTGGCGGATCATGCGCTGGCCAGCATGCAGGCGACCGTGGCCGGCTTTGCGTGTTCGCTGCTCTCGGCCTTTTTCCTCGCCGTCCTGGTGGATTTTCACCCGCGTGTGCGGCGCGCCTTGTTCCCGATCTTCATCATCAGCCAGACCCTGCCGCTGGTCGCCATCGCACCGCTGGTGGTGCTCTGGTTCGGATTCGGGCTGGCACCGAAGATCCTGCTCGTCGCGCTGGTGACGTTTTTTCCGATGCTCGTGGCGCTCGTCGAAGGCTTCGAGTCGACGGATCGCGACATTTCCGCCCTGCTTGCCAGCATGGGAGCGCCGCGGTGGCGCATGTTCACCATGGCCCGCCTGCCCTCGGCCCTGCCTTACTTCTTTGCGGGCCTGCGCATTTCGATCACCTATGCCGTCGTCGCCGCCATCTTTGCTGAATATGCCGGCGCGGCGAAGGGCCTCGGCATCTATATCCTGAGCGCGAAGAACAATTTCAGACCCGACCTGGTGCTGGCGGCGGTCGCAGTCAGCGCGACGCTGACGCTGGTCCTGTTCGGCCTGACTCTGGCGATCCAGGCCCTGACCATGCCCTGGCTGCGCGCCACGCGGGCGGCAAAGCCATGAGCAGCGCGCTGACCCTGAAGGGCGTGGGCAAAGGCTTTGATGGGCTCAAGGTTCTGGACAATCTCGACCTGACGGTCGGCAAGGGTGAGTTCGTCTCTATCCTCGGCCCATCCGGCTCCGGGAAATCGACCATCCTCAACATTCTCACAGGGCGAATCCGGCCCGATCAGGGCCAGATTTTTGTGGATGGCGCACCGCTGGCTGCGGGGCAATTCCCCTTCGCCTTCATGCCCCAGCACGACGCGCTGATGGCCTGGCGCACAGTTCTCGATAACGCGACGGTCGGGCTTGAAGTGCGGGGCATCAAGCGGCGCGATGCCCGCGCCATGGTTGCCCCGCTGATCGAGACATTCGGGCTCAAGGGTTTCGAGCACCATTTTCCCGCGCAATTGTCCGGCGGGATGCGGCAGCGCGTGGCCTTGTTGCGCACGGCCGTGCAGGGCCGGAACACGGTGCTGCTCGATGAACCCTTCGGCGCCCTCGACGCTCTCACCCGCATCCAGATGCAACGCTGGCTGGCGCGCATGTGGACGGACTTTGGCTGGTCGGTGCTGCTCGTGACCCATGACGTGCGCGAAGCCGTCGCTCTCTCCGACCGCATCGTGTTGCTTTCGGCCCGCCCGGCCCGGGTCGTGCGCGAGATCGCCATCCCCCTTTCCCGACCGCGTGACCGCCTGCCCGAGGCCGGCGCGATCGAGGGCGAAATCCTCGATTCCCTGTTCAAAATGGAGACCTGACACGATGACCCGCAGACTTATTCTGCCGTCACTGACCCTTGCCGCAACGCTGCTCGCCCCGGCGGCCTGGGCGCAAGACCGGAGCGTGAGCATCGCGCTCGACTGGACGCCGAATACCAACCATGTCGGCATCTATGTGGCCGAAAGCCTCGGCTACTATGCCGATGCGGGGCTGGACGTGACCATTCTCCCCTATTCGGACGCCTCCGCCTCGACGCTGGTTGCCAATCGCGTGGCCGATTTCGGCATCCTTGGCGGGGTATCGCTGTTCACGCTGGGTGCGGCGGGGGCGGACCTGGTAGCGACCTATGCTGTCGTGCAAACGGAAACCGGGCGCCTGGTGTTTGATGGCGAACGCGACGACATCACCCGCCCGGCCGATCTCGACGGCAAGATTTATGCAGGCTTCGGCAGCGCCTGGGAAGACGCCCTCATCGGGGAAATGATCCGCCACGATGGCGGTTCAGGCGCGTATGAAACGGTTACCCTCGGCACGTCCGCCTACGAAGCACTGGCCAATGGCGCTGTGGATTTCACCCTCGAAGTCTATACCTGGGAGGGTGTGAAAGCCGAAATCGATGGCCGGCCCCAGGGTGCCTTCCGATATGCCGATTTCGGTGTACCTGACCAGCACACCACCTTTATAGGCACCAGCGGCGCCTATCTGTCCGAGCACGAGGAAACCGGCCGGGCCTTCATCAACGCAACCGCACGCGGCTATGAATATGCGGCCGATCATCCCGAGGAGGCGGCCGAACTGCTTCTGGCCGCCAATGCCGATGTTTTGACCGACACCGCCCTGGTGCACGCCTCAATGGCCGCACTGGTGGATGGGCATTATCTGCGCAGCGCCGATGGCCAGATCGGCACCATCGACGCGGACAAGATGCAGGCGATGGCCGACTATCTGTTCGATGCCGGCCTGCTGCTGGACGCAGATGGCAAGCCGCTGCCCAGCGTGCCCGACGCGGGTGCATTCTACACCAACGCCCTCATCGGCAAGTAGGCCGCAACAGGCGCGAGGCGGAATTTGGCCGCCTCGCTACCTGCGAGCGCGCAGTGGAATGGTCAGGCGATACCGCCCAGACAGACATATTTTATCTCGACAAAATCCTCGATGCCGTAGCGCGAGCCTTCGCGGCCAAGGCCCGACATTTTCACCCCACCAAAGGGGGCCTCGGCAGTCGAGACCAGGCCGGTATTCACTCCGACCATGCCATATTCGAGCGCTTCGGCCACCCGCCAGACGCGTGCGAGGTCACGGGCGTAGAAGTAGGACGCAAGACCAAACTCGGTGTCATTGGCCTGGGCGATGACGTCGGCGTCGTCGGTGAAGCGGAAAAGCGGCGCCAGGGGCCCGAAGGTCTCTTCACGGGCGACGGCCATATCAGGCGTAACGTTCGTCAGGATCGTCGGTTCGTAGAAGGTGCCGCCCAGGGGGTGCTGTTTTCCGCCTCGCAACACCTTGGCGCCCTTGCCCGTGGCATCGGCCACGTGCTCTTCGACCTTGTCGAGCGCCGCCTGGTCGATCAACGGCCCAAGCATGACGCCTTCGTCAAAACCATTGCCGGTCTTGAGCGTTCCCACGGCATTGGCGAGCTTTTCGGCGAAGGCATCATAGACGCCATCCTGCACATAGATGCGGTTGGCGCAGACGCAGGTCTGGCCGTTATTGCGGAATTTCGCGATCAGGGCGCCATCGACCGCGGCATCGAGATCGGCATCGTTGAAGACGATAAAGGGCGCGTTGCCGCCCAGCTCGAGGCCGAGCTTCTTGATGGTCGGCGCGCTCTGTTTGTAGAGCTCGGCACCGACTTCGGTGGAGCCGGTAAAGGTCAGCTTGCGCACGATGGGGCTCGCGGTCATTTCCGCGCCGATCTCCCGGGCCGATCCGGTGACGACGCTGAAGAGGCCGTTCGGCAAGCCGGCGCGCTCGGCCAGCACGGCCAGCGCAATGGCAGAAAACGGTGTCTGGCTGGCGGGTTTCAGGACCATGGCACAGCCGGCGGCCAATGCCGGACCGGCCTTGCGCGTGATCATGGCGTTGGGGAAGTTCCACGGCGTGATCGCCGCAACCACGCCAATCGGCTGCTTCATCACCATGATGCGCGCATCGGCGCGATGGCCGGGAATAAGATCGCCATAGACGCGCCGGGCCTCTTCGGCGAACCACTCGATGAAACTGGCGCCATAGGCGATCTCGCCGATTGCCTCTTTCAGCGGCTTGCCCTGCTCAAGCGTCAGAATGCGCCCCAGATCGGTCTGGTTCTCCATCATCAGCTCAAACCAGCGGCGCAGAATGCCTGAGCGCTCCTTGGCGGTGCGGGCAGCCCATTGCTTTTGCGCCGCCTCGGCCGCAGCAATTGCCGCGCGCGTTTCTTCCGCGCCGAGCCTGGGCACATAGCCGATGGTCTCGCCGGTGGCCGGATTGGTCACGGCAATGCCTGACGCCGGATCAGCGTCGATCCAGGTGTCTCCGACAAGCGCGCTCTGGCGCAGGAGTGTCGTGTCGTCGAGCTGCATGGGCTAGGCTCCTATGGATGGTCTTGCTGTTTTCGATGCGGGCGGCCCTAGTCTTTCTGTACTAGTGGCCCTGGCCGCGAACAGGGGGCAGGATGGACCCGAACGACGGGGGAAACATCCATGAATGTCCGTTGCCATGCGATCTGGCTCTCGACAAGCCTGTTCCTGACGACCGCCCCTCACGCGATAGCGGGTTGGGACTATGCCACGGGCGCAAGTCCAAATGGTGGCGTGCGTGTCTCGGCAAGTGTTCAGGAGGCAGGATTTTACCTCAGCCTTCAATGCGACAGTGGGGATGACCCTGGTGTTTATCAGCTGACATTCGTGGCCGATGAGTTTCCGCATCTCGAGAGTATCGACGATGCTGAAACACAGCTGATCTTCCGGTTCGAGGGAACCGGAAAGGACTTCGCGGCGGATGGCTGGTCGGATGTCTGGTATTTTGCGCCAGACAAGGCCTGGACCGGTTCGCTCTACTTCGAGGCGGGCGTGCTTGATTCGTTCGGCGGCGCCTCTGTCCTGCGCATCCTCAGTATGGACAGCCGGGAGGTTGCGAGGTTCTCCATGAACGGCTCGCGCCGGGTGGAACAGGCGATCCGTTCCGTTTGCCACAGGGGCCTGACACCAGAGTAGCCTGAGGCGGGCGCATCCGCACAAGCCCGGTCTCATAGAACGGGTGTACTAATGGCACCCCCGCCCTCAAATTGATAGGAACTGTCCAGGGACGGGACGGCATGACAGAGACCAGGATCATTCTTGCAGACGACCACCCGATCTTCCGGGATGGCCTGCGCCGGCTTGTCTTGCGGGCATTACCCGGTTCGAGCGTGTCGGAGGCTGACAGTTTTTCCCGCGTGGTAGAACTTGCCAATGCAGACGCGCCCGGCCTGTTTGTCCTGGACCTTCATTTTCCTGGATTCGCACTGGAAACCTCGATCCTGGGATTGCGCCGGGACTATCCGGCCAGTTCGATCCTTGTCGTCTCCATGGATGACGAGGATGAAACGATCGAGCGGGTGATGGCCGAGGGCGCCGACGGGTTTGTGTCCAAGGCAGCCAGTCCGGCCACCATCGGCAACGCCATCGCCAGTGTGATCGACGGCGAGATCGTGGTGGTGGACGCAAAGACTGCGGCCAGTTCCCATCTGGATACCGAGAGCAGCGACATCTCACGCATTTCCCCACGCCAGCGGCAGATTCTGGGCCAGCTCGTCCTTGGTCTCAGCAACAAGGAAATCGCCCGCGAGCTGGGCATTTCTCCGTTCACCGTTCGCGTGCATGTGTCAGCGATTTTCAAGCTGCTCAATGTCAAATCCCGGGCGGCTGCCGTGGCCGCCGCCAAGGATTTTGGCCTCTAGGAAATCACAGCCCGAGGCAGAGACGGGTCAGCATGGCCCTGAGTTCGGCAGGCCGCACAGGTTTGCTCAGAACAGGCAGGTTGGCCGCCGAGATGACTGTCCGGGTCTGGCTGTCGCTATGGCCAGTCAGCACCACCGCGGGGATATCCCTGCCTGCCTGCCGGCGAATGGCTTCTATCGCGTCTATCCCGGTCTGGCCGTCGCCTAATTGCATGTCGGCCAGTATAGCGTCGTAGCGGCCGGCGACGTCGCCGGAAGAGGCGGCGGTATCGACAATGCAGCCCCAGCGCTCCAACAGGCCGACGGTTGCATTGCGGACGGTTTCGTCATCATCGATCAGGCAAATCCGTTTGCCAGAAAGCAAATGGGATCGCGACTTCCTGGCGGGGGCGGCGCTGGCAGGAACCGTTGGCACAAGCCCGGATATGATCACCGACGTGCCCCGGCCTGGTACGGAAGCCAGGCGGACGTCGAGGTCCAGCAGGTCGCCAAGGCCGCGCACAATGGCCAGTCCCAGGCCCATACCTTCCGTGGTGTTGCCTGCCTCCGCCGTTTCGAGACGGTAAAACTCACTGAATACGGCTTCGATCTGGGTTGGCTCTATCCCCGGGCCGGTGTCGCATATCTGCAGGGCAAAGTGCCCAGCAACCCGCCGCGGCCCGATCAGCACCCGGCTGCCCGGGGCGTATTTGAACGCATTGCCGAGCACGTTCTGGACCATTGTGAACAGCAGATTGCCGTCGGTTTCGACCCAGGCGGACGTTTGGACATGCGCAAGGGTGCAATTGGCCTTTGCTGCCAGTTCCCGATTTTGCGTAACCAGTTGGTCGAGGAATGCCCCGAGTTGCACGGGCGCCGGCTTTGCGGTTACGCCACCGACATCCAGGCGTGAAATGTCGAGCAGCGACCCGAAAAGGCTGGTGACAGATTCGACCGAAGACTCAATGCTCTCGACCATCTGCCGCTGCTCGCGGTTGAGCCGCGTTTCCTCAAGCGATGCCGTCAATAGGCCGATTGCATGGATCGGTTGGCGCAGATCGTGGCTGGCCTGCGCGAGAAACCGCGATTTCGACAGATTGGCCTCCTCGGCCTCTTCCCGAGCCTTGATGAGATCGGCGGACGCGCGCGTCAGTTGCCCGACTTTCTCATCGAGGGACTGTGTCAGGTTGTGATTGGTGGCCAGGAACCGGTGCATGCGCGCTGTCAGAATTGACAAGATGAGCGCATAGAGCATCACCATGGCGCCGATGGCTGGATCGCCGGCTTCCAACTTGTGAGCCAGGGCCAACAAGGGGACCGAAGTCCAGATGCTGGTGAAGGCCGAGCGCGGAACCGCGTGCTGCGAAGACACGGCGCCCAGAGCAGTGCCACCCAGGGCAAGCGAATAGACGGCCAGAATTTCGAAGTCGTTGTTCAGATAAACGACTATGGCGCCGTAGCCCCAGGTCAATCCGACCAGCGCTGTCAGGATGGTATGGCCCCAGCCTGCCCGCCGGAATTCATATTCGCTATGGCGCGTGCCAGACGCATGGGTCTTGCACAGCAGGGCCATAAGGACAGACAGGACCAGCATGAGGCCGGTCCACAGCACCGGCCACATGGCATCGGGGTTGGCCCCGACGAGCAGCCAGCCGGTGAGGCCAACGACGCCGATATGCACCAGCCATCCCTGAAAGCCCAGATCGAACAGATACCGGACCTGCCAGGTTTCCGTTCGAAATGGGTTCGTTTGGGGCAGCAAGCGGCAGGCCTTCAGAAAGTGGTGACTGACACGGCGATCAAACAGGACGCCTGAAAATCGGCAGCCCGCAGATCCAGGGTCACCTTAGGCGGCCGACGGGATCAATTGTACCCCACATCAAGCTGGCACAGCGTAGGGCCCGGCCTGTTGTTGCTGACATAGGAAATGTAGATGGTCTTTCCGGCACAGATGTCGTTGATCTTGCTCACCTGATAGTCGCTGAGAAACATTGTGTACCCGCAGAACTCGTGGCGATTCACCTTGTCTGCCGAGGGCTGAAGCGTAGCCATGGATTGGCCCGATCCATCACACTCGACAGTATAGTAATCACTTGCAACAGCCGCGCTGGCGGTGGCCAAAACGAGGCCTGCCGCTATGGCCGTGGATCCGAATTTGCTCAACATCTCTCGTCCCTCCATTGAACTCAGGCAATGGCAGGTAAGTATGCGCAGGCGGTCTCTGTGACCATTCGTACAGGTGTACTAGGCACGCGTTCTGATTGAATCAAAACGAGTACTCTAGGTTGTTGATTTGTCGCGTTTTCGATCCTCGGGGCGATGCCCGAGGAGAAAAGTGGTGTCCACTTTTCCTGAAAACGCTCTAGCCGGGCGTGGCTATTGGCCTGGCCGTGAACAGATAGCGATGTCCGGCCTGCCCCATGGTCCCGGTTTGAACCAGGAGCACCGCACCGTCCCATGCGGTCGGTTTTTCAACGCCATAACAGGCAGTTGTGACGAAAAGCTCTGTCAGGGTCTCGCCCCCGAAACAACATGAGGTGGGATTACTTGCCGGAAGGTCGACCACGCGATCCACATGGCCATCGGGTCGATAACGTATGATGCAATTCGCGCCGAAGCGGGCATTCCAGAGACATCCTTCGGCATCGATTGCCGATCCGTCCGGGACACCCGGACCGCCCTGAGTGAACACCTCCCGCTCTCCCAGACGGCCTGTTTGGCCATCGTAGGCGCAGGTCCAGATGACATTGCGGGCGCTGTCGCCGAAGTAGAAGCGGTCACCATTAGGAGACCAGGCCATCGTGTTGGGGATGCCGAACCCCTCTTCGACTGGTCCCGTGACAGTATTTCCAGCGACGCTGAACAGGCGGCCGCGCCAATGGGCCTGCTGGCGCGGCGAGCCATCGGCGTTGAGGTTGTTTTCCATGCTGGCACACCAGAACCGCCCGGCTGGATCACACTTTCCCTCATTGAGCCGCATGTCCTCACGGCTTTCGAGGAAATGTTCCGGCGCGAAGCGATTGGCGTCAAAGTCGAAATAGCCAAAGGTCCGACCGACCGTCAAAACCAGGCGCGCATCCGAGCGGCAAAGCGCGACTGCGCTGGGAAAATCGGCAACAGCGCGGCTCTCGATGACATCGGTGGCCCGAGTCCATCGCCGCACGGCCCTGCCGACGATGTCGACCCAGTAAAGCCTGCCGGTCTGCTCATCCCAGACCGGGCTTTCACCAACCTGGTCTGTGGCGTTTCCGATCCGCCCTATTGGCTCGGGCATCAGTCCGTCTCCGGCGCGCCGGGGATCCTGGAAAGCAAGCCGCCATCGACCCGCACGACTTCGCCGGTCATGAAGGAAGCCTGCGGCGACAGCAGAAACGCAATGACATCGGCAACCTCCTCCGGACGTGCGCGGCGCCCGAGTGGATGCATGAGATCGATTTCCCGGTTGAGGCGATCCGGATTGGGATCCTGGGCGATGGCATTGCGCAACATGGGCGTGTCGACCGATCCCGGCGCAACACCATTGATGCGCACATTGTTTGGCGCTTCGTCCATCGCCATGCCGGCGACCAGGCCGACCAGCCCGTGCTTGGCGGCGACATAGGCCAGGGCGCCCTTTTGCGCGGCCATGCCCTGAACGGAAGCGGTCAGAACCACAGAGCCCCGTGACTTGCGCAATTCCGGCATGGCCGCCTTGGCAACGAGAAATGCACCGGTGAGATTGACCGCCAGAACCTCGTTCCAGAGATCGAGACTGGTCGTGGTCACGTCGCCGTAGCGCTGGATTCCAGCATTGTGCGAAACGCCGTCGAGGCCACCAAAGGCAGCGACGGCTTCGGCAACGGCCCGCTGGCAGGCCATTTCGTCGCCGACCGAGCCGACAGTGGTTACGGGGTCATTTTGCAGGGCGGCAGCAACGCGCGCCAGCGCTGCCGCATCGATATCAAAGAGGGCCAGGCGATGTCCGTCCGCAGCCAATCGATGGGCCACCGCCTCGCCAATGCCCATGCCTGCCCCTGTGACCAGAAATCGTCCGGACGTCATGGCCTCCTCCAATGCTTCGTTGAGCTGATAGGGCGCGTATTGACAGCGCCAATTCCTTCATGCAATCAATTTAAAGCGTTTGCAATTTCAAAAACACAACAATGCAAACGTTAAAAAATGGGAGGTTTCTGGTCTTGGTGGGAAACCGCGCAAAGACGCTCAAGGAGCTCGCCGAACGCCTGGACGTGTCGATCACGACCGTCTCGCGTGCGCTTGCCGGGCATGAGCAGATTGCGCTCAAGACAAGAAATCGGGTGGCCGCGGCCGCGCGCGAACTGGGCTACATCCCAAACCGGGCTGCGCGGCAACTGGTCTCCGGGCGTAGCAATTTCGTCGGTTTCCTGATGCCGCTGCGCGGACCGAATTTCATCGATTCCTATCTTGGAGAATTCGTCACCGGCCTGGGCGAGGGTCTCGTCTCGCACGGGCTCGACCTGTTTCTCGCCACCGTTCAACAGGGTCAGAACGAACTCGACGTGCTTCGGCATGTGGTGGAGTCCGGCCGGGCCGACGGTATCGTGGTGCCGCGCATCGCCGAGGACGACCCGCGCCTCACCTATCTGGCAATGCACGACTTTCCGGCCGTTTCGCATGGGCGCCTGCTGAACCCCACCATTTCCTACAACTGGCTGGATTCAGACGGCGAAGCGGCGTTCAGCGAGATTTTCGACCTGCTCTATGAGCACGGCCATCGCCATATCGGCCTGGTCACCATCTCCGACAAGATGACCTTCCGGCACTACCGCGAGGCCGGCTTGCAGAATGCCATTGCCCGGCGCGGCGACCGCTCGGTGCGCCTATCCATCGAGAGTTTCCCGCGGTTTGATCGCGGCGCCAGCGTTGCCGCCGTCAACCGGATGCTGGCTTCGCCGGACCGGCCCACGGCCATGATCGGTCTCTTCGATGAGATCGCCATGACCATCCTTGAGGAAGCGGCCAGGGCAGGTCTTTCGGTGCCCCGCGACCTGTCGGTCGTCGGCTTCGACAACATCATTGCCGGGGCCTATGCGCCGCCGGGCCTGACCACTTTCGATGCCAATATCCGCACCAGCGCGCGCGAAATCGCGAACATGCTGGTCGACGTCATTGAGGGACGCGCGGCGACGCCGATAACCCGGCTGGTCCGCCCTCAACTGGTGCTCAGAGCCAGCCATGGCCCCGCACCCAAGGAGATCTAAAAACAGGAAAGCCAAGGGAGGAATCCTGATGAAGACGACAAAAATACTGCTCGGCGCAGCCGCGCTCGCCCTTATGGCGGCCGCCCCTGCCCAGGCCCAGGTGCTGTTCTGGTCGACCCAGGCGGCGCCCGTCGAAGAAACCCAGAAAATGCGCGAGGACGTGCTGGCCGGCTTTGAAGGCGGCGTGGACTTCCAGCCGCAGGAAGTGGGCCCCTTCATCACACGTCTCGAAGCTGAAATCAGCTCCGGTTCGGGCAATATCGGGGTTGTTGGCGCCCTGCACGGCGACCTGTCGACCTATGCCGATGCGTGGGTCGATCTTTCCGACGTCGATCTTTCAGGCATAACAGTCAGCGACGCCTTCCTCGAGTTGGGCAAGCTGGGCACGGACGAGCAGAAATATCTGCCCTGGATGCAGGCCAACTACGTCATGGCCGCGAACAAGCAGGCACTCGAATACCTGCCGGAAGGCGCCGACATCAATGCGCTGACCTATGAGCAGCTCGTCGACTGGGCCCAGGCCCTGGCCGAAGGCACCGGCTCGCCGAAGTTCGGTTTCCCTGCCGGCCCTCAGGGTCTCAAGCATCGCTTCTTCCAGGGTTTCCTGTTGCCCTCTTTCGCGGGCTCGACCGTAACCAAGTTCGCTTCCGACGATGCTGCCGCCGGTTGGGAAGTGTTCAAGGAACTCTGGCAGTACACAAACCCTGCCTCGACCAACTACTCCTTCATGCAGGAGCCGCTGCTCAGTGGCGATGTGTGGGTGGCGTTCGACCACATTGCCCGCCTGGCCGATGCCTTCAACCAGCGCCCGGATGACTTTGTCGCCTTCCCTGCGCCTGCCGGCCCCAAGGGTCGCGGCTTCATGCCGGTGCTGGCCGGTGTAGCCGTTCCCGCCAGCGCGCCGGACGTTGATGCTGCAAAGGCACTGGTTCAGTACATGCTGCAGCCGGACACCCAGGTCGCAACGCTGCTGGCCACCAATTTCTATCCGGTCACCGATGCGGCGCTTCCGGCGGAACTGCCCGCTTCAGCCCGCGCGCTCGGCCCTGCCATCACGGCAATGACCAGCTCGGCTGACGCGCTGCCGGCGCTTCTTCCGGTCGGACTGGGCGACATGGGTGGCCAGTTCAACCAGGTCTATACCGACACGTTCGAGCGCATCGTGCTGGGCAATCAGCCGGTTGCCGATGTGCTGCCCCAGCAGGCGGACACGTTGCGCAGCATCATGGAACAGGCCAATGCACCGTGCTGGCTGCCTGATGCCGCATCGGAAGGGCCCTGCCCGGTCGACTAAACCGCCCTCCTTTCAAGCTCACTGCCCGACGGTTCATCGCCGGGCAGTGATCCGCCCCATTTTGGAGTGCCGCCATGCCAGCCAGGTTCCTGCCTTATCTGATGCTTCTGCCGGCGACGATCTTCCTGTTGGTGTTCTTCGTCTATCCGTTCATCCAGATTGCCATTCTGGCGGTGACGCGGGATGGCGGTTTCTCGCTGCAGCCGATCACGACGATGGTCACGCACTGGAAGTTCAACACCGCGCTGGGCTGGACACTCCTGCTTGCGGCGGTTGTTGTGCCGCTGCAACTGGTGATGGCCCTCTCGATGGCGACCATCGTCACCAAGCTCAAGACCGGGCGCAGCACCGTTCTCTACATCTTCTCGATCCCGCTGGGTCTGTCCGACCTCGCCGCCGGCATCGTCTGGCTGGCGATTTTCGAGCAGTCGGGGTTTCTCAACTCCATGCTGGCGGGACTGGGCGTGATCGAACAGCCCATCCTGTTCCTCGGCTATCAGAACATATGGGTGATCTTTCTCGCCGTGGTCCTGGCCGAGTTGTGGCGCGCCACCGCCATTGTCATGGTCATTCTGGTCTCGGGCATGGGGCTGATCCCCAAGGAATATTACGAGGCCGGTGAAGTTTTCGGCGCCAATGGCTGGCAACGCTTCTGGCGCATCACGCTGCCGCTCCTGCGACCGAGCCTGCAATCGGCGCTGATCCTGCGCACCCTGGCGGCGTTTGAAGTTTTCGCCGTGGTGACCGCTCTGGGCGGAACCACCCTGCCCGTCCTCATGGGCGAGACCTTCAACTGGCAGTTTGCACTGCAGGACCGCAACGTGGCCTCGGCCTATGCGCTGGTGATCCTGGCCATTTCGATTGCCGCCACGCTGTTCTTCCTGCGCGCGCTGCGCGTGCCCAAAGGAGCAACGATATGAGCACCTCCCCGGTCGACATGCCGCGGCCCGTATCGTCGGGTGGCGCAGGGCGGTTCCTGATCTGGGCCTCCATCGTACTGCTGTGCGCCTGGGTCCTGGTTCCCATCTACCTGCTGATGGTCAATGCCCTGTCATCCCCGCAACAGGTCAGCGCCTTTCCGAAGACTGGCCTGCCGGGCTTCGACTTTGGCTCATTGCAGTTTTTTGCCAGCTTTGCCGGCGTGGCCAAAGCCCTGTGGAACTCGATCCTGGTGGCAGTGCTGACCATGGCGCTTTCCATCGGCATCGGCGCGCCGGCGGGTTATGCCCTGTCCCGGTTCGACTTTCCCGGCAAGGAAGTGTTCCGCATGCTGGTGGTGATGACCCGGGCCTTTCCGCTGCCGCTGCTGGCCCTGCCCCTGGCCGTGATGTTCATCCGCACCGGCCTGGACGATACGGCCTTCGGGCTGGCCCTGGTGCATACGGTCCTGGCGATCCCATTTGCGGTGCTGATTACCTTTTCGCTGTTCTCCGGCATTCCGCTTGAGCTTGAGGAGGCCGCCTGGACGCTGGGCTGCAATCGCTGGCAGGCCTTTCACAAAGTCGTGCTGCCGCTGGTGCTGCCCGGCATTGCGGCGTCGGCCGTGTTTGCCTTCACCATTTCATGGAACGAGGTATTCGCCGCGGCCGTGCTGACGATCGAGAACCGGACGCTCCCGGCGTTCCTGATCCAGAACCTCAACGTTTCGCCGCTCCATCTCAAATTCGCCGGCGGGGCCGCCATGGTCATCCCCGCGCTCATCTTCATCTTCGCCGTTCGCAAATACCTGTTTGCGATGTGGGGCATCGCCAACCGGTAAGGAGGACCACATGGCCGAAATCGTCATCAAGAATGTCGCCAAGCGCTTTGGCAGCTTCACTGCCCTGCACTCCATCGACCTGACTATTTCCGACCAGGAGTTCATGGTGCTGCTGGGGGCGTCGGGGTGCGGCAAGACCACGCTCCTGCGCATCATTGCGGGGCTGGAAACGCCGAGCCAGGGCGAGGTGTGGATCGGCGGGCGGCGCGTGGACCATCTGCCGCCGCGCGAGCGTGGCATCGCCATGGTTTTTCAGAACTATGCGGTCTTTCCGCATCTGACGGTGTTCGAGAACATTGCCTTTGGCCTGCGCATGAAAAAGCTCCCGCAAGCCGAGGTGGAAAAGCGCGTCACCCGAACCGCCGAACTGATGCATATCGAGCAATTGCTCAAGCGCTATTCGGGCCAGCTCTCCGGTGGGCAACGTCAGCGCGTGGCTGTTGCCCGCGCCCTGGCCATGGAGCCCGACGTCATCCTCATGGACGAGCCATTGTCCAATCTCGACGCCCTGCTCCGACTGGAAATGCGCGCCGAACTCAAGGGCGTCCTGGCCAATTCCAAGACCACAACGATCTATGTCACCCATGATCAGGTTGAGGCCATGTCGCTGGCCGACCGCATCTCGGTGATGAACGGCGGCAAGATCGTGCAGGCGGCCAGCCCCGTTGAAGTCTATCGCAACCCGGCGGCGCGGTTTGTGGGTAGTTTCATTGGCAATCCGCCGATGAATTTCCTCCCGGCAAAGAGCTCGGCAAGCGGACAATGGTCGGTTGCGGGCCTAGATGTTGCTGGGCCGGCGGCAGGCGAGGCCTTGGAATTTGCCATTCGTCCCGAGGATGTCTCGGTTTCGGCCGATGGATTCGGCGCGGTGGTAAGGGTCGTAGAACCCCTGGGCGCGCACACCCTGGTGACGGCAGAGGTCGGCGGACAGATGTTCCGCGCGGTGCTCGACAGCGATCTCAAGATTGCGCCGGGTGACGAATTGCGCCTCGCGCCCAAGGCCGACCGCATTCGCTGGTTCGACCCTGAAACGGGCCTGATGGCCAGTTGAGGAACATGCACGCGCCATGCCTGAAGCCTTGCAGACCACGAGCACAGCCGCCGGCATTGTCCTCCAGACCGCCGACCTGATCCTGCGGCCATGGGAAGACCGCGATCGCGCGCCCATGGCCGCCATTCAGGGCGACCCGCTGGTTCGACGCTATTTTCCCAGGGTGATGACCTACCAGCAGGTCAGCGACGACATCGACCTGGCGCTTGAGAAGGCCAGAGTGAACGGTTTTCACACCCAGGCAGCCGAACTGAGGCACACAGGTGAACTGGTGGGCCTGATTGGTCTCGGGCGCATCCCGGATTTTATCCGCGAGGCAATTCCGAGCCGGCCTCAGGTGGAGATTGGCTGGGTTCTGTCACCCCGATTCTGGGGCCGGGGCCTGGCGCCTCAGGGTGCGGCGGCCTGGCTTGACTATGCCTGGTCCATCGGGCTTGCCGAAGTCGTCGCCACGACGGCAGCGGTCAACGTGGCAAGCCGCAGGGTCATGGAAAAGATCGGGATGCAATACGACCGCGCCGATGACTATCAGCGGCCCACATTCGACGGCCCGCATCCTGCCAGGGCGCATGTCGTCTATCGCCTCGACAATCCAGCCATGGGAGCCATGGCATGACCACCCGAAGCGCCATGCGGGACACGGCTATCGAGATTTTGCGCGAGAACGACCGGGGAACCTACACGGTCCCGACCAAGGGGCTCTATCCCTTTCAGTGGAACTGGGACTCCTGCTTCACCGCGCTCGGACAATCGCACTACGATCTGGACCGCGCCTGGACCGAGATCGAAACCCTTTTCGCGGCCCAGTGGGACGACGGTATGGTTCCCCACATGGTGTTCCATGAGGCGGCTCCCGGTTATTTCCCCGGTCCGGATGTGTGGGGCACCAACCGTGCCGGCAGGCCGACATCTGGGATCACCCAATTGCCTGTCGCCGGCTTTGCCGTGCGTGAACTCTGGAAACGATCGGCACAGCGCCCCGACCGCGACGCGCGGGCCCGTGCGCTGCTGGTCAAGCTGGACCGATGGCATGACTGGTTCTACCGGACGCGTGACCCGAAGAGGACCGGGCTGGTCGCCGTCATCCATCCCTGGGAGTCGCGCGACAATACAATCGACTGGGATGTGGGCCTCGAGCGTGTGCCGACCGAGGGCGTCATGCCCTATGTCCGCAACGACACCAAGCATGCGGACCCCGAAACACGCCCGACCAAAGCGCAGTACGACCGCTATCTCTGGCTGGTGCAGCATTTCCGGTCTCTGGGCTGGAACTCCACTCAAACCCACGATGCGTCACCGTTCCAGATCGTTGATCCGGGATTCAATGCCATCCTTATCCGGTCCGCCCGCGATACCGCGGCCCTGGCGGAAGCGCTCGGCGAGCAAGCCATCGCGAGCCGAAATGCGCAATGGGCCGCCTCTGGTCTCGATGCGCTGGAAACCCTGTGGGACGAAGGGGCCGGGCAGTACCAACCCTATGACCGGATCGGGAAAGAACTCCTGGATAGTCCCTCGATCGGCGGCCTTATCCCGGTCTTCGCGCCCATACCAGCGTCCCGCGCGTCGACCCTGCGGGAAACCCTGCTTGTGATCAGCCAGCATGTGCGGTTCCTCGTCCCCAGCCACGATCCGCGCGACGGGCGTTTCGATATCAAACGCTATTGGCGCGGTCCTGTCTGGCTGGTGTGCAACTACCTGATCGCCGATGGCCTGCGCCAGGCAGGCGACCACGATCTGGCCGACCGCATCAGTGCCGACAGCATGGGGCTGATCGAAGCCGGCGGGTTTTCAGAATACTACGATCCTCTCACCGGGGCGCCCCTGGGCGGTGGTCGGTTCAGCTGGACCGCCGCAATGGTGCTGGAATTTACAGCGCAGGCGACATGAGGACTTTTCTCGACCACGCGCGAACCAGGTCGTCGCTCTCCGCCTTCGGCGACAGCATGACCGCAGGCGCTTCCGTCTCCGAAAATGCCCGATGGGCCAACCTGCTCGCCGCAGAGGCGGGACTGGTGCTGCGCAACAAGGGGATCAGCGGCACAGTCATGCAGGGATCGGTCGATGCGAGCGGCGCGCCGCGCCCCGGCAATGGCGTCGGCCGATACCGAAGCGACCTGCTGGGTGCCGACCGAAGCGATCTCGTGGCCATCCTTTATGGCTGCAACGACGCCCGCTACACCGCCGCGCCGAAAACTCTCAACCGGGCCGGACTGGAACGTGACTATGTGAGCGTGGTGGCAGGACTGCTATCTGCCGGATTTGACCCCGACGACATCTGCATTGGCAGCCCGGCCTATGTCACGGACGAGGGTTTTGGCATAGGCGGGGCGGAATTTTCGGGACAATCCCGGGCCGAATATGACCGCCATGTTGAAAGCGTCCGCGCCATCGCCAAACGCTTCGGCACTTACTATGCCCCGGTCCACGAAGCCACCGCCGCACAAGGCAAGGATCTGATCCTGCCCGACGGAATTCACCCCAACGACAAGGGCCACGCGGTCATCGCCGCGGCCTTTGCGTCCGCCCAGATGATATGAATCAGCGCTGGAGACCATCATGAACGCGCAGGACACGACCAAAATACGCGCCTTGGCAATTGACGTGCTCAAGGAGAACGATCGCGGGCACTATACGGTGCCGACCAAGGGCCTCTACCCCTTTCAATGGAACTGGGACTCCTGTTTCACGGCCCTCGGGCAGGCGCATTTTGACGAGGACCGGGCCTGGACAGAAATCGAGACGCTGTTCGAGCACCAATGGCCCGATGGCATGGTGCCGCACATCGTGTTCCACGTGCTGGACGATGGCTACTTTCCGGGGGCCAATGTGTGGGGTACCAAGCGCCCGACCCCGACCTCGGGCATTACCCAGCCGCCCGTTGCCGGGTTCACCCTGCGCCAGCTTTACGAGCGCACGAGCGACCGCGACATGGCGGATCGGCGTGCGCGGGCCCTGCTACCCAAGATCGAAAAGTGGGCAGACTGGTTCTACGCAAACCGCGACCCGCACGGAGAGGGCCTCGTCGCCATCCTGCATCCGTGGGAGGCCGGTCGCGACAACTCAATCGACTGGGACGAAGCTTTCGAGCGCGTTCCCACCGACGGCATTGCGCCCTATACCCGCCGCGACACCCAGCACGCCGACCCGGCCCACCGCCCGACCAAGGAGCAGTATGACCGCTATCTCTGGCTGGTGGAGCATTTCCGGAGCCTCGGTTGGGACAATTCGAAACTGCACGATGCTTCGCCTTTCCAACTCGTCGACCCCGGATTCAACGCCATCCTGATCCGAGGCTGCGAAGATCTGGCGGCGGTCGCCGAAGCCCTGGGAGACACCGATACCGCACGCCGCAATCGCGAGCGGGCAGCCAAGGGCCTTGCCGCGCTCGAATCACTCTGGAGCGACAAGCATGGGCAGTATCTCTGCCTCGATCGTGTGGCAGGCAAGCTTGTGGACAGCGCGTCCATTGGCGGGCTGATCCCGGTCTTTGCGGCCATTCCGGCGGCCCGGGCCGAGGCCATCGGTGCGGTTATCAGCAGGCAGGCCCGGAAGCTGAAATACATCATTGCCAGTCATGACCCGGACGACGCCCGGTTCGACGCCAAGCGCTACTGGCGCGGCCCGGTCTGGCTGGTCTGCAATTTCCTCATCGTTGATGGATTGCTACGCGCCGGCCGGCACCAGGAGGCAGACCTGATCTCCCGGTCGAGCCTGGACCTGATCGAACAATCAGGCTTCGCCGAATATTATGACCCCTATACCGGCGAACCCTGTGGCGGTGGACGCTTCACCTGGACCGCAGCCATGGTGCTCGAATTTCTGTCCTCGAGCGAGCGGATCTGACAGCGCCACCCGCTCACGTCAGCACGACGTGGCGGGTGAGTTCCTCGATATTGGTGTCTGCCTTGGCGACATCCAGGACCTTGGTGCCGTGGCTCATGATGACGAAACGATCACAGACCTGGAAGGCGTGATAGAGATTGTGTGTCACCAAGACACTGGACACGCCCTCTGCCTTGAGTTTCAGAACCTGGTTGAGCAGCGCTTCGGTCTCGCGCACGGAAAGCGCTGATGTCGGTTCATCCAGCAGCAGAACGCGGCGCTTGAAGTAAACCGCGCGGGCAATGGCGACGGCCTGCTTCTGCCCGCCTGAAAGATCGCCGACCATTTGTTCCGGGCTGTCGATGCCCGAAATGTGCACTGCGCTTTCCAGGACATGCATGGAAATCTCGCGCATCTGCTTGAGGTCGAGCATACCAAACCGGTTGGTGATTTCGCGCCCCAGAAAGATGTTGCGGGAGATCGAGAGCGAATCCACCAGGGCCGTGTTCTGATAGATGGTTTCGACGCCGGCTTCGGCGCTGTCCCGGCGGCAGGTGAAGACCTGTTTCCTGCCGTCGACGGAGATATGACCCGAAGTCGGCTGATGAATGCCCGAGATCAGGTTCACAGTCGTAGACTTGCCGGCGCCGTTGTCGCCGAGCAACCCGACGACCTCGTTCTCCCCGATTTCGAAGCTCAGGTCACTGAGGGCCTTTAGCGGTCCGAAGGACTTGTTGACATTGTGCAGGGCGAGAAGGCTCACAGCGTACCTCCGCGACGGTCGAGGCCGTGGTTGAAGATCGAGGCGACCACGATGAGCGTGGCGATGAACATGTCGAGATAGAAGCCCGGCGCCCGCATCAGCAGCAACACATCGGTGATGGTGAAGATCAACATGACACCGAGGAACACGCCCAGGATCGATCCGCGCCCGCCACGCAGTGACAGTCCACCGATGACGCAGGCGGCTATGGCCTGCAATTCCAGCCCGGTCCCCTGCCCCGGCTGCACCGAGCCGACGCGGGTGGTGGCCAGAATGCCGGCAAAGGCGGCCATGCCACCGGCAATGGCGAAGGCGATGAGCTTTATGCGCCCGGTGTTGACGCCGATGGCGGTGGCGGCAGCACGATTGCCGCCCGTGGCGAAAACATGATTGCCGAAGCGATGGCGATGTAGCAGCAGGTAGAACACGCCGCATAGTCCAAGGAACCAGAGGAATGCCGCGTTGAATCCAAGGACGGTGCCGCCGAACATGGCGTCGAAGACCGGATTGGGATCGAACCGAACCTGCACGGCGCCATTGATAAGCAGCACCGCCCCGCGCCAGAACAGCAGCCCGCCCAGCGTGACGATGAAACTGGGAAGGTTGAAGCGCAGGGTCAGGGCGCCATTCAGCAGACCGATCAGCGCGCCAACCGCGATCCCGGCGGGGGCCGCGAAGAAAGCATCGACACCATTGCCCACGAGAACGGCCATGATGACGGCGGTGAAGGTATAGACCGAGCCGATGGAGAGATCGAACTCACCGGCTATCATCAGAATGCCGGCGCCCAGAGCCAGGCAACCAAGCACCGGGACCGAGCGCATCATGATGCCCATGTTCTGGCTCGAGAGGTAACGGAAGTCGTCGGGGAACAGCAGCCCGGCAAGGATGCAGGCCAGCTGCACGACGAGAAAAACCAGCAGAATGGCGCCGGCCGGCATGGTCAGGATCTGATGCAGCCAGTCGGATGGGGAGCGCCGCTGCGTGCCGGCGCGCGCGTCGGGATAGTCGGTCACGGTCATGTCCAGGTCCAATGAAGGAGCGACCCCGGCCGGAGGACTTGACCGGGGTCTGAAGCGATCAGCGATAGGTGCCGATCAGCGGCTTGACTGCCCCGATACGGGACTGGTCGAGGAACGCGCCCTGGCCGGTATCGACATCGGTGGGCGTCAGGCCATAGCGGGCGGCCAGGGCGATCATGGCGATCGGGTGATAGCCCTGCAGATAGGGCTGCTGATCCATGGTGGCGAACATTTCGCCCGACTCAACCGCATCGGCGATTTCAACGGCCAGATCGAACCCACCGAAGGGCACGTCGACACCCGCATCGCGGATAGCGCCCGCGCCCACAGTCGAGGTCACTGAGCCGGTGCCGAAGACGGCCTTGATGTCCGGATTGGCAATGAGGGCCTGGGCCATGATGTTCTGGGCCTCGGCCGGATCGAGCCCCGCCCGCACAGTTTCAACCGTGATCCCCACCTCGCCCATGGCCCGCTCGATGCCGCCACCGCGCGCGACCGCAAAGCTGGCTTCAGGAATTTCGCGCGGGTTGAAAACCACGTCGCCTTCCTTGAGGCCGAACTCCTCGATCATGCGCTTGCCCAGCTCGTAGCCCGACGCCTCCTCGTCCATGCCCACATAGGCCTGGCGGCAGTTCCCGTCGGCACCTTCAAGATCGTCATTGTTGAAACCGATGACGATGAGGCCCGCATCGACCGCGTTGCAAATGCTGTCATCAAATGCGTCGGAGCTCGAAATGGACACAGCGATGCCATCGACACCGGTCGCGATAGCGCTTTCGATCAGGTCGTTCTGGCGCACCGGGTCATTGTTGGCATATTGCACGTCGAGATCGACATTGAAGGCCGCGGCAGCATCCTGGGCCCCCTTCACCACCGGATTGAAGAACTGCACGGACGGGTCGAGATAGATGATCATGGTGGCCGACACCGGCTCCTGATCCTGAGCTATCGCCGCACCGACACTCAGAAACAGAGCGCAGCCAGCCAAAAGGGCCGTCTTTGATTTGGTCAATTGCATCGCATGATCCTCCCTTGGATTCAGATGCGGGTCTCCTCTGACCCCGCTTCGAGTGATGCGTCTGACCAGAGAGCGCAGCACCCAATCCCTCCGATGGCTCAGTCTCCGCTATGGGGTCTCGAACCATGGCTGCGGCCGCCCAAGGGTCATGTGCAGACCCTTGAACTGGCTGTATTCATCGAAGCCGTAGCGGCCGAGTTCGCGGCCCACGCCACTTTTCTTGTAGCCGCCGATGGGCATTTCCGGCGTGCCGTCGATGACCGAGTTGATCCAGCAGCGCCCGGCGCGAATGCGGCGGGTCGTCTGGATGGCCGTTTCGAGATCGCGCGACCAGACGCTGGCGGAAAGCCCAAAGGGCGTACCATTGGCCAGCGCCACCGCCTCCTCAGGCGTGTCGAAACCAATCGTGGCAAGAACCGGCCCGAATATCTCTTCCTGGGCAATGGCCATGCCTGGCTGAACCTTGTCGAAGACGGTCGGCGCAAAGAAATTGCCGGCCTCCGCAGCCATACGCGTGCCGCCCAACAGCAGCTCAGCACCCTCGGCCACGCCCTTTTCGACATAGGCACTCACCTTGTCGAGGTGCTGGTCCGAAACCATGGCGCCGTAGCGCGTCGTCGCCCCCAGGGGATCGCCATAGGGCAGCTGCCGGGAAATTTCGAGCAACCGGTCCAGTAGTGCGGACCGCACCGCATTGTGGACAATGAGCCGGCTGCCGGAAATGCAGCACTGACCCGCATTGTGATAGACGCCATAGGCGATGCCATCGGCCGCCGCCTCGATATCGGCATCGGCAAAGACAACCTGCGGTCCCTTGCCGCCGAGTTCCAGGCCGACGCGCTTGATGTTGGACGCGGCGATGCCGGCCAGTTGCCGGCCCACGCGCACCGAGCCGGTAAAGGCCAGAACATCGACGCGCGGATCTTCGGCAAGGATCTGACCCACTGACGGGCCGGTGCCGGTGATGACGTTGAAAACACCCGGTGGAACGCCGGCCTCAAGAGCGATTTCGGCAAGGCGCACTGTGGTCCCGGAGGTGAACTCACTGGGTTTGACGACAACGGTGCAACCCGCTCCCAGTGCCCATGGAACGCGTTCGGAGACGATGATGAAGGGGAAGTTCCAAGGGGTTATGATGCCCACGACACCCGCGGGCTCGCGCAATACGAGGCCGAGGCGGTTATCCCCGATCGCATTGTGGGTGTCCCCTTCCAGACCCCGAGCCTGACCGGCAGCGTAGCGCCACATGTCGGCGCAATAGTCGATCTCACCACGGGCCTGAGCCAGGGGCTTGCCAGTTTCAAGGCACTCAGCCAGGGCGAGTTCATCCAGATTGGCGAGAATGCCGGCGGCCACCGCATGCATGATGGCCGAGCGCTCCGCGCCGCTCATTTTCGGCCATGGGCCGCCGTCGAAGGCCCTGCGAGCCGCGGCTATGGCAAGTTCAGCATCGGCGGTCGATCCCGCCGGCCAATTGGCTATGACACTGGTTCGGTGGCCCGGACTGCGCCGTTCGATGGTTTCCCCGGACAGTGCATCGCGGGATTTTCCGTCGATCAGCATGCGATAGGTGCGTTGATTGCCCAGCCGCGGATCACTAAGGTTCGGCACAACGAAACTGTCCTGAATGCGCGCCTGTGAAGTCATTGCATCGGTGGGCCCAAGCCCGCCCCTCCTGATCGATCCGGCCGTTGCATTTACGACCTGTATGGAATTGTATGGTACCGTATGGCATCCTGCTTTTGGATGTCAATGGGCGGAGTGTGTTGTCATATGACCCTCGATTTTCCGGTGGCTGAGACGGCTGAGAGCGCCGCTGCATCGATCGAAAAAGATCTCCGGCGCGCCATAGTCGAACTCGACATGCTGCCCGGCATGCGGCTGTCCGAGCAGGATATAGCGACGCGGCTCGGCGTCTCCCGCCAGCCCGTGCGCGAAGCCATGATTCGCCTGGCCAATTCGCGGCTGATCGAGATTCGTCCGCATAGAGGCACGGTCGTCGCCCGGATTTCGGCCCGGGAAATGACAGAGGCTCTGTTCGTCCGGCAATCGGTGGAGATTTCAGTCGTCGAGCGGGCGGCGCAGAATTTTGACCCCTGGGAGCGCAAGCGCATCGAAACACTGATGGCGCAGCAGGAAGAGGATGCAGCCAAGCTCGACCACGCCGGGTTTCGCGAGCATGACGAGGCCTACCACATTGCCATCGCCAAGGGCGCCGGGGTGGGGATTGCATGGATCGCCATTGCCGACATGAAGTCGCACATGGACCGTGTGTGCAATCTCACACTGCAGAACGAGGCGGACATGGCCCGCCGGGTCAGGGAACATCGCGCCATCATGGCCGCGATCGACGCGCGCGACGTCGAGGGTGCCAAGGCGGCCATGGCCACGCATCTGGGCAGCATACTCGATCAGCTGCCTACCCTTGAAACCAAGCATGCAAGCCTGTTCGTCTAGACGGCCATGAGTTCTTACGCTTCCTATCCCAGCCTGCGCGACACCCCGGTCATCATCTCCGGGGGCGCCTCGGGGATTGGCGCGGCGCTGGTGCGCAATTTTGCAGCTCAGGGCGCCAGGGTTGGCTTTGTCGATATTCAGGCCGAAGCCGGAGAAAACCTTGCCGCAGAACTGACCGCAACAGGCCAGACCGTTGCATTCAGGCCCTGCGATATTCGCGACATCGCCGCCTATCAGGACGCCATTGCTGCGTTCGCGGAAGAACATGGCGACGCCCTGGTCCTCGTCAATAACGCGGCCCACGACGACCGGCACGACTGGAATGCAGTGACGCCTGAGGATTGGGACCAGCACATGGCCACCAATCTCAAGCACGGTTTCTTCGCCACGCAGGCGGTCGCACCCGGCATGATAGGAGCCGGGCGCGGTTCCATCATCAATATGGGCTCGATCAGCTGGATGATCATGGTGCCGCGCCTGCCCGTATATGAGACGGCGAAGGCGGCGATGCATGGCCTCACCCGTTCCATGGCGCGCGAACTGGGCGGCCACGGCATCCGCGTGAATACGCTGGTTCCCGGCTGGGTGATGACCGAGCGACAGTTGGCCGAATGGATTGATCAGGCTGCGGAACGCCTCATCGACCAGAGCCAGCCGCTGACCGGCCGGGTCTATCCGGACGACATTGCCCGCATGGCTTTGTTCCTCGCCGCCGAGGACAGCAAAATGATCTCCGGGCAGCAGTTTCTCGTGGATGCAGGCTGGGCCAATACCTAGTTCGGTCATCCGGCCAAAGCGCTAGCGGTGTTCCTCCGGGCATCCATCCGGGGGATGGCTCAAGGCTCCGTTCGACCGGCCAAGCGCGTGTTTCCATTTGTGGGTCGTGCGCCCGGCGAATGCCGAGATCAAATCCGACGTCAGCAGTAGCAAACATGGCGATCAAGGGATCGGCTCCTTGGAGGGCCATGCCTTCGCTCATTTTGGCCATTATATCATGATATAAAGATATCTTTATATTCCAGTTGACACGATCCACCTTTTGCGGGAATGTCCACCTGCCAAGGTTCCCCGGTCGGTGCATGCAGCGTGCCGGGGCTAAGAGGGAAGTCGGTGCTCCGGAACTGCCGGAAAAGCCGACGCTGCCCCCGCAACTGTAAGCGGCGAGCCGACGTCCACAATGTCACTGGGAGGCCCCCGGGAAGACGGATCGAGGCGGTGACCCGTGAGTCAGGAGACCTGCCTGAGGCACGATAACGTCCACGGGCGGGGTGTCCCGGTGTGTCGCAGCAGAAGCCGTTTTCCGGCTTGCTCTGCTATGCGTCCGCCGACCCGTCCCAACTCATTGGGGCCATTGCGTCCCAGACTGAAATTCAAGCCGCTTGGGGCACCAGAGCATGACCAGCCAACTCAATTTTGCCATCAAGAGCGTCCTGTTCGACGAGAACTATCGCCCGGCCGAAAATACGCGGCTCACCACCAACTTCGCCAATCTGGCCCGGGGCGAGCACCGTCAGGAAAATCTGCGCAACGCCCTGCGGATGATCGACAACCGGTTCAATGCGCTGGCGCATTGGGATAATCCCAGGGGCGACCGCTATGGCGTTGGCCTCGAGATCATTTCCGTCGAGATCGGCTTTGGCGCAGAAACCGTCACCTTCCCCCTGATCGAAATGCTCAAGACCAGCGTCCTCGACCGGGTGACGAACCTGCGCACCGACGGCATCGTGGGAAACAATTTCTCGTCTTATGTGCGCGACTACGATTTCAGCGTCGTACTGCCCGAGCACAACAGGGACCAGCCCAAGTTCAGCATCCCCCAGGGGTTTGGGGATCTGCATGGAAACCTCTTCAAGGCTTTCCTGAACTCAAGCGCTTTCACGTCGCATTTCGGCAAGACGCCGGTCATCTGCATCAGCGCCTCGAGCAGCAGAACCTATCGCCGTGCAGAAAACCATCACCCGATCATGGGCACCGAATATCTGCAGGACGAGCCCTCGTCGACGGACCAGTATTTCGGCAAGATGGGTCTAAAAGTGCGCTTCTTCATGCCCGAAGGCAGCGTTGCGCCACTGGCCTTTTATTTCGCGGGCGACCTTCTGGGCGACTACACCAATCTCGAATTGATCAGTACGATCAGCACGATGGAGACATTTCAGCGAATCTATCGTCCCGAAATCTACAACGCCAATTCCGTTGCCGGGGCGATCTACCAGCCCAACCTCAAGCACCAGGACTTTTCGACCACCCGCATCGTCTACGACCGCGAAGAGCGCAGCCGGCTGGGGGTCGAGCAGGGCAAGTTTGCCGAAGAGCATTTCATCAAGCCGCACAAGGCCATTCTTGAGCAGTGGTCGGCGAGCTGCGCCGCCTGATCGACACAGACAGACAAGGTCATACCATCTTGAACAAGTTGCTTCCCACCTCAACCGCCGGCAGCCTGCCCAAACCCTCCTGGTTGGCGCAACCGGAAAAACTCTGGTCCCCCTGGAAACTGGAGGGCGATGAACTGATCGAGGGCAAGCAGGATGCCCTGCGTGTGACCCTCGCCGATCAAAGCCAAGCGGGCATCGATATCGTCAGCGACGGCGAGCAGACGCGCCAGCACTTCGTCACCACTTTCATTGAGCATCTCGATGGCGTCGACTTCGAGAAGCGCGAAACGGTCCGCATTCGCAATCGCTACGATGCAAGCGTGCCCACGGTCGTCGGCGCCGTGTCGCGTCCGCGGCCGGTCTTTGTCGAAGATGCAAAATTCCTGCGCAAGCAGACCAGCCAGCCCATCAAATGGGCCCTGCCTGGCCCGATGACGATGATCGATACGCTCTATGACGCGCACTACAAAAGCCGCGAAAAACTGGCCTGGGAGTTTGCAAAAATCCTCAACGAGGAAGCCAGGGAACTCGAAGCCGCAGGCGTCGACATCATCCAGTTCGATGAGCCAGCCTTCAACGTGTTCTTCGATGAAGTGAATGACTGGGGCATCGCCACGCTGGAGCGTGCGGCCGAGGGTCTCAAGTGTCAGACCGCCGTGCACATCTGCTACGGCTACGGCATCAAGGCCAATACGGATTGGAAGAACACGCTGGGGGCAGAGTGGCGCCAGTATGAAAACACCTTCCCCAAGCTGCAGAAGTCGAGCATCGGCATGGTCTCGCTCGAATGCCAGAACTCGCATGTCCCCATGGACCTGATCGAGCTCATTCGCGGCAAGAAGGTCATGGTCGGCGCCATCGATGTGGCCACCAACACCGTCGAGACGCCCGAACAAGTGGCCGATACGCTGCGCAAAGCGTTGCAGTTCGTCGATGCGGCCAATCTCTATCCGGCAACCAATTGCGGCATGGCGCCGCTGTCACGCAAGGTAGCCACCGGCAAGCTCAATGCCCTGAGCGCCGGCGCGGCAATCGTGCGCAAAGAACTCATGGGATGATGCCCACCGCCCTGCCCCATGGGCACGGCGGGGAATACTAGATTTCACCTTCTGCAATCTAACGACGGTCGTCCGCGGCCGCCGGGTGCCTTGCTGCGCCCAATTACCATCGCTGGATGTGGCAAGGCTTCGGCCTCGTCCATCCTGCAAGTTTTCGAGAGACCGCCATGACCATGCTGAACCATCGTTTCGACATCGTCGACAAGGCCACCTATCGCAATGGCATGTCGCGGCTCGGCTCGGCCGTGAGTGTCGTCACCACGCTTTCGGATGGCAAGCGCTATGGCTTTACCGCCTCGGCGGTTTGCAGCGTCAGCGACTCCCCGGCGACACTGCTCGTCTGCATCAACCGGTCGAGTTCCTCATTCCCGGCCTTCGACGGGGCCCGCCATTTCTGCGTCAACACCCTGATGCCCGGCCAGGAAGAGATCTCAGACGTGTTCGGTGGCAAGATATCGAGCACGGACCGCTTCGCGCATGGCGAATGGGGAACGGGCCTCACCGGCGCTCCTCTGCTCGCCAATGCATCGGTCAATTTCGAATGCGAACTGACCAATGCGGTCGATGAGGCAACCCACCGGGTTCTCTTCGGACGCGTCGTCAACATTCGCGAGAACGAAGAGCGGGCAACGCTGCTCTATTGCATGCGCCGATATCTCCACGGCTAGGGCCGCCAGGCCTGGGCGTCCGCAGCAAGCTTTCCAGCGACTTTTGATAGTGGCTGGTCTTGCCCATACTTCGGCCGCCGGGGCGAAGAAGCTCGGAACAAGCACCCCGGCAGCGAGCAGCAGGGTTCAAACCTGGTGTTGGTTCGGCGCGAGAGCCACGCGCTGTTCACATCAATTCCGGTCTTGCCAGCGACAAAACGTAATGTAATAACGTCACAACTTTCGAGCCGGATTCTGGATCGCCTTGCAGGCTGCAAGCGAGACAGTCTCTGACCGGCGCCGCCTATGCCATCTCGATCCTTGCGGGCCGGGCGACGTTATTTCCACCCTCGCGCCGCGCGCGGCGCATAGCACCGCTTGACCGGACTTTGCCATGTATCGCGCCCAAAGCTGGCCCAAGTCTGTTCTGTTATATCATTTGTTTTGGGTTTCGCGCGGGCCAGATTTGGGCGCCGCGTGCTGTTCAGACGCGCTGTCCGAGCCCGGTGCCCCGGCGCCGACCGATGTCGAGATGATGCGCAGCAATGTTTCCACGATCACCCAAGCCATTGCGGCCGGGTGAGCGTCCCCTGACGGCGCGGGGTGCGTCGTCCCCCCTATCCAACTGGAGAAAAGCAATGAAAAAACTGGCTTTGGGTGTTTCCGCCCTGGCGCTGAGTGCAGGGCTCGGCGGTACCGCACTGGCCGAGGAAGGTGTCACCGCCTGGCGCCTCTTCGTTTCCGACCATGCCGAACCGATCGTGCATGTCTTTGACGCGCTCACCAATGAGGAACTGACCCACTTCGACATCGCGGGTCCGGCAAGCCTTTATCGCAGCGAGAGCGGCGCCACTGTCTATGCCGTGCAGGGCGCCGCTAACACGGTGACCGCCATTTCGAGCGGCATCCGCCTCGATGACCACGGCGACCATGCCGATATTTCGGTGTCCGAACCGGGTCTGCCCGGGTTTGCGGTCGAAGGCCAGAGCCCCTCGCATTTCGTCGAACATGACGGCCATTTCGCCGCCTTCTTCGATGGCGAGGGCATCGCCCGCGTCTTCAGCGAAAGGGACGCGCTCGAAAGCCACGCCGAGTTCACCGAGGTCAAGGCCAATGCGCCGCATCATGGCGTCGTTGTGCCTTACCATGACTATTCGGTGGTTTCCGTCTGGAACCCCGAGGGTGATGGCTCAGTCGCAGGCGTGCAGATCGTCGATGCCGAAGGCAATCCGGTCGGTGACGTGGTCGAATGCGTTGGCCTCCACGGCGAAGCCTTCTCGGGCAATCTGGGCGTCATCGGCGGCTGCGAGGGCGGCATTCTGGTGATCTCCGAAGTGGGCGGCCAGCCGCACGCCGAACTGCTGCCGTTCCAGGAAGGCTTGGGCGAAGGTCGCGTTTCGACCATTATCGGTGGCCGGGGCCTGCAGTATTTCCTAGGCAATTGGGACGCGGACACGGTTTCGCTCATTGAACCGGAGGCCGACGAACCCTATCGCCTCGTCGACCTGCCGACCCGCCGCGTCCACTTCGTGGTTGACCCCGTGCGGCCCCGCTTTGCCTATGTGTTCACTGAAGATGGCCAGCTTCACCAGCTTGACGTCATTGCCGGGGAGATCACCAACTCGCTCGCCCTGACAGAGCCCTATTCCATGGACGGTCACTGGAGCGATCCGCGTCCGCGCGTCGCCGTCGCCGGCGACCACATCTATGTCAGCGACCCGCTGGCCGGAAAGCTGCATGTCATCGATGCCGAGAGCTTTGTCGAGGACGGCGAGATCGCCGTCGAGGGCAAGCCGTTCAACCTTGTCGCCGTTGGAGGCTCAGGTGCGGATCACGACAATGGCGAAGATCACGACCATGACCACGCAGGGCACGGCCACGATCACGACGACAAGGTTTATCAGGGCTACTTCGAGGACAGCCAGATTGCGGACCGGACCCTTTCCGACTGGGAGGGTGATTGGCAGTCGGTCTATCCGCTGCTGCTCGAAGGCACACTCGCCCCGGTGATGGAACACAAGGCCGAGGCTGGCACGATGACGGCCGAGGAGTACACCGCCTATTACGATGTTGGCTACAAGACGGACGTCAACCGGATCACCATCGAAGGCGATACCGTCACCTTCTTCGGTACAGGTGAACCTGCCGCGGCCCAATATGCCTATGACGGCTATGAAGTGCTGACTTACGAAAAGGGCAATCGCGGCGTTCGCTTCATCTTTGCCAAGACCGGGGGTGACGAGGCGGCTCCAAAGTTCATTCAGTTCAGCGACCACGCCATCGCACCGCAGGAGGCAGGCCACTATCACCTCTACTGGGGCAATGATCGCGCTGCCCTCCTGGACGAATTGACCAACTGGCCGACCTACTACCCGTCCGCGCTCAGCGCCGACGAGATCGTCGAAGAAATGATCGCGCACTAATCGTCATGGGCGCCCGGCCATGGCCGGGCGCCCCACAGACCAGCCTACTCCCGACGGCTAAGCGGTCTGGTAAATCTCTGAGTGGGGGAGCCAACTTCTGCCGCCGTCTTCAGCCCCGCAGGAACGTTCGCAGCAGTTGGATCTGTTTTTCATCGGAAAGCGTTGGGGCATGTCCGCAGTCGGGCACGGTGACCAGTTGCGGACATGGCCCACGCATGCGCATGGCGCTGGCAACGGTGGGCGGCAGCACATCGGAATTCTCGCCGCGAATGAGCAGGGTCCGGGCAACCACCGCATCATAGGCATTCCAGACATCGAGATCGGCCTTGTTCTCCGCCATGGTGGACACAATCGCCGGATCATAGTGCACCGTCACCTTGCCCGCATCAGTGCGGCGCATGGAGGTATCGACCATACGGCGCCAGAAGGCGTCGGAATTGTCGCCAAAGGTCGCATAGGTGCGCCTCAGCCAAACCTCGTATTCGCCCATCGTATCGAAAAGCGGCGGGTTGCCGACATAGTCCGCGATGCGTTTGGCGCTGTTGAGCGGGATGTCGGGCCCAACATCATTGATCACCAGGTGGGTAATGCGGTCACGCAGGAGACTGGCGGCGAGGGTGATGCCAAGAAGCCCGCCCATAGACGTGCCCACCCAGCGAAGCCGCTCGATCCCGTAGTGATCCAGCATGGCCTCGGTCATGGCGCCATAGGTGGCAAAGGTGTAGTCGGCGGCGCCCCGTTGGGCCCAGGCCGAGAGACCCCGGCCCAGCGTATCGGGGCACAGCACCAGATAATCGGACGACAATGCCCGCGCCGCCTCGTCGAAGTCGCGACCGGTGCGGGCCAGCCCGTGCCACATGACCAGGGCGGGATTGGTTACCTCGCCCCATTCGGTGACGTGCATTTCAAAGCCGGCGGCGGTGATGAAGGTGGAACGCGGAGAGGTCATTTCTGGCCTCCCTTGCCCAGAAGCGTGCCGACTATCCCCGAGGGGAAGAAATAAACGAGCAGGATGAACCCCAGACCCAGCCAGAGCAGCCAGCGTTCGGGATTGAGCAGGTCGGGTACCAGCGGAATATTGGCGGTCGCCTCGGCGCCCAGGGCCATGAGGTCCTTGAGGTAGTATTGCGCCAGCGTCATCAGGACGACGCCGATGACGGCACCAAGCATGGTGCCCATGCCACCGATCACAACCATGAGCAGGATGTCGATCATGATATCGAACGAGAGCACGACATCTGGCCCGGTATATTTGAGCCATACGGCGCGCAGTATGCCGGCACTGGCCGCAATCCCGGCGGCGATGCAGAAAATGGTCGTGCGGTAGAACACCACCCGATAGCCGATCGCCTCGGCACGCATCTCATTCTCGCGGATGGCCTGCAACACTGAGCCTAGCGGAGAGGCAACCACGCGCATCATCGCGAGGAACAGGACCAGAGCTGAGATGAAGACAAAATAGTAGAGCGCCAGCTTGCCGTTGAGAGCCACGCCAAACACACGCAGGGCCTTGCCATCAGCATCGGTCAGCAACTCGGTGGCAGGCGAAAAGAGCTTCGGGATGGAATAGGTGATGCCATCCTCACCGCCGGTAAAGTCCGAGAGTTGGCTGGCCAGAACCATCATCACCGAGGCGGCCGACAGCGTCACCATGGCGAAGAATATGGCTTTGACCCGCAGCGAAAGGAGCCCGATCAGCAGCGCCAGGACGAGGGCGGCGACAATCCCGAGCCCGCCACCCACCAGGATGGCCTCAAAACCCGGCCCCATGGTCTTGAGCGCAATGGCCGTGCCATAGGCGCCCAGACCGAAGAACATGGTATGGGCGAAGGACACGATGCCGGTATAGCCGATGAGCAGATCGTAGCTGGCAACCAGCACAATGAAGACGCAGATGCGCGCCGCCACTTCCTGGCTGCGGATATCGGGGAACAGGAAGGGCGCGAAGGCCAGCGCCAACCCGATGAGGAAGACGACCCCATAGACAACGAGGCGCGCGGCAGGACGGCCTGTTCGCGCTGCCTTGCGCAAATCGGTCGAGGCCAGTGCGGGATTGGTTTGTGCCATGGTCATCGCCGCCTCACCGCTTGACTGCCGGCAACAGCCCATAGGGCCGCCAGAGCAGTATGGCCATCATCAGGAGCATGTTGGAGGCCAGCGCCATTTTCGGAACGAGGAAGGCCACGTAATTGGCCATGAGGCCAACCAGGATTGCGCCTAACAGCGAGCCCTGGATCGAACCAAGGCCGCCAATGATGACGACGATGAAGACCAGGATCATCATTTCCGATCCCAGGGCCGCGGTGATCAGACCCTGATATCCTGCCCACATCGCCCCACCCATGGCGGCCAGTGCCGATCCGGCCATGAAGACCAGGATGAACAAGCGGTCGATGCGAAAGCCCAGCGCCTCGACCATTTCGCGGTTCTCGACGCCTGCCCGGATCAGAAGGCCCAATCGCGTGCGGTTGAGCACGATATGCATGGCGATATAGACGATCAGCCCCAGTGCGAAGGCGAAGATGCGGTAAATCTCGACCGAAACCCCGCCCAGGATGATTGAACCCGTCAGCACCGCCGGACGCGGCACGGGAATGGGCGCCCCACCCCAGATGAGCAGGATCAATTCCTCGGCGACGATCAGCGCACCGACGGTGATCAGGATTTGCCGCAGGTGGTCCTGATAGACGGGCTTGATAACCACGCGCTCGAAGAACCAGCCTGCCAGCCCCCCGAAGATCGTCGCTGCCGCAATGGCCAATAGGAGGCCTGTGAGATTGAGGGCCGGATTGCCCCCCGTGACCCAGAAGCCCAGCCAACCCAAAACGGTCGCACCGATGAAGGCGCCGGCAGTGACAAAGGCCGAATGACCGAAATTCAGAACATCCATGAGCCCGAAGATCAGCGACAGGCCAGAGGCCATGAGGAAGATCATCATGCCCATGGCAAGCCCGGCAATGGTCAGCGTCGCCCAGGTCGAGGGCTGGCCGATGAGAAGCAGGGCGATGCCTGCCAGGGCGAAGGGCAGCAGCAGAACGCCGCCAAAGCGGTCGATTCCGGCCGAAACCCTGGCCCGAAATGGAAGCGAAGTATCGGTCATGCTCTCCTCAATGGGCTTCGAGCGACAGGCTGAGGAAACGGCTCTGCAAAGCCGGATCATTGACGAGTTCGCTCATCGATCCGCTATGGACGATGCGACCGTCGTCGATCACCGCGACGCTCTGCCCCAGCGCACTGGCAAAGTGGAAATTCTGTTCGACCAGCAGAATGGTGGTCTCCTCAGCGATCTCGCGAAACGCCGCGATCATGTTGCGGATGATCGAGGGCGCCAGGCCCTTTGTCGGCTCGTCGATCAGGATAAGGTCGCGCTTTTCGACAATGGCGCGCGAAACGGCCAACATCTGCTTCTGTCCGCCCGAAAGGGCGTGCGCCGGCTTTTGCCAGAACTGCTTGATGGCCGGAAAAATGGAATAAATGCGTTCGAGCCGGTCTGCATCGAAACTGCCGGTATTGGAGGCCAGCCGCATGTTCTCCTCGACGGTGAGACCGCCGAAGATGCCCATATTTTCCGGCACGAAGGCGATGCCCAACCGCGCGATGTCCGGCGTGGCAAGACGGGTAATATCGGTGCCGCGAAACTGGATTTCGCCCTGCCGCGCCTTCCAGAGGCCCATGATGGTACGCAGGGTCGTGGTCTTGCCTGCACCATTGCGCCCGAGGATCACATGCACGCCTCCTTCGGGCACGTCGAGGCTGACGCCATGCAGGATCTGATATTGTGCGATATTGGTGTGAACGCCGCTGAGTGAGAGGATGGGGGCCATCACGCCACCTCCTCGGCGCCGACGCCGAGGTAAATGTCGCGCACCAGGTCAAGCGCCATCACCTCGCCCGGATCGCCATCGGCCACCAGTTCGCCATTGTGCAGCACCACGATCCGGTCGGCCAATGCGCGGACCACATCCATCTTGTGCTCGACCAGGAGCACGGTCCGCGTGGTGTCCTTTTTGATTTGCGCGATGAGGTCGAGAATTACAGGTGCCTCGTCCACCGACATGCCTGCCGTCGGCTCGTCGAACATGAAAATATCCGGCTCCATGGCAAGCAGCATCGCGACTTCGAGCTTGCGCTGGTCCCCGTGCGGCAGCGCCGAGGCCGGCAGATCGGCAAGCGCTGCCAGATTGGTTTGTTCCAGATAGTTCATGGCCTTGCCGGCCAGCCCCTTCAGCGATCCGGCTCGCGCAAACATCCGATGCCCCTGCCGCGCACGCGCCTGCACAGCCAGCCGGACATTCTCGAAAACCGTGAGCTTTGGGAAAAGATTGGTCAGCTGAAACGCCCGGCCGATCCCCGCCTTGGCCCGGTCCGATGGTGACAGCGCGGATATCTCTTTCTCGCCGAGAAATATCCTGCCCGAAGTCGGCCTCAACTGCCCTGAAACCAGATTGAACCACGTGGTCTTGCCTGCCCCGTTGGGCCCGACAATCACGGTGAGTTCGCCCGGATGAAAGGCACAGGTGACGTTGTTCACCGCAGCATGCCCGCCAAAGCGGATGGTCAGGTTTTCAGTGCGGATGGAAGGCGAAGTGTTCACGGGATCCCCATGTGAAGGACACGTCCGGCGGGGAGGAGGAACCCCGCCGGGCGCATCGTCAAGGCTGCGTTTGGCGCAGTCTATTCCTGGTTGTTGCGGCCGACCGGAATATCCATCTCGTCGGCAGCGATTACCCGGACCAGTTCGGGGATGGCCCAATCGACGCCGTCCTCGACCTTGATCTTGAAGTGATACATGTCCTGGAGCGCCTGATGATCTTCAGGCCGGAAGGTCATGGTGCCCTTGGGCGTTTCGAAGCTCATGCCCTCCATGGTCTCGATCAGCGTCTCGGTTTCCCAATCCGGTGCGGTTTCGAGCGCCTTGACCACCGCCATGGCCGAAGCCATGCCGCCGGCAGTAAAGAAGTCCGGCGGCGTGCCAAAGCGCGCCATGTGCTCCTCGACCAGCCAGTCATTCACCTCGTTGTCGGGCGCTTCGTAGTAGTAGTAGATCGCCCCTTCCATGCCTGGCACCTGCTTGTAGGCCGCCAAGGCCGGCAGGATATTGCCACCGGTCGAAAGCTCGATCTCAAACCGCCCCGGGTCGGCGGAGGCGAGCGGCGTCATCGCGTCGATGCCCGCCACGTAGATCATGATCACCTTGCGGCCCGGCTGATCCTTGAGCGCATTGAACAGCCGCTCGATCGTGGCGGTGAAGTCCGTTGTCTGTTGCGGCACATATTCTTCCGCTACCAGGTTCGCCCCGGTGCCCTCAAGCGCCGCCTTGAAAGCTGCCACACCATCGCGGCCAAAGGCATAATCCTGCGCCAGGGTGGCGACGTAGAGATTTTCGTCCGGCGCCAGCGCCAGGGCTTGCGCCTGCATGTCCATGGAGGAATTGCGTGACGTCTTGAACACGTAGCGGTTCGAGTCCGCCCCCGTGAGGCCATCGGCCACGGCCGGCTCGACCAGGAGGATGCGCTCATATTCCTCGGCAACCGGCAACATGGAGAGCGCCACGCCAGACGACGTGTCGCCCACTGCGATCAGCGCATCGTCGTCGCCATAGGCTTCCGCCAAGAGCGCCCGGGCAATATCGGGTTTGAACTGGGTATCCTTGATGATCAGCTCAATGGGCTTGCCCTTGACCTGCATCGTGCCGCCGGTCGCGTATTCAAGCCCCATTTCGAACCCCGTATGGGTCTGCTTGGAATAGGCTTCAAGCGGCGAACCCGACAGGCCGTGCAGCAGCGCAATGCGCGCCGCATCCTGCGCCAGGGCACCCCCTGTCAGCGCCGTCGAAAGGGCCAATGCGGCCAGAATGGTCTTCATGTCTTTCCTCCCACTTGGGTCTTTCCCGGCGCCTCGCGCCCGGTCCAACCCTCTGCAATCCCAGTGACACCCGGGCGGAATCACATCCCGCCAAATGCCTCTCCTCTGGTTCGCCCCGGCGTGCCGGTTTCGGCTTTGACTGGCGCGGAGCGAATTGCTGGCTATTATTCTTGAGCCCCTCGACCACGGACAATACCGTAGAAACACACCACATGATCGATCCACATGAGCTTGGCCTTCTGGCCTTCGAGAATGCGCCGATCGGCCTGGTGGTCACCGAAAGCCGCGTCATCAAAGGCTGCAATCCGGCCTTTGCCGCGATGTTTGGCTATGGCCCGGATGAGTTGATCGAGAAATCCTTCGCCATCCTCTATCCGTCGATGGAAGAGTTCGAGCGTATCCGCGATGTCGGAGTGGAACCCCTCAAACGCACCAATCGCTACTCGGACGAGCGCATCATGGCTCGCAAGAATGGCACCCTTTTCTGGTGCCGGGTGCGTGGCCATTCACTGACCCGCGACGACGATCCGCTGCGCCGTGCGGTCTGGAGCTTTGCCGACCTGTCGGAAACCCGCAATGTGCTCAATCTGTCAGGCCGCGAACGGCAGATCGTCATGCATCTGGGCGAAGGCCGCACATCAAAGGAAATCGCCCGCACGCTCGATATTTCCCCACGCACGGTGGAGAGTTACCGGGCGCGCCTCCTCAAGAAATACAATGCCCACAACGTGGCCGAGCTATTGTCCCACCTCAGCTCAATGCCAGGCTGACACCCACGCGGCACTCGCCTGCCCTACCCGATGCCGGGCGCCAGGTTGACAGGCCTGCAACGCAAGAAAACTTGCATATCATTTAGTTGTTGCAATTTTTCATGCACAACCTTAAGTTGGCATTCCATTGGAGGAACCGATGTCTGTGCTGGATCGCGTCAAGGACGCAGCCGATTCGCTGACGCCTGCTGAACAATTGCTGATCAAGCAGGTGATCGCCAGCCCCCGCGACATTGCGCTGGGGACCGCGAACAATCTGGCACAGCGCATCGGCGTACACGAGGCCACGGTGTCCAGGCTCGCAAAGAAGCTTGGCTATCCCAACTTTGCCGGGTTCCGCACAGCAATCCAGGACGAGTTCATTGTCCGCACCGATCCGGCGACACGCGTGCGCAATACCCTGCAGCAGACGTCCGAGGCGGGCTTTCTGACTGATCTGGTCGCGCGTGAAATCGAGGCGCTGGCAAACTTGCAGCACTATGTCGACGACGCTCGCCTGCTGGGCGCGGCCCGCGACCTGTACAAAGCGCGCCGGATATTTGTGTTTGCGCGCGGCAATGCCGCCGCGCTCGCGGTGCTGGTCGACCGTCGCCTGCGCCGCATGGGTCTCAATACCGTCATGCTGCACGGCGAAGGACGCGACATCGCTGAGCAGATCGTTGGCATGACCAGCGACGATGCCATAATCGCCTTTGCCTTCCGGCGGCAGCCCCGGCATCTGGCGGCTCTGCTCAATCATGCGCGCGCACTCGGCGCCAAATCTGTCATGGTTTCCGGCAGCGTCGGGCCGTCACTGGTGCCGGCCGCCGACCATCTTCTGTTCGCGCCGCGCGCTGGATCGAAAGATGCGTTCCAGACACTCACCGTGCCCATGGCGATCTGCAATGGCCTTGTGCTGGCGATGGTCAACGAGAATACGACCGCTTCACTTGAACGCCTCGAAACACTGGGGCAACTGATCGACGCTTTCGACTAGGGGCAGCGCGAGAAGAGGATCTTGCACGCCTAAATCCTGCAAGTTCACATGCATGTTATATTAGTTGTGCAAGTGGATTTGCGTCAAATGGGTGCATGGGGCACCATCCTGAGGAGGAAAAAATGGACAAGAAACTGCTTCTGCTTTCCACGGCTTTCGTCGCATTGGCGACCCCGGCACTGGCGCAGTCATATGATCCCGCACTCGACGCGATGAGCGCCGAAGACTTGCTGCCGCTTGCGCAGGCAGAAGGCACAGTCACGGTTTATGCCTTTACCAGCCGCATCGCCGCAGTCGAGGCCGCATTCGAAGCCGCCTATCCTGGAATCGACATGGTCAGCCACGACATGAGCTCGACCGAACAGATCACCCGCCTCAAGGCCGAAGCGGCTGCCGGGATCGCCAGCGCCGACGTGGTGTATATTTCGGATGCCCCGGTGGTTTTTGCTGAACTGCTCGGCCCCGGCCTTGTCACGCCCTATGTGCCGCCACGTGTCGTGCCGTTGCTCGATACCAAGGAGCGCGAGCCGCTCCTCGCCCAGCGCCTGTCGACCAAGGTGCTGATGTACAATGAGGAAGCCAATCCCGACGGCGCGCCAGTCAGCAATCTATGGGAACTCACCACGCCCGACTGGACCGGCCGCGTCATCATGGTGGATCCGCTGCAGCGCGGAGACTATCTCGACCTGATGACCGAAATCGTGCTGCGCTCGGATGAAATGGCCAGCGCCTATGAGGCTCAGTTCGGCTCGCCCATCGCCCTCGATGACGGCGTCGAAAATGCCGGCCAGCAGTTCATTGTCGACCTGTTTGAAAACGACCTGATCCTTGTATCCTCGACCGATGACGTCAACGCCGCGGTCGGCGCGCTCGGCCAGGACAATCCGCCGGTCGGCTTCACCTCCTATTCCGATCGCCGCGACAATGAAGACGAAGGCTGGGCGCTGCAGGTGGCCAATGACGTAACCCCGTCAAATGGCATCATCTTCCCGGCGGTACTGGGCATCTCGTCCACCGCGACCCATCCTGCAGCGGCGCGTCTCGTCATCGACTTCCTGATGGGCGACGACAGCGAGACCGGTGGCGAAGGCTTCAAGCCGTTCTACGTGGCGGGCGACTACGCCACCCGCAGCGACATTGTCAGCCATCCCGATGCCGTGCCGCTGGAAGATTTCAGCGCCTGGTCGATTGACCCGGTCGCGACCTCCAACCTGCGCCAGGAAGTGGGCGACCTGGTCCTCTCCCTGCAGTAGTCTGCAATAGTCCCTGCAACGGCTCCCGGCACGGCCGGGAGCCACGTTCGGCGGTTCATTCCAATGCCTACTGTTTCTTCGCGCGCTGCGGCGCGGCCCCTTCGCCTTGATGGCCGGCTGGTGCTCAAGCTGGCCGTCCTGGCCATACTGGGTGTGCTCATCGTCGCGCCGCTGCTGCGCATCCTTTTCGAAACGCTCTCGCCGGATGCCATCGAGGCCTGGAGCGATGTCACTTCCGGCCGCCTCGCGCGCAATTTGCTCTGGGTACCCTTGGGCAATACGCTCATCCTGGGCGTGGGGGTCGCCTGCGGCTGCGTGCTGATCGGTGGGTTCCTCGCCTGGCTGGTGGTGATGACCGATGTTCCGTTCCGTCGCACGATCGGACTGATGGCCACCCTGCCCTTCATGATCCCCAGCTTCGCCACCTCGCTCGCATGGGGATCTCTGTTCAGGAATTCACGCGTTGGCGGACAATCCGGCTTTCTTGAAGGTCTCGGCCTCACCATTCCCGACTGGCTGTCCTGGGGCATGGTGCCGACCCTGATCGTTCTGATCGCGCACTATTATTCGCTCGCATTCACTGTCATTGCGGCCGCCCTCGCGACCGTCAATTCCGATCTCGTTGAAGCCGCCCAGATGGCCGGCGCGAAGCGCGGGCGCATCCTGATGGGCATTGTCCTGCCCGTGGCCTTGCCCGCCGTGGTTGCCGGTGCCTCGCTGACCTTTGCCGGTGCGGTCTCCAACTTCGCCGCCCCTGCCTTGCTCGGCCTGCCGGTCCGCATGCAGACGATGGCCACGCGCCTCTATGGCCTAATCGAGGTCGGGCAGACGGCGCGTGGTTATGTCATTGCCATCCTGCTGATCCTTGTCTCGGCCCTGTTCCTGTGGTTGGGCAATAAGGTGATTTCTGGTCGCCGCTCCTATGCCACGATCACTGGCAAAGGCGGCCGCGCCAAGCGCTTCACCCTTGGCTCCGGCCGACTGCCACTGTTCTCACTGGCCGCGCTGATTTGTATTCTGACCACCGTCGTGCCGGTTGGGATCCTGATCGCCTCCTCGCTGGCACCCTCGTCCTCAGCACTGTTCTCCAACTGGACCCTTCACTACTGGACCGGTGCATCCGACCCGTCCATCGCACAGGGGCAGGCTGGCATCTTCTCCAACCCGTTCATTGTCTCGGCGACTGGCCTCACCATGAGTCTGGGTGTCGCGGTCGCCATCACAACGACGGCGATCGGTCTGATCGTCGCCCTGGTGCTGGCGCGGGACGGCAAGGGTCCGCTGGGCGGCATTATCAACCAGGTGAGCTTTCTTCCGCTTCTTGTGCCCGGGATCGCTTTCGGCGCCGCCTATATTGCCCTGTTCGGCGCGCCCATCGGTCCATTCCCGGCCCTCTACGGCACCTTTGCGCTGCTGCTGATTGCCGGCACGGCCTATCTCCTGCCCTTCTCGGTGCAGACCGGCCGCGCCGTCATCCAGCAGGTCTCGGGCGATCTCGACGAGAGTGCCCGCATGACCGGCGCGGGCTTCCTGCGCCGTCTCACCGCCATCACCGTGCCGCTGGCCAGCCGGGGGCTCGCGGCAGGCGGGCTGATCGTCTTCGTCAAAATCATGCGCGACCTCTCGCTCGTCGTGCTGTTGTTCACCCCCACCATGCCGGTGCTTTCGGTCCTTGCCTACCGCTACGCCTCGGAAGGATTCACCCAATTCGCCAATGCCATAACCGTCGTGATCCTCGTGATCTCGATCGCTGCGACCCTGCTTGCAAATCAGTTGCAGGCCAAATCGCAGCCCTGGCTCAAATCGTAAGTTGCGCCCATGATCCGCATCCAAAATCTCGTCAAAACCTTCGGCCTGCACAACGCAGTCGATGACATCTCCTTCGAAGTGCCGCAGGGCGCCTTCCTTGTCCTCGTCGGCCCCTCCGGCTGCGGCAAGTCGACCATGCTGCGCATGCTGGCCGGGCTTGAGCAGCCCAGCGGCGGCACCGTGTCCTTCGGTGACAAGGTCGTATCCGACGGAAACAAGGGTTGGACCATCGATCCGGCCCAGCGCGATACCGGGCTCGTATTCCAGTCCTACGCGCTCTGGCCGCACATGACCGTGGCCGGAAATGTCGACTGGCCGCTCAAAGTGGCAGGCTTGGCCAAGCCAGAGCGGCAGGCCCGGGTCACCGAAGTGCTGCGCATGTTGGGCATCGAGGCATTGGCGACCCGCTATCCCAACGAAATCTCGGGCGGCCAGCAGCAGCGGGTCGCCATTGCCCGCATGATCGCGCCGCGCCCCTCCATCCTCCTGTTTGACGAACCGCTGTCTAATCTCGATGCCAAGCTACGCGTGGAGATGCGTACCGAACTGCTCCGGGTCCACCGCGCGACCGGCGCCACCTCGGTCTATGTCACCCACGACCAGGTGGAAGCCATGACCATGGCCACTCATGTGGCCGTGCTCAACAACGGTCGGGTCGAGCAGTTTGGAACGCCCGAGGAGTTGGTCCGGAGCCCCTCCACCGCCTTCGTGGCAACCTTTGTCGGCACACCGCCGGCCAATCTCGTGCCGGTCGACCTGCTGCCGCCCGAGCGTGGGGACGGCTTGCCGCCAAATGCCTTGGCCATGTATCGGCCGGAGGACGTTTCGGTCAGCGCCACACCTGTTCCGGGAAGCATGGCGTTCGACTTTGCCGAAGCCAGCCCGGTCGCGGGCCGCGCCATGCTGACAGGCATCAAGGGCGCCCTCCGCCTGACTGCCGTTGTTGACGCCGCCCCATCGTTCACTGTCGGCGACACGGTCCATATGGTGCTGCCGGAAACACCGGCCGCCCTTTTTGGCGCCGATGGCGAGGTGCTGCCATGAGGCGTCTGCTGCTTGTTCGCCACGGCGAAAGCGAATGGAATGCCTCCCGCCGTCTGCAGGGCCAGGCGGACATAGATTTGTCCGCTCGGGGTGAGCAGCAGGCTCTGGCTCTCAAGCCGACCCTCGCGCAGCTCGGGCCAGACCGGGTAATTTGCTCGGACCTCAAACGCGCCAGACGCACGGCTGAACTGCTGGGCTTCTCCAGTGCTCAAGACGAGCCAGCGCTTCGTGAGGTCAATGTTGGCGACTGGACGGGTCTGGAGATCAGCCAGCTGACTGCCGAGCAGCCGCAGGCCTATCGCGACTGGCGCGCTGGCACTTACGCGCCCCCGGGCGGCGAAAGTTGGGATGAATTCGTGGCGCGCACCGTATCCGTCACACGGACTGCCTTCGAGAGCTCCGAACGGCTGCTCGTTGTCTGCCATGGTGGCGTCATCCGGGCCTTGCTGCAGTCACTGCTTGGTCTTCCACCCAAGCGCATCATCCCCGTAGGGCCGGCCAGCCTTTCAATGCTCGCCAGCAAGCCCGGAGAAGAGGAAATGCGCCTGGAAGTCTTCAACTTCACCCCGGGCGGGGTCGTGGTTGATGCTCCAGATTGACGTCGGAACCTGAGCGGCCGTTGAGGCACCGCGACCATCTGCGAAGAAGAGGCGGAAGCCCGGCTGCGCTTTGGGCACCGGCTGACCGGTTGCGGTGACCGAAATGGGAAGCCTTGCCCACCGGGCGCGGCCGCGACCACGGTTCGTCCTACACAGGCTTTCGAATAAAGCGCATCGGGATGGAGTGGCGGAGAGGAAGGGATTCGAACCCTCGAGACCGTTCCCGATCTGCACCCTTAGCAGGGGTGTGCCTTCGACCACTCGGCCACCTCTCCGGCACGAGGCTGATACGGGATAACCTTGGCACAAGGCAAGGGGTTTGTCGCCGGAGGGGGCAATTTCCCCAGTGGGGCGGGCAACGCGTGGACAGCGGCGATCCGCCGGCGGGGGCTGGTGCAATCGTTGCCGGGCGCATAGCCTTCGGCGGCGGCCACTCGATTCCACCTTCAATGCCGGTCCGCAGCGCAGTTGCAGGAGCATGGAATGGGAAAAGCATGGGGATGGGCCGGCCTTGCCGGACTTGTCGCGACAATGGGCTGGGCCCCTTCGGCACAGGCCCAGAGCGCGATCGAAGGCGTCTGGCGCACCGTGCTGGAATCGGAAGTAACCATCTATCCTTGCCCGGAAGGATACTGTGGGCATCTGACCCGTATCGTGGTGCCGACCGAGAACCTGAGCCCGGAAGAGGCCGCTGCTGCCTCTAGCATGGCCGTGGAAGAATTCACCGACCAGCGCAACAAGGATCCGAACCTGCGCAACAGGCCCATGCTGGGCCTACAGATCCTGACCCTGCGCCCTGCCGACAAGCCGAACATTTTTGACGGCGAGATCTACAATCCGGAGGACGGCAATACCTATTCGGGCTATCTCGAAATGGTGGGGCCGGACACCGTGCGGCTGAATGGCTGCGTGCTGTTCAATACGATCTGCCGGGGCGAGGACTGGACACGGGTGCCGGCCGAAGAACTGCAATTGCGGTTCGAGGCCGAAGCGGCGGCGGCCGCTTCGGGGAGTTGATCAGTCCCGCAGGAGCTGCATGACCGGCGCGCCATTGCCGCGCAGGTCCGGCGAGATGCCGCGTATATCGACCGTCGCGGTTACGCGGTGACGATGGGCGGCAAACATGAAGGTCGGCGTCACATTGACCGGTTCGTCGAACTGGATGGTGACGGTAAAATACTGCCGATTGCCCGACAGTTGCACCCCGATCAGCAGGCCACGAAACGGCTGCTCGAGATAGAAACCCTTGACGCGCATGCCGACCTGGAAGGGCACGGCCACCCTTTCCGGCAACGCTGCGCGGGCCGTGTTCCAATCGCGGTAGCCATGGGCGCGGGCAACGGCTTCGAGAGCGGCGCCATGCGTCAGTGTCTCGCCCTGACGGGCGCGTTCTTCACGCAGGGATTTGGCCTCGGACTTCAGAGTCTGGGCGGAGGGGGTATCGAGGGAAAAAGACATCTTTGGTCTCTCCAAGAAGGAGGCGACATTAACCATGGGTGCCCGCTTTGCCATGATGCGCCCTGGGAGAAAACAACCAAAGGGATCATTTCGAGGCTGGGCTTCACCATGGATCAGACGATCCGCGAGCGGCAGGCGCCAGCAACCGAAGCGCTAAATGCGCCCGCCGGTTGGCCAAGTCAAGGGGCCAAGTCAGGGGCCGATCAATCACGGTGATGAGCCGATCAGGCAAATGCGTTAGGCGCAGCGGCGCGAAACGGCTAGGAGAGGCGTGACCAAAGGGGGAGGCAGATGACCGAATTCCTGCTGTTTGTGGCCGGCATCCTGGGTGGTGCCCTGAATTCGCTGGCGGGTGGCGGCTCGTTCATCGTCTTTCCGGCGCTGCTGTTTTCGGGCGTACCGCCGATCCTCGCCAATGCCTCCAATACCTATGCGGCCCTGCCGGGCTATGCCAGCGGCGCCCTGGGCTACTGGAAGGCCATGGCCGGCTACAAGGACCGGCTGGTGCTCTATGGGATCATTTCCGTGGTGTTCGGCTATGTCGGCGCTGAATTGCTGCTGGTGGTCTCCGATGAGGTGTTTTCCAAGGCGGTGCCCTGGCTGATGGGTTTTGCCGTGGCCCTCTTCGTGTTTGGCAATCGCATCAATGCTGCGCTACGCGCCCGCACGGGTGAGCGGCGCGGCATGAAGACATTGGGCACAGTCTTGTTGCTGGCGCTGCTGGCGGCCGTCTGTGTCTATGGTGGTTTCTTCAATGCCGGCCTCGGCATTCTGTTGCTGGCCTTTCTGGCCATGGCCGGCATGACCGATATCCACGCCATGAACGGGCTGAAACTCTATGTTTCGACGGTGGTCGCCCTGGTGGCCGTCGTGCGCTTCGCCATCAGCGGCTCAATCGACTGGTATCACGGCTCGATCGCGCTTGTGGGGGTGACGATCGGCGGATACGCGGCTGCCCGTCTGGCGCAGTATATTCCGACGCAATGGATCCGCATCGGGGTGATCGTCTATGGCATTGGCATGACAGGGTATTTTTTCTGGACCGCGTATGCGTAGCTGGAGGCGGCAGGTCCCAGGCTAGCAAAACCCTCTCCCGAGCGACGCCAGGCCCTGGTTGGGCTACCTAAAACTTGGGAGGATCGAACAGGCCCCCTCACCTGCTATGGGTCATTCCCGCGAAAGCGGGAACCTCTGTTCAGAAAACGGAGGTCCCCGCTTTCGCGGGGATGACATCGCGATAATTGTGGCGCCAGCGCCTGAGAAGAACGCCTGCTTGTGGGCTACCGCACTTCCTCAAGCCTTTCTGATCCACACTGCCGCGTCGTGGAAGGCGGCGCCGCCGAAGGGGGGAGCCGGGGTGGCGCTGGTGAGCATGTTGATGCCCTGCCCGCCGCGATGTGCCTTGTTGCGGTGCAGCCCCTCGGCGATGAGCACGCGGGTGCACAGGCCCGTATGCAAGCGGGCCATGAGCGGCACCTGTCCGCGGCGATTGCCAACAAGCACCATATCGCCTTCGACAATGCCGAGGCGGACAGCGTCTTCGGGGTGAATGAAGACGGAAGGTTCACCCTCGCGCTTCAGGCTCCCGGCAGTCTGATTGAAAGACGAGTTGAGAAAGGCGCGCGCCGGGCTGGTCGCCAGTTTGAACGGGTGTTCGGCATTGATCGCCTCATTGACCGCCCAATGATCGGCGAAGCGCGGCATATCGGCCGGATCGCAACTCCAGCGATAGCCCTTCTTATCAGCAACAGCCTGCCAATCCGGCGCGAAACGGAAGCGCCCATCGGGCCAGCCGAAGCCGGTGGCAAAGCGGGCGGCCTCATCGGGCCGTTCCCGGTCAACAAAGCCGGTTTCTTCCACCACGGCGAGCGGCGGATAGTTCGAGCGGGCAAAGGTGTCGGCGACGACATCCCGGTCACTGGTGTGGAAGCTCGGATCGTCGCTGCCCAGACGCAAGGCGATGGCGTTGATGACGTCGTGGTTCGAGCGAGCTTCACCCGGCGCATCGATCACCTGCGGACCGTATAGGACGCGGGTATGGCCGCCGCGGGTGTAATAGTCGTTGTGCTCGAGGAACATGGTGGCGGGCAGGACAATGTCGGCAAGCTCCGCCGTTTCGGTCATGAACTGCTCGTGGACGACGAGGAACAGATCATCACGCATCAGCCCCTGGCGCACCCTGGACTGGTCCGGGGCAACAACGGCGGGATTGGTATTCTGCACGATCATGGCACGAACCGGGGCCCCGCCCTGCAGGGCCTTGGCGTCGCCGGTCAGAATGGGGCCGATCTCGGACATGTCGAGCACCCGCGGCGTGCCCTTTTGCAGATGCGTCCCCTCAAGCCGCGACTTGTCCAGGGCCCAGGTGCCTGAATTGGAGTGGAAAGCGCCGCCACCCCGGTGCTGCCAGGCCCCCGTCATGGCCGGGATGCACAGGGCCGCGTGAACGGCCGTGGCGCCGTTGCGCTGGCGGGAAAAGCCGTATCCGAGGCGGAAAAAGGTGCGTGCAGTCTTACCGACCAGATGGGCGAAGGCTTCGATTTCCGCGACGGTGAGGCCGGTGATACCGGCGGCCCATTGCGGGGTGCGGGACTGCAGGTGGGCCTCGAATTCAGGTCCGAAGTCGGTGAACCGGGCCATGTAGTCCCGGTCCGCCAATCCATCCCGCAGGAGCACATGCATGACGGCGACGGCAAGGGCGCCATCGGTACCGGGCCGGAGCACGAGCCCCATATCGGCCTGTTCCATAGTGGCATTGCGGTAAATGTCGATGACAACCACCTTGGCGCCACGCGTTTTGCGGGCGCGCATGGCGTGGGTCATCACATTGACCTGGGTATGCACGGCGTTTGTGCCCCAGATAACCACGCAATCGGCCTCGGCCATCTGTTCGGGATTGACGCCGCCAAGATAGCCGGTTCCGGCGATATAGCCGGGCCAGGAGAGCCCTACGCAGATCGTGTCATACTGGTGCGAATAGCCCCGGACGGCCCGCAGGCGCTCGATGCCGTCGCGATGCACATGGCCCATGGTGCCGGCATAGAAATAGGGCCAGACAGCTTCGGGCCCCTGCTCTGCTTCAACGGCCAGAAAGCGCGTCGCAATCTCGTCGAGCGCGTCATCCCAGGATATGCGCTGCCACTGCCCTGCGCCCTTGGGACCGATGCGGCGCATCGGGTAAAGAAGCCGATCGGGATGGTGGATGCGCTCGGCGTAGCGGGCGACCTTTTCGCAAATCACGCCAGCGGTATAGGGGTCGTCCTTGGCACCGCGGACGCGCCCGACAGTGCCATCGGCGAGAATGTCGACATCGAGCGCGCAGACCGATGGACAGTCATGCGGGCAGACGGAGCGGATGGTGCGGGCGGGCGTGGGGGCGTTCATGCCGAGAGGCTAGATGAGCGGCGGCATGGGGGCAAACGGATTGTGGTGATGGGTTGGATCAGGGCGAGTGATGGATACACGCCCCGATCCTGCAATGCGTCAGTCAGGCCGCAAACGCCCTGGTCGCGGTTTCGGCATTGCGCCGGGCGCGGGTGGCTGCGTGGGTGGCCAACTGGGCGGCGCCGCCGTGGAACTGCGAAAAAGTGATACGGCCGGTGGGGCCGGCAATGGTCACGCCGCGCCAGTTGGGGCGCACTGCCCGGACATCGGCCCAATCCAGCACCGTTTCCCGCCCGGTTGCCGAGCGGTGGCGCACCTGGCGGTTGTCCCAGCGCGTCTGCGTAAACAGGCCCGCCATGCCGATGCCCACCGAGCCAAGCGCCAGGAGCAGCACGGCCACATAGGTGGCAATCAGCTGGGTGGCGTCCGCCACGCTGCCCATGACGATCACGGCAAACAGCAGGACGGCCGCGAGCGCCGCAGCGCCATAGCAGGCGAAATATTCCACCAGCGAGGGGCGCAGCTCGGCCCAACCGCCTTCAACCATGACCCCATCCTCCGGCTGCACCAGGCGCAGGGCCAGGAAAGCCGCATAGCCGAATGCCACGACGCCGGCGGCGCGGGACAAGGGCAGATGGGCGGTCATGGGAATGTATTTGAGGGTAATCAGCACGAGGATCGTGAACAGCGGCAAAGCCACTTCCTGCCAACGCAAGGGCACGCGTAAGTCTCCATATGAAGGCCGGTGACGCTAAATCGGCTGCTAACATCCAAGATATTGCCGGAACGGTCTGATTTGGCCATTCACAATTTCGCCAGAATTGGCGCGGTTGGCCCTGGGCCAGCCTCACACGGCGATTCAAGTTCTTGGCAGATCGATTCAAGGGCTTGGACATGCGATTCTGGATATTGCGTCAACTTGTTGTATTGGCTGGACAATTTGCGCAGTCCGGGTCAGTCAATATGTCGCCTTGGCACGAAATCGGGTATGCGTGCTTGACCGGCAACACCAGGAAAACAATATAGGAAGCGATCGGGGTCGAGCTGCCCGAGCGCCCATCGTAGGAGGGACACGATGGACTTTTTCACGCCCGAAATGGTGCCGTTCACGGCCGCAATCGGCATCACGATCGCACTCGCCATCCTTGAGTTCGGCGGCCTGATGATGGGCCTGCATCCGAGCGCGGCCATCGACAGCAGCCTGCCCGACCTCGACGTCGATGTGGACGTCGACGCGCCTGAGATCGAGTTGGCGCCGCTCAGCCAGTTTCTCAGCTGGATATCGTTCGGCAGGCTCCCTGCCCTTGTGGTTCTGATCCTTTTTCTCACCAGTTTCGGGCTTCTGGGCCTCTTTGGCCAGCAGAGCTTGCGCAATGTCTTCGGCTTTGCACTCCAGCCCTGGATTGCCAGCGTTCCGGCCGCCATCGGCGCCCTCTATACCACCCATTTTATCGGTCACGGCCTGGCCCGCATCATGCCGCGCGAGGAAAGCGACGCCGTCAGCACCTCGGCCTTCATTGGCCGGGTGGCCACCATATTCAGGGGTTCCGCCAGCGCCGGTCATCCGGCAGAAGCAAAGCTGACCGATATTCACGGCCATACGCATTACGTGCTGGTCGAACCGGACGACCATGAGCAAACCCTGCCAACCGGTTCGGAAGTGGTGATCGTGCGCCAGAAGGGAAGCATCTACAGGGCCATCACCCGCCTGAAACCGGCGGACTGATGGTCACCAAGGTCAAGACCAAGACCCCGCCCCCGGATGAAGGGGAACAGGAACCGCCGGGCGGGCAGAACCCGTCCGAAACCACCCCGGCGATGATCGACCCCGATCCGCCGGCCATCGCCCCCATAGACGATCAACCCATTCAAGAGATTTCACCGCCGCCATTGCCCGCAGAGGAGCCCGCCGCAATGTTCCAGTCCCTGTACGACGTCCTGATCATCATTGTGGTGATCGTGGTGGCGCTGTTTGCCATCGGCCTGATCTTCGCCCGCCTCTACCGCCGCTCCTCAAAGGAGGTGAGTTTCGTGCGCACCGGCTTTGGCGGGCAGAAGGTGATCATGAACGGCGGCGCGCTGGTCTTTCCGGTGCTGCACGAACAGATCCCGGTGAACATGAATACGCTGCGGCTCGAAGTCCGCCGCGCCAATGAGCAGGCCCTCATCACCAAGGACCGGATGCGCGTCGATGTGCAGGCCGAGTTCTATGTGCGGGTGCAGCCAACGGTCGAATCCATCGCCAATGCCGCCCAGACACTGGGCCGGCGCACCATGGAGCCTTCGGCCCTCAAGGAACTGGTCGAGGGCAAGTTCGTCGACGCCCTGCGTGCCGTGGCTGCCGAAATGGCCATGGAAGAACTGCATGAGCAGCGGGTCAACTTCGTACAGAAGGTGCAGGCGGCCGTATCCGAAGACATTCTCAAGAATGGTCTCGAACTGGAATCGGTCTCGCTGACCGGCCTCGACCAGACCAATCGCGAATTCTTCAACCCGGACAATGCCTTTGACGCCGAGGGTCTGACCAAGCTGACGCAGGCGATCGAAGAACGCCGCAAGACACGCAACGATATCGAGCAGGAAACCCAGGTCCTGATCGAGCGCAAGAACCTCGATGCCGAGCAGCAGAAGTATCAGATTTCGCGCGACAAGGAGTTTGCGCGGCTGGAGCAGGAACGGGAAATCCAGATCCGCACGGCCGAGCAGGCGGCGCTGATCGCGCAGCAACAGGCGGACCGCGACCGCGAGGCCCAACAGGCGCGCATCGTTGCCGACCAGAAGGTGCGTGAGGCCGACATCGCCTCCGGCCAGGTCGTCAAGGAACGCGAAATCGCCACCGCACTGGCCGTGGAGGCCGCCGCCGTCGACAAGGCCAAGCAGATCGCCCTGGCCGAGCAGGCGCGCGACATCGCCGTGTCGGTGAAGAGCAAGGAGAAGTCGGTGGCCGATGCAGCGGCCGACGAGGCGCGCGCCGTGGCGGCAAAGGCTGCCGAAGAGGTCAACACGGCCCGCCAGACCGCCGCAGCGGAGCGCGAAAAGGCCATTCAGCTCATCGAGGCGCGCAAGGCGGCCGAGCAGCAGGCGATTTCGGTGACCGTGGCCGCTGAAGCCGAAAAGCAGGCTGCTGCCGACCGCGCCGAAGCCCTGCGCATCGCAGCAGAGGCAGAAGCGCAGCAGGCCAGGTTGCGCGCATCGGGTGAGGCCGAGGCGGAAAAGCTCAAGGCCGACGCTCTGGCCGCGACCTACAAGGTGGAAGCGGAAGGCAAGCGGTCCGTCAACGAAGCCAGCAACACCCTCAGCGCCGAGCAGATCGCGATGCAGGTGCGTATGCGCCTGATCGAGGCGTTGCCGCAGATCATCGCCGAAAGCGTCAAGCCGATGCAGAATATCGACGGGATCAAGATCCTGCATGTCGATGGGCTTAACGGCGCCGGTGCCAATGGCGGCAGCGGCGAAAGCGCTGCCGGAAATGGCGGACTGGCCGACCAGGCCGTCGCCGCCGCCCTGCGCTATCGCAGCCAGGCGCCGCTGATCGACGCCCTGATGGGGGAACTCGGCCTCAGCGGCGGCACGCTGGATGGACTGGCCTCATCGGTAACCCAGTCGTCACCGGTCGAGCCGAAGGCGAAGAAGTAGCGGCCTCGGCGAACAGGCCGATCAACGCATAGCAGTTGCCGGTGCGCCAACGACAGATGCGGCGGCGGTTTCCTCGGCGTCGATCTCGGCTTCCGGCTCCTGCCGGAGGCTGTTGGACAGCGGGCGCTCTTCGAGGAAGAAGGTCAGCGCAAAGGCCAGCAGGGCCGCGCCGGCCGCAGTATAAAACACCGGGTGCAGCGCGCTGGCAAAGGCTTCGAGCACCAGGCTGCGCGTGGGTTCGGGCAGCGCAGCGACCATCTGGGCATTGAAACTGCCGGTACCGCCACTGCTGCCGGCCGGCAGCAGTTCGCCCATCCGCGCTGCGAGACCGCTCGAAAAGATCGCCCCGAAGGCCGAGACGCCTATGGAGCCGCCGATCTGCCGAAACAGGGTATTGCCCGCTGTGGCCACGCCAACCTGATCGCGCGACACGGCGTTTTGCGTGGCGGTCACGCTGACGCTGTTGACCGGGCCAATGCCGGCGCCCACCAGGAACATGTAGATGGCGACCTGCCAGGAAGGCGTATCGAGCTGCATATTGGCCAGCAGGGCCAGCCCGATGATCAGCACGAAGGTCGAAACCTGTGGCAACAGCTTGTAGCGGCCGGTGCGGGTCATGAGGAAGCCGGACAGCATGGAAGCGCCAATCAGGCCAACCATCATCGGCACCAGTTGCAGCGCTGAATCGGTGGGCGACACGCCCTTGGCCAATTGCAGATACATGGGCAGGAAGGTGATGGAGCCGAACATGGCCATGCCGACCAGGAAACCGACGGCGCTGGTGACGGAAAAGGTGTTGTTGGCAAAGAGGTTTAGCGGCAGAACCGGCTCTGGCGCGCGAGACTCGACCCAGAGGAAGGCGCCGAGAAACACCAGGGCGACCACGATCAATCCGATGATTTCGACGGATGCCCACGCAAAGGTATTGCCGCCCAGGGACGTGGCCAGCACGAATGCGGTCAGGCCACCCGAAAGCAATACGAAGCCGGAATAGTCGATCGCGTGCTTCACCCTGTCGGCGCGGGGCCTGAGGGCCACGGCGATGACAGCGAGCGCGATGATGCCGAGCGGCAGGTTGATGAGGAAAATCCACTGCCAGGACAGGTGTTCGACGATGAAACCACCCAGCAGCGGGCCGACCACCGTTGCGACGCCGAAGACCGCGCCGAACAGGCCCTGCACCCTGCCCCGCTGACGGGGCGGGATGATGTCGGCGACAACGGTCATCGCTACCACCATGAGGCCACCACCGCCCAGGCCCTGGATGGCGCGCGCCACGATCAGGAAGGTCATGGATGTTGCCATGGCCGAGAGCACGGCGCCGCCGAGGAAGATGACGATGGCCACCTGCAGCACGATCTTACGACCGTAGAGATCACCGAGCTTGCCGTAGATCGGTGCCACAACGGTGGAGCTCAGCAGATAGGCGATCACGACCCAGGTGAGGTGATCGAGCCCGCCGAGCTGTCCGACGATGGACGGCAGCGCCGTGGACACGATGGTCTGGCCCAGCGAGGCGAGCAGGAGAGTGACGGCGACAGCGCCGATGACCAGCCGAACAGACTGGTCCTGCGGCTCTTCGGCCGGTTGAACGGTTTGGGACATTAGGGCAATCCTTGGCACGAATGGGTCGGCGTGCGGCGTCGGCCCTTGCGGAAAATCATGTGCGGGCATACATGTGCCCTCGGCAATTACATGTCAATAGCACGTAATTGCTCGTTTCATGCAAATCAGCGAGAGCTGCCATGCCTTTGAGTGACAAGACCGAACTGAACGCGCTGCTGCGCAATGCTGGTATCGATGCCGCAACGGCCGAGGCCGTCATGGATATCGACGGCATGTTGCAGCAATGGCGACGGCGGGCCATGAAGCGCGAATTGGGTCACAAGGCTCTTACCGACCTGAAAATCGGCATCGATCTGGCGCAGCTTGACGTGCTGGTGGCCATCGAAGGGCCGACACCGGAATTCGGCGCCGTGGAAGGGGAAACCATGGTGGCCAGCGTGGCCGAGCGGCTCAACATCGACCCGTCCCGGGCGAGCAGGCTGGTCAGCGAAATGGTCGAACTGGGTTTTGCCCGCAGGGCCGTCAGCCAGGCTGACGCGCGGCGGACGATCATCGAGCTAACCGACAAGGGCCGCGCTGTGGTGGAGGCGGTGCGGGCCTATAAGTACCTGATCATGGGTGATTTTCTCAACGCATGGCCTGCGGAGGACGTCGCCAGTTTCGTGCCGCTACTCAAGCGGTTTGCCGGCTGGACAGACGGCATTGATGCGGCAGCGGAGAAATACGCGGCGGAAATAGCGGCACTTTCGCCAGCCGGCGCGGGAGCCGATGCTGCGGCCTGATCACCACGAGCCCTGATCCGTTTTTGGCCCGCACTCTAATGCGAGCGTTTACGAGGGGGATAAGTTCCCCCTCAGTCGTCTGCGCGCTTCTTCTTGTGATCCTTGGACTTGGCCGGCTTTTTCTTGGGCGGGCGTGGTTCGCCCTCGGCCGTGGGCTTTGACCATTTCGGCTTGCCCTTGTCCTTGGATACGGGTTTTTCCTTTGCCGCATAAGGCTTTGCGGCTTTCGCAGGCCTCGCCTCACGCGGCGGACGCGGCGTTTCCATGAAGCTTTCGAAGTCATCGGACTTCGGTTTTGCGTAGCGTTCCTTGCGGTCGGCCTTTTCCGGTCGCGGCTTCATCGGGTCGTATTTTTCCGGCGGGCCGGGCGGGCGGCGGCGGGACTGAGGACGCTCGGGGCGTTCACCGGGGCCATCGACGCCGTTTATATAAACGCCCTTTTCGCCTGTGCCGTTCTTGCCGACCGAACGCAGGAAGGAATCCACCTTGTCGGCGGCGATCTCGAAAATCGTTTCGGTGTCGAAAATACGAATGGAACCAATGGCTTGCTTGGTGACCCCGCCCGCCTTGCAGATGATCGGCAGGAGCCAGCGCGGCTCGGCGCGCTGCTTGCGGCCGACATTGATCTTGAACCACGACCCCCCGGCAAATGCCTCGCGGGTGCGGGGCGTCCGCTGGTCGTCGAGCGCCAGTTCGGTGACCTCTTCGGGGATCGGGCGGGCCGCCAATTGCAGGCGCAGGTAGGCAGCAGCCAGTGCCTCCGGGGCCCATTTGGCTAGCAGACTGCTAACACTGACCTGCTCATCTTCGGTGATTTGGTCACTCAAAAGCGAATTTGTGAGAATGGACTCGCGATAGCGCGTGTCGATGGCCTCAGCCGAGGGCGGCGCGATGGTCTCGGCCTCGACTTTTGCAGTCCGGAGAATGGAGAGCGCGACGCGCTTGCGATGAGCGGGCGCGATGACGACGCAGGTACCCTTGCGCCCTGCCCGGCCGGTTCGGCCGGAGCGATGCAGGAGCGTTTCGGCATTCATCGGCAGGTCGGCATGGATGACCAGATCGAGATTGGGCAGGTCGATGCCGCGCGCAGCGACGTCGGTGGCGACGCAGATGCGGGCACGGCCATCGCGCATGGATTGCAGTGCATTGGTGCGTTCGGCCTGGGTCAGTTCGCCCGACAGCGTGACGACGTCAAAACCCCGATTGTGGAGGCGGGCCGACAGATGCTTCACCGCCTCACGAGTGGAGGCGAAGACGATGGTATTGGTGCTTTCGTACCAGAGCAGCGTGTTGATGACGGCATTTTCGCGCTCGGCGGCGGGAACGGCCATGAGCTTGTAGTCGATGTCGGCATGCTGCTCGCTGGAGCTTGTCGCCGAAATGCGCAGGGCATCGCGCTGGAAGGTCTTGGCGAGTTCAGCAATGGGGCGCGGCACGGTCGCCGAAAACAGCAGGGTACGGCGATCTTCCGGCGCGGCGGCGAGGATGAATTCGAGGTCTTCGCGAAAGCCCAGGTCGAGCATTTCATCGGCCTCGTCCAGCACCACGGCGCGCAACTCGGACATGTCGAGGGCGCCGCGGGTGATGTGGTCGCGCAGGCGGCCGGGGGTGCCGACGACGATATGGGCGCCGCGTTCGAGCGCCCGGCGCTCGGTCCGCTGATCCATGCCGCCGACGCCAGCCGCAGTCTGGGCGCCTGTCTTTTCATAGAGCCAGTCAAGCTCGCGCCGAACCTGCATGGCCAGCTCGCGTGTCGGGGCAATGACAAGGGCCAGCGGCGCGCCGGGCGGCGGCGGCATATCGGTGGCGCCGAGCAGCGTGGGGGCAATGGCCATGCCGAAGGCGACGGTCTTGCCCGAACCGGTCTGGGCGGAGACGAGCAGGTCGCGACCATCGGCTTCCGCTTCGAGCACGGCGGACTGGACCGCCGTCAGGCTGTCATAGCCTTTTGCGGCAAGGGCGAGCGCGATGGGGGCGGAAATGGTTTCGGGCAGGGACATCAGGGGCTTTCGGTGCTGCGCGAAATGCGCATTTCCGCTCGGTGTGGGTGACTATGACATTTGTTGCGCAAGCAAGCAAAAAGGCCGCCCGGCGGGCGGCCTGGGATTTGGTGCTGGAGGAAAGATCGCCCCAGCCCTTCGCAGGGCTCAGGGCGTTCGACCCTCAAATCGCTCCACCGGAGCGATTTGCCGGCTGGTCAGAACCAGCCGTCGGGTCTCACCCAACCAGTTCATCATCGCCGAAGAAGAACTTGATTTCCTGGGCGGCGGTTTCCGGGGCGTCGGAGCCGTGGACCGAGTTTTCACCGACGGACAGGGCGAATTCCTTGCGGATGGTGCCTTCGGCGGCGTTGGCCGGATTGGTGGCGCCCATGATCTCACGGTTCTTGAGGATCGCGCCTTCGCCTTCGAGGACCTGCACGACAACCGGGGAAGCAATCATCTGCTCGACCAGTTCGCCGAAGAAGGGGCGTTCCTTGTGAACCGCGTAGAAGCCTTCGGCCTGGGCGCGGGTCATGTGGATCTTCTTCATCGCGATCGGGCGCAGGCCGTTCTCTTCGAACTTGGCGACGATCTTGCCGATCAGGTTGCGGCGGACGGCATCGGGCTTGATGATGGAGAAGGTGCGTTCGATCGCCATGGCGGTCAGTCCTAGTTTTTCTTGGGAAAGGTGGCGCCTTTTAGCGGGAGCTTGTGTCGCGCGCAAGACGGGGCTTTGGCAGGGGTTGTATGTTGCTGGTGCGGGTGGGCGCCCCTCAGAGCACCCCCACCTAGCTTTGCTAGGCCGTTGGCCAAGCTGCGCTACCTCCCCCATCGAGGGGGAGGTAGAGTCCGGTGCTTGTTGTGTCATCCGGGCGCGTTTGGGGACTGCTGTGATCAGTCCGCGTCGACGTCGGTTGATCCGGTGGCCAGAACCGAGCCGTCGGGGCGAGTGAGGGTTACGTCGATGAGCGAGATGATGTGCTCGGCCTGGATGGTCTGTTCGACTTCGATTTCCACCACCTGCATGGTGCAGACTTCGGCGGTGGAAATGGTCGGGAAGGTCACGGCCAGCGTGCCATCGACCAGTTCACCGACTTCTGCGGGACCAACCTCCTCGCAGGCGCCGCCGTCATATTCGAATTCGATGGTGATCTGATTGGGATTGATGCGGGTGGCGTCGAGGTCCCGCAGGGGCATTGTCTCTGCCGGCGCGGGTGCGTCCTTGGATTTTTCGGGGGACTTGTCCTGGGCCAGAGCCGGCAGGGCCAGGGCCGTTGCTGCAAGTGCGATGGCGGCGATGCGATTGGCAGACATGGGTTTTCCTGTCGAAATGGTTTTGCGTTCAAAACACCCGCCCCATCACTTGGATGCGCGGCAAATTCGGCGATAGCGTGTCCGGCGGTTGCCTAAGCCGCGGGATAACCGTATCCAGCCAGCACCAGATGTCGCGGCTCCGCTGCCTGCCAGCGCTTTCGCCTGCCGACACGCCATTTCCGGATCGTGCCTTTCGCCATGTTGACCATCAATAACCTCACCTATCGCATCCAGGGCCGCGTGCTGCTCGAAGACGCCAACCTGACGCTGCCCGATGGCACCAAGGCCGGCTTCGTCGGCAAGAACGGCACTGGCAAGACCACGCTGTTCCATCTGATCCAGGGGCATCTGGCTGCGGACGCAGGCTCGACGGACGTCAACCGCAAGGCGCGGATCGGGGCCGTGGCGCAGGAAGCCCCGGCCGGGGATGAGTCCGTGCTCGACGTGGTTCTGGCCGCCGACAAGGAACGTACGGCGCTGATGGCCGAGGCAGAGACGGCGACCGATCCGGACCGGATCGGGGAAATCTATACGCGCCTGGCCGATATCGATGCCCACACCGCCGAAGCGCGGGCCTCGGCGATCCTCAAGGGGCTCGGCTTCGAGCAGGACCGGCAGAACGGGCCGACGCGCGAATTGTCCGGTGGCTGGCGGATGCGCGTGGCGCTGGCGGCGGTGCTGTTCAGCCAGCCGGACCTGCTGCTGCTGGACGAGCCGACCAACTATCTCGACCTCGAAGGCACGCTGTGGCTGGAAAAGTACCTGGCCACCTACCCCTATACGGTCTTTCTCATCAGCCATGATCGCGACCTGCTCAACAAGGCGGTCAATTCCATCGTGCATCTCGAGCATCGCAAGCTGACCTTTTACAAGGGCAATTACGACACGTTTGAAGAAACCCGCCGGATGCAGATGGAGCTCAACAACAAGAGCCGCGAAAAGACGCTGGACCAGATCGCGCATCTGCAGAAGTTCGTGGACCGCTTCAAGGCCAAGGCCAGCAAGGCCAAGCAGGCGCAGGCGCGCGTGAAGATGATCGAAAAGCTTCGCCCGCCCGCGGCCATGTTCGACGAGCATTCCGCCCCGTTCCGCTTCCAGCAGCCCAAGGTCGAGCTGCCGACGCCGATGATCACGCTGGACGGTGTTTCCACCGGCTATGGCGACAAGGTCATCCTGCGCCATGTCACCCAGCGCATCGACCCCGATGCCCGCATTGCGCTGATCGGCGTCAACGGCAATGGCAAATCGACTTTCGCCAAACTGCTGGCCGGCGACATTCCGGCCATCGATGGCACGATGCGGATCAACAAGAAGCTCGACATTGCCCATTTCGCCCAGCACCAGATGGACAAGCTGGTGCCCGAGCAGACGCCGCTGGAACACGTCGCCTCGCTGATGCCGATGGACAACGAGGCCAAGCGCCGGAGCCGGCTGGCCCAGATGGGGCTGACCACCAGCCGCATGGACACCAAGGCGAAGAACCTCTCCGGCGGCGAGCGGGCGCGGCTTCTGATGGGGCTCATCACCTTTTCGGGCCCCTCGATGATGATCCTGGACGAACCGACCAACCATCTCGACATCGATAGCCGCGACGCGCTGGTTCACGCCCTCAACGAATATGAGGGCGCGGTACTGATCATCAGCCACGACCGGCACCTGATCGAAGCGACCTGCGACACGCTGTGGATCGCCGAGGGCGGCACGATCCGCGAACTGGACGAGGATCTCGACAGCTACCAGCGCAGCATCACGTCGAGCAAGGATGGCAAGGGCAGCGGTGGCGGCACCGGCGCGCGCAAGCTTTCCAAGCAGGAGGCGGCGGCCCGGCGGGCCGAACTGGCGCCGCTCAAGGCCTCCATTAAGGATGCGGAAACCAGAATGGCCCGTTTGAACGGGGAAATCGAGAAAATCGAGGCGCAGCTGGCCGATCCCAAAGTTTACAACGGATCGCCCGAGCGCGTGATTGCGTTGGGCAAGGACAAGGCGCGCTACAGCGCCGACCTGTCGACCACCGAAGAAAACTGGCTGGCGCTGAGCGCCGAGCTCGAAACCGCGGAGCGTGCATGACCCGGCTCACCGCCAAGGACATCATCTTTACCCTGGGCATGGAGCGCCACCCGGAAGGCGGCTGGTTCGTGCAAACCTTCAAGGATGAAGCCAATGGCGCGGGGCGTGCGCAGTCCACGGCGATCTATTATCTCCTGGAATCCGGAGATCAATCGCACTGGCATCGGGTCGATGCGGTGGAGGTCTGGCATTTCTATTCGGGGGCGCCGCTTGACCTGCGCGTGTCCGATGGGGTGAGCCTCGACACCTGCCAGCTGGGCCCGGACTTGGGCGCGGGGCAGCGTCCGCAATTTGTGGTGCCAAAGGGTATCTGGCAGTCGGCGCGCAGCACCGGGGACTGGACACTGGTGGGCTGCACCGTGGCGCCGGGTTTCGATTTTTCCGGCTTCGAGATGGCGCCGCCCGGCTGGGAACCGGGCGCCTTCACCAAACCCGGGGACGCGCGTTGACAGGTCCGTGACCTTACCCTCTTGATGATGCTTCCCAAGACCGGAGACTAGTCCATGCGTCTGCTTACTGCCCTGGTTTTCGCCGTTCAGGCGATGATGCTCGCAGCGCCGGCGCAAGCGCAGGACCTCTCCAGCTTCAGCAAGGCGGAGCGCGCCGATATCCTGCGCTTTGCCGAGAGCAACAGCCTGTTCGTGCTCTATCACGAAGTCGGCCATGTGCTGATCGACCAATTGGGCCTGCCGGTTCTCGGCTATGAGGAAGACGCCGCCGACAATTACGCGACCTGGACGCTGATCAGCGAGGGCACGCCGGATGCCTATGACACGCTGGAGCGGTCGATCAAGGGCTGGCTGCTTTCGGGGGTGGCCTATGGCAGCGGCACCTATGAAGAAGATTATTCGGACGGCTACAGCCTCGACAAGGAAAGGGCCATGCAGATCCTGTGTCTCATGGTCGGCAGCAATGGCGCCGCCTTCCGCGAGATGGCCACCTTCCACCAGATCCCGCGCGAGCGCCAGGATTCATGCCGCTGGGATTATGACCTGGTGGACCGGAGCCTGGCCTCTCTGCTCGCCGACAAGGTGGCGGGGGCCAATGGCGGCACCGAGGTCAATGTGACCTATCGCGATGGCGGGCGGCGGCTGCGGCTGGCAGAGCGCGCCTTTCGGGCCAGCGGCGTCTTCGACAAGGTGGCCGACCACCTGCGGCACGGCTATCGCCTGAAAAATCCGGTGACCTTCACCGCCCGGCGCTGCGACGAGGCCAATGCCTTCTATGACCCCAACACCATCGAGATCATCTTCTGCTACGAGCTGATGCAGGATTTTATCGATCTCTATGCGGCCGACCTGCGGGAATAGGCTTCAGCTGAACCCGACATATCGCCCTGGACGATGGTTGAGGGCGATGATCATGTTGAGCACAAGCGCCCCCAGGATCGAATAGATCACCCGATCGAAGGGCAGGATGAAGAAGGCCGCGACCAGGATGACGGCATCGACCCCAAGCTGGAAATAGCCGGCGCGGATGCCGAAATTGTCCTGGAGATAGAGCGCCAGGATATTGATGCCGCCAACGCTGGCCTTGTGACGGAACAGGGACAGGATGCCCAGGCCCATCAGGCCCCCGCCCACAAGCGAGGCAAAGAGCGGATCGATGCGATCAATGCCGATCCAGCCGGGGAACTGGCCGCTGAAGTAGGACACGATGGCAACGCTGGCGATGGTCTTGACCGCAAAGGGCCAGCCCATGCGCATGAAGGCCAGGCCGTAAAACGGCAGGTTGATGGCAAAGAACAGCCAGCCGAAGGGAATGCCCGTCACATATTGCAGCAGCAGGGCGAGACCGGCGCTGGAGCCGGTGGTCAGCTGCGCTTCGGCATAGAAGGCGATGCCCAGCGACACCAGCGTCGTGCCGATGAAAATCGCGAAAATGTCTTCGTACCAGCGATGGTGGCTGGGGGAGGTAAGGTCCGGCGTCATGCCTTTTTCACCCAGCGGCCGTCGCCTTCCTGCTGCCAGTAGGTCACGGCATTGCCGTCGCGCAGGGCCTTCCAGGCGAGGCGGGCCTCGGCCAGCGCGTCGGGATCGTGCCCGGAAAACAGATAGACGAGGCGTTCATAGGTGCCGGCGTCCTGCGGCACGGCGCGATCGACGAAGAAACGCACATTGGCACCGTTGGGATTGTCGGTGCCGGTGGTGAGCAGGATGGGCTGGCTGGCCTCATGCTCTTCTCCCGCCAGGCCATGGGGCAGAAAGGCATCGTCGCGAAAGGTCCAGAGATGGGCATCGAGCGCTTCGGCGCGTTCGCTCGATCCCACCTCGACCACGGCCCGCCAGCCGCGCTCCAGGGTCTTTTCAAGCAATTGCGGCACCACAGCTTCCAGCGGGCGCGCTTCCAGATGATAGAACAAGATCTCAGCCATGCGCGGACCATAGCGTCAGGCTCATGGATTCTCCATATGGCCCAGCGCATGTCGAGGATGCGACTTTGTTTGGCCGCGGTTTGACGCGATCTTGCCCACGACGGCGAAAACCAGCAAGGTCTGCGCCGACTCGCGCCACATCCGAACGGACGCCCCGCCGCCTGCATGAAGAAGCTCACCCTCTACCTGACGCGGCTCTTTGCCATCGACGCGCTGGCCCTGTTTGCCATCGTCTGCCTGCTGCTGTGGCTGGTGAACTGCCTGCGCGCTTTCGACATCGTGTCGGTCAAGGGCCAGGGTTTTGATACCTTGGCCATTCAGGCCCTCTACGCCATGCCGGAGCTGGCTATCTCCTTCTTCTACATCTGCGTCGGCATCGGACTGGCGCGGGCGCTGTCGGCGCTGCAGACCAGCCATGAACTGCACATCATCCACACCAGCGGGGGCATTGGCGCCATCTGGCGGGCCACGGCGCTGGTGGCAGTATTGGCTGCGGTATTCGTGCTGTTCCTGTCCAATTTCGTGGAGCCGATGGCAAAGCGACAACTCAACTTGCTGAATGAAAGCGTGGCCGCGGACCTGGTCAGTTCGACCCTGCGTCCCAACCGCTTCACCCAGGTGACGCCCAATGTGGTGCTGCTGATCGGCGGGCGCGAAATGGACGGCGAGATCGTCAATTTCTTTGCCGACGACCGGCGGGTCGAGAACCAGCGCCGGACCTATGTCGCCGAAAGCGCCCGCGTGCTGGCCGATGGCGACAAGTATCTGCTGGAGCTGCGCAATGGTGTCATCCAATCCGAGGACAAGGACGGGGCTTATTCGGAGGTGCGGTTCTCCCGCTATAATCTGAGCGTCGAAAGCCTGGCCCAGCAGGTCGCGGTTGCCGACCGTCTCGGGCAGATGAACTCCTTCGACATCGTCGCCGAGACGATGGAATCAGGGAAGTGGCGGGAATCGGTGGTGCAGCGCCTGACGACCCGGAATGCCGAGGCCGTGCGGGTGATCGGCATCTGCATGTTCGTCCTGGCACTCGCGGCTTTTCCCAGCGGCCGGCGCGCCCGCTTCCGGCTGCCGCTCGAGGCCATCGTCCTCCTGGTCGCCTTCGCCGAGCGGGGCATCGGTTCGTATAGTCCCCTGGGGGTCGCGACGGGCTCCGTGCTGCTCATCATCGGATCGGGCGGTGTGCTGGCGATGCGTCTCTGGCCGCGCAGACCCATTCCCGAAGAGGCGGTGCCGGCATGACCCGTATCGACCGACTGGTACTGGCCCGGCTGGCCTCGCGCATCGGCGCCACCGTATTCATCTTCTACGGCATCATCGCGCTGGTGGAGTCGCTCGACACCTGGCGCTTCACCGTGGTGTCGCGCGAGAACGGCACCTTCATGGCTATCGTGATGGTGGCGATGAGCGCAGTGCGTTGGACCATCAAGACCCTGCCGGTGACGGTGCTGCTCGGGGCCATTCTGGGTATTGTCGATCTCAAGCTGCGCCGCGAATTGACGGTGATCAAGGCGACGGGCATTTCCATCTGGAAGATCATCCGCGCGCCCACCATCGCGCTGGTGCTGGCCAGTTTCGCCATCGCGCTCGGGGCCGAGACAGTCAGTACCCAGATCAACCGGCAACTCAGCCCGACGCCGCCCGGCCAGACATCGCAGGCGACACCGACGGGCGAAGTCTGGCTGGAACAGCGCAGCGGCGATGCCAACTACGTGCTGATGGCGCTCGCCATGGTCAATGGCGGGCAGGAATTGCAGAATGTGCAGGTCTTTCCGCTGGGCGAGAGCAACATCCCCCGGCTGGAAGCAACGACCGCCACGCTCGAAGGCGGGAACTGGGTGTTTCCGGTCGCCGCGATCCAGCGTTCGGACGGGCCGGCGACTGTCGTCAGCGACTACCGCATTCCCACTAGCTCCACCGCCGCCGAGATCAGCCTGAAACTTGCCTCGACCGAGGACATGACGTTCTTCGAGCTTTCGGCCCTATTGGCCGAGGGCGTCGAAGACCCCGACATCTTGGCCGCGGCCAGCATGCGGCTGATCAAACTTCTGGCATTGCCGCTGGTGCTGACCGGCTCGCTGTTCATCGCCTTCGCCTTCACCGCGGGCTATAGCCGCAATACGCAACTCGGGCCCTCGGTGCTCTATGGCATCGTGCTGGGGTTTCTGGTGTTCATCATCACGGAAATGGCAGACCGGGCGGGCACGTCCGGCGTGCTCAACCCGACCTTTGCGGCCGTGGGCCCGGCACTGGTCGCGATAGTGGCGGGCCTGTCCGTGCTGTTGTACAAGGAAGATGGATGGACGTGATGACCGGGCCCGATGGCCCGCGCCACACCGATTTTGGCCGTATTCGTGCGGCAATTGACACCGAGGGACGGACGCCGCATTGAAGGCGTTCTCAGGAACGAGCGGAAACTATCATGACCTTTGCTGATTTTCGGCGCGCTGTCGGCGCCCTGGTTCTCGGACTGACGCTGGCGCTGACCGCAGCGCTGCCGGCATTCGCCGCCACGGTGGTGACCGTCAATGGCGAGGCGATCAGCGACGTGCAGATCGACCAGCGCCTGCGCCTGTTCCGGCTGGAAGGCAACAGCACCGGGCGCAACGGCGCCATGGAGCAGCTGATCAACGAGGCCATCCAGCTGCAGGAAGCCAGCCGCCTTGGCATCAGCGTTTCCAATTCGCAGGTGGACGAGGCCTTCCTGCAGGTGGCACGCAACGTCAAGGTGAGCCGGGACCGGCTCGAACAGATGCTGACCCAGCAGGGCGTCAATATCGACACGCTCAAGGTCCGGCTGCGCGCAGCCATTGCCTGGAACAGCGTGGTGCAGCAGACCGTGGCCTCGAGCGCCCAGATCTCCGAGCTCGAACTCGACCAGCAGGCCGCCCAGCAGGTCGCCGCCTATCAGAACTTCGACTATATCCTCAAGGAAATCATCTTCGTGGGCAGCGGCCGCCAGGGCCAGGCCAATCGCTACCGCTCCAGCTTTGCCGGCTGCGACAGCGCCGTTGAACTGTCGCTGGCCTTTACCGACGCGGCAGTCGTCGATGTGGGCCGCCGCCACGCCACCCAGGTTCCCGATGCAATCGCCAAGGAACTGGCCGGGCTCAATGTGGGCGGCATCACCAAGCCGCGCGTCGTCGAGAACGGGGTTTCCATGCTCGCCGTGTGTGAAAAGGTGCAGGCGCAGGACCTGACTTTCGTGAAGGACGAAATCCGCGAAGCCAGCGGTGGCGATGCCGTGAAACGCGAAGCCGACGCCCTGCTGGCCCGCCTGCGCAGCAGCGCCAAGATCATCTTCAACTGATCTGACGCTGGTGCCAGCGCCAAGCCATTGCGAGCCGCGCCCAAGAGGCGCGGCTCTTCACATTCGGGGGCGAAGATGACCAAGCCATTGGCCGTGACCATGGGAGAGCCGGCGGGGATCGGCCCTGACCTCATCCTCTCCGTTTTCGCGCGCCGCGCCGCGCTGAAGCTCCCGCCCTTCATCGTTTTCGGGCACCGCGACTTTCTCGCCAGCCGGGCTCAGCGGCTGGGGCTCGACATCGCCGTGGTGGAGACGGATGAAGCCGGCGCCCCTGACGCATTCGCCAGCGCCCTGCCCGTGCGCAGTATCGAGGGCCTGGTGCCGGATCATCCGGGGCAGACCAGTCCGCTCTCGGCGCGCGTGGTCATCGGCGCCATCGAGGCCGCGGTGGCCTCGGTGCTGACCGGCAAGAGCCGGGGCGTGGTCACTGCTCCAATCCACAAAGGTGCGCTCTATTCCGCCGGTTTCCGGCATCCCGGCCATACCGAGTTCCTGGCCGATCTCTGCGCCGGTTCCGGCCCGGCACGGCTGCCGGTGATGATGCTGGCGCATGACGATCTTCGCGCCGTGCCGCTGACCATTCATGTGCCGCTGCGCGACGTGCCGGGGCTGATCAGCCGCAGGCTGATCCTCGACACGCTGCGGATCATGGCGCACGACCTGCGCCAGCGCTTTGGCATCGGCATGCCGCGCATTGCCGTGGCGGGGCTCAATCCCCATGCCGGGGAAGGCGGCACGATCGGTCGCGAGGACGTGGAGGTCATTGGACCCGCCATTGCCGATGCGCGGGCTGAGGGTATCGAGGCCATGGGTCCCCTGCCCGGCGACACGCTGTTCTACCCGCCGCACTGGCGGCAATATGATGCGGTTCTGGCCATGTATCACGACCAGGCGCTGATCCCGATCAAGACCGTGGCTTTCGACTCCGGGGTCAATGTCACGCTGGGCCTGCCGATCGTACGCACCTCGCCCGACCACGGCACGGCATTCGACCTGGCCGGAACCGGCAAGGCCTCGACATCGAGCTTTGAGGCCGCCATATCCATGGCACACCAGATGACGGCGAAGGACCTATGAGCCAGATCGATACATTGCCGCCCCTGCGCGAGGTGATCGCGGCGCATGGCCTGCGCGCCAAGAAGGAGCTGGGGCAGAATTTCCTGCTCGATCTCAACCTCACCGCCCGGATCGCGCGGGTGGGCGGATCGCTCGAGGGCGTGCGGATCATCGAAGTCGGCCCCGGCCCGGGTGGCCTGACCCGCGCCCTGCTGGCCGAAGGGGCGCGCGAGGTGATCGCCATCGAGCGCGATGCGCGGGCGCTGCCGGCGCTGGCGGAAATCTCGGACGCCTATCCGGGCCGGCTGACGGTGATCGGCGGCGATGCCATGGAAATGGACTACCGGCTGCTGGCCGATGGCCCGACCCGGATCGTGGCCAACCTGCCCTACAATATCGGCACGCAATTGCTGACCGGGTGGCTGACCATGGAGCCCTGGCCGCCGTTTTTCGAGAGCCTGACGCTGATGTTCCAGCGGGAGGTGGCCGAGCGGATCGTGGCGCGGCCGGGCGATGATGCCTATGGACGCCTGGGCGTTCTGGCCGGGTGGCGGAGCGAGGCCCGGATCGCCTTCAATGTCGGCCGGCAGGCTTTCGTGCCGCCGCCCAACGTGACCTCGGCCGTGGTGCATATCGTGCCCAAGCCGGTGGAGGCCGGATTGCCGGTCAAACTGGTGGAACAGGTGACGAAGGCCGCCTTCGGGCAGCGTCGGAAGATGGTTCGGCAATCGCTCAAATCGCTGGGCGTACCGGTCGAGGGGCTGCTTGCCGCTGCCGGGCTCAAGGGCGACGAGCGGGCCGAGGACCTGCCGATCGAGGCGTTTCTGGCCATGGCACGGGCGCTGCCGGGGTTGCGGTAGCCAGGAAATACCTGCGCGCAACCGCGTTGCGCTGAATCCCCCTCCCTAGCTGTGCTAGGGCCCTTTGGGCCTAGCTTCGCTACCCTCCCCTCAAGGGGGAGGGTGTGCAGGAGCCGCCCGCTCCGGGAGCGGTAAGGGCGCGACGAAGACGAGGCGGATGGCGACCAGAAGCGCGAGGATGGCGGCGCCGCCACAGACGGCGAGCACGCCGGCCCAGCCCCAGGCCGTCCAGGCATAGCCGCCCAAGGTCCCCAGAATTGAGGCGCCGAGATAATAGGCGACCAGATACATGGCCGAGGCCTGGGCCTTGCCGATGCGGGCGCGGCGGGTGACCCAGGCGCTGGCGACGCCATGGGCGGCGAAAAACCCCATGGTGGCGATGGCGAGTCCGAGGATGATGACCGGGGTCGAGGGCACAGCGGTGATCAGCATGCCGGAGGTCATCAAGGCCACAAGCGCCCAGAATACAAGCCTGCGGCCCAGCCGCTGCGACAGGCTGCCCGCCCAGGTCGAACTGGCGCTGCCCAAGAGATAGACGAGGAAAATGGCAGCAATGGCCGAGTGGCTGAGCGCGAAGGGCGGCAAGGCCAGGCGGAAGCCGGCATAATTGTAGAGCGTGACAAAGCCGCCCATGAGCAGGAACGAAGCGGCAAAGAGCCACGGCAAGGCGGCGTCGTCGAAGCTGGCGCGGCAGCGGCGCCAGAGTTCGGTGAGCCGGATCGGATCACGCACGAAGTGACGCGGCCTTGGCAGGAGGAAGGCAACGGCAATGGCGGCAACAAGGATCATTCCGGCCAGGATGCCGGTGCCCAGTCGCCAGCCGAGCAGATCCGAAAGAATGCCCGAAATCACCCGCCCGGCCATGCCGCCAATGGCGGTGCCGCCGATATAGAGCCCCATGGAAAAGCCCAGCGCTTCGGGGTCCATCTCCTCGGAAAGATAGACCATGGCGACGGCGGGGATGCCGGCGAGGGTAAATCCCATCAGGGTGCGGAGGGTGATCAATTGCCACCAGACCTGGGCCAGCGGCAGCAGCATGCCCAAAGCGGCGGTGATCAGCAGGGCGCCGACGATGAGCCGGCGGCGCCCCAGGCGGTCGGCCAGCATGCTGGCCGGTATCAGCGCGACGGCCATGGTGGCGGTGGTTGCCGAGAGCGCCAGCGAGGCAGTGCCGGCATCGCGCACCCAATATTCGGCAAACATGGGCAGCAATGGCTGCACGGAATAGAGCGAGGCGAAAACGGAGAAGGCGGAGAGGAAGAACGCGATATTGGCCCGGACAAATTCCAGCGTGCCACGGCGGATGGCGGGGGCCTGATCGCTCACCGGATCAGCCTCGCGAAGGGTGGAACCTCCGTCATCCTGCGGCTCCAAACAGGGGTCCCCACTTTCGCGGGGATGACGGCTTGGTGGACTGGACAGGGGGACATGTTCAAGTTGCTAGAGAGAATCTATCTGGCTCTGCAAGTCTTTGACGAAGCTCGCCAAATTCACCTGGCGCTCACGCTTGAGACGGGCCGAGGCCAGGATGGCGCGGACGCGGGCGACGGATTCTTCGAGGTCGCGATTGACGATGACATAGTCGTATTCGTCAAAGTGCTCCATCTCGACGCGGGCATTGCGCAGGCGCTTTTCGATGGTGCCGACGCTGTCCTGGGCCCGGCGTTCGAGACGGGCCCGCAATTCCTTGATCGAGGGCGGCAGGATGAACACGGTCACCATGTCGGCGCGGCACTTTTCATAAAGCTGCAGCGTGCCCTGATAGTCGATGTCGAACAGGATGTCGTTGCCGACGGCCAACTGCTCCTCGACCTGCGCGCGGGGCGTGCCGTAGAAATTGCCGTGGACTTCGGCGCTTTCCAGCAGTTCGCCATCGCGGGCCATCTTCTGGAAGGTGGGCACGTCGATGAAATAGTAGTGCTTGCCGTGCACCTCATCGGTGCGGCGGGCGCGCGTCGTTACCGAGACCGACAGACGAATATTGGGATCAGCGCCGAACAGCGACCGCGAGATGGAGGATTTGCCTGCACCCGATGGCGAGGCAATCACCAGCATGACACCGCGGCGCTGAAATTCCATGATCCCCACTCTACTCGATATTCTGAACCTGCTCGCGTAGTTGATCGATCACCGCCTTGAGGTCAAGGCCGATGGCGGTGAGGTCCACCGCGTTCGACTTGGAGCAGAGCGTATTGGCCTCGCGGTTGAATTCCTGGGCCAGGAAATCGAGGCGGCGGCCAACCGGACCACCTTCGGCAATGAGTTTGCGGGCGGCCTCGATATGGGCGCGCAGGCGGTCGAGTTCTTCTTGGATATCGGCCTTGGTAGCCAGGAGCAGCGCTTCCTGGGCGATGCGTTCGAGCGGCAGGCCCGCCTCCTGCTGCAACAGGGACACCTGCTGGCGGAGGCGCGCCTCGATGGCCTCGCGGGACCGTGCGGGGTGGACGGCGGCGCGTTCAACCAGTTCGGCAATGACATCCAGCTGGCTGTAAAGGACACCGGCAATGGCCGCGCCTTCTTCGCAGCGGGCGGCCTTGAGGGCGTCGACGGCTTCCCCAGCGCAGGCGAGGATCAGCGCCGACAGTTCGTCTTCATCGAGATCGCCGGCCCCATCGTCGAATTCCAGTACCCCCGGAAGGGCTAGGATCCCGTCGACGCGAGGCGGCGCGGACTCGATGCTGTGCTTGAGGTCGTCGAGGGCCAGCAGCACGGCCCCAAGCACCTTCTGGTTGATGCGGGGTGCGCCGCCGCCCCTGGGCTGATCCAGGGTGACGACGAGATTGATGGACCCCCGGCTCAGGGCGCGGGAGACGATCTGGCGCAGCGGGATATCGACCGCGTCGAGACCCGGCGCCAGGCGCAGGCGCATGTCGAGGCCGCGTCCATTGACCGACTTGAGTTCGAGCCGCACCCGCAGGCCGCCGGCCTGCCGCTCGGCGCGGGCGAAACCGGTCATGCTCGAAAGGGCTGCGCTCACTGCTCGGCGCCGCTTCCGGCCTGTTCGGCCTCTTCTGCTTCCAATGCCTGCCGGGCCGCTTCCGCTTCGGCCTGGGCAGCAGCTTCGGCGGCGATCTCGCGATACCTGGCCACGTTCTGCTGGTGCTCGGCATAGGTCTCGGCGAAGACATGGCCCTCGCTGGGTGTCGCCCCCTTGGCCACGAAGTAGAGGTAATCGTGGCTATCCGGGTTGGCCACGGCCCGCAGCGACTCGATGCCCGGATTGGCAATCGGCGTCGGCGGCAAGCCGTCGATCTGGTAGGTGTTGTAGGGCGTCGTCGCCTCGATCTCGGAGCGGCGAATGCCGCGATCCAGCGTCGATTGCCCCAGGGTGATGCCGTAGATGATCGTCGGGTCCGACTGCAGGCGCATGCCCACGCGCAGGCGATTGACGAACACCGCAGCAATCTGTGGGCGCTCGCTGGCCACGCCGGTTTCCTTTTCGACGATGGAGGCGAGAATGAGCATTTCCGCCGCCGAGGCAATCGGCAGGTCGGGCTGGCGGGTCTCCCAGACTTCGGCCAGGGCCTGGGTCATGGCCAGCTGCATCTTTTCAAGCACGGACTGGCGGGTATCGCCGGGCGTATAATCATAGCTGCCCGGCAGTATCGAGCCTTCCTGCGGCAGGGTACCGATCTGGCCGGTCAACTCGTCATTGTCCTGAAGACGTTGCACGGCCTGCCAGACGGTCCAGCCCTCCGGAACGGTCACGGCATAGCGGATCGGGTTGCCCTCGGTCAGTTCGACCAGAATTTCGGACATGCTGGCGCCGGCCGGAATGCTGAAATCACCGGCCTTGACCACCGAACTCTGCTCCACGCGGCTGCCGAACTGGGTGAAAATCAGCGCATTGGTGATGAAGCCCTGATCTTCCAGCCGGCCGGCGGTGGTGGTGAGCGAACTCCCCGATTCGACCCGGAACACCCGTTCTTCGGCGGTCGGACCATCGCCATAATATTGCGACGCGATGAAGATGAAACCGCCACCGAGAACGACAAGGCCGATGACAACCAGGGTCAACAGGCCATTGAGAATGTCGATCAAGCCATTGCTGCGCCGGCGGCGCCGCCTTCTGCGTTCATTCATGGATAGTGCATCACTCGCATTGGGCCACCCATCTGGCAGGCGCCCGTTTGTTTTATCGTTGCGCCGAACTATGGCGAAGCATCGGCATAATTTGCAAGCCCGGCCAGAATGACAAGGGGCACGTCACCTGTTCCGGCGACATGCCCCTGACAATTCGTGGAAAAGTGATCGCCCGGACGCCGTCAGCTGACCTTGCGCATCACCAGGGTGGCATTGGTACCGCCAAAGCCGAAGCTGTTGGACAGGGCCACGTTGATTTCCTTCTTGAGTGCCTTGTGCGGCACCAGATTGATCTCGGTCTCGACGGAGGGATTGTCGAGATTGAGCGTGGGCGGCGCGATATTGTCGCGCATGGCCAGAAGGCAGAAGATGGCTTCGACAGACCCGGCGGCACCCAGCAGGTGGCCAACAGCGGACTTGGTGGAACTCATCACGGCCGTGGAGGCGGCATCGCCCAGAACGCGGGTCACCGCGCCCAGTTCGATCTCGTCGCCAAGCGGCGTCGAGGTGCCATGGGCATTGATGTAGTCGATCTCCGAGGCCGAAATGCCGGCGCGTTTGACGGCAGCACTCATGGCGCGGAACCCGCCATCGCCATCGGGCGACGGCGCGGTGATGTGATAGGCATCGCCGGACAGGCCATAACCGATCACTTCGCCATAAATCTTGGCGCCGCGGGCCTTGGCCCGCTCGTAATCCTCGAGCACGACGATACCGGCGCCCTCGCCCATGACGAAACCATCGCGGTCCTTGTCATAGGGGCGGGATGCGGCGACCGGATTGTCGTTGAAGCCCGTGGACAGGGCGCGAGCGGCCGAGAAACCTGCCAGGGCCAGGCGATTGACGCAGCTTTCGGTGCCGCCGGCGACCATGACATCGGCATCGCCGAGGGCAATGAGCCGGGCAGCATCGCCGATGGCGTGCGCGCCAGTCGAACAGGCGGTGACCACCGAATGGTTCGGACCCTTGAGCCCGAAGCGGATCGAGACCTGGCCGGAGGCCAGGTTGATCAGGCGGCCGGGAATGAAGAAGGGGCTGATGCGACGCGGCCCCTTTTCATGCAGGGTGATTGACGCATCATAGATACCGCCGACACCACCGATCCCCGAACCGATCAGAACGCCGGTGCGCTCCTGCTCTTCAGGGGTCTTGGGTTCGACGCCGGCATCTTCGATGGCCTGGGTAGCCGCAGCCATGGCATAGACGATGAAAGGATCAACCTTGCGCTGTTCCTTCACCTCCATCCATTCGTCGGGGTTGTACTTGCCATCGGCATAGTCCCCGAGCGGAATGCGGTGGGCGATCTGGCACGCAATATCGTCGATCTCGAAGTCGTCGATGCGCTTGGCACCGCTCTTGCCGGCGAGGATATTGGTCCAGGTGGATTCAACACCACACCCAAGAGGCGTGACAAGTCCCAGCCCGGTTACGACAACTCGGCGCAATTGCATGGTCAGCGGCCTAATCCCTTGGCTTAGCTGGTGGCCTTGGTCAGGAAGGCAACCGCATCGCCGAAGGTCTGGATCGACTCAGCGGCATCGTCGGGGATCTCAACCGAGAACTCTTCTTCGAAAGCCATGACCAGCTCAACCTGGTCGAGCGAGTCTGCACCCAGATCGTCGATGAAGCTGGCCTTTTCGGTGACCTTCTCGGCATCCACATTGAGGTGTTCCACAACGATCTTGCGGACCCGATCAGCGACATCGCTCATATTAGACTTCCCTTTTAGAAATCGAGGTTTCGTTTCGCTTCTTATTGGCGCAGCGCCAAATCATCAAGCACTGTGTTGGCCCGCACCGGGGCAATGTAAGCGGCCTTGCCAGCGCCTGCAAGGCGAACCGGCATGTGCAACCGGGGCGCGAACTATCATGTTTCTTTCGCCATATCCAGCCGCAATGCCGCGGGTTTCCAAGGGTTTTACCCCTCAGATCATCGCCATGCCACCGTTCACGTTGAGGGTCTGACCGGTGATATAGGCGGCAGCATCGCTGGACAGAAATACGGCGCAGGCAGCGATTTCCTGAGCCGTACCCAGGCGGCCCATGGGCACGGAAGCCAAGATGGAATCGCGCTGCTTGTCATTGAGCTCGTCGGTCATGGCCGAGGCGATGAAGCCGGGTGCAATGGAATTGACGGTGATATTGCGGCTGGCGACTTCGTGGGCCAGCGCCTTGTTCATGCCGATGAGGCCGGCCTTGGAGGCGGCATAGTTGCCCTGCCCGGGATTGCCGGTCACGCCGACAACGGAAGAAATGCCGATGATGCGGCCCCAGCGGGCCTTCATCATGCCGCGCAGAACGGCGCGATTGAGATGGAAGGCGGCGGTGAGATTGACCGCGATGACGTCATCCCACTCTTCGTCCTTCATGCGCATGAACAGGTTGTCGCGCGTCATGCCGGCATTGTTCACCAGAATATCGACGCCGCCCATGGCCGCCTCGGCTGCCGGCACGAGCTTGTCGACCTCGTCGAGCTTGCTGAGATTGGCGACGAGGATCGGACAATCCTTGCCGATGGCAGCAGCGGTTTCCTCGAGCGCACCGACACGGGTGCCGCTGAGGGCGACGGTGGCACCAGCGTCTGCCAATGCCTTGGCGATTTCGCGGCCGATGCCGCCGCTGGCGCCGGTAACAAGGGCACGTTTGCCAGAAAGATCAAACATTTAGGTCTCCTCCGGGGAGAAAGTGATTCAACGGCTTCGGAAATTGATTCCGCTGCTTCAGGCTTTGGTTTCGGCCACGAAGGCCTCGATGTCTGCCGGGGTGCCCAGGGCACGGCCGCTGGCTTCCGGCGCGATGCGTTTTGCAAGGCCGGTCAACACCTTGCCCGACCCCAGTTCAACCAGGTTGGTCACGCCGCCCTCGCTCGTGAGCCAGGTCACGCTCTCGGTCCAGCGCACCACGCCGGTAACCTGTTCGACCAGGCGCTGGCGGATTTCGGCCGGGTCGGAAATCGGCGCCGCCAGCACGTTGGACACAACGGGCACGACCGGAGCCTGCATGTCCACCTCGGCCAGGGCGGCCTGCATGGCTTCGGCGGCGGGCTGCATCAGCGAGCAATGGAAGGGCGCGGAAACAGGCAGCAGCAGAGCGCGCTTGGCGCCCTGCGCCTTGGCCAGTTCGAGCGCCCGCTCGACTGCGCCGGTAGCGCCGGAGACGACGACCTGGCCGGGCGCATTGTCATTGGCAACTTCGCAGACTTCGCCCTGCCCGGCTTCTGCGGCAACGGCGCGGGCGGTTGCGAGATCGAGCCCCAGCAAGGCGGCCATGGCGCCGTGGCCGACGGGAACCGCCTTCTGCATGGCCTGGCCGCGTGTCCGCAACAGGCGGGCGGCGTCAGCCAGGGAAAAGGTGCCGGCAGCGCAGAGGGCCGAATATTCACCCAGAGAGTGGCCTGCGACATATTTGGCGTGATCGCGCAGGGCGATGCCATGCGCATCAAGCACGCGGACCACGGCGACGCTGACGGCCATGAGGGCGGGCTGCGCGTGCTCGGTCAGGCGCAACTCGTCCTCGGGGCCCTCGAACATGATGGTGGAAAGGCTGGCGCCGAGCGCGTCATCGACCTCTTCGAAAACGGCGCGCGCTTCGGGAAAGGCTGCGGCCAGATCCTTGCCCATGCCCACGGCCTGGCTGCCCTGGCCGGGAAAGGTGAATGCAGAACTGGACATGCTCGTCCCCCTCGTTTCGTTGACCGCTGCTGGCTCATTGAGGCTTGCAGGTGCTGTTCGGGCATTGCAGGGACTGTGTGGCAGAGTCAAGGCTAAGGGAGATTTCGGCGAGTTGCAGGCGTCGAAACGAGAGAATATTAACATTGCCGGGCGAAGGTGAATTCGTCAGACAAGTTTTACTACCGGCAAATGAGCCAGACCGCCTCCCAGAACAGATACCTGCCAGACACGCCTTCCGGGCAATCCGCCGTTGTCGGGTTGCTGGTTCTTGGCGCCTGCATCGTCGGTATCGGGACGCGCTGGTTTCTCGACCTGGCCAGTTTCTGGCCGGCCAATGCCCTGCTTCTCGGCATCCTTACCCAAAGACCGGCAATCAACCGGCCCATGACCTGGATTGCCGCGACGCTGGCTTTCCTCGCGGCAGACATGCTGGCCGGCACACCGGCCCCGGCGCTGCTGCTGCTGACGGCAGCCAACTTGGCGGGAGTCGCCGTGGGCGTGATGACAGCACGGGCCATACCCTATCACCTGGTGGGCAGCCATCACCCGGCCAGCGCCATCGTCGTGCTCGTGCTGGTTTCGGCGGCTTCTGGTGGTGCGGCACTGGTCGGCGCGGCCACCGGCCCGCTCCTGTTCGACGTGCCGCTGGCGGAAAGCGGCTTGCTGTGGTTCTCGACCGAATTCGTCAATTACATCGTGGTCTTCCCGCTCGTCCTGGCCATCACCGGCCCGGGCCAGGACCGCTGGCGCATATTTTCGCGCAGTTCCCGCGTCGCCATGCGGCAGGTGGCTTCGCTTCTCTTCCTTGCGGTTTCATACTTTGCGGCACATCTGCTGGGGGGACCGGGCGCCATCCTGCTGCTGATGCCGGGCCTGGTCTGGTGCGCCCTGCGATTCCGGCCTGTCGCCAGCACGGCCATAACCCTGATCGTGACCGTCCTGCTGCTGATCTCAGGCCAAACCGGTTTCATTGCGCTGGGCTTCGACTTTTCCAGCACGACGGAGACGTCGTCATTCCGGCTCGGCGTCGCCATGGTGGCCCTGATGCCGTTCATCGTCGCCGGGCTCAACCAGGCCTGGCGCCACGTGCACGAATCCCTTCGCCACTCGGCCAACCATGACCTGCTGACGGGCCTGCTCAACCGCGCGGCGTTCTTCGACAGCGCCAGGTCAATCTTTGCGGATATCGAGCGGCGCTATCCAGTCAGCGTGCTGATGGTGGACATCGACCACTTCAAGGCCATCAACGATACATACGGACATGCCACCGGGGACGAGGCGCTCGTGACCGCGGCCAATGCGCTCCGCGGCAACCTGCGCGAAGGCGACGTGGTGGCACGGATCGGCGGGGAGGAATTCGCGATCATCCTGCCCGGCGTCAACCTGATCGGCGCGCTGGCCACGGCCGAGCGGCTGCGCATTGCGGTACAGACCCGATCGATCAACTCTCCCGGCAACCCGCCGCTGCGGATGACCGTCAGCATCGGCGTGGCCGAAAGCAACGAGGCCAGCTCACTCGAGGCTTTGATGTCCGAGGCGGACGCTGCTCTGTATGTCGCCAAGAACAGCGGGCGCAACCGGGTCGCCGTGCCCTTGGCTCCGGAGCCTGGGCCACCCCCCGAAAGGCGGTCGGCTCGCCTCGGGTAGCGTCCCACACGGAGGATGCATCATGCGCGTTTCAATCCATACTCTGGGGACGCGGGGGGACGTTCAGCCCTATCTGGCGCTGGCGCGCGAAATGCGCAGCCGCGGCCACGAGGTGATGCTGGTGGCTCCAGCCCAGTTTGCCGACATGGCGGCGGCCGAACAGATCGGGTTTGCCCCACTGCCCGCGGAGTTCCTGGAAACGTTGGAATCATCGGAGGCGAAGTCGGTCATTGGGGGGTCAGGTGGCGGGTTCGGCGCCGGCCTCAAGCTCATCAAGCACTATGTGGGCATGATGAGCGAGATATTTGACCGCGAATGGGCCGCCGCGCGCGATTTCGGACCCGACGCCATCCTGTTTCACCCCAAATCGCTGGTGTCCCCGCACATTGCGCAAAAGCTGGGCATTCCGGCCATTCTGGCCTCACCCCTGCCCGGCTTTACCCCCACCTCGGCTTTTCCCACGCCTATCCTGCCCTTCGGCAATCTGGGGCCGCTCAACCGGCTCAGCCATGGCCTGATGATCCATGGCGGTGGCGTCCTGTTCGGCAAGGCCATCCGCAAATGGCGGGTGGACAGCCTCGGCCTGCCGCCGCGCGGGCGCATCAATCCGCCTGCCGCCGTGCTTTTTGGATATAGCCCAAGCGTGCTGCCAAAACCGGCCGATTGGGGTGCAGATGTCGCGGTGACCGGATATTGGACCCTGACCGCGCCGGCATGGTCCCCGGACCCCGGCCTCGCCAGGTTTCTTCAAGCAGGCGAGGCGCCTGTCTATATCGGGTTCGGCAGTATGCCCGAGGCCGACCCGGAGGGCCTGACGCGCCGCGTGATCGACGGTGTCAGGCTGGCGGGCAAGCGCGGCCTGCTCGGCATTGTCGGCGGGGCGCTGACCGAGATCCCTGCCGGGGAGGACATCCACTTCATCCAGAGCGCGCCGCATGACGCGCTGTTTCCGCTGGTGGCCTCGACCATACACCACGGCGGAGCCGGCACGACCGGTGCCTCCCTCCGGGCAGGAAAGCCGACCACGATCTGCCCGTTCCTGGGCGACCAGCCGTTCTGGGGGCGCCAGGTGGCCCGGCTGGGGGTGGGCCCCGATGCGCTGGACAAGCGCCGTCTCAGTGCCGAAGACATCGCCGCCGCCATCACCTTCATGGACGACGAAGCAGTGAAAGACCGGGCCAGTGCACTCGGCAGGCTGATCCGTGCCGAAGACGGCACGGCCAGTGCCGTCGACATTGTAGAGCGCACCATCGCCACGCGGTGAGCCAGGCTTGCTTTGTGGGCAGCGTTCCCCTATAGGGACGCCAGCAATTCGTTTGGCCGGGGGCTGAACGGAGGGTTCGGCTTTGCCGGATAGGGTTCATCGAACCCGGCCTCCCGTGTTCCCGCTCTTTGCAAGACTGCTTTGACGCCTTTCCGGCTTCAAGGAGGCTCCGCGCCAGGCATTGCTTATGGAAACCGCAAAGGAAGGCGCATCGATGGCCCTTTACGAACACATCTATCTCGCTCGCCAGGACGTGTCCCAGCAGCAGGTGGAAGAGCTGACCGCTCAGCTGACCGAAGTCCTGTCCCAGGGCGGCGGCAAGGTCACCAAGAACGAATATTGGGGCCTCAAGGGCCTCTCCTACCGCATCCGCAAGAACCGCAAGGCGCACTACACCCTGCTCAACATCGAAGCTCCGGCCCCGGCCATTGCCGAGATGGAACGCCAGATGCGCATCAATGAAGACATCCTGCGCTTCATGACCGTGCGCGTCGACGAGCTGGAAGAAGGCCCGTCGGCCATGATGCAGAAGCGTGACCGCGACGACCGTGACGGCGGCCGTGGTGATCGTGGCGGCCCCTCGGGCGACCGTCGTCCCCGCCGGTTCTAAGATAAGGAACGATAGTTATGGCCATTAAAGACCTTACCACTTCCCAGGCCCGCCGCCCGTTCCAGCGTCGTCGCAAGACCTGCCCGTTCTCGGGTGAGGGCGCGCCCAAGATCGACTACAAGGACGTGCGTCTGCTGAGCCGCTACGTGTCCGAGCGCGGCAAGATCGTGCCGAGCCGCATCACTGCCGTTTCTGCCAAGAAGCAGCGTGAACTGGCCCGTGCCATCAAGCGTGCCCGTTTCATCGGCCTGATGCCGTACGCCGTGCAATAAGCGCGCTGGGACGGCGATCTAGCGGCGTCCCGACGGCTTCTTGCCCCCTCACCCACACGGGTGAATCGCTGGGGTCGCGGAATGGTCCGCGGCTCCTAACCGCCCCACAGGCGGGACAGCCACAAGGAATACCCAAATGAAAGTCATTCTGCTCGAGCGCGTTGGCCGCACCGGCACCATCGGCGACGAAGTCAACGTCAAGGACGGCTTTGCCCGTAACTTCCTGCTGCCCCAGGGCAAGGCCCTGCGCGCCACGGAAGCCAACCGCAAGCGTTTCGAAAACGAGCGCGCCCATATCGAACAGCGCAACGAAGAGCGCCGCAATGCCGCTGCTGGCATTGCCGAGGGTCTCAACGGCCACGCCGTCGTGATGATCCGCCAGGCCGGCGAAACCGGCCAGCTCTATGGTTCGGTCGCTGCCCGTGACGTCGTCGAGGCCCTGGCCAAGGACGGCTTCACCATCCAGCGCAACCAGGTCGAACTGCCTGATCCGATCAAGTCGGTCGGTGTTCACACCGTGGCCCTGTCGCTGCATCCGGAAGTTGAAGTCACCGTGACCGTCAACGTTGCCCGTTCGGCCGACGAAGCCGAGCGCCAGGCTGCCGGTGAAGACGTGACCGTGCATACGTTCGAGGCCGATGAAGGTGGCGATTTCGCCGCCGGCCAGCAGGACGCCGCACAGGACGACCGCTTCGAAGAGTAGGCTCCAGCCCACGATCGAGATTGAAAGGCCGGGCCCGGTGCCCGGCCTTTTTTGTTTTGGTGCGGTTCGTGGGGTTCCCGCTTTCGCGGGAATGACATGGTGGGGAGCCGGGAATGACATGAGGAAGGCGGGAATGTCGCGGTGGGGGGCGAGAGAGAATCGCGCTTTGGGCGGGCAATCGCTTATGATCACAATCCCCGTTGTCCCCGCTGTTCACACAGAACGTTTCCAGTACATTAACCGGATCGCCGCTAGCCCAAGACTCCGCGCCGAGTCGCGTGATTAAGAAAGGTTAACACCCCGGAAAGACCCATGGCCGAGATCGCACGCCTTCACCCTGCCGAAGACAAGTCCTTTCGCACCGCGCCGCACAATGTGGATGTGGAGCAGGCGCTGCTGGGCGCGATCCTGATCAACAATGACGCGTTCTACCGGGTGGCCGATTTCCTGCTGCCAGAGCATTTCTACGAGCCAGTCCACCGCGAAATCTATGAGCTGGCGGGCAAGATCATCCGGGCCGGCAAGGCGGCGGAACCGGCCACGCTCAAGACCCACCTGCCCGACCAGCTGCTGCCCGACGTGACCATGATGCAATATCTTTCGCGGCTGGCGGCGGAAGCGACGACGGTGCTCAACGCGGCCGACTATGGCCAGGCCATCTATGACCTGGCCATTCGCCGCAATCTGATCATGGTGGGCGAGGAAATGGTCTCGGTCGCCTATGACAGCGATGTCGAGATGACGCCGGTCAGGCAGATCGAAAAGGTGGAAGGCGAGCTGTTCCAGCTGGCCGAAAAGGGCCGCTATGATGGCGGCTTCCAGGCTTTCTCGTCGGCCCTCAGCGCCTCGATCCAGATGGCCGGCGAGGCCTTCCAGCGCGACGGAGGCCTGTCGGGCATTGCCACGGACCTGCACGATCTCGACCGGCAGATGGGCGGGTTGCAGCGCAGCGACCTGATCATCCTGGCCGGCCGCCCGGCCATGGGCAAGACCTCGCTCGTGACCAACATCGCCTACAATGTCGCCAAGGCCTGGCGCGGCGACGTGACGCCCGACGGGCACAGCAAGACCGTCAATGGCGGCATGGTGGGCTTTTTCAGCCTCGAAATGAGTTCCGAACAGCTCGCCACCCGTATCCTGGCCGAACAGGCGGAGATTTCATCCTCCGATATCCGGCGCGGGCGCATCCACGACAACCAGTTCGCCAAGCTGGTCGACGTCTCCAACATGATGAGCAAGGTGCCGCTCTATATCGACGATACCGGCGGCATTTCGGTGGCGCAGCTTGCGGCCCGTGCCCGGCGCCTCAAGCGGCAGCGAGGGCTCGACCTGCTGATCGTCGACTACCTGCAATTGCTCTCGGGCTCGTCGAAGGCGTCGAGCCAGAACCGCGTGCAGGAACTGACCGAAATCACCACCACGCTCAAGGCGCTGGCCAAGGAACTGGAAGTGCCCATCATCGCGCTTTCCCAGCTGTCCCGACAGGTGGAAGCGCGCGACGACAAGCATCCGCAACTGGCAGACCTGCGCGAATCGGGCTCTATCGAGCAGGACGCGGACGTGGTTCTGTTCGTGTATCGCGAAGAATACTATCTCAAGAACAAGGAGCCCAAGGAGGGTACGCCCGAGCATCTGGCCTGGCAGGGGGAAATGGAGAAAGTGCACGGCAAGGCGGAGGTCATCATCGCCAAGCAGCGCCACGGCCCCACCGGCACGGTCCAGCTGAGTTTCGAGGCGCAGTTTACCCGCTTTGGTAACCTTGCTCGGGCAGACTACCTGCCCGAACGCATGGAATAGGCATGGCGCTGACTTCTGGCCTGGGCGGCCAACTGAGCATCGACCTGGGCGTATTGGCCCGCAACTGGCGCGCGCTGGACAAGATCAGCGCGGGGGCATTGACCGCTGCCGTGGTCAAGGCAGACGCCTATGGCATGGGCATCGACATGGCGGCCAAGGCGCTGCACGCCGCCGGGGCCCGTTTCTTCTTCGTGGCGACGCCGGATGAAGGCATGGCTGTGCGCGCCGCCCTGCCCGATGCGCATATCTTCATTCTCTACGGGCTCTATCCCGGCGCGGCCAATCTCTATATCCGGCAAAACCTGATGCCGGTGCTTTCCTCGATGTCGATGCTCGAAGAATGGCTCGCCAAATGCATCGAGCGCAACGAAGCCTATCGCGCCGCTTTTCACTTCGATACCGGCATCAACCGGCTCGGGTTCCGGCTGGGCGAGGTTTCGGCCGTGCGCCAGCGCATCGAGCAACTGGGCTATGCGCCGCAGATGATCATGAGCCACCTGGCCTGCGCCGACACGCCCAACCACGAAAAGAACCGCACCCAACTGGCCCTGTTCGGCTCGGTGATGGCGCAATTCCCTGGCATTCCGGCATCATTGGCCAATTCGGCCGGCATGATGACGGGGCGCGACTATCATTTCCAGATGGTGCGCCCGGGCATTGCGCTCTATGGCGGCCGTGCAGTGGCCGGACGCAAGAACCCCATGCAGGCGGTGGCGACGCTGCACGTGCCCATTCTGCAGGTCACCGAAGGGCGCACCGGGGAAACGGTCGGCTATGGCGCCACCTACACGCTCAACCGCAATTCGCGGCTGGCGGTGCTCGGCTATGGCTATGCCGATGGCGGATTGCGATCCCTCTCCGGCACCAATCAGCGGCCGGGCGGCAAGGTGTTCATCCGTGGCCAGCTCTGCCCCATTGTCGGGCGGATCTCAATGGACCTGACCATTGTCGACATTACCGAACTCGGCCCCGACCTGCCCGGCCCCGGCGAGGGCGCGGAGGTTTTCGGGCCCAATGTGCGGGTCGATGACCAGGCCGACGCGGCCGGTACTATCGGCTACGAACTGCTGACCAGCCTCAAGGGCCGCTACAACCGCATCTATGTCGGCGACGGGCACGTGCCGGAGTAGCGCATATGACCGAGCCCGTATTCATCATTACCGGCGCCATGGCGGCCGGCAAATCCACCATAGCCAAAGCCCTGGCCCAAAGGTTCAACAGAGCCGCCTACGTCGAAGGCGACGCCTTTCTGCGGATGATCGTGCGCGGCGAGGCCGTCATGGGACCAGTTCTCGATGCCGATGCGCGCGCCCAGCTCAGCCTTCGGCAGCAAGCCGCCACCGATAGTGTGCGTCGCTTCGCAGAGGCGGGATTTGCCGTAGTTTATGAGGACATCCTGATCGGGGATGACCTGAGAAGCGCCGTCGATCGGCTCAGCGACTTTGAACCGCGCGTCGTTGTCCTGACACCGTCAGCGGACGTGCTCGCCCAGCGGGATCGCGATCGGCCCAAGACCGGATATTCGGACAATTTTTCCCCCAGCGTCCTCGCCGAAGCGCTGGTGCGCGAAACGCCAAGAATTGGCCTATGGCTGGACAGTTCCGAGATGAGCGTTGAACAGGTGATAGACGCGATCCTCGCCCCCCAATAGGCGGGCACACCTTGTTCCTTATTTGTTCTTGTCGATCGTCCGACCTGCTGCTAAACCTTACGGACTGACGATACGAGACAGCCTTGGCCAATTCTGTGCCCCTCTACATCATTCTGCTGCGCGCCATCGGGCCGGCGACGCATCGGCTCATGAGCATGGCGGACTGGCGCGACGCGGCCGAGCGGGCCGGATTCGTCCGGCCGGAGACTGTGGTCAATACCGGCAACATGATCGCCGGATTTGCCGCTGGTGCGGGGGCGGCGCGAAAGGCCATGGAGCCGGTGCTGCGCGGGTTCGGGCTTGGTGAAAACGTCGCGGCCATCATCAGGACACCCAATCAGCTTCGGCGCCTGGTCAAGGCCGACCCGATTTCTGACGCAGCGACAAAGCCAAGCGAAACCGGGGTCTATTTCTTTGCCGCTGCAAAGCCCGACTTTGGCTGGGCAGAGCAACATGACGGACCGGAAGCGATCCATATCATCGCCGATCACCTCATTGTCGATTTTTCGCAGGATGTGGCCAAGTCCGGCAAGCTGATCCGCAAGATCGACAAGCATTGCGGGCTCAATACGTCACGCAACTGGAACACGACGCGCAAATTGGCCGAGCGGGTCATGGCGCGGGACAGAGAGGGGTAATAATGGGGCCGGTTCGAAACGTCTCGGATGAAGGCTGTCATTGCTGTGGAAAGGGATTCCTGTTTTCCCCGGCGGTGTCGCGAAACGGAGGTTCCCGCTTTCGCGGGAATGACACGGAGGCGGGGAATGAACCGGCGGTCGGGAATGACCCGGTGGCCGGAAATGAGCCAGTGCTGGGGAATGCCCCGGTGGGCCGGGAAAGACGTTTCAATTCAGGTGGCACGTTAGCGTAATGGCGAAATCCAAATCCTCCTTCATCTGCCAATCCTGCGGGGCGGTATCGAGCCGCTGGCAGGGCCGATGCGATTCCTGCGGGGAATGGAACACCATCGTCGAGGAACTGGTGGATTCCGGCGTCGGTGCTGGGCCCAAGGCCGCCAAGGCGGGAGGACGGCCGGCGAACCTGGTGCCCCTGAGCGGGGAAACCGAGAGCGCGGCCCGTGTCGTCACCGGCATTGCGGAGCTGGACCGGGTGACGGGCGGCGGCTTCGTCAAGGGCTCGGCCCTGCTCGTCGGCGGCGATCCGGGCATCGGCAAATCCACCCTGCTGTTGCAATCGGCTGCGGCGCTGGCGGCCCGGGGCAAGCGCGTCATCTATGTGTCGGGCGAGGAGGCGGTGGCGCAGGTGCGACTGCGGGCGCAGCGGTTGGGACTGGGGGAAGCGGGCGTCTTGCTGGCGGCGGAAACCAATGTCGAGATCATCCTGGCGACGCTGGAAAGCGGCCCGGCGCCGGACCTCGTCATCATCGACTCGATCCAGACGCTGTGGACCGACCGGGTGGATTCGGCGCCCGGCACGGTGACCCAGGTGCGCACCTCCGCACAGGCGCTGACGCGCGTCGCCAAGAAGACCGGGGCGGCCGTTGTACTGGTCGGCCACGTCACCAAGGATGGGCAGATCGCCGGGCCGCGCGTCGTCGAGCACATGGTCGATGCCGTGCTCTATTTTGAGGGCGACAGCAGCCACACATTCCGCATTTTGCGCGGGGTGAAGAACCGTTATGGCGCAACCGACGAGATCGGCGTCTTTGCCATGACCGAACGCGGACTGGAGCAGGTGGCCAACCCCTCTGCACTGTTTCTCGACCAGCGCGACAAGGACGCGGCGGGCTCGGCCGTCTTTGCCGGCATGGAAGGGACGCGGCCGCTGCTGATCGAAATCCAGGCGCTGGTCGCGCCCTCGCCGCTGGGCACGCCGCGCCGCGCCGTCGTCGGCTGGGATTCTTCGCGCCTGTCGATGGTGCTGGCTGTGCTGGAGACGCGGTGTGGGGTGCGGATCGGGGCCAACGACATCTATCTCAATGTCGCTGGTGGCCTCAAAATCAATGAACCCGCGGCCGACCTCGCGGTGGCGGCAGCGCTGATTTCTTCGCTGACGGGGTCCGCCCTGCCCGCCGATGCCGTCTATTTCGGGGAAATTTCGTTGGCCGGTGGCGTGCGGCCGGTGGTCCATGCCGGCCTCAGGCTGCGCGAGGCGGAAAAGCTCGGCTTCGGATCGGTGGTGACCGGCAAGCTCGGCAATGCCGACCGTGGCGGGGGCCTCGCGGTGACCGAATATGCTCTCTTGAGCGACATGGTCAGCCGGATCGCGGCGCAGGGCAAGAGAGCCATTCCCGAACCGGAGCCGGATTCATGGTAAATCATCAGTTTTCGGGGAGATCGCCCTTGCGCACTGCACCCGCCCTTGGCAGGGCGTTTCAAAATCGTTAAAGGTCGCGCAGGAGCGTCATCCGGGCCTCGACACGGGGCATTGGGGAGCGTTTTCATGTGTTGCGCATCGGCACCCAGTGGCGGACGTGCCCGTCGGGGCGATGCCAGGGAAAGCCGGGGCGGCTAGAAACAGGCGAAAAGACATATGCTGACTGCGTTTGACGTTGGTGTGGGCGTACTGGTGCTGATCTCGGCAATTCTGGCGACGGCCCGTGGCCTGACCCGCGAGGTCCTGTCGCTGGCCACCTGGGCCGGTTCGGCGGCAATTGCCGTCTATGCCTGGCAGTTCCACCCCGAAATCGCCCGCGGCTATATCGACGAGCCGCTGGTGGCCGATATCGCCACCGTCGTCGTCAGCTTCATCGTCTCGCTGATCGTGCTGCACCTGCTCACCATGCGCATCGCCGATTTCGTCGTCGACAGCCGCGTCGGCCCGATCGATCGCACGCTGGGCTTCGTGTTCGGCGTGTTGCGCGGCATCCTGATCGCCATCGTCATCACCATTTTCGGCGTCTGGCTGCTGGGTACAAACCTGCCGGACTGGGCCGCGCGGTCGCAGTCCCTGCCCTATCTGCAGAACATGGGCAACACGCTGATCTCCATGCTGCCCGATGGCCTGGAGCAGCAGGTCACCGACATCATCCAGGGCGGCGGCGCCAACCTGACCGAGGATCCCGACGTGCCGGCAACGCCGCTGGAAGGGACCGAGCCGGTCGACCCGAGCATGGACGGCACCGTGGACCCCACCGATCCCGTGCCCGAAACCGAGACACAGACCTAAGACCGCTCACCGGAGCCTGAAACACTGCAGGCGGGAGATGCGCATCCGCCTCAAACCCGCTGGTCGCACTTGTCATTGGTGCGGGGCCGGAAAATGCGCTATTTGCGGGCCCAGAGCGCTTCCCGTTTCCGGGAGGCGACCTTGGGCGGGAGCGTTCTGTGATCTGATTGGGTCAGAGCAGGTGCTCCAAGTCTTTGAGTTGGGACGTTTTCGAAGCAGAAGAGTGGTATCCTCTTTCTCTCTAAAACGCACGAACAGGCGGCATGATTGGCATGGAGACCCCGGTGATTCCTGCGAGCGATGAGGTTTTTGATCTCGACGGTGACACGCTGCATGAAGAGTGCGGCGTGTTCGGCATTCTGGGCCATAGCGACGCGGCAACGCTGACCGCGCTGGGCCTGCATGCACTGCAGCATCGCGGCCAGGAAGCGGCCGGCATCGTCAGCTTCGATGGCCAACAATTCCATCAGGAAAAGCGCATGGGGCTGGTGGGCGACCACTATACCGACCCGGCGGTCCTCGCGAAGCTGCCCGGCCATATCGCCATCGGCCACACCCGCTATTCGACCACGGGCGAGGTGGCGCTGCGCAATGTGCAGCCGCTGTTTGCCGAACTCGAAGCCGGCGGCATCGCCATCGCCCATAACGGCAATTTCACCAATGGCCTGACCCTGCGCCGGCAGATCATCGCCACCGGCGCCATCTGCCAGTCGACCTCCGATACAGAAGTCGTGCTGCATCTCATCGCCCGCTCGCGACATTCCTCCAGCACCGACCGCTTCATCGACGCCATCCGGCAGATGGAGGGCGGATATGCCATGCTGGCCATGACCCGCACCAAGCTGATTGCGGCGCGCGACCCCATCGGTATCCGCCCGCTGGTCATGGGTGAACTCGACGGCAAGCCGATCTTCTGCTCGGAAACCTGCGCCCTCGACATCATCGGCGCGAAATATGTGCGCGATGTCGAGAATGGCGAAGTCATCATCTGCGAGATGCAGGCCGATGGCTCGATCAGCATCGATGCGCGCAAGCCTGCCCGCAAGGCGCCGGAACGGCCGTGCCTGTTCGAATATGTCTATTTCGCCCGCCCGGATTCGGTGGTCTCGGGCCGCAGCGTCTATGTGGCGCGCAAGAACATGGGCATTAACCTGGCCAAGGAAGCGCCCGTCGACGCCGACGTGGTGGTGCCGGTGCCCGATGGCGGCACGCCAGCGGCCATCGGTTTTGCCCAGGCCAGCGGCATTCCGTTCGAGCTCGGGATCATCCGCAACCATTATGTGGGGCGGACCTTCATCGAGCCGACCCAATCCATCCGTGCTTTCGGCGTGCGCCTCAAGCACTCGGCCAACCGCGCCGAAATTGCCGGCAAGCGCGTAGTGCTGATCGATGATTCGATCGTGCGCGGCACCACATCGGTGAAGATCGTGCAGATGATCCGCGACGCCGGCGCAACCGAAGTCCACATTCGCGTCGCCAGCCCGATGATCTTCCATTCGGACTATTACGGCATCGACACGCCGGACCCGGACAAGCTCCTGGCCAATCAATATACCGACCTCGACGCCATGTGCCGGTTCATCGGCGCGGACTCGTTGCAGTTCCTGTCCATCGACGGGCTCTACCAGGCCGTCGGCGGCGAAAAGCGCAATGCGCAGGCGCCGCAATTTACCGACCATTATTTCACCGGCGACTATCCCACGGTCTTGACCGATCTGCACGGGCGGACCATGAGCGACCCCAAGCAGATATCGCTGCTCAAGGAAGCGGGTTGATGAGCGAAAACAAGGAACTGGCCGGCAAGGTCGTGCTGGTCACGGGGGCGTCGCGCGGCATCGGCTATGCGGCCGGGCTGGAAGCGGCAAAGCGCGGCGCGCATGTGATCGCCGTGGCGCGCACGGTGGGCGGACTCGAGGAACTCGACGACGAAATCCAGGGCGGCGGCGGGTCGACCACGCTGGTGCCGCTCGACCTGCGTGACGGAGAGGCCGTCGACCGGCTGGGCGCTGCCATATTCGACCGCTGGGGACGCCTTGACGGGTTGATTGCCAATGCCGGCCAATTGGGCGTACTGAGCCCGGTGTCGCACATCAAGCCAGACGAGTTCGACAAGGTTTTGGCGGTCAATGTGACCGCCAATTATCGCCTGCTGCGGTCGCTCGACCTGCTGTTGCGGCAATCCGAGGCCGGGCGGGCGGTCTTCGTATCGTCCAGCGCGGCGCGCTCGGCCCGCCCGTTCTGGGGGCTTTATGCGGCCAGCAAGGCCGCGCTCGACGCGCTGGCCAAATCCTATGCAGGGGAAATTGCCCAGACCCGGGTCAAGGCCAACGTGTTCTATCCCGGCGCGGTCAGGACTGCCATGCGGGCCAAGGCCATGCCGGGCGAAAACCCGGACACCCTGCCGGCACCGGCCGAAATCGCGCCAAAGCTGCTGGACCTGCTCGATCCGGGCCTTGACGAAAACGGACGCCTGTTCGACGTCGATACTGGCCGGTTCGAAGATATCTGACATGGTCGTGCTGCGCCGGTATCAGCCAAGCGACCTCGATGCGCTCTACCGCATCTGCGTGCAAACCGGGGATGCCGGCGCCGACGCTACCCCGCTGCACAATGACCCGCAGCTTGTGGGCCATGTCTATGCGGCGCCCTATGGCGTGCTGGAGCCCGGCAATGCACTTGTCGCCGAGGACGAGCAGGGCGTGGCCGGCTATCTCGTGGGCACGCACGATACCGATGCTTTCGTGGCGCGGCTCGAGGCCGAGTGGTGGCCAGAATTGCGGACGCGCTATGCGGATGCCCACGGCATGACCGAAGCCGACCGGAACCGGATTGCCACGATTATGCGGCCGCACAAGAACCCCGCAGACATCGTCGCCGACTATCCAGCCCATATCCATATGAACCTGCTGCCGCGCCTGCGCGGGCAGCGGGTGGGATCGCGCCTGCTCGACATGTGGGTCGACCAGGCAAGAAACGCGGGGGTGAGCGGCATTCACCTCGGGGCCAGCCGCAGCAATGCCGGAGGCATCGCCTTCTGGGGCAAGTCGTTCGAGCGGTTGCGCGAGGACGGCGCGGTGTGGTTCGGGATGCGTCTCTGATCCTGGAGCCTGTTTGGCGGGACGCGTCGAATGAGTGCGCCATGTCGCGGCAGCAAAGGGGTTTTCACCCCTCACCCCAGCTTTGCCAGGTCGCTGCGCTTCCGGCGTCGCTACCCTCTCCCCGTAGGGGCGAGGGGGCGATGGAGCCGGTGGTTCACGTGATTGGTGAAACCGAACCTGATCCGGATTGCACAGCGGAACAAGAATGGGCCTGTTGCCACAAGCGAGGGGCCTTCACCCCTCACCCCAGCTTTGCCAGGTCGCTACGCTTCCGGCATCGCTACCCTCTCCCCTAAGGGGCGAGGGGGCGATGGAGCCGGTGGCTTGGTAGCTGCAGGGGGGGCGACGGGACGGGGATCGTCAGCTTGGTACGACCAGCGGGGCGAGCAGGATCTTGTCGATGCGGTGGCCATCGAGATCGATCACTTCGAACCGCCAGCCGTCGCGGTCAAACGTCTCCCCGACCGCGGGCAGATGATTGAGCTGGGCCAGGACATAGCCTGCCAGGGTCTCGTAGCGGGCATCCTTGGGCACGGCGACCTTGAAGCGCTCGCTGAAGTCGTCGACGGGCATCCACCCGGCGACCAGCCATGAGCCGTCCTGACGATGGACGAGGGCGGGTTCGTCACCGGGATCGCCATTATAGACGCCGGTAATGACCTCAAGCACGTCGCCGAAGGTGACGATGCCCTCGAAGTGCCCGTACTCGTCCACCACAAGCGCCAATTGGGAATCGGACTTGCGGATGGTTTCCACAACGTCGAGCGCCTCGGCGTGTTCCATGACCACGGGAATGGATTTTACCAGCTTGCGCAGATCGGGCTGCGCGCCGCCGGCGAGGGACGGCAGCAGGTCGGACAGTTCGAGCACGCCGAGAATGGAATCGGCGTCACCATCCTGCACGAGCACGCGGGAATGGCGGCTTTCGAGGATGATCTTGAGATTGTCGTCGTAGGAGTCGGTCACGTCGATGGCCACGACATCGAGCCGGGGCGTCATGATGCCCCGGGCCGAGCGGTCGGCCAGGCGCATTACGCCCGAAATCATCGAATGCTCCTCGGTCTCAAGGATACCGGCCGTCGTCGCCTCGGCGATGATGGTGCGGACCTCTTCTTCGGTCACCGATTCCTCCGATTGCCCGCTCTGACCCAGAAGGCGCAGCACCGCCTTGCCCGAAATATCGAGCAGCCAGACGACGGGCGTGCCGATCCGCGCCAGGATGGACATGGGCATGGCCACGCGCGACGCAACGCCCTCAGGATTACGCAGGGCGATCTGCTTGGGGACGAGTTCGCCCAGGATCAGCGAGCAATAGGTGATGAGCACGACGACGACGCCAACGCCGCCGACATCAGCGATATTGCTGGGCACGCCAGCGGCCCGCAGGCCCTCGCTGAGCCGCAGGCCCAGCGTTGCGCCGGAGAAGGCACCGGACAGGATGCCGACCAGGGTGATGCCGATCTGTACGGAGGAAAGGAATTTGCCCGGATCTTCCGCCAGGCGGATGGCGGTTGCCGCACCTTGATTGCCGGAATCGGCCATGACTTTGAGGCGGGCGGGACGGGATGAAACGACGGCCAGTTCGGACATGGCCAGGGCGCCGTTCACGAGGATCAGAACGACGACGATGATGATTTCTGTAAGCAACAAAGTGCAATATTGACACGCCGCGACCAATGGCGGGGTGCTACGACGGGCGCACTATAGGGGATGGCGCGGTGATGTGAAGGGGCCGCCGGGCGATTGGCCTGCGGCAAGCCGCCCTGCTTCTCCCAGACCGCCCATCAACGGCAGACGTCGTGCGGCCTAAGACTTCTTCTTGTCGGCGTACGGGTTCTTGCCGCCGCGAATCCAAAGCCGGATCGGCGTGCCGGCAATATCGAAGGCTTCACGCAGGCCATTGACCAGATAGCGCTGATAGGAGGCGGGAACGGCATCCGGACGCGAGGCGAAGACGATGAAGCTGGGCGGGCGAGTCTTGGCCTGCGTCATATAGCGCATCTTGAGGCGGCGGCCGGACACGGCCGGAGGCGGATGGCTCTCCGTCATGCCGGCGAGCCAGCGATTGAGGCGCGCGGTGGACACATGGGAATTCCAGCTGCGCTCAATGGCAAAGATGGCGTCCATCAGCCGGTCAATATTGCGTCCGGTGAGGCCGGAAAGGGTCACCAGCGGCACGCCGCGCAATTGCGGCAGCAGACGCTCACAGGCCTCGCGCAGTTCCGACAGGGCCCGGTTCTTGTCCTCGATCAGATCCCACTTGTTCAGGGCGATGACCATGGCCCTGCCCTCGCGCTCGACGAGATCGGCCAGGGCAAGATCCTGCTTTTCGAAGGGGATGGTGGCATCGAGCAGCAGCACCACGACTTCGGCATATTGAATGGAGCGCAGGCTGTCGCTGACCGCCAGCTTTTCCAGCTTCTCGGTCACGCGGGAACGGCGGCGGATACCTGCGGTATCGACCAGGTTGATGGTGCGCCCCTCCCACTCCCAGGGGACGAGGATGCTGTCGCGCGTGATACCGGCTTCCGGACCGACCAGAACGCGATCTTCACCCACCATGCGGTTGACCAGGGTCGACTTGCCGGCATTGGGACGGCCGACAATGGCGACATTGAGATAGCGCCGGGGGTTCCAGCGCAGGGTGGCCTCGTCGCCCTCTCCTTCAAGCATGTCCGGGGTGATGTCGACATCCACCTGGGGCAGGATATCGAGATCGTCGGCGCCCGACGCTTCGGCCTCTGCCTTCTGCTCTTCGGCCCTGTCGATTGCGGCCGAGACGATGGAGTAGAGCTCGGACAGGCCCAGGCCATGCTCGGCGGACAAGGGAATAGGCTCGCCAAAGCCGAGCTTGAAGGCTTCCACCAGACCCGCTTCGGCCGAAGAGCTCTCGGCCTTGTTGCCAACCAGGTGCACCTGCTTGCCGGCCTTGCGCAGAACCTGGGCAAAGCGCTGATCGAGGGGCACAACCCCGGCGCGGGCGTCGATCATGAATAGGATAATGTCGGCTTCGCGAATGGCTAGCTCGGTCTGCTGGCGCATCCGGTCTTCGAGGCTGCCGTCCTTGACGTCCTCGTAGCCAGCCGTATCGAGCACCCGAAAGGTCAGATCGGCAATGCGGCCCTCGGCCTCGCGGCGATCGCGGGTAACGCCCGGCGTATCGTCCACGAGAGCGATCTTGCGGCCGACCAGCCGGTTGAACAGGGTCGACTTGCCGACATTGGGGCGACCGACAATGGCAAGCGTAACCGTCATGGTGTGTTCCCGGCGCTGATGCGCCTACTGTTCTGCGGCCGGAGCGTCGGCGGCCGGCGTTTCGGCCGGGGCTGCTTCCAGCTCGGGGCTGGCGGCTTCCGCCTCTGCGTCTGCCGAGGCCTCGGTTTCCGGCGCCGCAACAGCTCCGGAGGAGGTCAACTGAGCGACGTAGTAAGCCATGCGGTTGCGCGCCGCGTTCTGCGTCAGCGGATCATTGAGCACGGTTTCGAAACTGGCCTGGGCAGCGGCAAAGTCGCCTGCCTTGTATTGGGCGAGGCCGATCAGTTCGTTCGCCACGCGGCGCATGGCGCTGTCCTGGGTGGCAAGCGTGCCGACGCGCGCCTCGACATCGGCCAGGGTGCCGTTGTCGACAAGCAGGCTCGCGGCCAGCACAAGCGCCAGTTCGCGCAGGCGCTGATTGGACTGCGTATTGGCCAGCGCATCATAGGCCGCGACGGCACCGGCACTGTCGCCCTGCTCGGCCAGAAGGCCGGCCTTGCGGAACTCAGCGAGAACCGGATAGCCACCGGACCCTTCGGCAACGACGGTATCGAGCGCAGCCGTCGCGCCAGCGAGGTCCCCGCTTTCGGCCGTATCGAGGGCAGCGTAGAGCTTTTCGGACGATTGCGCGGACTGGCTGTTGGTGTACCAGGCCCAGCCTTCATTGACCGCGACCAGGGCAACAATGGCGATGGCGCCACCGATGACGAAGGGCGCGAAACGCCGCCAGAGCGCACGCATCCGGTCTGAGCGAAGCTCTTCATCGATCTCGCGAAATAGATTGTCCTGCGACATGAGCGGTCCGAAACGGTTTGAAATCGCGGCAGCTTTATCATGCGCCCCCCGGAATGCAAACCGCGCGCAGCGGCAGCGCCGCATTAACCTTGGGAGCACTCCGGATGCCGCGAACGCCCGGATACGCGGTAGATTGGCTCACTTGACCGGGGTGCCCGAATGAGCGGCCAGCGCGACCAGACCATCGACTTCTTTCGAGGCACGGCCATCCTCCTGGTCGTGTTGTTTCATTTTACCGCGCGCTTGCCGGATTATGCCCTCAACATCACCGAAGGCGCCCCCCTGCCCCTGTTCTTCGGTTGGGTCGGGGTCTATTTCTTTTTCATCATCTCGGGCTACTGCATCTTCATGACGCTGGAGCGGTCAGAAACCGTTGGCATCTATCTGGCGCGGCGCTTCTCGCGTATCTATCCGGCCTTTGCTGCGGCCGTTTTGGCGCTTTTCGTGTTCGGCATGGTGTTTTACGTCCCGTCCGTGCCCGAGGCCAATTTCCACGAGGTCGCGCCGGGGCCGTTCGACGTGATCCTCAACCTGTTGTTCATCGGGGAAATCGGCGAGTGGGTGGACGGGGCATTCTGGTCGATTGCCGTCGAGGTCAAATTCTACGTGCTCGTCGCCATTCTCGCCGGCTTCATCCACGACAAGCGCCGCTTCACGCTGTTTTTCGCCTGGCTGGCGCTGATCATGGCGCCGATCTGGGCCTTCTCGACGCTGATCTCGGGTGCCGGTGCCATCACACCGCAATCCATGCTGAAATTTCTGGCCATCGCGCCCTATCTCAGCTTCTTCGCGGTCGGTATCCTCGGCCGCCAATATGAATCGGGAACTGCCGGTGCGGGCCGCCTGCTGGCGGCAAATGTGGCGGTCTCCACCGTGGTTGTCTGGATCGAGGCCTATTCGTTCGAACTGCATGATGGCTGGATCACCGCCAGCGTCTGCGCGCTGGTCTATCTCGGCCTGGCGCTCTTGTTCGTGCGGTTCGTGCGCGGCTGGTCGGTGCCCAGTATTGCCGGGGTGACCTGGTCGGTATCGCACATCGGCCTACTCAGCTTCTCCTGGTATCTCATCCACGAAAATATCGGCATGAGCATGCTGGCGACGCTCAACCTCTATCTGCCCGCCGGGGTCACGCTGGTCCTGGTCCTCGTGTCGACATTTCTCATCGCACTGGTCTTTGCCAGCCTGTTCGAATGGCGCTTCCGCAAGCCGGTCGAACGCCTGGCGGTGGCTGGCCTCGACTGGGTGGGCCGCTCCATCCGGCCGCTTTCCGGGCTGCGCGTGGCGCCCATGGCACGACCGGCCGAATAGCCCCCGGTGCGCGACGCTGGAATCGGCTCGCCAAACCTGCTAGTCAGCGCCTCATGAGTGATTTCGAACGCCCAGAACTGCTGCCCCCCGACGGCCACAAGAAAGTGCTGCTGCATTCCTGTTGCGCGCCCTGCTCCGGCGAGGTGATGGAGGCGATGCTGGCTTCGGGGGTCGAGTACACGATCTTCTTCTACAATCCCAATATTCACCCCAAGCGCGAATATCTGCTGCGCAAGGACGAGAACATCCGGTTTGCGGAAAAGCACGGCGTGCCCTTCGTCGATGCCGACTATGATCGCGACAACTGGTTTGCCCGGGCCAAAGGCATGGAACACGAGCCCGAGCGCGGCATCCGCTGCACGATGTGCTTTGACATGCGCTTCGAGCGCACCGCGCTTTATGCCCACGAGCACGATTTTCCGGTGATGACCTCGTCGCTGGGGATTTCGCGCTGGAAGAACATGGCGCAGATCAACGATTGCGGTCACCGCGCGGCGTCGCCCTATGAGGGCCTCAGCTATTGGGACTACAACTGGCGCAAGGGCGGCGGCTCGGCCCGCATGATCGAAATCTCCAAGCGCGAAGAGTTCTACCAGCAGGAATATTGCGGCTGCGTCTATTCCCTGCGCGACACCAACGAACACCGCGTGGCGACCGGTCGCGAGCGGATCGTTCTGGGGCAGAACTATTATGGCAAGGACGGCGCCGAGCAGTAGGCGGGGTCAGTCCAGAAGCTTCAAATCCTGGCGGGCCTGCTCGGCAAGCCTGTGTTTCGGGTGTCGCTGGATGAAGAGTTCGAGGGCTTCGCGCGTTCCAAGCGCCTTGAAGTGCGCGTATTCTTCGGTCACCGCGACATCCGGATCACGCGCAGGCGGAACGACACCGCCGCGAACGTCATTCGACGAGGTTTGAGGCTTCCGTTCCATGATTACTCTCCGGCGATCACATCTTCGTCTTTAGACTTGTCGTGGCGATTTTCTGTTTGCCAATACTACCGAATTGTACCAATTTTATGGTCAAGGGCGAAATATCCCAGAATAGCGGGCGGGCATGCGCGCCGTAGGGCGACGCAAAACAGCGATGGGGACATCCATATATGACTGGCATTGGCAAGACGACCAAGACCATGACTCCGACCGGCAATGCCGATATCGACGGCATCCTTTCCGGGCGCGCCTGGGACGGCAGCATCACCTATGCGTTCCCGCTGTCGAGCGTTAGTTATGACTATACGGGCGAGCCGGATGACAATTTCGGCATCTTCACACCGGAGATGGAAGCTGCCGCGCGGTTTGCGCTCGACAAGTCGTTTGGCACCGCCGCCAACGATGGCTTTTCGGTGGAAGGCTTCACAGGTCTAGGCGTTTCGGAAGGCTCTGCAAACACGTCCAACCTCCGGTTCGCCCAAACGGACGATTCCGGAACGGCGCACGCCTATTATCCAAGCACCCTCGAAAGGGGCGGCGACGTCTGGTTCGGGCGAAACTACGACTATACCAAGCCGCAGGCCGGGGATTATGCCTGGTTGACCATGATCCATGAGATCGGGCACGCGCTGGGTCTGAAGCATACTCACGAAGTCAGTGGCGATTTTCCGAACCTGTCTTTTGACAAGAACTCGATGGAATTTTCCGTCATGAGTTACCGGTCCTATATCGGTGCGTCGGACGGTTCGGGCTATGTCAACGAACAGTACGGCTTCGCCCAGACCTTTATGATGCTGGACATTGCCGCCCTGCAAGCCATGTATGGCGCGGACTACAGCACCAATGCCGGAAATACCGTCTACAAGTGGAACCCGGGAAGCGGTGACACACTGGTCAACGGCAAGGTTGGGATCGACGCCGGCGGCAACCGGATTTTCGCGACCATCTGGGATGGCGGCGGCAACGACACCTATGACCTCACCGCCTATAGCAGCGATCTTAGCCTTGACCTCAATGCGGGCGGCTTCTCGAAGTTCGGCGCTGCCCAGTTGGCTTATCTCGGCGGCGGTCCGAACGGCGGGTTCGCGCGCGGTAATATTTTCAACGCCCTGTTGTTCGAAGGTGATCTCAGGTCCCTGATCGAAAACGCCAAGGGCGGCAGCGGCGATGACTCCATTACCGGCAACCAGGTCGCCAACAAGCTCTATGGCAATGGCGGTGCCGATGACCTCAGCGGCCTTGCCGGCAATGACAAGCTCTACGGCAATAGCGGCAACGACACGCTTGATGGCGGCTCGGGCAATGACTGGTTGTATGGCGGATCGGGTGCCGATGCGCTGATCGGCGGTTCCGGCTCCGACACCGCCGCTTATGGCGGCAGTTCCCGAGGAGTGGTCGCCAGCCTGATCAATCGTTCGATCAACACCAACAATGCGGCGGGCGATACCTACAATTCCATCGAGAACCTGAGCGGCACCTCCTATGGAGACCGGCTTTATGGCGATAATATCCGCAACCTGATCTGGGGTCAGAGCGGCAATGACCGCCTCTATGGCAACGGCGGAAACGATAGTCTGAGCGGCGGAAACGGCGATGATCGCCTGTACGGCAATAGCGGTTCCGACCGGCTCTTCGGCGGGTCGGGCAATGATTGGTTGTATGGTGGCTCCAGCGGGGATCGACTCGACGGCGGCTCGGGCCGTGACACGGCTGCCTATGGCGGCAGTTCGAAGGGTGTCGTTGCCAGCCTTGCCGACCCGTCGATCAATACCAACAATGCCAAGGGCGACACATATTTCTCGATCGAGAACCTTAGCGGCACAAGCTATGCCGATCGCCTCATCGGCGACAGCGGGGCCAACAGCATTTCCGGTGGCAAGGGCAACGACACCCTGACCGGCGGGGCCGGCGCCGACGACTTCTATTTCAAGAAGGGCTATGGCCGCGACACCATCACCGACTTTGAGAACAATATCGATGATATCAACCTGCGGTCGTACAATTTCTCCAGCCTGAGCAGCGTGCTCGCCAAGGCCTTCCAGGTCGGCGACGACGTTGAAATCCGCCTCTCGGCAACCGATGTCATTGTCCTCAAGGACTTCGACAAGAACCTGCTGAGCGCTGCGGACTTTCTGCTCTAGCCGCAGAGCTCGTTCGAACCGTCAACGATGAATGGCCGCCTCCGAGAGGCGGCCATTTTCGTTTTTGGGCTGGCAACAGCGGTGCCGTCGCCGAGGCGCGGACGGAAGGATTGCCAGGCGCAACTCACTTCATCAGGTTGCAGAAGATCATGTAGCTCGAGATGGTGTCGTCCCAGCCGTAGGAAGCCAGGTTCACCATGCCTTGGGAGCCCCAGAAGATGGCTTCGCCGCCGCCTTTGTTGGGGTCGCGATAGACGCCGATCGAGCAGCGCACGGCCGCACTGTCGTCGCATTTCAGCGAGGAAATGCGGTTGTCCCACCACTCGCCGACCGTGGTGACATACTCGGCATAACTGTCCTGGTTGTCGTAGCGCTGGGCGAGCCAGCCGACATTTTTCTTCCAGCTTTCGCCGCCACCATTGGCGTGCTCGTAAAAGGTACAGCCCTTGTTGCGCATGCTCATGGGCATGGTGCCGGGGATGGGCTTGATGACGAAATCGCGGCTCATCTGGCCGGGCAGCATGATCTGCTGCGCCTGGACGGCGCCAGCACCCAATCCGGCCAGGGCCACAACAAGCAGCATGGTTTGACGTAGTTTCATTTGGAACACCTCCGATTGTCGTTCGATGGGTCCATGCTGCTCCTCCCCGCCGCGTCCCGCGTCCTTCAAGTGAAGGATCAAAGCTCCTCCCGCACGTTTCCACTCCTTCACTTGAAGGACGAAAGGCCCGTGGCGGCGGTCTAGCCTGCATTCATCGCAATGCACGCCAAAGGAGTGCCAGATGTTCAAAACTTGCCTCAGGGCCGCCGCACTGTTCGGTCTGGCCACATTTCCGCTATGGGCCATCCCGGCATCAGCGTCACTGACCGTGGTCCGCCAGTATCCCCAGCTCGGGGCGACTGCGGGCGGGATCACCGTCAAACTCCGGGCCGGGCCCGGAAGCTTTTTCCCGCAGATCGACACGATCGGCCGGGGGGAGTTCTTCATCGTCAAGAGTTGTTCGCGGGGCTGGTGCGTCATCCAGCAGCAGGACGGCGGCCCGACAGGCTTCATGACCGATGCCTATATCGTGTTCCGGGGGACGATCCATGGCTAAGCTCAACAGCTTCCTCTTGGCGACTGCCGCCCTGGCATCGCTATGCGTCCCGGCAATGGCCCAGGACGCCGCGCCGGCGCCGCTCGACTGCACGAGCTTCATGGTTGGAGAATGGGTGGGCCAGGGCGAATTCTCCGGCTTCGGCCAGAGCGTCGAACTGGACAATCGCTACACGTTCAACGACGACGGCACATTCGAGACGGTCAACCGCTACAAATCGGGCGACGATGACTGGACCGAGCAGGTGGCCACGGGCACCTGGACCACCGAACTGGAAGTCTATGACCCGGAAGTCGATGGGCCCCTGCCCGAGGATATTGATCCCAGCGCGATCGAGGCCTGCAGCGTCACCATGGAAACGGTGCAGGAGGGCGAAGGCTTTTCGGTGTCCGGCAGCTCGACCAGCAGCTATGTCAAGGTGGACGAGGATACGTTCTCGACCATGGACTTTGAAATGCACCGGCAATAGCCGCTTCCAAATCCCCTCGAACCGGCCGGAGTTTCCGGCCGGTTTTTTCTTGCTCTCAGTTCCCGTTGCCGGCGTCGTCAAGGCGGATGAAGGCCTCACGGCCGCCAGAAGCCAGCCATAATGCGCCGCGCACGGTGCCACCGAAATCAGGGAAGCTGTCCTGGTAGCGCCGGGTCAGCCCCGTGGGGTCGACGACGACCAGGGCGTCGACGCGCACGATGTCCCCTGCCCCAGTGTCGATCTCATATTTGCCGGGGGGACAGGGTGGGATCTGGCACATGATGGGCGCAAATTCGACCTGAAACGGGCCGGAATAATCCGGCGGGCGGGTGGTGGCGTCGACGGTACCCACCGACGCCGGCAGGATGGTCGCCTGACTGCCGTGATGGGTGCGGATGATCACCTCCCCGGAAAACTCCAGGTGACAGAATGAACCTCGAGTAAAGGCGGGTGCCAGGTGGGGATCGGTCGCTGGGTCAAGTCCGGCATTATGGACATAGGTCACCCGGCCATTCTGCTCGATGCCGTATTTGAGCAAATTGGGTGCGGGCGGACAGGGTGTGCCGCTATCGAGCTGACCGTAATAATGAAGCGTGAAATTGCCGGAGAGGTGCCCGACTGTCATGCGCGGGTCAGCGGACGATTGTGCGAGCACAGGGCTCGCGACCAGCAGACCCACGAGCAGGGATAGGATGGGACGGCGCATATCAGTTGTCCTCCGGCCAGAGTGGTCCGGTGGCGCGGGTCTCCTGTTGACGGAATGTGCCGGCATAGACACCACCGGAAATGCGGGTCCAATCCATGTCGTCCTTCTTGTCGAGGGGCGCTATGCCCAGGATTCCGTCGGACATGATTTCCTGCCCGAGATTGCGGTCGATGATGATGATCAGGCTGGGCTCGCTGGTTTCAGGGCCCATCGGGCGAGGCATGTCCCAGGTGATGCCGCTGTCATCGACGGTCGCAAGCCGCGCTGCGACGCCCAGTTCCAGAGCCAGATAGGCCGGAGACACCTCTTCGCCGTCGACATTGATCGCGGCGGGATAGGCGACGGGCAGAACCGCCTCCGGCCACTCTTCCCATTGCTGCCATTCGGCAAGGCCGTCGACGGTTTCGGTCGACAGGCATGTTCTGGCAAGGCAACTGGTGGCTGCCGCGACGTCGTCCGCGATCTCGCGCCGCCCTGCTGCCAGCAGCACAGAGGCCGACTTGGCACTGGGTACGGTGACGAAGCGCCAGCCGACATTGGGGCCAATCCCGAAAATTTCAGGGTCAGCGACGTTTTCTTCGCCATAGGCCTCGATGGCCTCGAGGCGCGTCACCGGCCCGAGGTTGAAGCGCTGAACGTCGACGAAGGAGGCCTCCACATTTTCAAAGGTCTGCCAGTGATAGCGCAGCACGTAGCGGACCCGGGTCAGAGGTTCTTCCTGAGTGTCGATCAGCAGCATGGCCTTTTCTATGGGCGAGATATCCCGATCGGCAGGGATCATGGCGTCCATGTCACCGCCCAGCAGATCCTGGAGGGCACCCTCGATGTGTTCGAGAGCCATGGGTTCATAGGCCTTTTCCGAGACATAGGCACTGGCGGCGGCGTCGAGCCCTTCCTGCGCCAACAGGGGCGTCGTGAGGGCCGTACCGGCAAGGAGGGCGCAGAGGCACCCCAGACGATTTGTGATGACCATGGTGGAAATCCTGCGGTGATTGCGGTGGCCATCATTCTGAGCCATGCGCGCGCAGTCGACCTCCTGCATATGCATGGTTTCCTCGAGCGCGCGGGTGATAGACTGGTGCATTGATCGGAGTGCTCAATGCGCAGGCAAAACACACTCGAGCCGACCCAATGGTCGCAGGTGCGCCAGCTTCTGGATGACCTTTCGGACCTGTCGCCACCGGAACAACATGAGCGATTGTCGGCGCTGTTTCTGGAGCCTGCCGTGCTGGCGGAAACACGCGACCTGCTCGCGGCCATGGATGGGGCCCAAGGGTTCCTGCCGCTGTTCGACGCAAATGGGGAGATCAAATCCGACTATCAGTCCCTGCCCCAGGGAACCATGCTGGGACCCTTTCGGATTGCCGAGCTGATCGGTCGTGGCGGGCATGGTGAAGTCTATCGCGCCGAGCGCGACGACGGGCAGTTCGAGCAGAGTGTAGCCGTCAAACTGCTGCGCCCGGAGGCTCTGGCGCAGTTCGACCGGTTCCGGGCCGAGCGGCAATTGCTCGCCAGTCTCGATCACCCCGCCATTGCCCGATTGATCGATGGCGGCGTGACCCAGGACGGGCGGCCATACATGGTGATGGATTTCATCGATGGCGAGCCGGTGGATGCCTGGTGCGCGCGCACAGGCGCCGGCCTCGAAACCCGCCTCAGGCTGATACAAGAGGTGGCGGCTGCCGTCGGCTATGCGCATGGGCAGTTGATTGTCCACGGCGACATCAAGCCCGGCAATATTCTGGTCAACCGCGACGGCGCGGCAAAACTGCTCGACTTCGGCATTGCGCGGGTTCTTGCAGCGCAAGACCTGGCCGGCCGCACGACGACGGCGCTGTCGACGCCCGCTTATGCCGCGCCGGAACAATTGATCGGGGCGCGCGCGACCACGGCGACCGACATCTACGGGCTTGGCGCGGTGCTGTTCGAGCTGCTCACGGGCAGACCAGCCTGGCAGATGGCCGACGTGCCGGTGTCCTGGGCGTCCCGGATTCTCAACGACGAACCACCTCTTGCCAGTACCAGGTGCCTGCTGCCTGCAATCCCGGCGCAGAAGCTGAAAGGCGATCTCGACGCCATAACCGCCCGTGCCTTGCGGGCGGAACCCGAGGCCCGCTACGCGACCGTGCCCGCGATGAGCGAGGATATCGAGCGCTACCTCACCCATCGACCGGTGCAGGCGCGCCATGGCAATGCCCTCTATCGCACTGGACGCTTCCTGCGCCGCAATGCCCTGCCCGTTGGCATGGCTGCGGCACTGGTATTGGCACTTGTCGCCGGCTCCATCGGGATCGGCTGGAACATGCAGCGGGCAGAAAGCAATCGCGTGCAGGCCCGGGTCGAGGCCCTGCGCGGCGAGTCGCTGCGGGATTTCATGGCCGTATTGTTTCGCGGCATCTACGCCCATCGCGACGAGGGCGTCCGCGACGCCAGACAATTGCTCGATGTCGCGGCCGAGCAACTCGAGGCCGATGCTGCCGCCGGGCGGGTGGATTCGCAGGCGGTGCGGGCCTTGGGCGAGCTCTATTTCGAGGTGGAGGAATTTTCGGCCGCTACGCCGTTCCTCGAACAGTTCATCGGGACGGCCAACCGGACGGGCGATGCCGCGCTGGCGGCGCAAACGCAACGATTGCTGGCCGCCGGAGCCTTGCGGCGCGGTGATCTTGAGGCTGCCGATGACTTTATCGCAGAAGCCACGGCCTTCTTTGATGGCAATCCCGGCCTCTATGCGCGGGAAAGGGCCGAGCTCAATGCCTTTCGCGCCGCCATGCTGCGTGAGCGGGGCGAACGGGACAGCGCCATTGCCCTGCTCGAGGAGTCGATTGCCGAACTCAAGACCTGGCTGGGCGAAACGAGCCTTGATGTGCTGACCTTGGAGCAGAACCTGGGCGTCCATTACCTCAGCAATGGTCAGAGGGACAGGGCGTCGGTGACGCTGGAACATGTCATGGACATGCTGCGCCAGACCGGGCGCGAGCGCAGCCCGGTGGCCCTGGCCTCCATCTCCGCCCTCGGCCAGATCGCCCAGCTTGGCGGCAATGTCGAACTTGCGGTCGATCTCTACGGCCAGGCTGTCACGGTGCGAAAGCAGATCTTTCCACCTTCGGCATCCCTGGCCGCACTCGAGCTCAACTATGCGCGCGGACTTGCCGGGCTTGGCCGGTTCGAGGAGGCCCTGCCGGTATTTGACGAAGCCATTGCTGTATCGGAGACATCGGGCACGGCCAATGGGGCCATCCACCTGGTGCTGCTGGCGCAGCGCAGCATCGCCCATGCGTCGCTGGGCCAGGTGGCGGAGGCCGAAGCCGATGCCGAGGCGGCCATTGCCGGCGTTGCCGCGACCTTTGGCGAACAAAGCCAGTATTACGGGCTGGCGCTGATGGCGCGGGCCAATGTTGCCGTCCTCAAGGGCGACAATGGCGTGGCCCAATCAGCCATCGACGCGGCACGGCCGCTTTTCGCGGCCATGGGGCCTTCCGGCCAGCAATATCTCGATGGTCTCGACATGTTGCAGTCACTGATCGACAACAACCAGCCCTGACCGAGCGAGCCTAATCCTCGCTGGTCATTTCGCGGAAAAGCCAGGCGCGGGCCTGCAGCCAGTCCCGGCGGACCGTGCGGTCGCTGACCTTGAGAACCCTGGCTGTTTCCTCATCGGTGTAGCCGGCGAAGAACCGGCACTCCACCACGGCGGCGAGGCGGGCATCCTGCTGTTCAAGAGCGGCCAGGGCTTCATCGAGCTTCAGCAGTTCCAGATCCTGAATGCCCGTCGCCTCCTCGGCCTCCTCGAGGTCCCCCGCGATCTGGCCGCCACCGCGCTTCTGCGCAAGTCGAGCGCGGGCATTGTCCACCAGCACATGGCGCATGGCCTTGGCGGCGGTAGCCAGGAAATGCTCGCGGCTCTCCCAGTGGCCATGGCGGCTGAGCTTGACATATGTCTCGCTGATCAGCGCGGTTGTCTGCAGGGTCTGCGGACGGCCCGCGCGCAGCCGCTCGCGATGGGCGATTTCGCGCAGGCTGTTATAGAGCTGTCCGACCAGATCGTCGGCTGAAACGGCACTTGCGGCAGACATGAAGCGACTGTGTCGCAGAACCTGCCCGCCAGCAAGGACTAAAGATGATCGGCCGCTGCCACCGGTTTTTCGGCGCCCTCGACCGCCTCATAGAAGGGCGGCAGGGTGCGCACCCCGGCCACTCCGGCAACCACAGGTCCCGGGAAAGTCTCGACGCGGTTTTTCAGCGTGTTGACGGCATTGTTGTAGAAGCGCCGGGCCGCCGCGATATGGGCCTCGACCTCGCGATAGGTCCGCTGGGCCTCCATCATCGGGCCTGACGAGGTCAGTTGCGGGTAATTCTCGGCCAGGGCGAAGAAGCGCGTCATGTCGGCGGTCAAGGCCGCTTCGGTCTGGAATTTTTCGGCAATGCGCGAAAAATCCCGCTCGCCGATCCGGGGCTGGGCCTGGGCGCGGAGGTTCGTGATCTCCTCGAGCAGGGTCGCCTCGTGCTCCATGAACCGGCGGGCAATGGTGAGCACATTAGGGATGAGATCGTGGCGCTGCTGCAATTGCGCATCGATGCCGCCAAGGGCTTCACCCACCTTGTTGCGGGCGGCAATGACGGCGGCGTACCAGCCGTAGAGGATAGCGGCGAGGGCCGCGACGATGATCAGGATGGTGGTCATGGATGTATCTCCGTGGGGGTCTGATCGAGGCGAACGCCCGGCATCTGCGCGATGACATCGAGCAGCTCGTCCACCAGCATCATGGCTTCGTCCAGATCGGTGACGATCTGCTTGAGGTGGCGCGACATGTCCGCGTCGGTGACATCACCCGGCTCGAAGAGGTTGCGGGCATTGGCCTTGCCGAAGATCAGGGTCAGTGTGTCGCTTTCCAATAGGAGGATCGGCGGCAAAAGATCGGTACTGTTGGCCATGAGCTTGAGGCGCTGCATCACGGCCGGGGTCAACGCGGCCCGGGAGCCGATCTGGTCGCTGCCCCAGATCCGATAGATTTCCTCAAACTCGGGGTCTTCGAGACCGATGCGCTGCAGGTCCGGCGGAGGCTTGTCCAGGGCCCGCTTGACGATGGTGACGGCCGCGACGTTGCCGGGAAACTGCGCCTGAACCAGGAGGCCCTGCGCAACCACATGCGCACCTTTGGGGCGCCATTGGCCCGGCTTGGCAACACGGCTGCCATAAAGGGCCGCGAACTCGGCGATGGTGACCGTTGCGCCGCGATGGGCCCCGCGAAAGGCATCGTCCCGACGAATGACATCGTAGGCCGGGATGAGGCCGAACTGCGTCGCTCCCTCGAGGGCCAATGGCTCGGCAGCATCGAGAGCGGCAAGGTCATGGCGGTCCAGCAATTGGGGCAGCATGGTCTGCTTGAACAGGGCGCTGAACTGTTTCTGGAAATGCTGGGTCGTGAGGCCCCGTGCGAGGAAATAGCAGACCGCGGAGATGATGGCGGCCGGCAGGAGATTGTTGCCGCCATCGGTGAACAGTCCCAGCGCCAGGGCACAGGGGACGAGCACCATGGCCGCCAGATCGATCAGCCGGGACATGGCCTGCGCCTGTTCGCCGAGAGCGGCGCGCCGCCCGTCGATACCGGCCAGAAGCGCGGCAGATTCCGGGGCGAGAGGAGGCTCCTCACCGGGCTGCCCGGATGGCTGCGGCGCCTCTGGAATGGGCAGCCCAAGGTCGGCCGCATCGCCGCCACCGCCGCTTCGCGCGGCCATGAATTTCTTGGCGAAAACGAACATCACCACGCCGACCAGGATGAAGGGGCCGACAGGGCCAAGGACGCCGATCAGCATGAAAGGCAGTGCGGCAAAAATGTTTCCTGTCGTCGCGGCGATGACAAAGCCGATGACCGGCACGGCCAGCACCGAGATCAGGACCATCGGCAGGTAGCGCTGAAGCTTGTCCTGCAGGCGGGCCCGATCGACAGCGCTCAATTGTCGCCAGGCATTGTTGGGTGGCTCGGCCATCAGTCCCCTCCTTGTCGAGCCTGAGGTTAGACACGCCCGCCGGGCCGGGGATCATCCATATGAAGGAGGCAGATGGTCGCGAACGAAAAAATTGCGCCGGTCATGTCCGGATTGGGGCACCCGTTCCCGTCTTCCCTGGTGTAACCCCAGGAGGAAGGGCACCATGTTCAACACCGCGCTTGCAACCGATCCGGGCATTCCCAGCGTCCATCACAATGACGCCGGGCCCGTGCTGACCCTGGTGGTGGATGCACACCTGCACGTAGAGGGGGGCAGGCCCGATGCCTGTATCGAGCTCGGACCGCTCGGGATTGTCTTTGGCAAGGTCACCTTGCGCAGCGCGCAACTCGACGCCGAGCTATCCGTGCATGTGCGGTCTGGCCTCAGTGCCCGGATGACCCTGCCGCGACTGGGCATGGACCTGACGGTGCTGCCGGTGACCGTGCCGGGAGAACGGACGGGCGGACGCGCGGTCATCCTGCTGCAGAAGCGCGACGTGGCGCCGGACCCGCTGGTTCAGATCCGCTCTCGCTGCGGACTGACGGGCGCGGAAACCGACGTGCTGCACCTGATCTTCAAGGGCCTCAACACCGTCGAAGTCGCCTCGGCGCTGAAGGTGGCCAAATCCACCGTCCGCACGCATCTGCAGCACATCTTCCAGAAAACGGACACCTCACGCCAAAGCGAGCTGGTCCATTTCGTCGCTACCTTTGCGGCGGGTTAGAGGCAATGGATGCGCGGGCTTATTCCCACTCGATGGTGCCGGGCGGCTTGCTGGTCACGTCATAGACGACGCGATTGATGCCGCGGACTTCGTTGATGATGCGGGTGGCGGTCTTTCCAAGGAAGTTCATGTCGAACTGGTAGAAATCGGCCGTCATGCCGTCGACGGAGGTTACGGCGCGCAGGGCACAGACGAATTCGTAGGTGCGGCCATCGCCCATGACGCCGACGGTCTGCACCGGCAGCAGAACCGCGAAGGCCTGCCAGATCTTGTCATATTGACCCGACTTGCGGATTTCATCGAGGTAGATCGCATCGGCCTGGCGCAGGATGTCGAGCTTTTCGGGGGTGATGCCGCCCGGACAGCGGATGGCGAGGCCCGGGCCCGGGAATGGGTGGCGGCCGATGAAGCTGTCGGGAATGCCGAGTTCGCGGCCCAGCGCCCGGACTTCGTCTTTGAACAATTCGCGCAGGGGCTCGACGAGCTTCATGTTCATGCGCTCGGGCAGCCCGCCGACATTGTGGTGACTCTTGATGGTGACCGAGGGACCGCCGCTGAACGACACCGACTCGATGACGTCCGGATAGAGCGTGCCCTGGGCCAGGAAATCGGCACCGCCGAGCTTCTTGGCTTCTTCCTCGAAAACTTCGATGAACAGGCGGCCGATGATCTTGCGCTTGGTTTCGGGATCCGACTGGCCTTCGAGCTCGCCGATGAACTTGCCGGCGGCATCGACATGCACGAGCGGGATGTTGAACTGATCGCGGAACATGGTGACGACCTGTTCGCTCTCGTTCAGCCGCATCAGGCCGTGATCGACATAGATACAGGTCAACTGATCGCCGATGGCCTCGTGGATCAGGACAGCGGCGACGGACGAATCCACCCCGCCGGACAGACCGCAGATCACGCGGCCGGAGCCGACCTGCTCACGGATCTTCTCGACCATCTTCTGCCGATAGGCGGACATGGTCCAATTGCTGGCAATGCCGCAGATGTGGTGCACGAAATTGGCGTAGAGCTTTCCGCCATCGGGCGTGTGAACCACTTCCGGGTGGTACTGCACCGCCCAGATGCGGCGCGCTTCGTTGGCGATCATGGCAAAGGGCGCGTTGGGCGAAGTGCCGACAACTTCAAACCCTTCGGGCAATTGCACGACGCGGTCACCATGGCTCATCCAGACCTGGTGGGATGTGCCCACGTCCCAAACGCCTTCGGAAAGCGAGGACGGCTTTTGCACGGTGAGCTCGGCGCGTCCGAATTCGCGGTGGTGGCCGGCTTCGACCTTGCCACCCAGCGCCATGCACAAGGCCTGCTGACCGTAGCAGATGCCCAGGATGGGGACATTGGCGGCGAGGACCGCCGGGTCAATCGTGGGGGCGTTTTCGTCCAGCGTCGATGCCGGGCTGCCGGACAGCACCACGCCCTTCGGATTGAGCGCCGCCATGGCTTCGCCAGCGGACTGGAAGGGGTGAATTTCGCAATAGACCCCCGTCTCCCGGATGCGGCGCGCGATCAATTGCGTGACCTGCGAACCGAAGTCGACGATCAGGATGGTGTCGTTGCGGAGGGCGGTGTCTGGGTGCTGCATGGCGAGGCTTTAGCCAGACAGCGCGGATTCCGCAAGATGGGTGTTGCGGAACCCGCCATGCACAAATGGCGGGAGCTGACCCGCCGGTTCCCGGACTAGTTCAGAATGGCTATGGAGAGGTTGAGATAACCGGCAAAGCTGACCCAGGCCAGATAGGGGGCAAACAGCCACGGCGCGATGTGATCGTTGCAGCGGCCGGTGAGGATAAAACCCAGGATCGCCAGCCACATGGCAACCAATACGGCGAAGGCAACCCAGGGGAGCTGGGCCAGGAACCAGATTGGTGACCAGGCCCAATTGAGCAGCATCTGGGCGCCCCAGAATTTCATCGCCGAAGACGCCGGGGCCGCGATCCAGATGCGCCAGCCGGCGACGGCGATCATCACATAGAGCGCGAACCAGACCGGGCCGAAGACCCAGTTGGGCGGATTGAGCGGTGGCTTGGTGAGCGATTCATACCAGACGCCAGGGACCGATTGTGTGCCGATCAGGGCGCCGATGCCGATCACCAGGGCGAGGAAAACGGCCAGGGCGATCCAGGCCCGGGGGGTGCGGTAGTCGTGTGCAAGGGCGGTCATTGCGAGCTCCGTATGCTGTTCTCAACCTTGAACGGAGCAGCCGCCTTCGTGGTTCACCTGCTGGTGGGGATCAGGCCTTTTTCAGCAGGTGGCAATAAAAGCCATCGGTACCGGTGCGATGCGGCGTGAGGCAGACACCGCCGAGCGGGGTGCCGAGGCCAGCCGGCATGTCGGTGATCAGCGCGGTGCGCCAGGCCTGGGCCACGTCCTCAGACTGCATATCGGCATGATTGGCGAGGAAAGCGGCGATCTGGTCGTCGTTTTCCTCGGGCAGAATGGAACAGGTGATATAGACCAGGGTGCCGCCCGGCTTGAGATAGCGCATGCCTTCGACCAGCAGCGCAGCCTGCTCGGACTGCCGCTGGGCGAGCAGGTCTGCCGACAATTTCCATTTGGTATCGGGCCGCCGGCGCCAGGTGCCGGTGCCCGTGCAGGGCGCATCGATGACTACCCGGTCCATGCGCCCGACAAGATCGTCCAGCGCCCCCGGATTGGGCGCCCGCACCTGCGCATTGCGGACGGCATTGCGCTTGAGCCGGTCATAAATCGGCGCCAGGCGATTGCGATCGCTGTCATAGGCGAAGACCTGCCCGGAATTGCCCATCGCCGCCGCAAGGGCCAGGGTCTTGCCCCCTGCCCCGGCACAGAGGTCGAGCACCTGTTCGCCCTCGCGCGCGCCGGCGAGGGCCGCAACGATCTGGCTGCCCTGGTCCTGCACTTCGAACCAACCCTTGAGATAGGCCTCATCGGTGGTGACGTTGGGCGTGCGGGCGTCGCGCGGACCGGCCGGCATGGTGATGCCGAATGGGGCGATGGTGGTCGGCTGCGGCGAAAACCTGGCCAGCGACTTCATCACCTTTTCGGGCGCCGCCTTGAGCGCATTGGCGCGCAGGTCGAGCGAAGGCCGTCCTGCCATGGCCTGCCCTTCGGCAACCCAGTCCGGCCCAAAGGCCCGCTCGAGCGAGGGGGCAAGCCAATCCGGAAAATCGGCGCGGGTGGTAGCGGGCGCGGCGGAAAGATCGGCCGTTGCGCCCCGCGCTTCTTCCTCGTTCAAGGCCCCGGGTGCGTGAGCGTCGCCGGAAAATGCAGTGTTCAGGGCGTCTGGGGTTTCGCCCCAATCCCACATGGCCACGGCCAGGACCAGCGCCCTCGGGCTGTCGCTGCCCATGGCATAGGCATGGGAGGCGCGGCGCCGCAGGGCGTCGTAAACCAGGTTACCGATGGCGGCGCGGTCGCCTGCACCGGCAAAGCGATTGTTGATGCCCCAGGCCTTGAGAGCCTCGGATACCGGGCGCTTGCGCTGCTCGACATCGGTCAGAACCTCAATGGCGGCGGCAAGACGGCCGGGAAGGCGCATGGAATGTCCTCAGGACAGCAGGAGACGGAGCAGGACCAATAGCCAAAGCAGGCACAGCACTGCAAGGCCGGCGGAGTACACCATGAAGCGCCGATGGACGCGATTGGTGGTGACGTGGATGGCCGCATGGGCGTAGCGCAGGGCTACGAAACCCCAGGCGAGGGCCAGCTCCGACCAATTGGTGCCGCCGGACCACAGCGCGAAAATGGCCACAACATAGAACAGCACCGGCAATTGGAACTGGTTGTCAAAACTGTTGGACAGGAGCCGCGCCTTGAGCGGATAGGCCGATCGGTCGACAGCAATGTCCTTCACCGCGATCTCGCCGGACATGACGCGCGGGACACGTTCCCGCCCCATGAGCACAAGGATGATCACTGCCAGCAACGCCTGGAAGGTGATGGCAAGGATCAGCAGTTTTTCGATCAGGGGCATGGCTCAGCTCGGCTCGATGGGCAGGTTTTTCTAGCAACGCCTTTTGGCGAATTTAGTTTGTCGGGACTTTCGCTGTCGCGCGAGTGTGGGTCCGCCATATGCCAGAGACTTTCTGACGCTCAGTCACCCCACCCTCGGTCCCTCCCCATCAAGGGGAGGGAGGCGATGAGCTGATGCTGCAGAGAAGAGGCATGGACTAACAATCACCCGGCCGCACCCCGGTGTTGGCGGGGGGCGTTGTACATTGCAGACCCGGCACCGCTGCTAGCGGCCGCTGCGGTAGTTGGGGGCTTCGCGGGTGATGGTCACGTCGTGGACGTGGCTTTCGCCGAGAGCGGCGGCGGAGATTTTCACGAAGACGGAATTGTCGCGGAATTCCTGCAGGGTGTGCGCGCCGGTATAACCCATTGAGGCCCTGAGACCGCCTGCAAGCTGATGGAGCACCGCGCCGACCGAGCCTTTGTAGGGCACCTGGCCTTCGATGCCTTCGGGCACGAGTTTCATCTGGTCGCGCACGTCCTGCTGGAAGTAACGGTCGGCCGAACCGGCACCCATGGCGCCGACCGAACCCATGCCGCGATAGGATTTGTAGGAGCGTCCCTGGTAGAGATAAACCTCGCCGGGCGCTTCGTCGGTACCCGCCAGCAGCGAGCCGACCATGACGCAGGAGGCGCCACCGGCCAGGGCCTTGGCCATGTCACCGGAAAACTTGATGCCGCCATCGGCAATGACCGGAATGCCGGCCTTGGCGCCTTCCTCGGCGCAAGCCATGACGGCGGCAAGCTGGGGCACGCCGACACCGGCGACAATGCGGGTCGTACAGATCGAACCGGGCCCGATTCCGACCTTGACCGCATCGGCACCGGCATCGATGAGCGCCTTTGTGGCTTCCGAAGTCGCGACATTGCCGGCGACGATGCGGGTCGAATTGCTTTCGCGCTTGACGCGCTCGACCGCCTCGGCGACGCGCACCGAATGGCCGTGGGCGGTGTCGATCACGAGAAGATCGACGCCCGCGTCGATCAGCGCCAGCGAGCGCTCGAAGCCGCCATCACCGACGGTCGAGGCCGCGGCGACGCGCAGGCGCCCCTGCTCGTCCTTGACGGCATTGGGATTGAGCTGGGCCTTCTCGATGTCCTTGACGGTGATGAGGCCGATGCAGCGATAGTCTTCGTCCACCACCAGCAGCTTTTCGATGCGGTGACGGTGCAAGAGCACCTTGGCTTCTTCCTTGGAAACGCCTTCGCGGACCGTGATGAGATCCTGATGGGTCATCAGCTCGGAAATGGGCTGATTGGGATTGGAGGCGAAGCGGACATCGCGGTTGGTCAGGATGCCGACCAGCTTGCCGATCGCCCGGCCGCCGCTGCCGCCATTTTCGACCACTGGAATGCCGGAAATGCGGCTCTGCTCCATGAGTGCCAAAGCGTCGGCAAGCTTGGCGTCGGGGCCGATGGTAATGGGGTTCACCACCATGCCGGATTCGAAGCTCTTGACCATGCGCACCTGTTCGGCCTGTTCGAACGGGGTCAGGTTCTTGTGGATGACGCCGAGACCGCCGGCCTGGGCCATGGCAATGGCCATGCGGCCCTCGGTGACCGTATCCATGGCCGAAGACAGGATGGGAAGATTGAGCGCTATGTCCTTGGTGACATAGGTCGAAATGTCGGTCGCCGTGGGCAGGACGTCGGAGCGCGCCGGCTGCAGGAGCACGTCATCGAAGGTGAGCGCCGCATCGCCAGTGATGGTGGTAATAATCTTCGCCAAGGCCAGACCCTTCCTGCCTTCTGATGAAACCAGAGATATTGGAATGCGAGCCGGAAGATGGAGAGGCCGGCTCAGGTTGGCGAGGGTCAATAGCACCGGGGACAGGCTTTGCCTAGAGCCCAACTGTTCCCCACGGAACAGCCCTGCCCTGCGCCAGATGGGATTGTGATCGCGCCCCGCTGTTGGGGCTGCCGGAGAACAAGACCATGCTCAAGAGTCGCAATGTCTGGGTGAGATTGGCCATGGGCGCCGTGGGCGCGCTACTGGCGCTGCTGATCATCAAGGTGGTGGACGCCCGGGGCGCGCCATCTGCGGAGCGGATGGACGAGATCGTGCAGGGAAGCGTACCGGAGGTTTTCGGCCTTTTCAAAACAGCGTTTCCTGCAGAATACGACACCTATCTCGCCGAGCTGGTGTCGGGACCACAGGACAGCGCCAGCATCGCGGCCACCACGACCCGGCATCTGGTGTCCCTACGGCAGACCAATGCCCACCTGATCCAGCGAGCCGATGACAACATTCTGCGCCAGGTGATCGCGGGCAATCTGCAGACATTGCGCCTGCTGCATTCGATCGGCGCGCAGGACGCCTGCAACCGCTACGCTCTGGGTGGGGCGACTGCACTGACCGCGGCAGAACTGGATCGATTTGGCGACCTGCACACGGCTTCGATCAGGGATGTGATGCGCGCCATCGCCTCTGGGCGAGCCGACGGGATCAAGCGGAAGCTGGCGCAGGACGCGGACTGGGACGGGTTGATGAGCGCAATGGGAGAGGCAGGGCATGGCGCTCCCTCGCTCACAGCCCTGGCGCAGATGGACGGAGCCGATCCCCATCTGTGCGCGGCAACCATCGGCATGCTAGAAGCGATGCTGAGCAGCACCGACGCGGCCATGGGGCGGGTGCGGGCTTCGTTTGTCGCCGATCTGGCCCGGATGTGAGGAGACTGACAATGACGGCAATGCACGTGAAGTTGAGCCTGCTCCTGACCCTTGTGGTGGCGCCGGTGACAGCCCAGGAACTGGGCGTCTTCGGGCCGACCGAGAGCGGCAATTATGCCTGCTGGAAGCGCGATTATGATGCGGCCCATCTGGCCAGCCATCCGGACCAGCTGGTCACCAATATGAGCCTCGTGGTCGATTTTCCGACCGAAGCGGAAGCACGCGAGTTTTCCAGCTTTTACGATTTCAGTCTCGACGCGACGTTGCGCGGCGGCAAATCCGGCAATGGCAGCGGCACCTGCACGCCTTCGGGCGATGGTACCGGCATGGTGTGCGGCATCGACTGCGACGGCGGTGGCGTAGCCGTCGGCATTCGAGATGACGGATCGGTGCTCGTCGACCTCGAGCACTATGGCTATATCCGTTTGGACGGCGAATGCGCGGGCGGGGATGAGGCGGATACGTTTCCGCTCGAAGCTGGCGTCGACGACAAGACGTTCCTGCTGCACCCCGTCACCGGGAAAGCCTGCCGCAACATAGCCCCCGACTGGATGCGCTGAGCCGCGGCCCAGCCGGTTTTGACTTTGCCTCTGCACGTTATGGGTTCATAGTAAGTGGGCTCGCATTCGCGGGCCCCTCCGACTCACTTCGGTTCCCTGCCTTGATCCGCGTTACCCCGCTCATCCTGGCGGTCGCCCTGTTCATGGAACAGATGGACTCGACCGTCATCGCCACCTCGCTGCCGGCCATTGCTACCGATATCGGATCGGACCCCATTGCGCTGAAGCTGGCGCTGACCGCCTATTTCGTGGCGCTGGCGATCTTCATTCCGATCAGCGGATGGATGGCGGACAGGTTTGGCGCCAAGAACATCTTCCGGCTTGCCATCTTCGTCTTCATGCTGGGGTCGCTGGCGTGTTCCTTCGCGTTCTCGCTGGAAACATTCGTCCTGTCCCGGTTCTTCCAGGGGATTGGATCATCGATGATGACCCCGGTGGGCCGACTACTGCTGGTGCGCTCGACGCCCCGCAACGAGCTGGTGAGCGCCATGGCCTGGCTGACCATACCGGCGCTGGTGGCACCGGTAACAGGCCCGCTCATCGGCGGATTTCTCACCACCTACCTGTCATGGCACTGGATCTTCTGGATCAATATTCCCATCGGCATTGCGGGGATCATCCTCGCCGGAATCTATCTCGACGTGCCGGACGAGCGCACGCCGAGGCCGGTGGACCTCGTGGGTTTCGTGATCGCGGCCGTGGCCTTTTCGGGTCTCGTCTTCGGACTGTCGGTGGTGAGCCTGCCGGCGCTGCCGATCATCTATGGCTACCTGACGCTTGCCGTGGGGGCCACAGCCGCCCTGCTCTATCTGCTCCATGCCAGGCGGACAAAGTATCCGCTGCTCGACCCAAAGCTGTTTCGCCATCGGCTGTTCCGGTCCTCGATCACCGGCGGCTCGCTGTTCCGGGTCGGGGTGGGCGCGGTGCCGTTCCTTTTGCCGCTGATGCTGCAACTCGGATTCGGTCTCAACCCGTTCCAGTCGGGCGCGATTACCTTCATTTCGGCCATCGGCGCGATTATCAGCAAGCTCTTTGTCGAACGCCTGTTCGCCCGGTTCGGCTTTCCGCGTCTCCTGGGTTTCGCCGCAACCCTGGGGGGTCTGCTCATCGGCGCCCATGGACTGTTTTCAACTGAAACGCCCGTGCCGGTCATCATGCTGATCCTGCTCGTTGGTGGCGTGCTGCGGTCCATGTTCTTTACCGGCTCAAACGCCATCGGCTATGCCGATATCAGCGATGAAGAGGCCAGTCAGGCCACGGCGATCGTGGCCGTGGCGCAGCAGATTTCCGTGGCCTTCGGGGTGGCGGTGGCCGGCGCCGTGCTAGAAATTTCCAGCAGCATGACCGGCGGCCACCTGAGCCTCTTCAATTTTCAGATTGCCTTTTTCACCGTTGGCGGGCTGAGCGCGCTGGCGGGTTTGATCTATTGGTTCCTGCCGGCAGACGCGGGCAGCAATGTTTCCGGCCATCGCGCCGTTGCCAGGGAGTAAATGGCCCCTATTCCGGGCCGGATGAACAGTGTCACGCGCTACCCCTTTGATCCTCGCCACCGCGATCTTCATGGAGAACATGGACTCCACAGTGATCGCCACTTCGCTGGCCGCCATCGCCGCAGACATCGGCAGCGATCCGATTTCGCTCAAGCTGGCCCTGACCGCCTATCTCGTGGCGCTGGCCATCTTCATTCCGATTTCCAGCTGGATGGCGGACAGGTTCGGCGCGCGCAAGGTTTTCCGGATTGCCATGCTGGTCTTCATGCTCGGCTCAATCGGCTGCGCCCTGTCGGATTCACTGGCGCAATTCGTGGTCGCCCGCTTCATCCAGGGCATGGGTGGGGCGATGATGGGCCCGGTGGCGCGCCTTGTGCTCGTGCGCATGACCCCGCGCCATCAACTCGTCGACGCCATGGCATGGCTGACCATTCCCGGGCTGATCGGCCCGATCGTGGGGCCGCCATTCGGGGGCTTCCTCACCACGTTCTTCTCCTGGCACTGGATCTTCATCATCAACATTCCAATCGGCCTGCTTGGGATCGCGCTGGTGGGCTTCGCGCTGCCCAATGACCAGCGCAACAAGCCGCGCAATATCGATGGACGGGGCTTTGTGCTGGCAGGCCTTGCCTTTGCGCTCTTCGCCTTCGGCTGCTCGGTGGTGAGCCTGCCGGCGCTGCCGCCGATCTATGGGGTGATTGCCGCGTCGGTGGGGATCGGGCTGGGGTATCTCTATGTCCGGCACGCGCTTTCGACGGAATACCCGCTGCTGGACCTGCGGTTGCTGGCGGTGCGCAATTTCCGCATCACCATGGTGGCTGGCACGTTCTTCCGGCTGGGACAGGGCGCCACGCCGTTCCTGTTTCCCCTGATGCTGCAACTGAGCTTCGGCCTGACGCCTTTTGAAAGCGGCATGGTGACATTTGCCGGCGCCGTGGGGGCCCTGGTCGCCAAGTTTGTGGCGAACTGGATTTTCGCGCATTGGGGCTTCAAGTATCCGCTGGTGATTTCGACGGCGATTTCAGCGGCCGGCATTCTGGTCATGGGCTTTTACTATCCCGGCACGCCCATACCGCTCATGCTGGCAATCCTGGTCTTTACCGGCTTCTGGCAGTCGACCTTCTGGACCGGATCCAACGCCTTTACCTTTGCCGATGTCGAGGACAAGGATGCGGGACAGGCCAATGTGATGAGCCAGGTGTGGGGCCAGCTGATGTTCGCCATGGGCGTTGCCCTGGGCGGCGGCACGCTGGAGCTGGCGCACCGCCTGCGGGGCGGCGGCTCGCTGGAATTGTCCGACTTCCACATTGCTTTCTATGTGGTCGCGGCAGTGGGCACGGTGGCAACCTTCCTGTTCCTGCGCCTGCCCAACAATGCCGGTCACCAGCTGCGCAACAACCCGCACCTGCATTGACGATCGGGCTTATGGCCTCTTCGTCAACAGCAGGGGGGCGAATGCCGCAAATCCCGTTGTTTAGTCCAGCTTGCCGAGGACCGGCTCCAGATTGTCGAGGAACTGCTTCCAGCCGGCATGGGCGCCGCCATAGGCCTGCTTCTGGTCCGGACGGAATCCGGATTGATCGACGCGCAGATGCGTGCCCGAGCCGGAGGGCGTCAACGTGAACGTCACGGTGCTCTTCAGCGCATAGAGCGGGTCATCATTGGGAAAATCCCAGGAATAGGAGAGGCTGCGCTCTTCCTCGAAGGACAGCACCTTGCAGTCGAGCACCCCGCCCCACTCGCCGCGCAGCTTGAATTCGTGGCCGGTTTCGAGCGCAAAGTCATTGTTCATCAGCCACTCGGCGACGAGATGCTTCTGAGTCAGGGCCCGCCACAGCTTCGCGGCCGGATAGGGAAATTCGCGCTCGATGGTGACGGTGCGCAGATCGGTGTGTTCTGTCATTTTGGATTCCGGTTTTGAGCGATGGCAGCGCGCACGAGAGCCTTGAAGGCCGCGGCGTCGATGCTGTCCTTCTCGCGAAAGTCGATGGCCCGGCGGACATTGCCGGTGAGGCTGGAATTGAACAGGCCAGTGGGATCGTCCAGCGCTGCGCCCTTGGCGAAAGTGGTCTTTACCGCCGCCCTATAGACCTCGCCGGTGCAAATGATGCCGTCGCAGGACCAAACGGGATTTTCCCATTTCCATTCTTCGACTATAGCCGGATCGGACTCGAGGATCAGGGCGCGAAGCCGCGCCAGCGTCTGACCACGCCAATCGTCGTATTTGGCGATACGGTCGTCGATATGCTGTGCGGCCGTCTTTTCTGAAGGCATCTGTTTCTCCCGCTTTACATCTTTTCGCCGGGCAGGCGGCTGGCCTGGACAGCCCAATCGGCGATCTGCTCCGCGTCGATCTCGTCATCCTCATAGATATCGAGATAGCGGACCTCGGCCTGCTTTGAGGCGCCGGGCGGGATCGGATCGAGGCTCTGGCCGCGAAAGAACGAGACTTTCACGTATTTGGTCATGCAGTGATAGCCCATGAACCAGCCCTGCCCCTCGATGCCGTAGAACGGTGTGTTCCATTTGACCGCCTTTTGTACCGTTGGAACGGCATCGGTGATGATGGTGTCCAGTTGGCGGCCTACCTTTTGTTTCCAGCCCGGCATGGCGGCGATATAGCTCTGCACCACGGCGTCGCCATAGCCCTTGGCGATCTGGGGATTGCCGCCGGAGAGCAGGACGGTGCCATCGGGCTGCCGCTGCGGCGGGGTCTTGCGGGACGTATCGGATTTGCCGGGCATGGATCAGCTCGCCACCCGGCGGGCGGACCGCCAGCGCGACAGATATGGCACGGCAAACAAATAGAGCCCGCTGCCGAAAAGCAGGAACAGCGGCACCAGGGCCAGGAAATAGACCCAGGTGGGCACGGGCTCGCTGCCCGCCAGCATGATGGCCACGACATTGGCCAGGAAGCCGAAGGTAAAGGCCATGGAGAACCAGCGGTGGCTCTGCCTCATCCACTTGGCGATCATTGATCCATCCTTTTCAAGAGGTTTTCGAGGTCGTCGAACCGGCTTTCCCAAAAGCCGGCCATGGTGCGCGTCCAATCGAGCAGCGGCGCCAGGGCCGCCTGACGCGCGACATAATGGGTCTGCCGGCCCTCGTGCCGGTCGGATACGAGGCCAGCGTCGCGCAATACGGCGAGATGCTTGGACACGGTCGGCTGGGACACGCCCGCCCACCGGGTGAGCGCGCCGACGGTCTGCTCGCCCCCGCGACAGAGCTGCACGAACAGCGCCCGCCTGGTTGGGTCGGCCAGAGACCTGAAAATGGCGTCTTCCTGCTCGGACATTTCAATCCATGCACAATTGGCTATGAATTGACTTATAGCTGATCAGCTATGGGTGTCAAGCGGTGGTGAAGAGAATGGGCTGTTGCCATTCGAGCGTAGCTCTCATGACCTTCTTGCCTCGAATAGCCCCACCGGGGCTATTCATCCGCTTCGCGGACCGGCTGCTGCCATTCGAGCAAAGCTCTCATGGCCTTCTTGCCTCGAATAGCTCCACTGGAGCTATTCGTCCGCAGAGCGAACCGGCTGCTGCCATTCGAGCACAGCTCTCATGGCCTTCTTGCCTCGAATAGCCCCACCGGGGCTATTCGTCCGCAGAGCGGACCGGCTGCGAAGCCTTAAAGCCTTTGGCGACGAGGTAGGCTTCCGCCGAATCCTTGCGGCTCGATGGCGGCTTGACGTGGAAGGTGGTGGCAAAATGCCGCTTGAGCATGTGCAGGAGCTCGTGCTCCGTGCCGCCCTGAAACACCTTGGCGACGAAAGAACCGCCGGGCTTGAGAACCTCAATGGCGAATTCGGCGGCGATCTCGATGAGATGGACGATGCGCAGGTGATCGGTGGCGCGGTGGCCGGTGGTGGGCCAGGCCATGTCGCTCATCACCACATCTGCCTTATGCCCGCCCATGGCCTCGATCAGCATGGCGGGCGCGTCATCCTCGGTAAAATCCTTCTTGAGCAGGGTCACCCCGGCAATCGGGTCCATGTCGAGATAGTCGATGCCGACCACAAGGGGATTTTCGACGGTCGATCCGACGGCGGCCGCGGCCACCTGCGACCAACCGCCCGGCGCCGCGCCGAGATCGACGACATGCATGCCCTTCTTGAAGAGCCGGTGCTTGTCGTTGATTTCCTTGATCTTGAACGCGGCTCGGGAGCGATAACCCTCTGAGCGCGCGCGCGCCACATAGGGATCATTCAACTGCCGCTCGAGCCATTTGGTCGAGGCGACCGTGCGCCCCTTGGCCGTTTTCACGCGGATCTTGAGGTCCTTGTCGGACTTGCGGCCGCCGGTCCCCAGCGCCTTGTTATTGGCCATTGGACTGCCTCCTCGGATAACGGTTGGGCCGCTTGTAAGGCCGATCCTGGTCCATGAGCGAGATCAGGATGCCTTCGCGCAGTCCGCGATCGGCCACACGCACCCTCTCGGTCGGCCATTCGCGCCGGATCGCCTCGAAAATGGCGCAGCCGGGGAGCACCAGGTCGGCACGATCCTTGCCGATGCAGGGATGGGCCACGCGCCGCTCGAAGGGCATGCCCAAAAGGATGCGCATGGTGTCGTCCACCTGGTCCCGCCGCAGCCAGAGCCCGTCGACCTTCTGGCGTTCATAGCGCTCCAGGCCCAGGTGAAGACCGGCAAGGGTGGTCACCGTGCCAGATGTGCCGATCAGATGCACCGGGTTGGTGCTGATCATCTGCCGCAGCTTTTCGCGCCCGCGAAACTGGCGCAACTGCTCGGCGACATAGGCCACCATGGCCTCGAAGACCTGCGGCGTCACATCGACGCCACCAAATTTTTCGGCAATGGAAACCACGCCCACGGGCAGCGACTGCCAGGAGCGGATGGATGCCGACATGCGCCCCTGCTGCTTGGGACGGCCGCCGCGGAAATCGAGCCAGGCCAATTCCGAAGAGCCGCCGCCGATATCGAACATCAGGGCGCCATCGGCTCCCGCATCGATGAGATCGGCGCATCCGGTGACGGCAAGTTCGGCCTCGGTGCGGCGATCGACGATTTCGAGCTCGATGCCAAGCTCATCCCTGACCCGCGCCAGAAAGGCGGGACCGTTCTCGGCGGCGCGGCAGGCTTCGGTGGCAATGAGGCGCATCCGCGCGGGCTGGTGGTCACGCAGCTTGTTGCGGCATTGGCGCAAAGCCTCGATGGTGCGCTCCATGGCCGCGTCGGACAACCGCCCGGTGACCGAGACGCCCTCGCCCAGCCGGACGATTCGGGTAAAGCCATCAATGACGCGGAAACCGCGTTCGTGGGGGCGAGCGATCAGGAGGCGGCAATTGTTGGTGCCCAGGTCGAGTGCCGCATAAAGCGGGCCCCGGGCGCGGCGTGGCGCTGAATTATGGGTCTGCCGCGAACCGGCCGGCGGAGGCGCCAAGGCGCCGCGATCGCTCCGGGGCGTCCCGGACGATTCACCGGACCCTGCCCCGGCCAAAACGGCCGAGTCAGCGGCGGACCGATCAGACTCGGTCACTTCAGTCTCCTTCGTGCCCGGTCGCCAGGCCCTAGCTGGCCGCGCCCGAAATGCACTTCGCGTTACGTGTCACCGGTGACGGTAGAGCAAGGGGGGCCGCAGCGCAATGAAAACGATGTCCCCAACTGCGGCACGCTGGCCGCTTGCAATCCGGCGCCAGTTTGTCTAATGAGACCCCGCGCCGCGCCAAACAGCCCCGCTGCCCCGCGCGCCGCCCAGCCATGAGGCTCATGCTGGGGAATAGTTCAACGGTAGAACAGCGGACTCTGACTCCGTCGATCTTGGTTCGAATCCAGGTTCCCCAGCCAATTCTCCCTAAGTCATTGGCGATGGGCTGCACTTCCAGCGAGACGGCTGGCACCTGCATCGCCGTTTTGGGCGTCACCGAAATATTCGAATAGGCCGACTGGGCACCGAATATCCAAGCGGCCAGAGGGTCGGTGAGGCTCACCGGCGCGGGTGTGGTCGGCTCAGGGTCGGCTTTTCGGAATAGGCCTGCAATAGGCTTCGGTAACGGCAAATTCTCTGATCTTGCGGTATTCTAATACCGCACTATGCCTGAGCGAGAACGAAATGTGAATCTCCCATAGTGGAAATTTAGCGTTTTTTGTTCTCGATCATTCCCATCGCGATCCCGCCTACGACGAACAGTGCCCCCCCAATCACGGCAAGGCCAAGCCCAAGGACGCCTGGCAAAGACGTATAGCCGAAGAAGGCAACCAGAGGCCCCCCGATTAGCACCATAGAGCATTGTAAACCGTCACTCCCGGCGGCAACGGTTCTTTACCCTCTCGTTCTCTCAGCTGTTTCGCCAGATCATCATATTGCGCGGCTGTAATCTCGCCCCTAGCAAGACGTTCTTTTATTATTTGATAAGGATCACTCATTGGCCCACCCAAAACAAAGTCATCGAACTTCCATTATGTTCATTCTCTCTGACATATAGCGTCAGAATCACGGCCAAAATCGATTGCAAGCTTTATTGCTGTTCGCTCATCAAATTGACGCCGCTCAAACGGGGTCTCTTCACGCATCGCGCTACTGGCGCCAGTCAGATTTGGACCGCTATAGTTAAGACCGGACAGGATGCGTCCCTCGCCTGTTTCACAGATAAACTCGACTCTTGTGATCTGGGAACCTTCGCCACCTCCAGCAACCGCGTTGATTACTGTCATCTGGACAATTCTAATGCCGCCTCCGAAATTAAGTCTTCGATCCTCTCGTTCGTGAGAATCGGAGATGAAGACCGTCTCGGCGATAGGAAAAAACCCTTCGAAGGCAACGACCTTTGAAGCGGGTGCACAAGCGACACAGACTAGTGATAATAAGGCCGATGAGCTGATTATTCGACGCACTGTGCCCCCTCTCGTGCCGACAATACTTCGTAACTCAAGCCCCCTAGTGCTTAAGCAATTGGGAAGAATAAGAATTCTAACCTTCTAGAAAGCCCCTTGTCTGTCAATTACGGAATGCAAAGTAGGGTGCCGAATCCATCTTTTGCCGTGCCAATCGGCGCTCTTCGTCCTTAGAGAGCGTCTCACAAAGGTGGCCCACTTTGGCCCACTTTTCTGAACGATGATCTTGATAACCCATTGAAAAGACTATACTACTATCGACATTGGGAGTGTCCAGGTTCCCCAGCCAATCTTTTTCTTCGCGGTGAAATCGACGGCTTAGCCAAACCCATTCGCAGGGTTCGTTAGCACCTTTCGCTAGCATTTCGAGGTGTGGAAAAGCGGCTGGGCTGACTTGCGTGAATCGTCCATTCTTCTCGGAGATGGAGATACCTCTATGGACCTGATGACCGGCCTCACGGCACTGGGCGAGGCGACCAAGATCGCCAAGGCCCTTCGCGACATTGAGCGCGACTTGGACTCTTCCACCTACAAGGCCCAGATGGCTGAGCTTTACAGCAACCTAGGCGATGCAAAGATTGCACTGACCGATGCGCGAGAGGAGCTGAGAGCACGCGACCGAGAGATCGCCGCCCTCAAGGCACAAATTGCCACGTTGAAGTCCGGAGAAAGCTGCCCGATCTGCCAGTCCGGACGCCTCAAAGTCACGGCATCCAACGCGCACCCACAGTTTGGCGTATTCGGCCACCAGGAGAGAACCTTGACTTGTGACAATTCAAGCTGCGGTCATACGGAGTTACGCAAGTATGTGCCTCCTGAGGGGAGGTAGCACTTGGACCTTACCCAATTTCTCACGCTGGCCGCTTACGCTGGCATCATCAGCACCGTGCTCACGGCGATCTGGAACCCGGCGTCATCGACCTGACAGACGATAACGGAAGGAAGGTCGGCACGATTTGCGAAGTTCACTCTGAAGGCGATCCGTTCACCGACGAAACGCCGAACTAACCGCAAACGCACCAGCGCCCCCAAACCATTAAGGTCACGCGGCGCTGGTGCTTGTTCGTGGTCAACTCACATCAATCACCGGGCGCAATGCGCCCAATGATCATTTCGCTCATTTGACACCTGCTATTGCTGGCGGCGGACGACGTTGCGGCCGGAGAGCTGGGTGAGCACGGCAAAGCTGGTCATGCTGAGGGCGGCGTAGGAGCTGGAATGTCCCTCGTCGCGCGGCAGGTAGAGAATTTGCCCCTCGCGGCAGGCGTGGAGGAAATCACAGAAGCCCGGCATGACGGCTTCGAGGGCCTGTTCGGCGATAGCGGCTGTCTCGCCCCCTTCTGCGCGATAGGTGACGAAGATGACGTCTGCATCGAGTTCAGGCAGGCGCTCGCCGGTGAACTCGCCCTCGCCACCTTCGCCCAGGGCTTCGACCGCTTCAGGGAAGGTGAAGCCGGCGTCGCGCAGGATCTTGCCGAGACCGCCATAGGTGTGGGTGACGTAGAACACCCCTTGATTGCCCTGCATGACATTGACGGTGGTGTTCTCGACATCCACCAATTTCTTGATCTGGGCGATCTGCTCCTGGTACCGGCCTTCGAGGCTGGTCAGCCTGTCCTCGGTGCCGGTGAGCTCGGCGAGCGCCTGATACATGTCGATGCCGCGGCGCGTGGTGCTGTCGAAGACGATGGTGGGCGCAATGGCCTCCAACTGGTCGAGGGGCGCGGTCTGCCACGGAATCGTGAGGATCAGGTCCGGTTCGAGAGCGGCGACAGCCTCGATATCGGCCGGAAGATTGCCGACGAACTCGATGGCGGAGGTGGAGAAATCCACACCCGTCAGCATGGCGCTGGACCGGATATAGGGCTCGCCCGCTTCAGTGGTGCGGCCATGTGAGCCGACCGGCACGACGCCCAGTTCAAGCAGCGGCACTGTGAGATTGCTGTCGTGCAGGGACACGATGCGCAGGGGTTTGACGGGCACCTCGACCACACGACCCAGATCGTCGGTGAAGGAGCGTGTCTCCTGCGCGAAGGCAGAGGCGGCGATGAGCGGGAGCGCGACAAGCGCCCCGAAAAGGACTTTGCGAATGGTCATTCTTGTCTCGTGGTTTGGGACTTATTGTGCAGGTGGGAAGTCGAGCGACCCCAGCGCGGTCGTCATCGCATAGGCGATCATGGTCAGACCGACATAGGAGGTGGCCCAACCTTCCTCGCGCGGCAGCAGGATCATCCGGCCCTGCTGGCAGGCGGTAAGCAAGGCGCAGTAGCCCGGCAGCGTGGTTTCCAGTTCGGCATTGGCATCAGCCGGGGTCTCCCCCCGATCGCCGCGATAACTGACGAAAACGACATCGGCATCGAGATTGGGCAGGACCTCGGCGCTCAGCTGTTCCGAGGTGCCCTCGGGCATGTTCTCGATGAGGTCCGGAAAGCGGAAACCGGCGTCCCGCAGCACCCGGCCGAAGGACGAATAGGGATTCCAGACCGACAGATTGCCATTCTGGGCATGAAATGCGCTGACCGTAGTGCTGGTATCGGCGACGCGCTTGAGCTGGTCGATCTGCGCCTGGTAGCGCGCCTTGAGGGCCTCGAGCCGGTCACTGGTTCCGGTGATATCGGCCAGAATGTCGTAAAGGGCGTAATCGTCGCGCAGACCCGACTGGGTGTCGATGACAATGGTCGGCGCAATCAGTTCGAGCTGCTCGACGGCGGCCTGTTGCCAGGTCGTGGTGATGATGAGATCGGGGTCGATGGCGGTGAGGGTTTCAAGGTCGACCGGGTTGTCACCAAGATCGGCGATGTGACCCTGGGCAATGTCCTGCCCCGTCAACAGCAACGAAGCACGGATCATCTGCGACCCGTCGGCACCCGGCCGGGCGTGGCTGGCGATCACCGGTGCGCCCAGTTCCAGCAGCGGCACGGTCAATTCGATGTCATGCAGTGCCGCGATGCGAAGCGGGTCGGCCGGAATTTCGACCACCCGCCCCAGATCGTCGGTGAAACTCCGCGTGTCCTGAGCCATGGCCGGGACGACGGAAAAGAGGGCTGCGATCAGCGCCGCAGCCAGGGATGGCTTGACCAAGATGGTTCTCCAAATTTCGGGTTGGGGCCTGAATTTCGGGGATGGTCAGGTGTTGCTGTGGGCCGTCACCTCGTCGAGACACCAGCGCAGCATGGGTTCTCCACCACCCTCCGCCACGGTTTCGCAATTGCCCTGAACCATGAAGCTCTGGGCGTGAAGGCGGATGGCCAGGTGAGACCCGGCCACATGGGCACTCAAGGTCAGGTGCATGCCCTCGCTGGTCTCGGCGGGAATGTCGCCTTCGAGCGGTATCTCCCGGAGGATGTGACCATGATCGGCGGCCCAGCGCATGGCCGCCAGCTCGGCCACCTGGGCCGGCTCCGGCTGGCCGGAACGGCCCTTGTAGGCGGGAAGAAATATCTCGCCGCGCTCAAGGGCTGCCAGAAAGGCGGGCGCCAGGCCGGCCGTCATGCGCCCGTAACGCTGGCGCTGGGGCATCACCAACAGCGACGCTGCCATGCGGCAGCCACCGATATGGGTGGCCTGGACAATATTGAACTTGTCGGGGTCGGCGATGGCCACCAAGGCCTTGTAGGTGGAAAAACCATTGCGGGCGCAGCAGGCGTCGCGCCGGCTGTCGGTGCAGCAGATGATCGTGGTTCGCGCGTCAGGGGTGCCATCGAACATGACGCCATCCACATAGTTGCGGATGGCCACAATGAGTTCATCCTCGTCAGCGATGTCTGTACGGATATTTTCCGGCAGGGCATGAAGCGTGGGCAAGCTGCCCTCTGCCTCCACCTTGTCCACCAGCGCCACATGCAGGCCCGCCATGGCGGCATCATGCAGGGCCTTGCAAAGAGCCGGTGACATATCGACCGACTCCCAACGCGGCGTGCGCCATTTTCCACGCGGCCAGGCCAGCATGAGGATGCGCTGCGGCGCATCCCCAAGGCCTTCGAGTGGCTCGCCGCGCTGCTGGCAAAGATCGGTGCAGAAGACGTGCTTGCCCATGATCCTATTCTTCGAAGGGCGTGAAGGGACGTGCCGTGATATTGCTTTCGATCAGCTCCAGGGCCAGATCGAGGCCGGTCATGGTCGGGCCGAAGGTCGGACCGGGGAGCAGGAGGAACTGGCCGTTCTGGCAGGCGGTCAGGGCCTGGCACCAGCCCGGGGCGAAGGTCTCGTAGGCGGCGCGCACCGTCGCCGGCGTGGCATCGGGCTGCTGGCGGTAGAAACCGAAGATGAAATCGGCATCGAGATCCTGGATCAGCTCGGCGCTATAATTGGTCTCGTTGTCGGCCAGGGCGGCAACTGCGGCGGGCTCCTTGAAGCCGAGATCGCGCACGACCTGGGCAATGGCACCCAGATTGCCGGTATGCTTGTAAACCCACATCTCCTCGCCCGCCGGGAAGACAAAGGTCATGGCGACCGAAATATCCTCGGGCGTTTCCAGCCATTCGCGCGTGCGGGCGACATTGCTCTGATAACGCGCCAGCCGGGCTTCGAAGTTGCCGGTCTTGCCGGTGATATCGGCGAACGTGCGCAGTGTCTCGATAATGCCGAGCTCGTTGTTGTTGATGATCAGGGTCGGCGCCACGGACTGCAGCTGCTCGGCCACGGCGGCGTCGGTGTAAGGTCCGCCGATGATCAGATCGGGCTGAAGCGCTGCGATAGCTTCGACATCGAGTGCGTTGAATCCACCGACATATCCGATATCCGAGTTGGCAAAATCGATGCCCAGCGTATCCATGCCGCCGCGCATGAAGTGATTGCCATCCGCATCAGTGCGGCCGGCAGAGCCGACCACCGGAGCGCCCAATTCATAGAGCGGCAGGGCAACGATCTGGTCGTTGAGCGCGACGATGCGCTGCGGCGCCACGGGAATGTCGAAAGTGCCATTGGCAGCCGTAAAGGAGCGCGTTTCCTGCGCCATGGCTGGAATGGAGAATGCGAGCGCCAGGGCGACCACCAGGGTCCCGAGTTTGGTCATGTGCATGTGTTGTCTTCCTGATTAACTGAAGAGACTACTGGCGCGCGTCGGGAACGACGGTCGCGGCATCGCCGTCGGTCGCGGCTTCGAGCATCGGGACGATGGCATCGAGCGCAACCGGAATGGACAGCAGCGACACTCGCGCCATGGCGGCTACCGGCAGGTTGCCGAGGAAAACCTCGCCGCCGTTCTTGCTGGCGCGCAGAAACTCGCGGCCCGGCTCGGCCAAGGTCTTTTCCACGAGGTCGTCGGTGACGTAGTAGACCAACACGTCCGCATCGATCACTTCGAGCTGCTCGGGCGACAGTTCGAGCCAGAATTCTTCTGGATCATCCATCTCCGCCATGGCCGGCGTCTGGGAAAATCCCATCTCGTACAGGAACTTGGCACGCACATCGTAAGCCGAATAGGCCCACGGCGCTCCATCGTCGATGCCGCCGAGAACGGCGGTCATGCCGGACCATTGCGGATGCGCTGCGGCAATGGCGGTCAACTGCTCATCAATGGCTGCGATCTGGCTTTCGGCGCGAGCCTCCTCGCCGACCGCACGGCCAACCATGCGCGCCCGATCTTCCCAGGACAGACCGTAGTCACTGGAGTCCGCGGGCACCGCAACGACGGGTGCGATCAGGCTGAGCTTGTCGTAGGCGTCCTGGTCGATGCCTGAATAGAGCGCCACGATCAGGTCCGGGTCGGTCGCGGCGATCGCTTCATAGTCGAGGTCGCCTTCAAGCAATACCGGCTCGGTGGTCAGCAGGTGCTCGGCCCATGGGCCGGCTGTGTGGGCAAATCCATCCATGGGACGCCACTGCCGCACGGTCACCGGCGAGACGCCGACGGCCAGCAGATTGTCGATGCCGGCATAGTCGATGCTGGCCACGCGCTCGGGCTTGGCCGGAATGACGGTAGTGCCGAACTTGTGCTCGATGGTCAGGGGAAACTCCTGCGCCAGACTAGGCGCAGCGAGCAGCAGGGCGGCGGTGCTGGCTGCCAGCAGGGTATGAAAATGCCGGGTGGACATGTGACGCTCCGATTAATGCGATGACTGGTGCCGGCTGCGCATCAGCAGCAGCACGAAGACGGGGACGCCGATCAACGATGTGAGGATGCCGGCGGGAATTTGTGTCGGGGCAAAGGCGGCGCGACCGACAAGATCGGCGAGGCCCACGAGCGTGGCGCCTAAGAGGGCTGTCAGCACCAGGTGAAGGCCCATGCCTGCCGGCGCCAGGCGCCGCGCGGCGTGCGGGGCAATGAGGCCGACAAAGCCGAGCGGGCCAACCACAGAAGTGGCGATGGCGGCAAAACCGACGGCAATGGCCAGTTGCATATTGCGCACCAGGGTAACCGGCGCGCCGAGACCCGTTGCGGCCGCCTCTCCGAAACGCATGGCGCTCATCGAGCGGCTGATCAGCATCAGGGCCGGGAACAGTACGGCAGTCCAACCGGCCAGGGTCCAGACATCGTTCCAGCTAGCGGCGTTGATGGACCCGGCCAGCCATGCCAGCGCCGCCATGGCGCGGTCGATCTGCCCATAAGTGAGCAGGATCGAGGTCAGCGACGAAATGAACGCCGAGAGACCGATGCCCATCAGGATGAAGCGAATGGTGCTGCCGCCCTGGCGCGTATGGGACAGGGCGCGGATCGCCGCGGCGACGAGGATGGACCCGGCAAAGGCAATCCACGGCCGCAGGCCGGTATCGAGTTCGGGGAACATCACCGTGAGCCCGACGACGGCCAGTGCAGCACCCTGGCTGATCCCCACAAGCGAGGGATCGGCGAGGCTATTGCGGGTGGCGTTCTGCAGAACGGCGCCGGACAGGGCCATCATGGCGCCGACCAGGGCGGCGCAAATGGTGCGCGGGAAGCGGAACTCCCAGACCACATTGTCGATGGCACGGCTGATGGTGACGCCGCGCAGGGTCTCCCAGACTTCGCTTAAGGCGACACCGTAACTTCCGGTAGCCAGACTGACGCAGGAGACCAGGGTCAGGCAGACCACAAGCAGGCCGGCGAACACTGTGCCGCGCACAGGCAGGCGCAGGGCAATGCGTTCGGCGGGACTGCGCAGGACAAACTGGCTGGGCGGATTGGCGGACGACATCAGCGGGTCCTCCGGCGGACCAGATGGACGAATAGCGGAGCACCGACCAGGGCGGTGATGATGCCTGTGGAGATCTCGCGCGGCGGGATGGCGACGCGGGCGATCACATCCACGGAAACGAGATAGGCCGCCCCGACCAGCGCCGAATAGGGCACGATCCAGCGATAGTCCGACCCTACATAGAGGCGCACCACATGGGGGATGACGAGACCGATGAAACCGAGCGGGCCCACCAGCGCCACCGAGCAGGCGGTGAGCACGACGACGACGGCAAGCAATTGCAGCTTCAGCGGGCCGGTCCGCACGCCCAGGCCCTGGGCAACTTCATCGCCCATGGCCAGCGCCGTGACCCGTGGGGCAAGCAGTACGCCGGCGATGATCGCCACCAGCATCGGCGGGCCGACATACCAGAGCAAGGTAATGTCGCGCCCGGACAACGATCCGGTCAACCAGACCCGGAGATTCTCGAACGTGTCCTGATTGAGCAGGTGAATGACCGAAATTATCGTGCCGAGAAATGCACTGACGGCTGCACCGGCAAGAGTCATGCTGAGCGGGGTCGGCCCGCCCGGAACCATCAAGGAAATGCCATAGACCAGCACGGCTGCGCCGAGCGCGCCGGCCATGGCGATCCACGGGGTCAAGGCCATGGCCGTGAACCCGAACACCGAATGCGCCACGACCACCGCAAAGGCGGCGCCCGCTGTCAGCCCCAGGAGGCCCGGATCTGCCAATGGATTGCGGGTCACGCCCTGCATGAGCGCTCCGGCCAGCGAGAGGCACGCGCCCACGATCACCGCCAGAACCGCGCGCGGCAAGCGCAGGTTCTGCACGATGACGTGGTCGAAAATGGTCGGATCGAACCGGATCAGCGCATCCACCACGGTGGCGATCGGCAATTGCTTGGCGCCCACGGCAATGTGCAGCAGGAATACCCCGGCCAGCGCAGCCAGCAGGATCGGCACGCCGCTCCAGGCACGCACCGGGTGTTTTACTGTGACCGGGACGGCAGCGATGGTCATTGCGCGGCCTCGACCACGCGGCGTCGCGCCCCGAAGGGCACACAGACCAGCCGGCCGCTGACGGGATCGCGCAGGACGTTGGCATCGAGCCCGAAGACGTGCTTTAGCCGGTCAGCGGTAAAGATATCGTCGGGCCGGCCCGAGGCGACGATCTCGCCGTCCTTCATCATCACCAGGTGATCGGCATAGGCTGCGGCAAGGCTGAGTTCGTGCAGGACGATGACCAGCGTGCGGCCGCGCTCATGCGCAAGACCGGTCAGCAGGTCCATCAGATCGACCTGAACCTTGAGATCGAGAAATGTCGTGGGCTCGTCGAGCAGGATCAACTCGGTTTCCTGGGCCAGCACCATGGCCACCCAACAGCGCTGACGCTGGCCGCCGGACAGGGTATCCACGGCACGATCGGCGAAGTCCGTGACGCCTGCCGTGGCCATGGCTCCGTTGACAGCGTCTTCGTCCTTCTCCGTCCATTGGCGCAGCAGGGATTGATGCGGAAAGCGCCCCTGTGCGACCAGCTCACGAACGGTCAGACCCTCGGGCGCGATCGGGCCTTGCGGCAGGAGGCCGAGGCTGGCCGCGACGGCCCTTGTATTGAGCGTGTGAATAGTCTTGCCATCGAGCAGCACATGGCCGTGCGTGGGCACCAGAATACGTGCCATGGTCTTGAGCAGGGTGGACTTCCCGCAGCCATTGGGGCCGATCAGGATTGTGACTTGTCCGTCGGGAATGACGAGATCGACTGCATCGAGCACGCGCGTATCGGCGTAGCCTGCCTCGATCCCCAGAGCTTCCAATCTGCTCATGCCGGTCGCTCCTGTTCCTGACGATATCCTGCTCGGGGCAAACCCATAAACATGACCACATCAATCATGTTTGGTGGCGCATACACCAAATTGGATGAACACTGTCAAGTTTGACACAGCCGCAAGGCGCAGGAAAGCGCCGACAATGGCGGTATGGTTTCCGCCGGCCAGCTGTTATTGTGCGCCGGGGTCAACTCTGGAGCACACAATGAAGCTCTCCGCCTGTATCGAATGGCTGTTTTCGGACGCCACCGGCAATTTCGTCGAGCGAATCCGGTTGGCCAAGAAGGCCGGTCTGGATGCGGTGGAATTCTGGTTTTGGAGCAACAAGGACATCGACGCGATCGAGCGTGCCCTGGCTGAAACAGGGATGAGCCTGAGCGGCTTTGTCGCCGAACCCAAGATTGCCCTGACGGACCCCGCGAACCGGGAGGTCTTTCTGCTAGGGCTCGCGACATCCGTACAAACCGCCCGGAGGCTGGGCGCGAAGGTGCTCATCGCCCAGGCTGGCGACGACCTGGCGGGCCGCAGCCGCGAGGAACAGCGGCAAAGCCTGGTCGAAACCTTGCGTGCGGCGGCCGATGTGCTTGAGGGCAGCGGTGTGCGGCTTGGCCTCGAGCCGCTCAACACGCTCATCGACCACAAGGGCTATTATCTGGGCTCGACCGTGGAAGGGCTCGATATCGTCGAGGCGGTGGCGCGGCCGGAAATCGGCATCGTCTATGATCTCTATCATTCGGCGGTGATGGGGGAGAAGACCGAAGAGGTGCTGGCCGGACGGGTCGGTCATGTGATCCATGTCCATGTCGCAGATCACCCCGGCCGCAATGATCCCGGCCAAGGCGGGATCGATCTCGACCAGAGACTCAAGTGGTTGTTCGCAAATGGGTATTCGGGCGCCGTGGGGCTTGAATACCGGCCGGCAGGCTCCACCGCCGACGCCCTGCCCGGCGTGCGCGCGGCATTGGGCGCGGCAGGTTAAGCAGCGACGGGCGCCACGCCTCTTGTAAGTTACGGCAGCATCGCATACTCATATTTCAACACTTTTTGAGATATTGAAATATGAATGAAAAGCAGGCTCTCGCCGCATTTTCTGCCATGGCACAGGAAACGCGACTGCGCATCGTGCGCATGCTCGTCGAATCCGGTCCGGAGGGCTTGCCCGCAGGTGCGATAAGCGAGGCCGTGGGGGCGACGTCGTCCGGCGCCTCGTTTCACCTTGCTCAGCTTGAAAGAGCCGGGCTGATCCAGTCACACCGCGAGTCTCGTTCGATTATCTATTCGGCCAGCTTTGACGGGTTGGCGAACCTTATCGCTTTCCTCATGCAAGACTGCTGCTCGGGCCGCGCCGAAGTCTGCGGACCGGCCGCCAATGTTGCGGCAACCTGCCTTGCCAGTTCACAAGGGGCCGGATGTGACTGCTGAAACAATCCGTTCCGGCATATCGCCTCGACTGTCATCCCTCGCCAGACCCCTGGCGGCGGAGTTTCTCGGCACAGCCGCCCTGGTTGCCGCAGTGGTCGGGTCCGGCATTATGGCAGACGCATTGACGCCCGACACGGCGCTCGCGCTGCTGGCGAATACGATTGCGACGGGCGCAATATTGGTGGTGCTCATCAGCGCTATCGGGCCCATTTCCGGGGCCCACTTCAACCCGGCCGTTTCCATGGTTTTTGCTTTGCGTGCAGACATATCCTGGCGAGCCGCCCTGGCTTACATGGCCGCGCAGATCGCAGGTGGCCTCGCCGGCGTGGGCGTCGCTCATGCCATGTTCGACCTGCCGATCCTGCAGCTTTCAATGGCCACGCGAACAGGTACCGGGCAGTGGCTATCGGAGGGCATTGCAACGTTCGGGCTGATCGCCGTGATCTTGGCGGGTATAAAATTCGAGCGCAAAGGCGTGCCGATGCTGGTCGGGCTCTATATTTCGGCGGCCTACTGGTTCACCGCCTCAACCTCTTTTGCAAACCCTGCGGTGACCATCGCCCGCAGCCTGACCGACAGCTTTTCGGGTATTCGAGCGCAGGATTTGCTTGGCTTTGTTCCGGCCCAGATAGCCGGGGCCCTTGCCGCTGCCGCGTTGATGGCATGGTTGCTTGGCTCGAAGACATCGAACGAAACATCGACCACCCAAGAGGAAGTTCCGTGAGCGTCACCATCTACCACAATCCCGAATGCGGCACGTCGCGGAATACTTTGGCGATGATCCGGCAGTCGGGTGTCGAGCCGGAGATCATCGCCTATCTCACAGCGCCGCCGACGCGGGCAGTTGTCGAAAAAATGATTGCGGATGCAGGACTTAGCGTGCGGGAGGTCCTGCGCCAGAAGGATACGCCATACGACCAGCTCGGGTTGGCGGACGCTGCCAGAACGGATGCGGAATTGCTGGATGCCATCGGGCAGCACCCGATCCTGCTCAATCGACCCTTCGTGGTGACGCCCCTCGGAACCCGGTTGTGCCGGCCTTCGGAAGTGGTTCTCGACATCCTTGAAAACCCCGATATCGGGCCGTTCACCAAGGAAGATGGCGAGGTCGTCATCGATGCGGAAGGCCGCAGAATCAGGTGATTTCCGGCGTTTGCATCGGGCTGGAAACATAACCTGCAATGAGCCGGGCGAGGGCGTCCAGGGAGGCCATGTGGGTGCGTTCCCAGCCGTGGGAGCTGTCGAGGGAAAAGCAGACGAGACCGACGCGAAGGTCCCAGCCAGCCTCGACGGCGGCGGCGCTATCGGAGCGGTAGTGGCGGAAGGTATCGCGTTCGCATTTGATGCCGTAACGTTCACACACTGCTAGCATTTGCCGGATCATGCGTGAATCGAACGGTCCCTGCCGATCGCGCATGGCGATGGTGACGGCGTCGTCACGCGATGCCTGGTTGGGAGCGGTCACGGCATTGTCGATGGCCAGCAATTCCTCGACTTCCGGGCCAAAACCATGGGTGCCGCCGATGCCGATCTCCTCGGCAATGGTGAACATGGCCTGGAAGGGAACGGCCACCTCGACCCTGCCCTCGGAAATCGCCTTGATAACACTTAGCAGCACTGCGCAGCCGGCTTTGTCGTCGAGATGGCGTGAGACGACGAAGCCGTCGACAACCTCGGGCTGGGCATCCACGGCAACCATATCGCCGACATTGAATCCGGCGGCGACGAGCGCACCGCGATCGGGCAGGATGGCATCGACGCGGATTTCGAGATTGTCCCAATCGGCTGGCTGGGTGTCGACTTCGGTATTGAAGCGATGGCCTGAGGCCTTGAGGGGGAGAATGGTGCCGCGATGGGTGGCGGTGTCGGAAAAGATGGTGACGCGCGCGCCCTCGGCGAAGCGGGCGGCCCAGGTGCCAGTATTGCGCAGAGCGAGGCGGCCGTTGGGCTTGAGTTCTGTGACCATGGCGCCAAGGGTGTCGAGATGGGCGGCCAGGGCGCGGCGGGGCGCCCCCTGCCCCACTTCGACATAGAGCACGCCGCGCCGGGTGTATTTCGGGGTAAGGCCAAGTTCGGTCAGCCACCCGGCCATCAGCGCCACCGCCGCATCGGTCATGCCGACGGGGCTCGGCGTGTTCACCAGCTGCAAAAGGCGGTCGAGCAGGTAGTCGCCGTCGATCATCGGGCGCTCCGCTTGCGGCGCGGCGCGGCGTCTTCGCTGAGGAAGCGGTTTTCGAGCCTGGCCTGGAGCTGAAGCATGTGCTGCTCGGCTTCTGCCATGTGCTCGGTGAGGATGGCGGTGACGGCGGTCACATCGCGCCGGCGCATGGCGGCGATGAGATCGCGCTGATGCTGGATGCCGCCGGCGCGCGCCACCGGCTCGGGCTGGACATAGATGTCCTGGGCGATGGCCAGATCCTTGAGCAGACGCTGCAGGAAGCGGCAGGTAAAGGCCAGAATGGGATTGTCGGAATATTCGGCGACAATGCCATGGAAATCGAGCTCGGCCATGCGCTGGTTCCAGCGCTCCGTGGCGTCGGCCGGCTCGTGATCATAGACCGAGATGATGGCTTCGAGGCGCTTGAGGCCGGCCTCGTCGATATGCGGCGTGGCGCTGGCGGCGACAAGCGGCTCGAGCGCCTTTCGCATCTCGTAGATATTGGCGATGGAAAGGTTCTTGGCGAAGAGGAAGTTGGAGAGCAGGCTCATGGCCCGGCCTTCCGACATCCGCTCGATGAAGGCGCCGCCGCCCGGCCCGGTGCGCACCGAGATCAGGCCCTGAACCTCAAGCGCCTTGAGGGCTTCGCGCACGGTGCCCTTGCTGGCCGCGAACTGGGAGATCAGGTCACGCTCCTGCGGCAGGCGATCCCCTGGCCCGAGGCCATGTTCGACGATCATGCGCTTGATGGCGTCGACGATTTCGTCGGTGCGCTTGCGACGGGGCGGGGTCGACATTTCAGCCTCGAGTCCGGGCATGGGCACCGTGTCATCCCCGCGAAAGCGGGGACCTCCGTCGCGTAAACTGGGGTTCCCGCTTTCGCGGGAATGACCCGGTGGGGGAAGGGAATGATCCGGTGGGGGAAGGAAACGACGCGGTGGCCAAAGAGATTGACCCGGTGGATGAGGAGTTATCCGGGTCAGGAGACCCCCACCCAACCTCCCCCTGACAGGGGGAGGAGCGCATCGCATTTGCCCGAATGTTTGCGCACCAATGGCCGCCCCCTCTTCCTTTCACGGGAAGGTTGTGTCGGGAAGTGACCTGATAGAGTGAGGACAGGGTCATGCGGCGTCCGGGGCGGTGAGGCGCGGGGCGCTGGAGATGAGCGTCCGCGTATAGTCGTGTTGCGGCGCGGCGAAAAGCTGGGCCGCTGGGCCGGTTTCCACCACCTCTCCCAGATACATGACGGCGACGCGATCGGAAATCGATTCGACCACGGCCAGGTCGTGGCTGATGAACAGGTAGGACAGGCCCAGATCGTCGCGCAACTGCTGAAGCAGCAGCAGAACCTGAGCCTGCACCGAGACGTCGAGGGCGCTGACGGGTTCGTCGAGAACCAGAATGCGCGCTTCGGCGGCAAGGGCGCGGGCGATGGCAATGCGCTGGGCCTGGCCGCCGGAAAATTCATGCGGGAAACGGTCCAGCGTGTCGCGCGGCATCTGCACGGCATCGACCAGTTCCGCCTTGCGGCGGGCGCGGTGATCGCGGTCATACCCGCACAGGATGCGCAGGGGCACATCGAGAATGTCGCCAATGGTTTTTCGCGGGTTGAGCGAAGCCACGGGATCCTGAAACACATATTGGATGGTGCGGCCAAAGGCGCGGGAGCCGGCGGAGGCCAGGGTCTCCCAGGGCTTGCCGTCAATGGTCATCGTGCCGGCAGTGGGGTGTTCGAGCCCAACCAACATGCGGGCCAAGGTGGATTTTCCCGACCCGCTTTCCCCGACAATGCCGAGCGTTTCCCCACGGATAAGATCGAGCGTGATGCCTTTGACCGCCTGAACCTCGCTGGATTTGCGGCCGAACAGGTTGCGGCCGTCACCGAAGGTTTTCACAAGATCGCGGATTTCCACTGCCTTGTCGCTCATGGACGTGCCTCCGCAAACAGGGGCCGGACGCGTTCGAGAAAGCCGTGGCCCTCGCCCAGTTCCGGGACGCAGGCAATGAGCCGCCTGGTGTAGTCGTGCTGGGGATCGCGCAGGATGGCCTGGGTGTCGCCCTGCTCGACGATTTCGCCATTTTTCATCACCGCCACGCGGTCGCAGACCTGGGCGACAACGCCGAAATCGTGGGTGATGAGCAAGAGGGCGAGACCACGCTCGCGGCGCAATTGCTGCAGCAGATCGAGAATGCGGGCCTGAACGGTGACATCGAGCGCGGTGGTCGGCTCATCGGCAATGATGATGTCGGGATCATTGGCCAGAGCCATGGCAATGCCAATGCGCTGGCGCTGCCCGCCTGAAAGCTCGTGCGGATAGGCCGAGGCGCGGGCGGCCGCATCGCGGATGCCGACGGTCTCCATGAGGTCCACGGCACGGCGATGCGCTTCGGCCTTGCCGACATTTTCATGCACGAGGATGGCCTCGGCAATCTGCTCGCCGACGCGGAACAGGGGATGGAGCGTGGTCAGCGGGTCCTGAAAGACATAGGCGACGCGGCCACCGCGCAGGGCGATTAATTCCTGTTCGCGCAGGGAAAGAGTATCCCTGCCCTCGACATAGACGCCGCCACCGGTGACGACGCCGGGCGGCGAGGCAACCAAGCCCATGATCGAGAGTGCCGTCACCGACTTGCCTGAACCGCTTTCCCCAATCAGGCCCAGACATTCGCCCTTATCGAGGGTGAAGCTGATATTGCGGACAGCCGGGGTGACGCTGGCGCCGGTATCGAACCCGGTCGACAGCTTGTCGACCACCAAAGCCGGGGCATCGGCCAGGGTCGGCTGCGGCCTGGTCTTGCGGTCGATTTTGGTCACCGGCATGGGCCGGTCGAGGGCGCCGGAGCGCAGGCGCGGATCGAGCACGTCGCGGATGCCATCACCCAAGAGGTTGATGGACATGACGAGGACGAAAATCATCACGCCCGGAATGATGGAGGCATGGGGCGCGGTGAACAGTTGAGCGCGGGCCTGGCCGAGCATGGAACCGAGATCGGAGGTCGGCGGCTGGGCGCCGAGGCCGAGGAAGCTGAGGCCGGCGGTTTCAAGGATCATCCAGCCGACTGTGGTCGACATGGTGATGACGATCACCGGCAGCACATTGGGCAGGACTTCGGTGAAGAGAATGGCGGCGTGGCTCTTGCCCGACAGGCGCGCCGCATCGACAAATTCGCGATTGCGGATGGACACGGTGACGCCACGAATATTGCGGGCGAAGAAGGGAATGTTGACCAGCGCAATGGCGTAGAGCGCATTGAGCAGACCCGGCCCCAAGGCCGCGACGATGGCGATGGCCAGAAGAATATAGGGAAAGGCCATGAGCATATCGACGAGGCGCATCAGAATGCTGTCGGTGGCGCCGCGCGCATAGCCGGCGACGAGGCCGATGAGCGAGCCGAAAATGGCGGCCAGCGCCGTTGCACTGATGCCGACCAGCAATGAGACCTGGGTGCCCCAGATCAACCGCGAGAGGATATCGCGGCCGAGGTGATCGGTGCCCAAGAGGTGCCCGTCGCTGAGCGGCGGCAGGAGGCGATTGGGCTGATCGGTAATGTCCGGATTGGGCAGCGGCAGGATCGGCGCCAGGACAGCCACGAGGACGATGAAGCCGAAGATGAACAGCCCCGCGGCAGCGAGCCTATTGGCCATGAGCAATTGCCAATTGCCGCGGCGCTGGTGGGCGACGGGCGGAACTGTGGCGGGAAGATCGGTCATGCCTTGAGCCTCGGATCGAGCATGGCCTGGGCGACATCGGCCAAAAGGTTGACGAGGACATAGACCGTGGCGGCGACCAGCACCCCGCCCTGCACCAGCAGCAGGTCGCGGGTGGAGACGGCCTTGACCAGCATCTGGCCGAGGCCGGGCCACTGGAACACGGTTTCGATATAGACGGCGCCACCGAGCACGAAGCCGGCCTGGATGCCGAGAACCGGAATGATGGACACCAGCGCCGCGCGGAAGGCGTGGCGATAGATGACCTTGTTCTCGGAGAGGCCCTTGGCGCGGGCGGTGCGGATGAAATCCTGCCGCAGGACTTCGAGCATGGCCGCGCGGGTGAGGCGCGCCACGACGCCGGTGGCCACGATGGCCAGGGTGCCGGCGGGCAGAATGAGGTGGCGCAGGAGATCGGGGAGGTCACCGCCGCCATAGACGGCATACATGCCCGAGGCGGGCAGCACCTTCAGTTGCACCGCGAAGAACAGGATGAACACCAGGCCGAGGAAAAAGGCCGGCATGGAAATGCCGATCAGCACGAAAAAGGTGACGATGCGGTCGGTCCAGCCGAACTGGCGGACGGCCGAGACGATGCCGGCGAGGATGCCGAGCACCGAGCAGATGACCAGCGAGGCACCGGCCAGGACCAGCGTGGCGCCAAAGCGTTCGATGACTTCATCGAGCACCGGCCGGTTGAGGATGTAGGAACGCCCGAAATCGCCCTGCAGCAGATTGCCGATCCAGATGACGTATTGCTCGGGCCAGGAGCGATCGAGGCCCAGGGCGCGATTGATGCGCTCGACATTGTCGGGGGTGGCATAGGAGCCGAGCAGGGCCTGGGCCGGATCGCCGGGGATCAGCTTCATCACCAGGAAGACGATGATGGAGAGACCGAGAATAACCGGGATCGCGGCGAGGAGGCGCTTGGCGATGTAGGCGGGCATGGTCGGGTCCTCCTTCTGACTTCGTGCAAGCAGATGGGCCAGAACCCCTCATCCGCCCTTCGGGCACCTTCTCCCTCAAGGGGAGAAGGGAGGCGCGGTGCCGCCCCGTTCGCATTGCTCCCCTCTCCCCTTGAGGGAGAGGGTGGATCGGCCGCAGGCCGAGACGGGTGAGGGGTTTCCCCCACCCGCAGCCAAGCCTACTGCTTGGTCACATCCCGCAGCACCAGCGAGAAGTCCGGCTGGAGTTCGAAATCGCCGACGGCGCTGGTGACGACGGCGTTCTGCTTCCAGTTGGCGACGAAGAGCCAGGGGGCGTCTTCGTGGGTGATGGCCTGGACCTGCTTGTAGAGCTCGGCGCGCTCTTCCGGATCGGTCGAGAGGCGGGCCTGGTCGAGCAGCGCGTCCACTTCCGGATTCGAATAGTAGGACGAGTTGAAGCCGCCCTCGGCCGGGAAGGCCGCGGTGCGCAGGGTCAGGAAGGGCAGCGTATCGGGGTCGGAGGTCATCCAGGCCATTTCGGCCATGTCCGCCTTGCCTTCGAGACCCGGGTTCACCTCGGAAAGGAAGGTGTTCCACTCATAGGTCTGGATCTCGACATCGAGGCCCACGGCGGCCAGATCGGCCTGGATCGCGGTGCCCATGGGGACCGGATCGAGCATACCCGAGCCGCCTTCGGTGACAAGGAAGGTGACCGATGCGCCTTCGGCCCCAGCCTCGGCCAGCAGTTCCCTGGCCTTGTCCGGATCGTAGGGATAGGGGTCGACGTCTTCGTTATAGGCCCAGTTGAAGGCCGGCGGGATGGGGCCAGCTGAGACTTCGGCGGTGCCCTGAAGCACGTCGTTGACCAGACTCTCCTTGTTGACCGCGTAGTTCACCGCCTGGCGGACGCGAACATCGGCGAAGGGGCCTTCCTTGGCGTTGAGCATGACGTACCAGACATGCGGGCCAACGGCTTCCACCACCTGGTAGTTGGCGTCGTCGCGGAACTGGGCGACGTTGTCGGGTGGGGTTTCGAGCAGAACGTCGATACCGCCGGAGAGCATTTCGGCGACGCGGGTATTGGCGTCGGTGATGGGACGGAAAATGGCGGCTTCCAGCGCCGGGGCGCCATCCCAATAGGCGTCATTGCGCGAGGCGACGACACGGGTATTGGACTGCCATTCCTCGAACTTGAACGGGCCGGTGCCGACCGGATTGCGCCCGTAATCGGCGCCGAACTGTTCCACCGCGGCCGGGGAGACAATGAGGCCGGTGGGCGAGGCCAGGTTGGACATGAAGGGCGCGAAGGGCTCGTTGAGCGTGAATTTCACGGTCAGGTCATCCACCACTTCGACGCTCTCGACGGACGAGAAGAAGAAGGACAGCGGGAACGGGCCGGTATCGGCGAAGGGATGGCTTTCATCCAGCATACGGTCGAAGTTGAACTTGACCGCATCGGCATTGAACGGGGTGCCATCGTGGAAGCTCACGCCTTCGCGCAGATTGAAGGTGTATTCCAGCCCGTCATCGGAAATGGTCCAATCGGTGGCGAGCGCCGGCTCGATTTCGAGCGTGCCGGACGTGTTGCGCACCAGGCCGTCATAGATGTTCACGGCAATGCGGAAATCATTGGCCGCCGTGGACACATGCGGGTCCAGCGATGCCGGCTCGGCAATCTGACCGACGATCAGCACATTGGGCGGCGTTTGAGCGGCGACCGGCGACACGAGCGCCAGCGCGGTGGCGGCGAGCAAAGGTGCCAGGCCATACCATTTGGATTTCATCGAAACCTCCTTGCGTTCCCTCGACCATTGCCTCACGGCCCTTACCGTGAGACAAGGAATGGACAATTTATCATCATAAATATCGCGCAACGTCAATTTATGATGATAAATTTATAGGGAGTAGTGACGGGCATGACGTTTTCGATAGTGGCGCGCGACAAGCTGACAGGCCAGTTGGGGGTCGCGACCGCGACCGCCGGGCCGGCGGTGGGATCGCTGGTACCACATGCCCAGGCCGGCGTTGCGGCAATTGCCACTCAGGCCCTGACCAACCCCTATCTCGCCTTCGACTTCCTGGCGCGCGCCGCCGAGCTTGGCGCCGAACAGGCGCTGTCCGCAGCGCTGGACGCGGACCCGGACAGGGAGCGCCGGCAGGCGATCGGTATCGATGCGCAGGGGCATATCGCGGCCTGGACGGGCGAACTCTGCCAGGACCATGCCGGACATATGGTGGATGACGGCCTTGCCGTGGCGGGGAATATTCTGAGCGGACCAGACGTGCTGACAGCCATGGTGGAAGCCGGAAAGGCCGAGGCACCGTTGGCCGAAAGGCTGATGGGCGCGCTCGAGGCCGGCGCCGCTGCGGGCGGGGACAAGCGCGGCATCAATTCGGCGGCACTCAAGGTTTTTGGCGCGGAAACCTACCCGATCGTGGATGTACGGGTGGACTGGTCCGAAGATCCGCTCCCGGCGCTTTTATCGCTACTGGAGCGGACGCTGAGCGGCGGCTATGCGGATTTTTTCGCGCAGGTACACCGGCGCGGCGCCGCAGGTTAGCCGACAAATCGGGCTCCGGACCATTCCGAAGCCGCGGCATTGCCCGCGCTGTTTCAGGCGTTCGCGGCCGAGCGGCGCGCCTTGACGGCGGACCAGATGAAATAGATCACCAGAGCCGCGCCAAGGGCCAGGACCGTGGCGCTGATCGGCCGCTCGAAGAAGATCATCGGATCGCCCCGCGACAAAAGCAGGCTGCGGCGCAGATTGGTCTCGATCAGCGGGCCGAGGACCAGACCCAGCAGCATGGGCGCGGGCGAAAAGCGCATGAGACGCAGGCCATAACCGGCAAGCCCGCAGGCAATGGCCAGCATGACATCGAATACCGAATTGCGGATGGAAAACACACCCACGCAGATGAAGACGAGGATGGCCGGATAGAGCACGCCATAGGGGATGGACAGGATGCGCACCCAGATGCCGATCAGCGGCAGATTGAGGATGAGCAGCATGACATTGCCGATGAGGAAGCTGACCGTCAGGCCCCAGAACAGTTCAGGCTGATCCACCACCAGGCGCGGTCCGGGAACAATGCCGTGGATGATCAGCGCGCCGAGCATGATGGCCACGATGGCATCGCCGGGGATACCCAGGCTGAGGGTGGGAATGAAGGCGGTCTGCGCGGCGGCGTTGTTGGCCGCTTCGGGCGCGACAACGCCCTCGATGGCGCCCTTGCCCAGTTCATCCCGATGAGGGGAGACCCGCTTTTCGATGGCATAGGAGACAAAAGTAGAAAGCGCCGCGCCGGTGCCCGGAAGGATCCCAAGCAGAGCGCCAAGGCCGGTGCCGCGCGCGGCCGGAGCAACGGACCGCTTCCAATCCTCGCGCGTCGGCAGGAGCGACCGCCAGGTGACGTTGAGCGCCCGCACCGAGCCGCTCTTGATGCGGCCGGCATTGGCGATGACCTCGGAGATACCGAAAAGGCCGGTGGTGAGAACAACGAGGCTCAGGCCGTCGCCGAGCTCGGAGAAGCCGCCGGTAAAGCGGCGCACGCCGCTATTGACGTCCGTTCCGACAATGCCCAGCAAGAGACCAAGGACCACCATGGCCATGGACCGCGCAGGGGAGCCATCGCCCACAAGCGCGGCGGCCAGCAGGCCAACCGTCATCAGCGCGAAATATTCGGGCGAGCCAAAGGTCAGTGCGATACGCGCCAGCGCCGGAGCAAAGGCGGCGAGGATAAGAATGCCGACCATGCCGCCGACGAAGGAGGCGATGGTGGTGGCAAACAGGGCGACGCCCGCCCTGCCCTGCTGGGCCATGGGATAGCCATCAAGACAGGTGACGGCCGCGCCGGCCGTGCCGGGAAGATTGAGCAGGATGGAAGCGGTCGACCCGCCATACATGGAGCCATAGTAGATGCCGGCAAGCATGATGATGGCATCGGTGGGGCCGGCATAAAAGGTCAGCGGCAGCAACATGCCGACGGTGGCCAGAGGGCCAATGCCGGGGAGCACACCGATGAACATGCCCAGGGTGACACCGAGCCCGCAATAGAGCAGCGACGACACCGACAGGGCGACGGAAAAACCGAGGGCGAGATTGGAGATCAGTTCCATCAGAAGGGCCAGTTGATCGGTGCGATGGGGAGCTTGAGCAGGGTGATGAAGACCAGGGTGCAGCCGAGCGCCAGCACAGCAGACACGGCCAGCGCCATCCACAGCCGGACCGACCGGTCTGCCAGCGCGGAAATCAGCACGCTGGCAAAGATTGCCGGGATCATGCCGAAGGAGGTGATCAACAGGGCCAGCGCCACCGGACCGCCAACCACCGCCAGGATTTTGCGGAGGGGCGCGGGCTCTTCGGGAACGGACCGTTGGCGCAAATCTTCGACGAGGATGGCAGCGCCGGCGGCCATCATCAGCACGGACAGACCGATTGGGAAAATGGCTGGCCCGAGCTGGCCCACACTGCCCAGGGGGTAGCGAAAGGATTCGAACAGGGCGACGACTCCCACCAGAATGGTGGCGCCGCCCGCTACATAGCTACCAATGGGCGGCCGGGTTGTTTCGGACACGAATTGGGTCTCCCGCCCTTGCCGACCCATTTGATTTTCCGGATCGCTGTGCTAATCGTAGTTCACGAGTGTGAACAGGTTTACATGATGAAACAGACCTCGATCCGAAAAGTCAAGTCCGCCGACCGGACGCTGGACCTGCTGGAAACGCTGGCGCGATCCGCGAACGGCATGACGGCATCGGAAATCTCCAATGCCCTCAGCATTCCCAAGAGCAGCCTGTTTCACCTGCTCGGAACGCTCGACGAACGGGGCTATGTGAGCGTGGACGCCGAAGGCCGGCACAGGATCGGCCCCGCCGTTTCCCGCCTGGTTGCGGCGGGTGGTCCCGAGGTCACCCTATTGTCGGCCGTGGAGCGCGCGCTGGACGGGCTGCGCGATGCGATCAACGAAAGTTGTAGTTTCAATGTGGAAAAAGGCGACGAGGTGGAAGTGGTCGCCACCCGCGCCGGGCGCAACGCGCTGACCTATACAATGCAGGTGGGTGACCTGGCGCCGCTCTATGCCGTTTCCGCGGGCAAGGTCCTCCTGGCGCAGAAGGACCGGGACTGGCTCGACGCCTATCTGGCCCGCATTCGCTTCGAGAGTTTCACGCCCAACACCATCCAGTCGCATGAGCGGCTGATGCGCGAGATCGAGCGCAGCCGGGCCGAAGGTTTTGGCTTTGTCGATGAAGAATACACGCCCGGCATTGTCGGCCTGGGCGCCGCGGTGCGGGTGGCCGGACGGGCCATCGGCGCCATCAACGTGGCCATGCCCAGCCCGCGCTACAACCCGCAAAAGGCCAGCCTGATCCGCCAGCACCTGCGCAAGGCCGTGAGCCTGGTGGAGAGCCAGGTCAACGAAGCGGGTCCTGCGGCCTAAATCCATTCGCGCTCGAGCTCAGCCGCTCGCTTGCAAGCCGGCCGGGCCAGGCCTGCAGGCGGATGACGGCCGTGGGCCTGCAGGCGCTGTCCGCACAATGCCGCGCGAGATGATCCGGACGCCGCGCGTCGCGCCGCCCCGTTTCACCACCCTCTTGACAGCCGAGGCATTCGCGTGCCCATTTGTTCATGGATTGGAACAGTTTACATATGTGAACACCCTTCCACCAAGGAGGAGGACAATGAAGACACATGCCCTGATCGCCGGACTGGCGACTGCAATCGCGTTCACCGCGCCGGCGCTTGCGCAGGCCTGGCCGGAGCGCCCCGTCAACATGATCGTGGCCTATGGTGCCGGTGGTGGCACCGACACGCTGGCCCGCATCGTCGCCGATCCGCTTTCGCGCGTGGTTGGCCAGCCGGTGGTGGTGGAGAACCGCGCCGGTGCCGGTGGCACGATCGGCGCGGCGGCGGCTGCCCAGGCCAATGCCGATGGCTATACGCTCTACATGATGGCCAATGGCCACACGGTGGCAGGCGCCATGTATGCCAGCCTGCCCTATGACCCGGTGAGCGATTTCCAGGGCATTTCGGAAGTGGCCTCCATGCCGCTGGTGGTGATTGCGCGCCCCGATTTCGAAGCCAGTACGCTGGAAGAACTCATCGCGCTGTCCAAGGAACGCCCGGGCGAGCTCAACTTCGCCAGTGTCGGCGTGGGCTCCTCACAGCACTTTGCCGGTGAACTGCTGGCGGAAACCGCCGGCATCGACATGATGCACATCCCCTACCAGAACACGCCCGAAGCGCTGGCAGCGGTGCTGTCCGGCGAGGTGGACATGCTGGTCGAAGTGCTCGCGCCCATGCTGGGCCAGATCACCAGCGGCGACATCAAGGCCATCGTGGCGACCAGCGCCGAACGGCATCCGAAAATCCCCGAAGTCGCCACGGTGGCCGAAGGTGGATTTGCCGATTTCGACGTTTCGACCTGGTATGGCATTGCCGTTCCGGCCGGTACGGACGCCGCCCTGGTTGGCGAAATCAATGCCGCGGTGGCCGAAGCCCTCAAGGACGAGGCGCTGATCCAGCAACTCGGCGAGAGCGGCTATATCGTGCAGTCCTCGGACCCGGCCGATTTCACTGCCAAGATCGGCTCGGAAGTGGAGCGCTGGCAGCAGGTGCGCGTCAACGCCGGCATCGACCAGCTCTGATCCCTAACCCAGACCCGGGCCGCGCCACACCGGTGCGGCCCGCCTTTCTCACCGACCGACCCGGATAGACATGACCACTTCGCTCTCCCTGCTCACAATCTGCGGCAGCCTGCGCCAGGGCTCGTTCAACCGCATGGTGGCCAATACCCTGCCCGAACTGGCACCGGCCGGGGTGACCATCACCATGGCGCCCCCGATCGGCGACATGCCGCTCTACAATGCCGATATCCAGAACGGGACCGGCTTCCCGGAGGCCGTCACTGCGCTCGGCGACGCCGTCCGCGCGGCAGACGGGGTGATCTTCGTGTCGCCCGAGTACAATTTTTCGGTACCCGGGGTGCTCAAGAATGCACTCGACTGGGTATCCCGGCTGCCCGACCAGCCCTTCCAGTACAAGCCCGTGGCGCTGCAATCGGCAGCGACCGGCATGCTGGGCGGCGCGCGTTCTCAGTATCACATGCGCCAGATCATGGTGTTCCTGGACGCCCTGGTGTTCACCAAGCCGGAGGTTTTCGTGTCTTTCGCCAAGGACAAGGTGGATGCTGGGCGGGGCGTGCTGAGTGACGAGCCCACCCGCGCGATGATTTCCACCCAGCTCGAAGGATTTGCCCGGTTCGTCCGCAAGGTCGGCGGACCGGTCAACAAGGGAGAACAGGCATGACCATGTCAGCAGAGCTTTTGGACCGGCTTGCCATTCGCGACCTGGTCGAGAACTGGGCAGTGTGGCGCGATGCCGGCGACTGGAGCCGGTTCCGCAGCGTCTGGCACGACGACGGCGTGATGCAGGCCACCTGGTTCCAGGGCACGGCCGACGAATTCATCCGGGTGAGCCGCGAGGGCTTCGAGAAGGGCGTCAGCATCCTGCATTTTCTGGGCGGCACATCCATCGACCTCGATGGCTCGCGGGCCATCGCCCAGACCAAGATGACCATTTCCCAGCGCGGGCCGGTGGAGGGTGTCGTCTGCGACGTCGTCTGCACCGGGCGGTTCTACGACTTCCTCGAAAAGCGCGACGGCAAGTGGGGCGTGGTGCTGCGCCAGCCCATCTACGAGAAGGACCGGCTCGATCCGGTCGATCCGGCGGCGCAACTCAGTCTGGATGCGGACCTTTTGGCCCAGTTCCCGGCGGGCTATCGCCACCTGGCCTATATCCAGACGCGGATCGGCTATGTGGTCAAACGCGACATGCCCGGGCTGGTGGGCGCCGAAGTCGACGCCCTCTATGGCCGCGGGCGCGCCTGGCTGGCCGGGTCGGCGAGCCCGATGCAGGCCGGAGCGTAAACCCGGCCATGCGCGCATTCACCCACAGGACCCTGCCAGCCACCATCCGGTTCGGCGCCGGCGCGCGGCATGAACTGGCGGGCCTGCTGGATGAGCGGAACCTGCAGCGGGCGCTGGTGCTGACCACGCCCGAGCAGGCAGGACTGGGCCGCCAGATCGGGGCGAGTATCGGGGCAAGAGGCGCCGGTTATTTCGATGGCGCACGCATGCACACGCCGGTCGATGTGACCGAAAGGGCGATGCGCGTTGCCGGGGATCTGCAGGCGGACTGCCTGGTATCGGTCGGTGGGGGATCGACCACCGGGCTCGGCAAGGCGATTTCGGTTCGCTCCGGGCTGCCCAATATCGTCATTCCCACAACCTATGCCGGCTCGGAAGTAACGCCGATCCTGGGCGAAACCGAACATGCGCGCAAAACCACGCGGCGGGCCGACGCCATTCTGCCGGGGCTGGTGATCTATGACCCTGAACTGACCTATTCCCTGCCGGCGGGCCTGAGCCTGACCAGCGGCATCAATGCGCTGGCGCATGCTGCCGAAGCCCTTTACGCGCCCGATTGCACGCCGATCATCCGGCTGATGGCGATGGACGCCATGACTGCCATGATGCGGGCGCTGCCGGCCCTGCGCACCAACCTTGCCGATGCCGAAGCGCGCAGCGCCGCACTTTACGCCGCCTGGCTGTGCGGCACATGCCTGGGCGCGACCACGATGGGCCTGCACCACAAGATCTGCCATGTGCTCGGTGGCACGTTCGACCTGCCACATGCGCCGACCCACTGCGTGATGCTGCCGCATGTACTGGCCTATAATCGCGATGCGGCCCCGGAGGCCTATGCGGATATGGCACGCGCCCTGGGCGCGGAGCGGCCGGAACTGGCCATTCATGGACTGGTCACCCGTCATGGGGGGCCGGTGAGCCTGGCGGCGCTGGGGATGACGCCGGACGGTATCGCGACGGTCATCGAGCAATTGCAGGCGTCGCCCTATGCCAATCCGGCACCGCTGGATGCCGGCCGGTTGCGCATCATGCTGGACAACGCGCTGGCCGGGCGGGCGCCGGAAGCAGGAGGGATGGCATGACCGGCTTTTTCACCGAGGACAATTCAGCCGCCGCGGTCAATGCGCGCATCGGGGAGCAGGCCGACGCGCGGCTGGCGCTGGTCATGTCGGCCCTGGTGCGGCACCTGCACGCCTTTGCCAAGGAGGTCGAACTGACCCCGGCGGAATGGGAAGCCGGTATCGCCTTCCTCACCCAGACCGGGCAAATCTGCAGCGCCGAGCGGCAGGAATTCATCCTGCTTTCGGACACTCTGGGCCTTTCCATGCTGGTCGATGCGATCAACAACCGCCGGCCGGATGGCGCGACAGAGAACACCGTCTTTGGCCCGTTCCATGTGGCTGATGCCCCGGTGCGAGCCATGGGCGACACGATCAGCCTCGACGGCAAGGGTGAACCTTGCCGCTACCAAGGCCGGGTCCTCGACATGGATGGCGCCCCCATCGCCGGTGCCAGCATCGACGTCTGGTGCGACAATGCCGACGGGTTCTACGACGTGCAGCAGCCGGGTATTCAGCCCAAGTGGAACAATCGCGGCATCTTCATTACCGGCGCGGATGGCGCCTATGAATTCATCGGCATCAAGCCGGTATCCTACCCCATTCCGGATGACGGGCCGGTCGGCCGGATGCTGGCGGCACTGGGCCGGCACCCCTATCGACCCGCCCATATGCACTATCTGGTGACGGCGCCGGGATACCAGAAGCTGGTCACCCACACCTTTGTCGGCGGCGATCCATATCTGGAATCGGACACCGTGTTTGGGGTGAAGCAATCGCTGGTTGCGCCATTCGAGCCAGACAGCACGGGCCGTGCGGCCTGGCACTCGCCTTTCGACTTCGTCCTTGTGGCAGAGGACAGCGGCAAGGACTGAGCAGGCTCGGGCGTGAGAGACAGCGCCGCACTTCTGGGGTAACGTTGCAGCCTTCCGCCGCCGGGACCGCCCGCGGCAAAGATCAGGCCCGAACGCACGCGTCCATGCAGGAAATCCCCAATCTCCCAAAATCCGTCGCCACGGTGCTCGACGCCTTTTCGTCGCTGGGCGAGAGTTTCAAGGGAGCAATCACCGTCAATGCCGATGCCCGGATCACCTGGATCGACGAGCGCTATCGTCAGCTTCTGGGCATTGCGCCGGAGGCAAAGATCGTCGGCGAGCCGGTGGAGGATATCATCCCGCATTCGCTGCTGCGGCGGGTGGTGGAGACCGGGCGCCCGATCCTGATCGACATCATGGCCTTCGACGACAAGCAATTTGTGGTGTGCCGGCTGCCGCTGCGCAATGAGCACGGCGAAATCCAGGGCGCGGTCGGCTTCGTGTTCTACGAGGAAATCGACTACCTGGCGCCCATTCTCGAAAAATTCGAGACCATGCAGAAGCAGCTGACGCGGGCCCAGGCCGCCCTCAGCCGCGAACGGCAGACCAAATATTCGCTTTCCAGTTTCGTGGGCGCCTCCGCCCCGGTGCGGGAGCTGAAGGCCATTGTGAGACGCTTTGCGCTGCGCGACGGGGCGGCGCTCATCCTGGGGGAAACCGGCACGGGCAAGGAATTACTGGCCCATGCCATGCACCAGCAATCGGACCGGGCAGACGGCCCCTTTGTCGCGGTCAACGTGGCGGCCATACCCGAGGCGCTGCTGGAAGCGGAGTTTTTCGGGGTGGCACCGGGGGCCTTCACCGGGGCGGACCGCAGGCCGCGCAAGGGCAAGTTCGAGCTGGCGCATGGCGGAACGCTGTTTCTCGACGAAATCGGCGACATGCCGGCCGCCCTTCAGGCCAAGCTGCTGCGGGCCCTGCAGGAAGGCGAGTTCGAGCCGCTCGGCTCCAATACGGTCAAGAAGGTGGACGCGCGCATCATCGCCGCCACGTCGCAGCCGCTGGAACAGAGGCTCGAGGACAAGACGTTCCGCGCCGACCTCTATTACCGCATCGCCGTGCTGACCATCTATGTGCCGCCGCTGCGCGAACGGCTGGACGATATCGGGCTAATCGCCGAATCCCTGCTCGAGTCGATCCCCCGGCCGCGCGACCAGCGCGGCTGGGTGGTGACGCCCGACGCGGTGGAGCAGCTGACCCGGCATGGCTGGCCAGGCAATGTGCGCGAATTGCGCAATGTGCTGGAACGGGCTGCGGCCATGGCGCCGAGTGAGGTCATCGATATCGAGCTGGTACGCCGCGCCCTGCCCCGCGATGCGGCCCGGATGGCCCCAAACCAGATTGCCGGCGACCTGGCCGACCGCCTCGCAGCCACCGAACGCGCCGCGCTGGTGGATGCCCTGGCGGCCGAGGACGGCTCGCGCAGCGCTGCGGCGCGAAGGCTGGGCGTATCGCGGTCGCAGTTTTATGAGAAGCTCAAGCGGCACCAACTCGAATAGGGTTTTTCGCCTGTTGGATCTGGTCACGTTTGAGCTGGCGCTGCGAGTGGCCCTTTTTGCTGAACCGGGGGAATCACCCCCACCTAGCTTTGCTACGGCCCTGCGGGCCTAGCGACGCTACCTCCCCCATCTAGGGGGAGGTGAAGGGGGCCTGTGGGCCCCGGCCTGCGCCGGGGTGACAATCGAGTCCGTGGAATGTTCTGTTTCCATCTGACGCGCTCGACTGCCTGTCCGGATTACCGGACAAATTGCAGAATATGTCCTGATATTCGGACAGACACGTAGTCCGGACGATGCAAAAAGCCTGGAAATCCGGGTTTGGCACGGAACCTGCACTGTACTCCTGCAAAAGAATAGCGGCCGCAATGGCCGGTGACAGGGGTGGAGATGGTCCAGTCAAGGCGCGTGGCGCTGGTGACGGGGTCGACGAGCGGAATCGGGCTCGCGATCGCGCACAAGTTTGCCAGCATGGGACATGACGTAGCATTGAACGGCATCGAGTCTGATGCCGACGTCGCCGGAATCGTTCAGGAGTTGAACGGCCTGGGGGATGGCCGTGTGGTGTATTTCGGCGCCGATCTTGCCGACCAGGCGGCCAGCGAGGCCCTGGCCGATACTGTCATTGCCAAGTTCGGACGCATCGATTTGCTGGTCAATAATGCCGGCATCCAGAAAGTCGCGCCGATCGAGGAGTTTCCGACCGGCGACTGGAACCGCATTGTCGCGGTGAGCCTCGATTCCGCCTTTCATGCCATTCGCAGCGCCCTGCCCGGCATGGTGGAGCGCGGCTGGGGCCGGATCATCAACATCGCCTCGGCCCACGGGCTGCGCGCCTCTCCCTTCAAATCGGCCTATGTGGCGACCAAGCACGCCGTGGTCGGGCTGACCCGCACCGTGGCGCTCGAAGCGGCCGAGAAGGGCGTGACGGTCAATGCCATCTGCCCGGGCTATGTGTGGACACCGCTGGTGGCCGCCCAGGTCAAGGACCAGGCGCGCGTCCATGGGTTGAGCGAAGAGGAGGTTGTGCGCAAGGTTATGCTGGCGCCGCAGCCGACGCGCCAATTCGTGCAACCCGAGGAGATCGCCGAACTCGCCGCCTATCTCTGCTCGGACTGGGCGCGGTCGATCACCGGCTCCACCATTTCAATCGACGGAGGCTGGACCGCCAAATGAGTTCGCCCGACATCATCCTTTCCGCCCGGCAGCTGACCAAGCGGTTTGCCGGCTTTACCGCGGTCAACGGGGTCGACCTCGATGTCGAGCGCGGTACGATCCACGCGCTGATCGGCCCCAATGGCGCCGGCAAGACCACGTGCTTCAACCTTTTGACGAAATTCCTGCAGCCGACGGCCGGCAATATCACCTTCAATGGCCGCGATATCACGCGCCTCGCTCCGGCGGCCATCGCCCGGCTGGGCGTGGTGCGGTCCTTTCAGATTTCGGCGGTGTTTCCGCGCATGAGCGTGTTGGAAAATGTCCGCATCGCACTGCAGCGCGGCCGCGGCGACAGCTTTGACTTCTGGCGCAATCAGAAGGTGCTCAACGCCTATGACGAGGAAGCCCGCGAGCGTGTCGAGGAAGTGGGGCTGACGCCCTTCATCGGCGAAAATGCGGGCGAGCTCAGCTATGGGCGCAAGCGGGCGCTGGAAATCGCCACGACGCTGGCGCTGGAGCCGGAAATGCTGCTGCTGGATGAGCCCATGGCGGGCATGGCGCAGGAGGACGTAAGCCGCATTTCGGCGCTGATCCGGCGCATTTCGGCCAAGCGCACCATTCTGATGGTCGAGCACAACCTGTCGGTGGTCGCCGACCTGTCGGACAAGATCACCGTTCTGGCGCGTGGCGAAGTGCTGGCCGAGGGGCCCTATGAGACCGTTTCCAAGGACCCGCGGGTCGTAGAAGCCTATATCGGAGCCGGACATGCCTGAGGCCGCCATCCGCACATCGACCGAAGCCGGTTCCGCCCTCGCCGTCCGTGGCCTCGAAGCCTGGTATGACGAGAGCCATGTGTTGCACGGCGTCGATTTCGACGTGGCGCCGGGCGAACTGGTGACACTCCTGGGCCGCAACGGCGCGGGCAAGACGACCACGCTACGCGCGATCATGGGGCTGATCGGCAAGCGCAAGGGATCGGTGCAGTTCGGCGGGCAGGAACTGATCAACCTGCCGGCGCGCGCCATTGCCAAGGCCGGCATCGCCTTCTGCCCCGAGGAGCGCGGCATCTTTTCCTCGCTGTCGGTCGACGAGAACCTGATGCTGCCGCCGGTGATCCGGCCGGGCGGGCTCAGCCGCGACGACGTGCTGACCATGTTCCCCAACCTTCGGGAACGCCTTTCGAGCCAGGGCACCAAGCTGTCTGGCGGCGAACAGCAGATGCTGGCCATTGCGCGCATCCTGCGGACCGGCGCCAAGTTCCTGCTGCTCGACGAGCCGACCGAGGGGCTGGCACCGGTCATCGTGCAGAAGATCGGCCAGACGCTGGCGGCCCTCAAGGCGCAGGGCTTCACCATCATCCTGGTCGAGCAGAATTTTCATTTCGCCGCCTCGGTCGCCGACCGCCACTACGTGGTCGAGCAGGGCCGGGTCATCGACATGATCCCCAACACCGAAATCCAGAGCAATCTGGCAAAGCTTCACGCTTATCTCGGCGTGTAAGCAACAGGGTCCGAATGGACCGAAAAGGAGGAGAAACCCATGAATTTCAAGACACTGACACTGGCGGGACTGGCCGCCATGCTGATGGCCGGTTCGGCCATGGCCGTCGACATCAAGCTGGGCGTGCTCAATGACCGCTCGGGCATCTATGCCGACCTTTCGGGTGAGGGCTCGGTGGTTGCCGCCCGCATGGCCATCGAGGATTTCGATGCTGCCGGCAAGGGCATCAATGTCGAGGTCATCTCGGCCGACCACCAGAACAAGCCCGACGTGGCCTCCACCATTGCCCGCCAGTGGTATGACGAGGAAGGCGTGGACGTGATCGTGGACGTGCCGACCTCTTCGGCAGCGCTGGCGGTGAATGAAATCACCCGCGAGAAGGGCAAGATCTTCCTCAATTCGGGTGCTGCCTCGACCGATCTTACCGGCGCGCAATGCGCCCCGGGCACGGCCCACTGGACCTATGACACCTATGCCCTGGCCAATGGCACGGGCAAGGCGATGGTCGATAGCGGGTACAAGAACTGGTACTTCCTGACCGCCGACTATGCCTTCGGTCATTCGCTGGAAGAAAACACTGCCAAGGTCGTGGAAGCCTCGGGCGGCACAGTCGTGGGTTCGGTCCGCCACCCCTTCCCGGGCACCGATTTCTCGAGCTTCCTGCTGCAGGCCCAGGCCTCCGGCGCTGACGTGATCGGGCTGGCCAATGCCGGTGGCGACACCGTCAACTCCATCAAGCAGGCCGCCGAATTCGGCATCACCCAGGCCGGGCAGGCGCTGGCCGGTCTTCTGATCTTCATCACCGACGTGCATGCGCTTGGTCTTGAAACAGCGCAGGGCCTGGTGCTGACCGAGGCCTTCTACTGGGATCTCAACGACGACACCCGCGCCTGGTCCGAGCGCTTCTCGGCGGAAATGGGCGGCTCCAAGCCGACCATGGTCCATGCCGGCGTCTATTCGGCCGTCACGCACTACCTCAAGGGCGTGGAAGCCAGCGGCGACAAGGCCACCGAAGGCGTCATGGACTGGATGAAGTCCAATCCGTCGTCCGACCCGGTCTTCGGCGAGGGTGAACTGCGGGCCGACGGCCGGCACATCCACGACATGTACCTGTTCCAGGTGAAGACCCCCGACGAGTCGACCGGCGAGTGGGACTACTACAAGCTGCTCGCCACCATTCCGGCGGAAGCGGCCTTTCGTCCGCTGGAAGACGGCGGCTGCGCCCTCGTCGAGTAATCCTGTCCCAATCCTCCAGGCGTCCCGGCTCCGGCCGGGGCGCTCTCCCCTTCTCCAGGTAAGGTCACCATGTTCGAGCTTCTGGGAATTCCCCCACAGGCCCTGTTCGGCCAATTGCTGCTGGGGCTGATCAACGGCTCCTTCTACGCACTTCTCAGCCTCGGGCTGGCGGTCATTTTCGGGCTGCTCAACATCATCAATTTCAGCCATGGCGCGCAGTACATGATGGGGGCGTTCTTCGCCTGGATGGGCCTGACCTATCTCGGCATCCCCTATTGGGGCGCGCTGATCCTGGTGCCGATCGCGGTGGGCGCGACCGGGGTGCTGCTCGAGCGGCTGATGATCAGCCGGCTTTATCACCTCGACCATCTTTATGGCCTGCTGCTGACCTTCGGGCTGGCGCTGATCCTGCAGGGCCTGTTCCGCAACCAGTTCGGCGTATCCGGCCTACCCTATTCGATCCCATCGCAACTCAGCGGCGGGCAGAACCTGGGCTTCATGTTCCTGCCGAACTATCGCGCCTGGGTGGTGCTGGCCTCGCTGGTGGTCTGCTTCGGCACCTGGTTCGCCATCGAACGCACGCGGCTTGGCGCCTATCTGCGCGCCGCGACGGAAAATCCGACGCTGGTCGGCGCCTTCGGCATCAACGTGCCGCGCATGATCACCCTGACCTATGGGTTCGGCGTGGCGCTGGCCGCCTTTGCCGGCGTGCTCGCGGCCCCGATCTATTCGGTCAATCCAAACATGGGCGCCGATCTCATCATCGTGGTCTTCGCCGTGGTCGTTATCGGCGGCATGGGCTCGATCCTGGGCGCCATTCTCACCGGTTTCGGCCTCGGCATCGTCGAGGGCCTCACCAAGGTTTTCTATCCCGAGGCCTCCTCGGTCGCGATCTTCGTCATCATGGCCATCGTGCTCCTGGTGAAGCCCGCAGGTCTCTTCGGAAGGGCAGCATGACCATGAGCGCGACGACTGAACCGACGACGACCCAAAGCGCTGCCCGCGCCCTGCCGATCGGCACCCCGAAGCATCACATCATCATCTTCGCCGTCTTGCTGGTGCTGCTGCTGATCGCGCCCTTCGTGCTCTACCCGGTCTTCATCATGAAGATCTTGTGCTTCGCGCTGTTCGCCTCGGCTCTCAACTTGCTGCTCGGCTTTGGCGGACTGCTGTCCTTCGGCCATGCCGCCTTCTTCGGTGCCGCCAGCTATGTCACGGCCCATGCCGCCAAGGTCTGGGGACTGAACCCGGAAGTGGCGATCCTGCTCGGCATGGCCTCTGCGGGCCTGCTCGGCCTCGTCATCGGCGCGCTGGCCATCCGGCGGCAGGGTATCTACTTCGCCATGGTGACCCTGGCCTTTGCCCAGATGGTGTTCTTCATTTCGCTGCAGGCTCCGTTCACCGGTGGCGAGGACGGCATCCAGGCGGTGCCGCGCGGCAATCTCTTCGGCGTGCTGCCGCTGGCCAATGACATGACGCTTTATTTCGTCGTGCTGGCCATCGTCTTCGGCGGACTGCTGGCCATCTACCGGATCATCCACTCGCCCTTCGGGCAGGTGCTCAAGGCCATCCGCGACAACGAGCCCCGCTCGATCTCGCTGGGCTACAAGGTCAATCGCTACAAGCTGGCCGTCTTCGTGATGTCGGCGACGATTGCCGGCATGGCCGGAGCCACCAAGGCCCTGGTGTTCCAGCTGGCATCGCTCACGGACGTCTATTGGACCATGTCGGGCGAGGTTGTGCTGATGACGCTTCTGGGCGGCATGGGCACGATTTTTGGGCCCTTTGTGGGTGCTGCGGTGATCGTCACCATGCAGAACTATTTTGCCGGCTTCGGTGCCTGGGTGACGGTGTTGCAGGGCACGATCTTCGTGATCAGCGTGCTGCTGTTCCGCGAGGGAATCGTTGGCGTCCTGGCCAAGTGGCTGAAGAAGCCGCTCTAGACCGACTTGCGCGGGGATAGGGCGGGACTGCTATGCTAAGGCATCAGCCCCGCCGGAGCCGCCGATGCCCAAGACTGCCGCGCCGAAAACAGACGCCCCTGGCCGCAGCTTTGTCAGTGCCCGCATGGTGGCCGAACGTGCCGGGGTCTCCCGCTCGGCGGTATCCCGCACCTTTACCGATGGTGCCAGCGTCTCCGAACCGACGCGCCGCAAGGTGCTCGATGCCGCGGCAGCGCTGGGCTATCACGTCAACCACCTGGCACGCGGCCTGCGCGAACGCAGCAATATCGTATGCCTGGTGGTCGCCAATCTTACGACGCCCGTGCGTGCACAACTGGTGGATGTGCTGACGCGAAAACTGCAGGCTTCGGGCAAGATCACCATGGTGATCAATACCGAGACCGACACCGACAGCGTTTCGCGCGCGCTGCGGCAAACCCTCAACTATCGGGCCGATGCCACGGTGGTGCTGTCGGGGGCGCCGCCGGCCAGCCTGATCGAGACCTGTCTTGCCAATGGCCAGCAGGTCATCCTCATCAATCGCGACGAGCGGCTGAGCGGCAGCAGCAATCTGGGTGTCGATAATGGCATGGCCGGACGCGAGGCGCTGTTCCTGCTCAAGCGCGCCGGCTGCCAGCGGCTTGGTCTGGTCACATCCAATTCGCATACGGCGAGCCTGGTGGAGCGCGAGACCGCCTTCGTTCGTGCCGCAAAAGAGGCGGGACTGCCCGTGGCGGTGACCGAAGTGGGGCCGTCGAGCTACCAGGAGGGCATGACGGCAGCCCGGCTGGTCTTTGGCCGCTCCAACGCCCCCGATGGCGTGTTCTGCGTCACCGACCTCTTCGCGCTGGGTTTCATGGATTCGGCGCGCAACGATTTCTCCCTGTCGATTCCGGAGGACCTGTGCGTCATCGGCTTCGACAATATCGAGCAGGCTGGGTGGTCATCCTACAATCTGACCACCTTCGCCCAGCCCATGGACCAGATCGCGGACATGGTGGTCGGGCTGTTGCGCCAGCCCGAGGATGGCGGAACCGCCCGAAAACTGGTGGAGCCGACCCCGATCTGGCGACAATCTGTCCGCCCCGTTGCACGGTAGCGCGCAATTTTTGCACAGGTGTGCAACACCTTTTTTGTCATCAAAGCGTTACGCAATGTGACTAGCAACTTGTCCCCAACGAAACGAATGCACTTGTGTGCAATCGGAAATGGGTGTTGTCTTGGTCATGCGATGGCGTATCGCGCAGGACATTACCCAGCATCAGATTGGGACTGCCTGCCAACGCCGGAGCGATGAGGGAGGAGGCCCATGAGGCGGGCGAACCGGTGCCGATCCGGGTCGCCAATACGGCTAGCGCCGTGACGCCGCCTCCGCACTCGGCACCGATAAGCGCGGTGGTCCCCTGCGGCCGCCAAGATGGGAGAAAACACATGAAACGTCGTGACTTCATGATTTCCGCTGCGGGTACTGTGGCCGGCATGGCCCTGATGCCCCGCATATCCTTCGCTGCCGAAGGCGTGATCGACTGGTACACCAGCTCGGACAGCAATATCCTCGATTTCTGGACCAATACGGTCAAGCCGGCGTTCGAGGCCGCCAATCCGGGCGTGACGCTGAACCTGGTCGATGCCGGCGATGGCGCCGGCGTCATCTCGATTGCCGAGCGCGCCATGGCCGCCAAGGAGACGGGTACCGACCCGCAAGCCGACTTCTTCGAATCCGCCGATGCCGAACTGCCGGCCGGGGCCATCGACTCCGGCATTTATGCCAATATCAAGGAAGCGGGCCTCAGCAACTATTCCAAGGTCAATCCGCTGGCCATCGAGAGCGACTACTCGCTGCCCTATCGCGGCAGCCAGGTGCTGCTCGCCTATGACAGCACCAAGCTCAGCGCCGCCGATGCACCCAAGAACTGGGATGACCTGGTCGCCTGGATCAAGGCCAATCCCGGCCAGTTCGTCTATAACCGTCCCGACAAGGGCGGCTCGGGTGGCAACTTCGTGCGCCGCGCCATCCACCAGGCCAACGGCCTTGACCCGGCCGCCTTCACCGTCAGCAACTATACCCAGGAATTCGGTGACGAAGCCCTGGGCAAGACCTGGGAAATCCTCAAGGATATCGGGCCGTCGCTCTATGACAACGGCGCGTACTCCTCGGGCAACACCCAGTCCATGCAGCTGTTGTCGCAGGGTGTTGTGACCATGACCCCGGTCTGGTCCGACCAGGTGCTGCAGGCCATCAGCCAGGGCGTCCTGCCCGAAGATACCGGCCTCGTGCAGCTCCAGGACCTGGCTCTTGCCGGCGGCTTCACCCGCTCGATCGTGATCGAAAACGGCGTCAATCGCGATGCGGCCCTCAAGCTGGCGGACTTCATCCTCTCTGAGGAAATCCAGAGCGCCATCCTGACCGAACTGGGTGGCTTCCCCGGCGTGAGCTGGGACCATGTTTCGGCGGAACTGCGCGAGCGCTTTGCCGACATCGTGCCGACATCCATTCCCACCTTCCCGGGTGGCGACTGGTCCGGCCCGATCAATGACGGCTGGTATCGCAACGTGGCACCGAACGTCGATCGCAACTCGTGACCACCGAAACGGCCCAAGGAGCGGCACGTCCGCTCATCGAAACCAATGACGACAGGAGGCCAACCGGCCTCCTGCTCGTCGCGATCCCTGTCCTATTGATGGCCTGGCTGATCATCTGGCCGATCATCAATGCCATTGGCCGCACCATCTGGCGGCCTGATGCCGACGGCAATGCCGGCTTCAACCTGTCCAGCTATACATTCTTCTTTTCCGACCAGTATTCGATCAACAACCTGACGATCACGCTATGGACCACGGGCATGTGCGCCGCACTGCTGCTGGCCATCTGCATGCCGATCGCGCTCTACCTGCGGTTTTCGCAGGGCCGCCTGCCGGCCTATGTGCAGGCACTCGCCATTTTTCCGATGTTCGTGCCGTCCATCATCCTGGCCTATGCGTTCATTCGCGTGCTCGGGCCCAATGGCATGGTCGACATCCTGCTCAATTGGGTGGGGCTGCCCAAGATCCGTACGCCTTACCTGACGCCCTGGGGGCCGGTGATCGGGCTCGTCTGGGACAATATCCCGCTGACCGTGCTGATCCTGTTGTCGGGCCTGGGCAATATCGCCAATCCGGCCATCGAGGCGGCGCGCGATGTCGGCGCCAGCCGGTTCCAGGTGTTCTGGCACATCATCCTGCCGCGCATATCCAATTCGGTGCTGGTGGCCATTTCCTTTGCGGTGCTGGGCATTTTCTCGTCCTTCACCCTGCCCTACCTGCTCGGACCGGCCTCGCCGGAAATGATGGGCCCATTCATGAACCGTACGTTCCGCGAGGTGAACGATCCGCTCAATGCCATCACGCAGGCGGTCATCACCTTCTGTTTCTGCATCGCCTTCGGGCTGTTCTACGTGCGCTCGGTCGCGCGCAACCAGGGGAAATGAGATGAGCGATCTTGCCCCGGCCCGCGCGCCGATCGACTGGACCGGCATTGCCTTCGCCGCGCTGTTGTCGCTGGTCGTGGTGGTCCCGCTGGTCGTGGTCGGCACCTGGGCTTTCACCGAGGCCTGGCGCTATCCCAATGTCATCCCGCAGCAATTCGGGCTCAGGTTCTGGAACCAGACGCTGACCCGGCCGGATGTGTGGGCCGCACTGACGCTGAGCCTGCAATTGTCCACCGTGGTGACGCTGCTCTCGGCGGCCATCTGCCTGCCAGCGGCCTATGCCTTTGCGCGCATGAACTTTCCGGGCCGGACCTTCCTGTTCTTTTCGTTCCTGGCCGGACACGCCTTTCCGAAATTCGGCCTTTTGATCGCCATTGCCGCCATTTTCCTGCAGCTCAACCTGATCGGGACATTCTGGGGCGTGGTGCTGATCCAGCTGGTGGGCACGCTGCTGTTCATGATCTGGATTCCGGTGGCCGCCTTCCAGGGCGTCGACCGGCGCATGGAGGAAGCGGCGCGCGACGTGGGCGCCGGGCCATTCCGGGTATTCTGGTCGGTGACGCTGCCGCAGGCCGGGCCGACGATTGCGGCCGCGCTGCTGCTGAGCTTTGTCGGCACGTTCTACGAGACCGAGGGCGCCTGGCTGATCGGCGCGCCGGGTATCCGCACCATGCCGGTGCTGATGATCTCCTTCATCAACAACCAGATGGTCATCCAGTTCGGCGCCGTGCTCTCTGTCATGCTCTGGGTGCCGAGCTTCATCGCCCTGATGTTTGCGCGCCGGGTCATCGGCGGCGGGGCCTTTGCGCGGGGGTTCGGGGGATGATGAGGCACTGCACCTCCAACACCGCGCTCGAGTTGAACCTATTTGCGGACCTGTCCGCATTGGCTAGCTGACAGGAACGGAAATGTCCGTACTCACGATCAAAGACGTCACCAAGATCTTCCCCGCCGGCAATGTGGTCGCCGTCGATACGTTCTCCCTCGATGTCGCAGACGGCGAACTGGTCTGCCTGCTCGGGCCATCCGGCTCGGGCAAATCCACGCTGCTGCGCATGGTGGGCGGGTTCGAGCGGCCGACAGGTGGGCTGATCCAGATCGATGGCGAGGATATCACGCACCTGCCGCCGGAAAAGCGACCGACCGGCATGGTGTTCCAGAGCCATGCGCTGTGGACGCATATGAATGTGTTCAAGAACCTGGCCTTTGGGCTGAAGCTGCGCCGCCTGCCGCCCGACGAAATCAAGAACAAAGTCGATGCCGTGCTCGAACTGGTGGGGCTTGGCGGCTATGGCAATCGCCATGTTTCGCAGCTCTCGGGCGGGCAACAGCAGCGCGTGGCGCTGGCGCGGTCGCTGGTGCTGGAACCGAAAATCCTGCTGCTCGACGAACCCTTTGCCAGCCTCGACCAGCATTTGCGCGAACGGCTGCGCGAGGAAGTGCGCGATATCCAGCAGCGGCTGGGGATCACCACCCTGTTCGTGACCCACGGACAGGACGAGGCCCTGTCCATGGCCGACCGCATCGTGGTCATGCGCAATGGACGCACCGAACAGATCGATCGCCCCGATGTCGTCTATCGCGAGCCCAAAACGCCTTTCGTGGCCGGCTTTATCGGCACGATGAACCTGATCGAGGGCACAGTCTCGAACGGGGTCTTCGAGCATGGCGGGTTCAGGGTCGACATGCCGGTGGTGGATGGCCCCGCGACTTTGGCGGTGCGGCCGGAAGCGCTGGATATCGAGGCGGCCGAGCCGGGCCAGGCCCGCGTGCATCGCGTCACCGATTTCGGCACGCATGGACTGGTCGACCTCGACCTCAGCGACGGGGTGCGCCTCAAGTCGATGGTCTCTCATCCCGATCTGTTCAAAGCCGGACAGGGCGTGACGCTCAAGCCCCGCGCCGTGGCGGCCTATCGCAACGACGCGCAGATTTACCGGAGCTGAGATGGCTGATCCGCTGTTCATCGACAGGCACGGCCATCGCACCTGGCTCAAGTGGCATCGCGGCAGACGGCGCGCGAGCGACCCGGTATTTACTGGCGCGCGTATCCTCGAAGCGATGCGGCTTGGCGCCAGTGTCGAGGTTGATCTGGTGGTCACAGGCGACAAGGGCATGGCCGTGTTGCACGACCTGACGCTGGATCGCGAGACGACGGGCGCGGGGCCCGTGGCAGGGACCAGCGACGCGGCAATCCGGCAGCTCAACCTGCGGGGAAACAACGGAGAGCCCCTGCCCGACGCGGTGATGCTGCTCGAAGACCTGTGCCAGTTGATGGCCGGGGGCGCGGTACATCCCGATGCCCTGCTGCAGCTCGACTACAAGGAAGACGAGAGCGTTCTCGACGACCGTGCAGTGGCAAAATTCGTGGCGGCGACCGGGCCGGTGGCGTCCAACATGGTGGTATCGTCCGGCTCCGCCAAAGCCATCGACATGCTGACAGCGGCCTTGCCGGCCATGAAAAAAGGCTTCGACGCGACCAACGAGGCCAGGTTTCGAGCGGCACTGGCGGCAGGCAGGTTGCAGGAATACGTCGACGAGGCGATGGCCGAGATGCCCGATGCGGCACTGGTCTATCTCTACTGGGAAATGGTGACGCATGCGGCCGATGCTGGATTTGACATCGTCGACGCCTTCCACCGGCATGGCACGCGCATCGACGCCTGGACCATCCGCGAGGTCACGCCGGCCAGTGTGGTGCAGGTCGAGCGCCTGCTGGACCTCAAGGTCGACCAGATAACAACCGACGATCCGGAGGGGCTCTACGCGGCCCTCGAGACATGACCCACGATTACGACACGATCCTCGAGCACATGGTGGTGGCGGCGCGCGGGGCGGGAGCCCTGACGCTCGAACACTTCCAGCGTTTCCGCGATCTTGAAATCGGCATCAAGGGGCCAGGCGACTTCGTTTCCGACGCCGACCGGGATTCGGAAACCCTGATCCGCGGGCACCTGTTGGGCCGTTATCCGGACTGGAGCCTGACGGGAGAAGAATTTCCGCCCGTGGATGGCGACGACCTGGAACACCGCTGGCTGGTGGACCCGATCGATGGCACCACCAATTTCATCAACGGGCAGCACTATACGATCACCATCGCCCTGCGGCGGGGCGAGCAGACCATGTGCGGGCTCGTCTACAATCCGGTTTCCGACGAGATGTTCACCACCGTCAAGGGCGGCGGGGCCTATCTCAATGGCGAGAAACTCTCGGTCAGCAGCAGCCAGGATGTCGGCCTGATGGTGGTCGGCACCGGCCTGCCGACGCCCAATCTGTCGCTGCACAAGGGCGCCTATGAGCGGCTCGACGCCATTCGCGCGCCCATCGGGGCCGTCCGCGTGGTCGGCAGCGCCGCCAATTCCTGCGCCTATGTCGCCTGCGGGCGGCTGACCGGCTATTTCGAGGAAACCGGCTTCGTCGATACCGCGGCCGGGATCCTGCTGGTGGAAGAAGCCGGCGGCGTCGTCACCGACTGGTGGGGGCGCGGACCGGGCTATTTCGAGCGCACCGGGGCAATGATCGTTGCCAACCGGGCCACCCATGCGTTCCTGCTTGACCAGCTCAAGGCGGTGCCGCCCAAGGAGCCGAGGGGGTAGAGCGTTTCGCTTTCGAGGTGGCTTCGGCGCTCGCCGGGGGGCTTTCACCCCTCACCCCGGCCCTCTCCCCGGAGGGGCGAGGGGGCGATGGAGCCGGGGTGACATCCAGTGTGGAGAGGCGCCATAGGGGAGAGGCCGACCCCTCCCCTACGACCATCAGCGGCTGACGGTTTGGCGGTAGTGCTCGAGCACGGCGGGGGCGTCCACCTTGGTGCAGACCAGGGCCGGGCGGCGGCCGTTCCAGTCGGGGTGACCGCCGGTGCGGGCCGATGGCATCTGGATGGTCTGGCCCACGGCAATGCCGTCGGTAAGGACGCGCACGGGGCCGGGACGGGTCTCGAACCATTCGGGCTTGAGCAGATAGGTGATGGCCAAAAGGTCATGGCCGACGACGCCGGCCAGACCCATGATCTCGGTGTAGAATTTGGCGTAATGCTCGCACATCTGGCGCAGCATTTCGCCATTCTCACCAACCGAGGCGGCCAGATCGGCCAGATAGGCATTGGAGAGCACGATGTCGTGGGTGACGTCGAGGCCGACGACCACGACTTCCCAATCGGCGGCGAAAATTTCGTCGGCCGCAACCGGATCGCCAAAAATATTGGCTTCGGCAGCGGGGGTGATGTTGCCGCTGCGGCCCTCGAGTCCGAAGGCGCCGCCCATGATGACGACCTGTTTGGCCAGGCCGGCAATGGCCGGGTCCTGCCGCAAAGCAAGGGCCAGGTTGGTCATGCGGCCGACGGCGACAATGGTCACCTCGCCCGGATGGGCGCGGAGCGTATCGATGATGAACTGGCTGGCCGTGCCCGCGCGCAGGCCGGTGCGGTCCACCTCGGGAATGGCGATGTCGCCCAGGCCGTTCTCGCCATGCACGACGACCGGTTCGGACTTGACTACGCCATCCAGCGTTTCGCCAGCGCCCTCGATGACCGGGGCGGCAAGGCCGAACTGCTGGCGCAGGAACAGGGCATTGCGGGTGGTGGTTTCGATATTGGAATTGCCCACCACAGTGGTGATGCCCAGCAATTCGATCTCGGGCAGCTTGCTCAGATAAAGAAGGGCCATGGCATCATCGATGCCAGGGTCGGTGTCAAAAATGACCTTCATGGACGTCCTGTACGAATTTTTTGCGTGGCGCCATAAGCCACAGCGCGGGCCCTTTGGCCAGTGCCAATCGGACCCGCGCTTTTGTCATGCCGCGCAGCCCAGGCGCGTGGTCTTGAAGGTCAAGGAACAGGCAATGGCGTAGAGGGCGTCGAGCTGGGTGACCGTACCATCGCTGGCGATCAGGGGATCGATGCGGACCACATTGGCCTCGTCACCATCGAGAAACCCGACCCAGACATAGGGGCTGGCCGAGGCGGTATCGCGGATGGTGTAGATGAACCCGCCGGCAGAAACCGACTGGTGTTCGACCCCCGCCGAAGCGGCAAGCCTTTGCTGGACCATGTCGTAGAGGCGGCGCGTGCCGACCTGCTCGACCAGTTCGGCGCCGCCGTGACGGCTGGTGCGCGACCAGCCCGTTTCGCTGCTGACCTCAAGGGCAAGGGTGGACTGCACATAGGGCGTGCCATCGGCCATGCCGGCCAGCATGGCGGGGGTCATGAACTTGTCCATGTTGATATAGTCGATGACCGTCTGATCTCCCGTGGCCAGATTGGCTGTGATGTCGAGAAAGAGCGTGTTCATCGCGCCCTTCTGGAACATCGAGCGGCTGGCCGTGCCACCCGCATCCAGGCTCGACCAGCCATCGGGGCGATGGAAATAGGTCAGGATCGAGGAGATCGTTCCGTTGATCCCCGCGCCGCTATAGAGAGCAATATCCGCATCGGCGGCGGCCTCGAGCTGCGCGGTGGGCATGCCGCAGAAGGTGACGTCTAGGCCGTTGTCCGGTCCAAGCCGAATGCCGCTGATGGCGTTGCCGCTGGCGTCGACGCCAATGGGCTGGATGGTGGAATCGGTGATGCGATCCATGACGGCGCTGGGAAATTCGTTCTCGTGCACCGCCAGGAGATTGGTGCAGACATTGCGGATCGGATCGCTGGCGCTGGCGCCCCACAGGGACAGGGGCGTATCGGGCAGCGCCGTGCGGGTGAGGAAATAGTCTTCGCCGGTCACCACGTCATAGGTTTCGTCGGGGCCCATGGAGACAATGTAGCCCAGGACATTTTCATCGACATTCCAGCTGACCAGCTGGCGAACCATCAGCGAAATGTCGTCGCGGCTGGCGCCGAGGACTTCATCGAGGCCGAATTCGGCCACGAGCCCATCCAGCGAATCGGGCGCGAAATAGGGCGCATGGAAGCCCAGAATGCCCTCGGGCTCCACGACACGATCGACATAGACGCCGACGCGCGACTGGCTCGAATAGCCGGACCCGCCCAGAAAGGCGAAGGCGCAGGCTGAATAGCATTGGGACCCGACTTCCACGACACTGGCAATGCGATTGTCGCGCAGGTACTGGGCCAGGCGCAGGCCTTCGATATAGCTCCCGCCGGGGCTGTTGAGGGAGAGGACTGCGCAATTACCGCCTTCGGCCGGAAACTGCTCCAGATCGCAGGTGACGTAGGAATCGAACACCGACTTCAGCTGATCCAGGTCGCCATCGACCACCGGGCCGTCATAGTGAATGTGGGGGACAGCGTGATCGGCGGAATAGAACCACGACATGAAGGTCACGGTGGCGGCTTGCGCGGGCACCGCAGCCAGCATTGCCGCGAGAATGAGGGCCGACAAGCCGACGACCAGGCGAATGGGGTTCATGGGGCACCTCCCGGATTGTTCCAGAAGGCTAGTCGTTCATCTGCGCGGATGCATACCCTGTTCAGGGGCGGTGCGGCGCGCGAATCCGGGGCATAGTGGGATATGCATTTCGGCCCCTACAATACGCTCGTCCTGACCGTGCTCAGCGCCATCCTGCCCCTATTCGGCGTGCTGTTCGCCGGTTGGGACATCTTCACGCTGATGGTCTTTTACTGGTGCGAGACCCTGGTCATCGCCTTCTGGACCGTGCTGACTATCGCGTTTCACATCGGCGAAGCGCCTGTCGTGCGCGACCGGCGCACCGGCATGCCAATCAAGAGCGGCATCAGCGCCGGGTTTATAGCCCTCCATGCCAGCGTGTTCATGGGCGTCCACCTGTTCCTGATGAGCGCCCTTTATGGCGATGGCTGGTCCGACCGTATCTGGTCGGTCGAGGGATTTGTCCGCACCATGGTGATCGGCGAAAATCTCTGGCCGATCCTCCTGCTGATCTTCCTCTATCGCGGCGCCGTGTTTCTGGAAGACAGACGGCAGGCATCGCTGGTGCCGACGGTCGCGGCGCTTTACGTGCGGATCGTCGTCATGCAGTTCGTGATCATATTCGGGGGCTGGGGCGTGATGCTGACCGGCAGCGGCATGATCGGGCTGCTGCTGCTCATCGGATTGCGCCTGGCGATCGAATTGAGTTGGGGGCGGGTTCTGGACTTTGCCATCAGGGCCGCCGCCCGCCCAACAATGTCCGAATAGGCTAGATTCCAGCCGCCTGAGCGGCGATGGGGGCGGACAGCAAGTCCGGAGACTTGCCGGCCAGCACGCGATTGCGACCCTGGGACTTGGCCTCGTAGAGCCAGCGATCGGCGATCTGCATCAGTTCGCCCGATGGCTGGGCGCCATCACCCACGGCAATGCCGATGCTGACGGTCACCACAAGGTTGTCGGCCATATCCGACCAGTCGGCATTGGCGATGGCGATGCGCAGCCCCTGGCAAAAGGCGATGGCCGTGGCAGCCGGGGCATCGGGGAATACCAGGGCGAACTCCTCGCCGCCAAGCCGGGCGACGTGGCCGTGCGGCCCGATCTGGCGGAGCATGATGCCGGCCACTTTTTGCAGCACCGCATCGCCGATGATGTGGGTGTGCCGATCGTTCACCTGCTTGAAATTGTCCAGATCCATGATGGCCACCGCAAAGGGTGTTCCGGCCAGGCGATTGAGGATCTGATCGAAGCTGCGGCGGTTGGCGATGCCGGTCAGCGGATCGGACAGGGCAAGATCGGCCAACTCGGCCGCACGAGCGCGCAGACTGTCGGTTTCCGACCGGATTTCCTCGATGCGGGCGCGGCGCCGGGCCGACTCGCCGGACTGGACGACATAGTGCCGGTGATATTGCCGGTGCATGGCCAGGGCGGCCGCAGTTTCCCCCTGCGCCTCGAGAATACGGCTCAGGATTTCCGAGCAATTGACCTGGTGATCGACCTGGCCGCGCGCATCGGCAAGGCTCAGCGCCTTCTCGCAGGCCTCACGGGCTTCACTCAGCGACCCATGGGCCAATTGCACATAGGCGGTGGTATAGAGTTGGTGGCACTGCAGGCTCGGGCCGGCCTGGGTCGGGATATCGTCGCAGCGCTGCAGCATTTCCAAGGCACAGGTAATGTCGTCCAGCCCGGCCATAAATTCGGCGGCGTTGCAGCGCGCAACCCGCAATATCCAGTAGTCGGCGGCATCGAGCGCCCGCTCCACAGCCTCGCAGGTGAGCGCCCTGGCCTGTTCGAGTTCGGCGCGGGCCACGTCCAGATCGCCAAAATCCCTGGCTTCGTCGGCGAGCTTGGCGTGGGCAAAGCCGAGATTGACGCGGTAATAGGCCGAGCCGGTGGCGTTGCCCAAGCCGTCGGCAATGGCGATGGCCTCTGAGAAGGCCTGACTGGCAAGTTGGGCCTCGCGGCACAGGGACAGGGCCAGGCCGTGGGCCGAGAGGGCAAAGGCCAGCATGGACGGCGCGTCGAGCGAGCGGGCGAGGCCGACCGCTTCGGAAGACAATTCATAGGCTTCGTCGACGAAGCCCAATTCGAGAAACAGCACGGCTTCGACGGCCAGGCTGCGCACCAGTTCAGGCGGGTTATCGAGACGGCGCCACAGCCACTTCGCTCCGATGGCGCATTCGAGGCCCTGCTCGGCGTCGCCAAGCTTGAAACAGGTCCAGGCGATTTCGCAAAGGCTGGCGGCCATGAGGTCCGCATCGCCATCGGCCTCGGACTGCGAATAGACGAGCTTGAACTGCTCCAGCGCCTCGGTCAGGTCGCCGGCGCGCAGGGCATGGGTGCCTTCGGCAAACCCCTGATGTGTTTCGATCCGTGAAAACGGCACGGCACGAATCCCCCAACAGGCACGCTTATGCGCTACTTCGAGGGCACCTTAGCAACAAATCTTCCCGAAATATTGAAAATGGGGCCAGAAAGACCGCAAGAAATCGGCTCAGACTTTCGGTTTCCAGACCGGGGGCGCCTCGCGCCCAAGTGGTCCCATCGTGGTGATGTCGTCGCCCCGGCGCATGGCAATGTTCATGCGGAAGGAATTGCCGACCCGCTCGGACCTTTCAATGAAAATGGCCGCGATATCGGGCGGGCACAACTCATCCACCGTTTCCCGGAACAGGCGCAGCCAGCGCAGGAAATGGGCATCGGACAATTCGGGAATGGCCAGGTGCTTGGGCATGGGCCGGCCATCGTAGCGCCCTGTGCCGAGCAGCATGGAACTCCAGAAGTCAGCGATGCGGGAGAGATGGGCGGGCCATTCGTCCTCGGCGATTACCCGGTTGAACACCGGTCCGATCACGTCATCGGCGCGGGCGCGGGCATAGAAGTGGTCGACAACGGCGCGGATCAGCGCGTCATCGAGCCCCTCGGGCGCATTCCAGCCAATGCGGGTGAGGCGCTTGGCGGGGTCGAGGCGGGGATCATTGGACATGGGCGGACCTGATAACATAGCTGCAGCGCCGGCCACCGCTGACGATATGATCCTGCCGGTGAACCTCGACATCCGGCCCGAGCACGGATTTGAACACATCGAGTTCGGCCCGGCAGAAACCCTGGCAGGCCGTGGCGGCCGCGCAGATCGGACAGTGATTTTCGGTCAAAAGGAACGAGCCGTCTTCCTGCTCCGTCCAGGCCGCCATATAGCCTTCCCGGCTGCGCAAATCGACGAGGCGATCCACCCGGTCCTTGAGATCGCCGGCATCGGCAAGAGCGGCCTCGTATTCGGTTCTGGTGGCCTGTTCGCGCGCCGCGATAACGGCGTCGAGCGCGGTGTCGCCCAATTGTTCTCGCAGGATATCGAGCAATTGCACGGTCAGCGCGGCGTGGGTGTCGGGAAACCGGGACTGGGCCGCAGGGGTGAGACCCCAGACTTGGGTGGGGCGCCCGACCCCGGACGAGATGCTTTCGGCCGCGACATGCCCCTCTTCGGCCAGGCGCACAAGCTGCTGCCGCGCCGCCTCGCTCGAGGTGCCCAACTGCTCTCCGAGTGCGGCGGCCGATAGCCCGCCATACATTTTCAGAGCCATCAGAATACGCTCGGCAGGGTTGCGCGGCGACCAGGACGCATTTTCCAAGGCAGAGCTTGACATATCTGGGGAAAGGGTTTTCAAAGCCATGGCTTGGAAATTAAACCGGTTGTCACCATCTGTCCAGCCGGACCCGAAAGGATGCATGAAATGGCCTTCTCCCTGCCCTCTCTCCCCTATGCCCCCAGCGCTCTGGCCGAACACGGCATGAGCCAGGAAACGCTGGAGCTGCACCACGGCAAGCACCACCAGGCCTATGTGACCGCATTGAACGGCTTCGTGGAGAAAGACCCCGCGCTTGCCGGCAAATCGCTCGAAGAGATCATCGCCCTCGCCAATGGTCAGCCGGACAAGGCGCCGCTCTTCAACAATGCCGGCCAGCACTGGAACCACATTCACTTCTGGCAGGCCCTGTCGCCCGCGGGGGGCCGGATCCCCGGACGTCTCGAAGCCAAGATCGTCGAAGACTTTGGCTCGGTGGAGGCGTTCAAGGACAGCTTCAAGACCGCGGCCACCACCCAATTCGGTTCCGGCTGGGCCTGGCTGGTGCTGGGAACCGACGGCAAGCTCAAGACCGCCAAGACCCCCAATGGCTCAAACCCGCTGGCCACCGGCGAGGGCAAGCCGCTGCTCGGGCTCGACGTGTGGGAACACGCCTACTATGTGGACTTCCGCAATCGGCGGCCGGACTATGTGACCAATTTCCTCGACAAACTGGCCAATTACGAGTTCGCCGAAGCGAACCTTGGGTAGGAACGTCAACACAGCCACAGGCATTCCCGCGTGAGCGGGAATGACCATTTTCACCCGGGCACCGCCAACAGGGTTTGGTGTCCACATTGCACGCAGCGTGACTTTCCGCGATGACTATACCCATGCCCGATTTTGTCCTTCCCGACAGCATGGCGCTGAAGCCGCTTCGGCGCCCAAGCGTCACCGATGCCGAATTTCGGTCGGCCATGTCGGGCCTGGCCAGCAGCGTGCATGTGGTTTCCGCGCGGCGCGGCACGGAGCGCGTGGGGCGGACGGCAACTTCGGTCATGTCGCTCTCCGCGCAACCGCCGGCCCTGCTGATCTCCATCGACATCATCAGCCGGCTGGCCGACATCATCGCCCGGACGGAAGGGTTCTCGGTGGCCCTGTTGGCTTCGGACCAATCGGCAGTGGCGGACGCCTTTGCGGGATCAGTCCCGACCGAGGAGCGGTTCGATGTCGGCACCTGGGACGCCTGGCCATCGGGACAGCCATTGCTTGTGGGTGCGGTCTCGGTGTTTGACTGCGAAGTCATCGGCGCCATGGAAACCGGCACGCATGTGCTTTTCGCCGGAGCCATCGTCGATGTACAGACCCAGGCCCAGCGCGCGCCGCTGATCTGGCACCGGCGCGGTTATCGTGAACTCTCGGCTATCGACTAACGCGACCTGAGGTGCCAGACTTGGGCTCGTTCCGTTCGACGCCGGACGGATAACCGGCCGGCGCACCCCGCAACGAGATAAGACCTTGCCGCGCTATTACTTTCACTATCGGGTTGAGGATAAGCTGGTCCGCGACGAGGCGGGCAGCGAACTGGCCGATCTCGATGCGGCCGAGAGCAAGGCTGCCGAACTGGGCAAGGCAATCATCGACAAGGTTGCCGGCGAAGGCGGGAATATGGACCTGCCGCGATCCATCGAGATCACCGACGCGGGCGGGCATGACCTGCTTTATGTGGTGTTCTGGGCCGGACCGAAGATCGGTGACGGGCCTGCCAGCCCCATCACGCCGCCGTCAATCCATTAGACGCTAGAACAGCAGCGCGTGCGGAAGCGTCACGAGGAAGCCCATGAACAGGGCGGCGGCCAGCGCCGCGTAATAGGCCAGTTGCTGTACTTTGGGCATGGAAGCCTCGCACGTCATCGACCCGCATACACTACAAGATAGGTCGGGATTAACAAGGTGTAAACGTTCGCCTTGAGCGCCCGGCAGGAAACGTTTTGCTGTCGAATGCTGCGGCAGGAATTTTTCTTGCGCCAGCGCGCCCCGATCCGCCCTTCGAGGTAGAGACACCGCCCAGTCCACGTCCTAGAGCCTTTCTTGTTCTGGCTGATCCAGAACGACAAAGGCTCTAAGTCTTTGATTGGTCGCGTTTTCGAACCAGAAAAGTGGTGTCCACTTTTCTTGAAAACGCTCTAGACTTACCCGGCGAGTCTGGAGGGCGGGATGACGGAAGCGATCAAGGCGGAACTGAAGGCCATGGCACGGGCGGCTGCCGCCGAAGACGCGGGCCTGCTGCGCTTTCTGACTGCGGCGATAGAGGGCATCGACCCCGATGACCTGACCCAACAGGACCCGGCGAGCCTTCTCGCGGCGCTGACGCGAAGCCATCAACTGCTGGTGCGGTCCCCGGTGGACGGCACGCGTATTGCCATGACGCCCCCTGCCCGGCCCGGCGACGCGCTGATCCTCGATATCATTTCCCCCGACATGCCATTCATCGTCGACAGCGCCCTTGCGGCACTGCGCGCCCTTGGCGGCACGGTGCGGCTGTTCACCCACCCGGTGGTGCGGGTGCAGAACGGGGCGGTGTCCGAAAGCGGCGCCGGGGTGAGTGTGCTGCATATCCACAGCGACCCCGTGGCAGGTACCGAGACGCTGCAGCGCGAGCTCGAGGCAACCCTTGCCGAGGCGGCACGGGCGGTGCGCGACTGGCAGCCCATGCTTGAGAGGATCAACCAGTCCATTGCCGGGCTTGAGCCCGCCAAACCGGCCCAGCGCGACGAGGCACGCCGCTTCCTCGAATGGCTGACCGAGCACAATTTCACCTTTCTGGGCATGTGCGAATATCTGCTCGATGGCGACACGCTGAAGCCGGTCGCCGGGACCGGGCTCGGCATCCTGCGCGGTGAAGCCGTCAAGGTGCTGCGCAGCGGCGCCGACTATGTGGACACCACAAGGCAACTGGTCTCGTTCGTCACCGGACCCGAGCCTGTCCTGGTGACCAAGGCCAATATCCGCTCGCGCGTGCATCGGCGGGCGCATCTCGACTATGTGGGGGTCAAGCTCTACGACGGAGCGGGCAAGGCCAAGGGCGAATTGCGCGTTGTCGGCCTCTATACAGCGCAGGCGCTGGCAACGCCCCATACCGACGTGCCGATCATCCGGCGCAAGATCGCCGAGGTGATGCGCCACTCCGGCGTCGATCCGCTCGGCCATGCCGGCCGCACGCTGCTCGGCGCTCTCGATTCCTATCCGCGGGACGAACTGTTCCAGATCGACACCGAGCAACTGGCCGAATTCGCCGAGGCGATAGCCGCGCTCTATGACCGGCCGCGCGTGCGCGTGTTGCCGCGCATCGACCGGTTCGACAACTTTGTTTCGATTCTCGTATTCGTGCCACGCGATCGCTATGACGGCGCCGTGCGGGCCCGCATCACCCGCTACCTGGCGGAAATCTACGATGGCCGCGTTTCAGCCTTCTATCCGAACTTTCCGGAAGGCGAACTGGTGCGGCTGCATGTGATCATCGGGCGCAATGGCGGCGACACGCCGCGCCCGGAACGGCGGGAACTCGAAGCCGGAGTTGAAGCGCTGACCCGTGACTTCTCGGACCGCCTGGTCGCGGCTTCGGACAATCCGGGCGAAATCAGCGACTATCGGCAGGTGTTTTCGGCGGCCTATCAATATCGCAACAGTGTCGAGGACGCGCTGGCCGACATTGCGGTGTTCCGCAAGCTTGGCGCGGACGCCATAGCCATCCGGCTGCGCCAGCGCGATGATGGGCTGGGCCTGCGCTTCTATCATGAAGGCACCGCGATCCCGCTGTCAGACCGCGTGCCCATGCTCGAGCATTTCGGGTTCCGGGTCATCGACGAGCAGACCTATACGATCGTGCCGCGCGACGGGGTCGAACGGTACCTCCACGACATGGTCGTCGATCTCGACGATGCCGCCGACATCGCGATTGCCGCGCGGGCTGGCGATATCGAAGAAGGGCTGAGCGCGGTCTGGTCAGGCCTCGCCGAAAGCGACCAGATCAATGCGCTGGTGACGCTTGGCAGCCTCGACTGGACGCAGTCGGCCCTGCTGCGCGCCCTGTCGCGCTACCTGCGCCAGGTGGGCACGTCGCATTCGCAGCGCTACATCGCCCAGACCCTGGTCAACCAGAAGGCCGCCGCCGAGGGGCTCGTCGCCCTGTTCGAGGCGCTGCACGAGCCGCAGGTGGACGATCGGCCGGCGCGGATCGAGCGGGCGCGCAAGGCGATTGCCGATCAACTGGAAACCATCCAGTCGCTTGACGAGGACACGATCATCCGGCGGTTCCAGAACCTGATCGAGGCTTCGGTGCGAACCAATGCGTTCCAGACGGGCCCGAATGGCGAGCGCCGGCCGGCCCTGGCGATCAAGTTCGACAGCAGCAAGGTCGACGGCATGGCCGCGCCCCGGCCCTATCGGGAAATCTCGGTCTATTCGCCGCGCGTCGAGGGTGTCCATCTGCGCTTTGGCGCCATCGCCCGCGGCGGCATCCGCTGGTCGGACCGGCCGGAGGATTTCCGCACCGAGGTCCTGGGCCTGGTCAAGGCGCAGCAGGTCAAGAATGCGGTGATCGTGCCGGTGGGCGCCAAGGGCGGCTTCGTGCCCAAGCGCCTTGTCGCCGGCATGGCCCGCGACGCCTGGCTGGCAGAGGGTACGGAAAGCTACAAGATCTTCATCGGCGCGCTGCTCGATGTCACCGACAACCTCGTGGACGGGGCACTTGTGCCGCCCGAGAACGTGGTGCGCCGCGATGGCGACGACCCCTATCTGGTGGTGGCTGCCGACAAGGGCACGGCCAGTTTTTCGGACACGGCCAATGGCATCGCCACCAGCCGCGGCTTCTGGCTGGGTGACGCTTTCGCATCGGGCGGTTCGGCCGGATATGACCACAAGAAGATGGGCATCACGGCGCGGGGGGCCTGGGAGGCGGTCAAGCGGCACTTCCGCGAGGTCAACCGGGATATCCAGAACCAGCCATTCACCGCGGCAGGTGTCGGCGACATGAGCGGCGATGTCTTCGGCAACGGCATGTTGCTGAGCGCCCAGACGCGGCTCGTCGCCGCCTTCGATCACCGCGACATTTTCATCGATCCCGCCCCGGATGCAGCGACCAGCTTTGCCGAGCGGCAGCGGCTGTTTGCTCTGCCCCGGTCCAGCTGGCAGGACTATGACAAGACGCTGATCTCGGCGGGTGGCGGCGTGTTTTCGCGCGCGCTCAAATCCATCACCCTCACCGAACAGATAAGGTCATTGCTCGGCATCGAGGCGGAGAGCGTGACGCCGGCGCAATTGATGAGCGCTATCCTCAGAGCGCCGGTGGACCTCATGTGGTTCGGCGGCATCGGCACCTATATCAAGGCGGCCAGCGAGGATGATGCCGCAGTCGGCGACCGCGCCAATGACGGCATCCGCATCACCGCCGACCAGGTCCGGGCCAAGGTGGTTGGCGAGGGGGCAAATCTGGGCGTGACGCAGCGCGGCCGCATCGCCTTTGCCCAATTGGGCGGGCGGATCAATACCGATGCCATCGACAATTCGGCCGGGGTCAATTCCTCGGACCTTGAGGTCAACATCAAGATCGCGCTGGCGCCGCTGCTGGCCAATGGACAATTGCCGCTGGAGCAGCGGAACACGTTCCTCGCCGGCATGACCGAGGAGGTCGCCGCACTCTGCCTGCGGAACAACTACCTGCAATCGCTGGCCATATCCCTGGCCGAGCGCGCGGGGCTGGCGGAACTGCCGGATCATCGCGTGCTGATGGAGGGACTGGAGGAGCGCGGGCTGCTCGACAGGTCGGTGGAATACCTGCCCAGCGATGCGACGCTCGATGCGCGAGCGAGCGAGGGGAAAGGTCTGAGCCGGCCGGAGCTGGCCGTCATACTCGCCTATGCGAAACTGACCCTTTTCGACGATCTGCTCGACGGCTCGGCTATCGATGACCCATACCTTGCCGGGGAACTGTTCCGCTATTTCCCCGAGACCCTGCATCGCAGCTATCCGGATGCGGTTGAAGCGCACCGGCTCCGCCGGGAGGTGATCGCCACCGTCCTGGCCAATGCGATGATCAATCGCGGCGGGCCGGCCTTTGTGTCCGAATTGACCGCCGCCACCAGCGCCAGCGCCGGAGAAGTGGCCCTGGCCTATGCCGCGGTACGCGACGCCTATGGATTGCGGGCGCTCAACGACCAGATCGACGGCCTCGACACAAAAGTGTCGGGCGGGGTGCAACTGGCGCTTTATGCGCAGGTGGAGGCCCTGCTGCGGCAGGAATGCCTGTGGTTCCTGCGTAATGCCGTATTGAGCGGCGGCCTGCCGGACCTGGTCGAGCGCCATCGCCAGGGGGTCGCGCAGTTGCGCCAGACCGAGGGCCTCCTGCCACAGGCCCAGCGCGAGGCGCTGGACGTGCGGGTGCGCGGGTTGATGGCGCATGGCATTCCCGCTGCGCTGGCCCAGCAGATCGGCGAATTGCCGGAGTTGAGCCATGCCAGCGATATCGTGCTGGTCGCCGAGCGCGCCGATGTCGATATCGAGCGGGCGGCGCGTGCCTATTTCGGCGTGGCCGGATATTTCGACCTGTTTGCCGTCATCGAGGCGGGCCGCGATATCGTGCTTGCCGACAGGTTCGACCGCATGGCGCTGGATCGCTCGCTGGCCAATCTGTCGCGGGCGCTGCGCGACCTGACCCTCGACGCCATTTCGGCCGGGTCCATCGAAGCGCTCACGGCCGCAAGGCCAACGCAGATGGCACGCACGATGGAGGCCGTCAAAGACCTGACCGAAGGGGGCATTACCCTGTCGCGGCTGGCGGTCGCGGCTGGCCTCCTTGCCGACCTGGCGCAGGAGGCCTGAGGCGGAAGGCTCACCCGAAAGTCGCCCTTGCCTCGGCGCCGACATTGCGGTCACTGGGCGGGACAAAGGAGCCTGCCCATGACCCTTCTCGCCGACTGGCTGCGGAACCAGACCGATGATGAAACGCTGGCCAGCGTGTTTATCGCCATGGCCGATGCGGGGGCGGAAATCGCGGCCGTTCTGCGACAGGCGCCCATTGCCGGCCAGACCGGCCTTGCCGGCGCCACCAATGTTCAGGGCGAGGCGCAGAAGGCCCTCGACGTGATCTCAAACGACATTGTTTTGAATCACTTACGACCGAACCCCCATGTGTCGATTCTGATTTCCGAAGAGCTGGATGAAGCCGTTGAAGTATCGAGTCAGGGCCAGTTCATCGTCGCCACGGACCCGCTCGATGGGTCTTCAAACCTTGATGTAAATGTCACTGTGGGCACGATTTTTTCGATCCTGCCCGCTGACGGCGGCCTCTTGCAGAAGGGCAGCGCGCAACTGGGTGCCGGCTATGTCGCCTATGGCCCGGCAACGAGCATGGTGCTGCGCCTGGTCGGGCAGACGGCGGTGTTTACACTGGGTTCGGATGGCGGCTGGACGCTGATCCTCGGCGCGGCAAGCGTGCCGGAAGCCAGCGGCGAATATGCCATCAACACCGCGCGCGAGCGCTTCTGGGATAGCGCGACCAAGGGCTATGTGACCGAGAACGTGGCCGGGGAAACCGGGGCCGCCGGCAAGCGCTACAATATGCGGTGGGTCGGCTCCATGGTGGCCGACATCCATCGCATACTCATGCGCGGCGGGATCTTTCTCTATCCGCTCGACAGCGAGACCGTGTCCAAGGGCGGACGCCTGCGCCTGCTCTACGAGGCCAATCCAATGGCCTGGCTGGTCGAGGGCGCCGGGGGCAAGTCGACCACCGGCCGGGAGCGCATTCTCGACGTGATGCCGGTGGATATCCACCAGCGGGTGCCGGTGATCCTGGGGTCGGCCGAAGAGGTCGCGCGGGTTGAGGCCTGGTATCGGAAGGCGGGGTAGAGGTTCGTCTGCCGGGCGGGAAAACCAGAGGTTCCCGCTTTCGCGGGAATGACGTTGTGGGGTGGCTTGGCTGGTGCGTGCGGGGAACGGTTTTGGGCCATTCGAGCTGCCACTTGAGCGTAGCTCTCGTGGCCTTCTCGCCTAAAATCGTCCCACCGGGACGATTTTGCCTTCGGCACGGGTCGAAGTCTCATGGCTTCCTCACCTCAAATCTCTCCACCGGAGAGATTTGCCCTACGGGACGGTTCGGAAATTGCAACGTTGCGGGGGTTTGGGTAGAAGGCTTGCCGGATCGGACGGTTTGGTCCGGATGGGAGCCAATATGAGCGACGCGAAATTCACCCTGCCCTCCACCAATGCCGGCACGTGGCAATCCCGGCCGTTCCACCGGCAATATCTGATGCGGCAGGCCAATCAGCTTTTCGACTTTTTCGAAGGCGCGTCGATCAATCCCAAGGGTGGCTTTTTCGAACTCAGCGATGAGGGCGCGCCCCTCTCGCCCGACAATGCCATCCGCCAGATCCACGTGACGACGCGGATGATCCATTGCGCCGTGGTCGGCAGCCTGCTCGGGCGACCGGGGTCCAACGAAATCATCGACCACGGCATGCGCTATCTCTGGGAGAAGCATCGCGACGCCCGCAATGGCGGCTATGTGTGGTCGCTCGACGACCACGGCTATCAGGACGACAGCAAGCAGGCCTATGGTCATGCCTTCGTGCTGCTCGCCGGATCGAGCGCCAAGCTGGTCGGGCACCCGCTGGCCGATCAGGTGATCGCCGACGTGACCGAGGTCATCGAAACCCGCTTCTGGGATGACAAGGTGGGCGCGGTGCGCGAGGAATTCTCCAATTCCTGGGGCGAAATCAGCACCTATCGCGGCCAGAACTCGAACATGCACCTCACCGAGGCGCTGATGGCCGCCTATGAGGCGACGGGCAAGTCGGCCTATCTCAAGAAGGCCTCACGGATTGCCGACCTGATCATCAACCGCAATGCGGCGCGTCTCGACTATCGCGTGGCTGAGCATTTCCACGAAGACTGGAGCCTCGACAAGGATTATCTCGGCTCCGAAATGTTCCGCCCCTCGGGCACGACGCCAGGCCATGCTCTCGAATGGTCGCGCCTGCTCTTCCAGCTTTTCGTGCTAAGCCGCAAGGAACATGCCTGGATGACCGAGTCGGCGCGGGGCCTCTTCCGCAACGCCATCGACCTGGGCTGGGACAAGGCGCATGGCGGGTTCTTCTACACGCTGGACTGGAACAACCAGCCGATCATGCGCGAAAAGCTGTGGTGGCCGGTCGCCGAAGCCATCGGCGCCGCGGCGTTCATCGGCTTTCACGACAACAATCCCTATTTCCAGCACTGGTATCGGACACTCTGGGACTTCGCCGAGAACCATGTGATCGACCATGCCCGCGGTGGCTGGCTCAGCGAACTGACCGAAGACCTGACCCCGACTTCGCGGCTCTTCTCCGGCAAGCCGGACATCTATCACGCCCTGCAGGCCTGCCTCATTCCGCTCTACCCGGCCACCGGCAGCCTGACCAAGGCCATTATCGAGGCGGACCACGGCCCGACGCACTGAGTGCGGCAATAAGGGGTCGACCAAGCGAGCGGGCGGAGCGGAACAGAGTTTGCCTCTCCGCCGCCTTTGACAGCAAAGCCTGCTCCCAAGGCCGGTTGTCAGGGCGTTGTTCGCAGCGTACATCACCCCCACCTGATCCAAGGTGAGAGCCGATGACCGCCCTAGCCGCCCAATTGCCGCGCCACCTCGTCGACAAGGCCGTTCTTGCCGCGCTCGAAGAAGATATCGGGCTGGCCGGGGATCTGACCAGCCAGGCCACCCTGGCGCCCGATGCCTGGGCGAAAGCTTCGCTTTCGGCGCGGGAGCCGGGGGTCATTGCCGGGCTCGACCTGGCAGCAGCGGCGTTCCGCCATGTGGGGGCCGGAGTGACCTTCACCCCGCTCCTCGCCGATGGCGACAGGGTTGAGGCCGGTTCGGTGGTGGCGGAGGTTGAAGGGCCGGCGCGGCTGGTCATGTCGGGCGAACGGGTGGCGCTGAATTTCATCAATCACCTGAGCGGCATTGCCAGCCTGACGCGCACCTATGCCGATGCCATCGCCGGCACTGGGGCGCGCATCTGCGACACGCGCAAGACGACGCCGGGACTGCGGGCATTCGAGAAATTCGCGGTGCGCTGCGGGGGTGGCTCCAACCACCGTTTCGCGCTCGACGATGCCATTCTCATCAAGGACAACCACATCGCCGTCGCCGGCAGCGTGACTGCCGCCTACAAGGCCGCCGAGGCCTTCGCGGGCCACCTGGTCGCCATCGAGATCGAGGTCACGACGCTGGCCGAACTGGACGAGGCCCTGGCGGCAGGCGCGCGCATCGTGCTGCTCGACAACATGGACAATGACACCCTGCGCAAGGCGGTCGAACGCACGGCGGGCCGGGCGCGGCTCGAGGCCTCGGGCGGCGTGAAGCTCGACCGGGTGCGGTCCATTGCCGAGACCGGCGTCGACTATATCTCCACCAGCCAGATCACCATGGGCGCCAAGCCTCTGGACCTGGGGCTCGATGTCACCATCGGCCATTCGAAGTGACCACAATAGCCATGGACACCATGAGTGCTTCGCTCACCGACAGCGTCGTCGCGGCCGCCATCCGGGCGGCGCAGGTCATCTGCGCGGTCTATGACCGGCCGATCCATGTTGTCACCAAGAGCGACGGATCGCCGGTTACCGAGGCGGACGCTGCCGCCGAAGCGGTGATCATCGAGGCGCTGCAGCCGACGGGCCTGCCGGTGCTCGGGGAAGAAAGCGTGGCGGCCGGGATCATTCCCGTGCTCGGGGAGCGCTATTTCGTCGTCGACCCGCTGGATGGCACCAAGGAATTCATCAAGCGCAATGGCGAGTTCACGGTCAATATCGCTCTGGTCGAACACGGCAGGCCGATCCTCGGCGTGGTCCTGGCCCCGGCGACGGGCGAGCTTTTCGTGGGTGACGCCGACGGTGCCTGGACGGGGCTGGTGGTGGATGGCGCGGTGACAAAGCGCTCGGCGATCGGCATCGCCCACCTCGCCCGGCCACGGATTGTTGCCAGCCGCAGCCATGGGCATGAGGCGCTCGAGCAATTGTGCCGGCGGCTGGACGTCGAAAGCGACGTCTCCGTCGGTTCGTCACTGAAATTCTGCCTTCTGGCGCGCGGGGATGCGCAGCTTTACCCCCGATTCACCCCGACCTGCGAATGGGATACCGCCGCCGGCCAGGCCGTGCTTGAAGCGGCGGGTGGCGCAGTGGTGACCCTGGATGGCCAGCCGCTGCGTTACGGCAAGAGCGATGGGCGGTTTCTCAATCCCTATTTCGCCGCTGCCGCCAGCCTGGAGCTGGCGCGCGAAACGGCGGCGCATATGCGGGATCTGCTCGGCTAGCCGAATATGTCGCATCTGCCTTGCGCGAAAGCGGGTGTCGGCAGCGCCGCTGCTGGTCTATCCATTAGGAATGCAATCAGTGCTTAACTGATCTGCGCCTTTCCCGCCGCACCGAGTCTTGCCCTTGGCGGCCGGTAGTTATATACGCCCAGCATATATCGAACCGTAATATGCTTCGGAGCACAAATGAACGTCCGCACGCTTTGTCTCTCCATTCTGCATGAAGGAGAAGCCAGCGGGTACGACATCCGCCGGATGTGCACGGAAGGCGAGTTCGCCTATTTCGTGGAAGCCAGCTATGGCTCGATCTATCCGGCCCTGGCACGGCTCGAAGATGACGGGCTGGTCGTCAGCCGCGTCGAGCAGCAGGACGGCAAGCCGGCACGCAAGGTCTATTCCATCACCGAGGCCGGCCGGACGGCCTTCGTTGCCGAACTGAGCGGCCCGCTGGGCGAGGATGTCTTCCGCAGTCCTTTCCTGCTTTTTGCCCGTTTCGTGCATCTGTTGCCGCGCGATCTGGTAGAGGCCCGAACCAATGAATTCCTGCAGCGATCCGTCGAGGGCCTCAAGCGCCTCGATGAGGCCGCTGCAGACCATGAATGCACACCAGCCGACCGCTGGGTGATTTCTTACGGACGTGCGGTGCTGACGGTTGCCGAACAGTACTTCCGCACCCATATGCACGAACTGAACGATATGGCGCGAGCCGAGCCGCACCGCAAAGCGGCCGAATAGGGGGCTATTTCACAATGCGCGCAGTGTTTTCCTACGGTCTTGCCTTTGGCATTCTGGCACTCGCAGCCGGCTGGCTGGCGACGGGAACCCTGGTCCAGGGCGGACAGGGCCCGGGCAAGGGCGAAAAATCCATTCTGTCGGTGATCGAGGGCGAAGAACACGGCCCGATCGCGACCTCGCTCGGCAATGCGGGCCTCTTGGCCGAACATCACGCGCCCGAGGTCGATCCCAGCCTGACCATTGCCCAGCGCAATGAAGTGACAACCGGTGCGGCAGCGCCGCTGCAGAGCGTGCGCATCGAGCGGTTCACGGCCCAGGCCATGCCGATCGAAGTTCCGCTGCGCGGCAGCACCAAGGCCAAGGCCACCATCACCGCAGTCGCGGAAACGGCCGGCATCGTGGACGATGTGCACGTGACCAAGGGACAGCGAGTTGCCGTGGGTGATCCCCTGTGCACGCTCGACCAGGGCACCCGCGCAGCTGCGGTCAGCCAGGCCGAAGCGGCGCTGTCGCAGGCGCAGGCGGGGCTGGCTCAGGCGCAGCTCAACTATGACACCAATGCCGACCTGCGTGCGCGCGGTCTGGCCGCGGCCAATACCGAGCAGGCGGTCGACGTCGCCCTGGCCCAGGCCAAGGCCGGTGTCAGCCAGGCTCAGGCCGGCCTCGACAACGCCACTGCCGAGTTGAACCGCACCGAGATCAAGGCCAAGGTGGCCGGACTGGTGCAGGACCCGGTCGCCACTGCCGGCTCGATGCTGCAGGCAGGCGGCCCCTGCGCCACGATCGTCCAGCTCAACCCGATCGTTTTCACCGGCATGGTGCCCGAGGCCAATATCGGGCTGGCCCGGACCGGTCTCGAAGCCACGATCAAGACGGTGACCGGCCAGACCGTTCAGGGCAAGGTGACCTTCATTGCCTCGGTCGCCGATAGCGCCACCCGCGCCTTTCCGGCCGAAATCGAAATCCCCAACGAAGATTTTTCCATTCGTGACGGCGTGACGGCTGAAGCCATCGTCAATCTGGGCAGCGCCCCCGGACACCTGGTGCCGCAGTCGGTGCTGACGCTCGATGACGAGGGTGTTCTGGGCATTCGCACGGTCGAAGACGGCGTCGTGGCGTTCTATCCGATCACCATCGTCAGCGACACGCGCGAGGGCGTCTGGGTGACCGGCCTGCCGGCCATTTCTGACGTCATCACCGTGGGTCAGGAAAATGTCTCCGCCGGCCAGTCCGTCGAGGCCAGCGCCGCCGCCGCCCCTGAAACCAGCCAAAGCTGAGGACACCAACGATGCTCGACTTCATCGAAAAAATCCTCAGGATGCCCAGGGTGGTCCTGACCATCATGGTGCTGCTGCTCGGCGCCGGTACGGCCGCCTATGTGTCGATGCCCAAGGAAAGCTTCCCGGCCATCGACGTGCCCTATCTCTATGTCTCGATCAGCCAGTCGGGTGTCTCGCCGCGCGACGCCGAAAACCTGCTCGCCAAGCCGGCCGAGGAAGAGTTGGCGACCCTGCCGGGGCTGAACAATATCAGTTCGACCTCGACCACCGGCCATGCCTCGGTTTTCCTCGAGTTCGACATCAATACCGACAAGGACCAGGCGCTGCAGGATACGCGTGCCCGGATCGACGCCATCAAGGGCAAGATTCCGAGCGATGCCAACGATCCGACAGTGCATGAAATCGACCTCGTCGGCATGCCGATCATTTCGGTCGCCGTCTATGGATCGGCCCCGGAAAAGGAGCTGGTGCGCCGCGCCGAGCAACTCCAGGACGCCCTGGAAGGCATTGCCGAAGTGCGTGAGGCCACCCTGTCGGGCGCGCGCAAGGAACAGCTGGAAGTCCGTGTCGACCTCCTGCGGCTCGAAGCCTACGGGCTGACGGCCAATCAGCTGTTCGATGCCCTGGCGCGCAACAACATGGTGGTTGCCGGTGGTACGCTCAACACCGGACAAGGCTCGTTCAACATCGAGGTTCCGGGCCTCATCACCACCGCCCAGGACGTCTATAACCTGCCGCTCAAGACCGACGGCAACACTGTCGTGACCTTCGGGCAGGTGGCATCGATCACCCGTACGCTTGCCGACGCGACCGAATATACCCAGGTCAACGGCTCCCCTGCCCTGATCCTGGGCGTATCCAAGAAGCTCGGCACCAATATCATCGATGTGTCCGACAAGGTGCGCGCGGCGACCGAAGAAGCGGCCAAGGATTGGCCAGCCGGCGTCACCTATTCGTTCTTCCTCGACCAGGCCGAAACCACCACCCAGCTGTTCCGTTCGCTCGAAGCGGCGGTGCTGACAGCTGTGGCGCTGGTGCTGATCACCTGTATCGCGACGCTGGGCGTTCGCCCCGCACTGATGATCGGCCTCTCCATTCCGCTGTCCTTCATGATGGCGTTCCTGGTGGCCGACATGCTCGGCATGACCATCAACATGATGGTGATGTTCGGGCTGGTCATCGCGGTGGGCGTGCTCGTCGACGACCCGGTGGTGGTCGTCGAATATGCCGAGCGAAAGCTGCAGGAAGGCGTGCCCAAGCGCGAGGCCTTCATCATGGCCATGCGCAAGATGTTCGTTCCGGTGGTGGGTGCCACAGCAACCACGCTGGGTGCCTTCATTCCGCTGCTGTTCTGGCCGGGCATTATCGGCAAGTTCATGAGCTACCTGCCGATGATCGTGATCATCGTCATGGTCGCCTCGTTCATTTCCGCACTGATCTTCATGCCGGTGATCGGGTCGATCATCGCCTCCAGCCATGTCGACGAGAAGGCCAAGGCCAAGGCCGATATCGTCATGTATCCCGACAAGTTCGACACCAAGAAGGTGGGCGGCATAACCGGGCTCTATGTGCGGATCATGGAAAAGCTGCTGCACTGGCCGCTGCCGACGCTGGCCGTCGGTTTCGGTATCATCGTGGCGATCTTTGCTTCCTATGCGATGAACCCGACGGGCACCGAAGCCTTCCCGGCATCGGAACCCGAATTCGCCACAGTCGCCGTGGTGGGCCGGGGCAACTACTCACCCGAAGAAATCCGCGACATGATGGTGGAGATCGAAAGCGAGCTGATCCAGGTGCAGGGCGTCCAGGACGTCATCATGCAGTTCGGCTCGACCGGCTCGTTCAGCACCACGCCGCCCGACACGATCGGCAATTTCCAGCTGCAATTTCTGCCCTGGAGCCAGCGCCACCCGGCCGAGCAGATCTTTGCCGAAATTCGCCAGCGCGTGGCCGGCTTTGCCGGTCTCGATATCCAGCTGCTTGCGGCCGAAAGCGGTCCGCCGGCGGGCAAGGACATCAACATGCGGGTCGAGAGCACCAATTACGACGATCTGGTGCCGGTGGTGACCGCCATTCACGATCACCTGGCCAGCTGGCCGGAAGTGGTCGACCTCGAAGACGGCCGCCCCTCCCCGGGCATCGACTGGCAGGTCACCATCGACCGCACCGAAGCCGGCAAGTACGGCATCGGCGTGCGCGAGCTGGCACCCTATGTGCAGTTGATCACCAGTGGGGTGAAGCTGGGCACCTATCGCGATGCGGAAACCGGCGACGAGCTCGACATCCGCGTTCGGCTGCCCAAGGAGGAGCGCACGTTCGACGCGCTCGATTCCATGCGCATCGCGACCAGCCAGGGCCTTATCCCGGTCAGCAACTTCATCCAGCGGACGGCCGTGCCCAAGGTGGCCAGCATTGCCCGCCGCAACCAGGTCTATACGATGAATGTTGCCGCCGGGCTCACCAATCTGCCCGAAGGGGTCTATGCCGCCGACAAGGTGACCGAGCTGCAGACCTGGATCGACCAGCAGGACTTCCCGGAAGCGGTTACCGTGACCTTTGGCGGTGCCGAAGAGCAGATGGGCGATGCCAATGCCTTTATCGGACAGGCCTTCGTCATGGCCATGGCCATCATCTTCTTCGTGCTGTTGCTGGAATATAACAGCTTCTACCAGGTGATGGTGACGCTCTCGACGGTGATCATGTCTGTGGCCGGCGTGCTCCTGGGCATGTTGATTACCGGCATGAGTTTCTCGGCCATCATGACCGGTCTCGGCATCGTGGCGCTGGCGGGTATCGTGGTGAAGAACGGCATCGTGCTGATCGACACCTATAACGACTATCACAGGCACCAGCAGGTGGAGGCCGTGAAGGCCATGCTGCTCACCGTCAGCCAGCGTGTGCGCCCGGTGCTGCTCACCGCCTTCCTTACGGCGCTGGGCGTGATCCCGATGTGGGCCAATGTCGAGTTCGACTTCCTGCGGCGCGAGATCGTGATGGGCGGCATTGCCGGATCGTGGTTCATCCACCTGTCGGCGGCGCTTGTCTCGGGCCTGTTCTTCTCGACGGCCCTGACACTGGTCATGGTGCCGGTGATGATCACTGCCCCGTCCGTTACCTGGCGGCAGATGAAGTCGACCGGCGAGGCCATGGCCCGTTTCGGTCGCTGGGCCGGTGGGCTATTCGGCCGCAAGCGCGCGGTGGCGGCTCCGGCCGGGTTCGACGGCATGGCCGTGGAAGTGCCCGACGACGCCGACAGCTCGGGCCGCTACATCGTCTCCAAGGATGCAGGGCTGACCGAAAAGGAAGCCAATGGCGTCACGGTGGTCAGCCGAAGGGACGCGGCGGAGTAGCGCGCCTTCGGGCATGAAGCATTTGAGGAGGCCCGCAGCAATGCGGGCCTCTTGCATTTCTGGCTAAAATAGCTAACTATCCAAAATAGCTAATTTAGCCAAGGAGTCTGTCATGGCCATCATGTCAGCAACCGATGCGAAGAACAAGTTTGGGCAGATGCTGGAAATGGCTCAGGCCGAGCCGGTGCGTGTGCAGAAAAATGGGCGCGACGTTGTTGTTGTGCTTTCGGCTGAGCAGTTTGCGGCCTGGGAAGAGTCGCGTGTCCAACCCAAGGTTCGACCGGCCATTGAAGAACTGATGGCTCGCAGCATCAAGCGCCGCAAATCGCTTTATGAGGCACTCGCCAAGTAGATGTCATGAGCTTCACATATCTGACGCTCGAAGAGACGCTGCGAATCCACGACATCCTGATCGAGAGCTTTGGTGGGGCAAAGGGCGTTCGTGACCATGGTCTGATCGAGGCGGCATTGCTGCGGCCGCAGACAGGTTACTACGTTGACCTGATCGATGAGGCGGCGGCGCTTTGGGAAAGCCTGGCGATGAACCATGGTTTCGTCGATGGGAACAAGCGCGTGGCCTATGCGTGCCTGGAAATGTTCCTGCAGCTCAATGGCATGGACATTGCGGCGAAGAACGACGACATCGAGGCGTTCATCTATTCCAACCTGGAAGCCGGCACTTTTCGCAAGGACGTGCTTGAGGCCTGGCTGCGCGCGCACACGGAGCCCCTCGTCTCATAGTCCGGTGGCGTCGAACGGGTGCAGCCGCCAGTCGTCGCCGTCGAAATGGATATCGCGTGAAGCCGGGGCTCGTGGGGCTAAGGCCTTGAGCCAGAAGGCCTGCGCAGGCGTATTGGCGTGAGGCACGGCGATGTGCCAGGCGCCTCGGTGGTTGGCGATGGCCATATCGACGGCCGCCCGGCCCGCACCCCTGCCCCGATAGGCGCGCAGAACAAAGAACTCGGCCATGAACCAGCATGGCGCCCGGCCGGTAAGGGGACACTCATCGACGACCAGCGCGAAGCCGGCAATCTCGTCTCCCGACATGATGAAGTAGGGATGGCGCCAGAAGCGGTCGAGAAAATCGTAGGCGAAGCGCCCGTCGGGGCCGACCGGAAACGGCATATGGGCCGTCATGTCATGGAGATAAAGCTGGATCAGGTTGGCGATGACCGGCTTGTCTGACGCTGTGGCGGGGATGAGGGTGATCGGGACCATGGGCGGAAGATATCCCTCATCCGAGGCTGCGCGCCACCCCCGGACGAGCCGGGAGTGCTCACTTGGACATCCGTGGCTCCCGTCACCCCACCCTCAATCCCTCCCCATCAAGGGGAGGGAGGCGCCAGATCGCCCAGCGGAGTTATCTCAAAACCATCGCACCCGCTGCGTCGGCCTTTCTATCCACTTGGGCAGCGCTGGCCCTTCTCCCACAGGGGAGAAGGAGGTCCGGCTATTCCGCCGCCGGGGCGCCGCGGCGCACGAAGCCGTCGGGATCGTCCTGGGTGCGGGCCAACCGCTCGGCGGCTTCATTGGCTTCGCGCTGGCGGTTCCACATCTGTGCGTAAAGGCCATCCTGATCCAGCAGGGCCGCATGGTTGCCGCGCTCGGCAATCTGGCCGTCGCGCAGCACGAGGATTTCATCGGCATTGACGACCGTGGAGAGCCGGTGCGCGATGACCACAGTGGTGCGATTGCGCGAGACTTCGTCCAGGGCGGCCTGAATATCGCGCTCGGTCTTGGTGTCGAGCGCGGACGTCGCCTCATCGAGGATGAGAATGGACGGCGCCTTGAGGATAGTGCGGGCAATGGCGACGCGCTGCTTTTCACCCCCTGAGAGCTTCAGGCCGCGTTCGCCGACCGGGGTATCATAGCCCTTTGGCAGGTTGTCGATGAAGCTGGCGACCTGCGCCATGCGAGCCGCATCACGGATATCGCTCTCGGAGGCGCCGGGACGGCCATATTCGATATTGTAGCCGATGGTGTCGTTGAACAGCACTGTATCCTGCGGGACCATGCCGATGGCCGAGCGCAGGCTTTCCTGCGTGACATCGCGCAGGTCCTGGCCGTCGATGGTGATGCGACCACCGGTGACGTCGTAAAAACGGAAGAGCAGGCGCGAAATCGTTGATTTGCCGGCCCCGGTCGGCCCGACAATGGCCACGGTCTTGCCCGCGGGCACCTCGAAGCTGACGCCCTTGAGGATGGCGCGGTCGGGATCGTAGTGGAAGCTGACATCCTCGAAGCGGATCACCGGTCCGGTCACCGCCAGCGGCGTGGCGCCGGCAGTGTCCTGAATTTCGGGATCCTGATCGAGCAGCTTGAACATCTCCTCGATATCGGTCAGCCCCTGCCGCAATTCGCGATAGACGAAGCCGATGAAGTTCAGCGGCCGATAGATCTGCATCAGGAAGGTGTTGAGCAGGACGAAGTCCCCAAGGGTCAGCGATCCGGCCATGACACCGTTGACCGACATGATCGAGATGATGAGGAAGCCGGTATAGAAGATGACCGCCTGGCCGAAATTGAGATAGCCCAGCGAAGTCCAGATGCGGATGGCCGAGCGTTCATAGCTGGCCATGGCCCGATCGTAGCGCTCTGCCTCCATGCGCTCATTGGCGAAATACTTGACCGTCTCATAGTTGAGCAGGCTGTCGATGGCCTTGCCATTGGCGTCGGTGTCAGAATCGTTCATGTCCCGGCGGATCGAAATGCGCCAGTTCGAGGCCTTGATGGTGAAATAGAGATAGGCCCAGATCATCACCACCAGCACGCCGAGATAGCTGATCCCGAAGAGCCAGACGAAGATCACCGCAACCACAGCGAACTCGACGATGGTCGGCACGATGTTGAGCATGGCAAAGCGGACAACGGTCTCGATGCCCTTGGTGCCGCGCTCGATCACCCGCGACAGGCCGCCTGTGCGCCGCTGCAGGTGAAAGCGCAGGGACAGCCGATGCATGTGGTGGAAGGTCTGCAGGGCCAGCTTACGCACGGCATGCTGGCCAACCCAGGCAAAGAGGACGTCGCGCAATTGCTGGAAGCCGGCGTCGATGACATTGCCCAGCGCATAGGCGATGACCAGCGCCACCGGAATGGCGAGACCGAGAAAGAGCGCGCTGTCGGGCGTCGAGCCATCGAGGCTGTCGATGACGCCTTTGTAGGCAAAGGGAATGAGGGTGGTGGCCACCTTGCTGGCCAAAAGGGCGGCAAGCGCCAGGACGACGCGCAGTTTCAGGTCCGGCCGGTCTTCCGGCCACATGTAGGACCACAGGTTTCGTACGGTAGCGAGTACCGATCCCTCGTCTGCGCTGACGGAGGGCTTCTTCTCAGTGCTGTCTTGAGCCATCAGGCCAGTTCCGATTCCTTGTTGGCGGCGCCGGGCGCCAGCCCCTTGAGGAGTCCACCAAAGGCGGTGGTGATTTCCGCCAGCCGATCCTGCCGGATGCAGTAGCGGTTGCGCGTGCCATGCGGCTTGCGATCGATGAGGCCGGCATCAAGCAGGACCTTGATGTGCTGGGAGACTGTCGACTGGGCGAGAGGCAGGCTCTCGGTCACGTCGGCACAGCAGCACTGGCCCTGTTGCTGGGTCGCCAGGATGCGCAGGATTTCCAGCCGCACCGGATGCCCCAGGGCCCGCATTATGTTGGCAATATCATCGTCACGCATGGGGCCACTCGATTTGGCGCGGCGATTTTCCAAAGGCCGCGAGTGATGATCGTTGGATTACGATGAAACATGGGCACTGTCGACGGGAAAATCAATCCCCGGGCCGCAAACGACTGCGGCGCCGATTGGGCGCCGCAGGATTTACTGAACCAGTCCTTCGGGCAATTCGAACACCTGCCCGGGATAGATGCGATCGGGATCCCTGATCTGGCCGGTATTGGCCTGATAGATGGTGGTGTATTTGATGCCTTCGCCATAGACGCGGCGGGCAATGGTCCACAAATTGTCCCCACGCCGGATGATGGCCTTGCCCGAGGCAAAGCGCTGCGCCTCCGGATCACCCACCGAAACGGCCACCAGTGTCGGAACCGCAGGTTCTGCCGGGGTGGATTCAATCTCGGGCTGGGGCGCTGCCTCCACGGTCGGCTCAGACTCGGCCGGGCTTGCTGCGGGCGCAGCTTCGGGAGCTGCAGCCTCGGCCGTCGCATCAGCGGCGGGTTGCGGGTCCGCGCTTGGGGTGACCGCGGGGGTCTCGGTCGCGGACGGCTGCACCGGATCTGTGGGGGCAGTAACGGCGGGCGCCTCTATTGCGGCTGGTTCGGCGGCTTCGGGCTCCGCAGGCGTCGTCGCCGGTTCGGATGCGGCAGGCGCATCAACCGCCGGAGCCACATCGGCAGGCACCGCTGAGGGCTGGACTGCCGCCGTTTCGACGTTCGTGGATGCGGGTTCGCTCACTTCGGGCGTATCCGCCTGAGCCACAACCGTCTCGGCCGGGGCCTCCGGCAGATCGACGACAAAATCCACTTCGGCGCGAGACACGACAGTGGACGTGCCGGGCTGCAGGAGATCGACGCGAATGCGCTGCGAAGGCTTGGTCAGCACATCGCCGCCCTCGACCAGCCAGCGCCCGTCCTCGACCACGGTATCGGCGACAAAACTGTCATCGACATAAAGCCGCATGATGCCGCCTTCCGGGCCGCCGCCGGCAAAGAAGGTCCGCTGCCCTTCGATCTCGATGGCGTCGATCGAGGGCTGTATATCCGCCAGCGCGGTGGTCGGTTCGGGGGTCACCTGCGCCGGCTGCTCGACGGCGGCGACGTCCACATCAGGAGAGGTGGCTTCTGCAGCGGGCGTTTCCACGGCCGGATCGGATGGAGCCTCGGTTGCGGTCTCAGCGGCCGGCGTTTCGGCAACGGATTCGGCGGGCGTCGCGGGCTCTGCGTCCGGCGCGGCCTGGGCAACATCCTGATCAACTGGCGCAGCATCGGTGCTAGCGGGAGCGGCCTCGGCCGGTGCGGCCGCTGCAGGTTCAGACGTTGCCTGAGCGGGCTCCCCGGAGGTTGTTGTGCCGTCGGCCGCAACCGCTGCTTCCGGCTCTGTCGCAACAGCCTCGGCAGGCTCGGCCGCCTCGGTCGCAGGCTCGCTCGCGTCCGCCGTTTCGGGCGCGGCCATGGCATCGGGCGCCGTCGCCGGCTGTCCGGCTTCGGCGTCGACTGGCGCGGCAGGTGTTTCGGTTGCGGCCTCAGGCGCAACTGCTGCCGGTGCCGTTTCGGCGGCCGGGGCTGGGGTATCGGCCTGGGCAACTTCCATGGGCTGAGACAGGCCCTGGAGCACTTCGCTAGCCGCGCCAGGCGTGCTGGCGACGACCAGTGGCTGGCTGGTGCGATCTTCGTCGATCACGACGACAAAGGACTTTTCGGCAGCGCCGGGCTTGCCGGTTTCGCCCAGAGTGACTTCCACGCCACCCGCCTCGAGCGGGGTGTCGGGCACGAAAACCCAGTCGCCGCTCTGTTCGACCACGGTGCTGCCGAGCAGCGCGCCATTGGCGAAAATGTCGACACTGGACCCCGGCGTGCCGGACCCGGCGATCACCACGGAGCCATCGGGCTCGGCGCGCAACAGGCCGAAGGTGGCCGCGATCAGATCATCGGGAATGGCGGTTTCAGTGGCATCAGGGGCGGTGACATCCAGCGCCGGATCGACCAGAGCAACATCCTCGGCAGGCTCTGCCGGTACTGCCTCGCCATCGACCGGCACATCGGCCACGGCGGCCGGTGGCGGTGCGGGCACAAGCCCGACCTCGACCATCTTGCCGCGCAGGCACTGGCCCATGCCATCCGCACTATTAAAGCAGGAGACCACGGAGGGGCCTGCCACCACGCCGAAAACGGCAATGACCGTCGCGAAGACAGCTCCGATGGTGAGGGCAAGCGGGCGCTTTGGAGTCGGGGTCGTGTCGGCCAGTTTGTCCTCCCGAACAAATTGGTCAGCCGGCCGCCTTGGCCAACTGCGTCGTTGATTGATCGGCGGCCGAATCCTTGGATTCCGTCTTCAGCAGCTTGTATGTGATTGATTCATACAGAGCTTCAAACGAGGCATCAATGATGTTGGGCGAGACCCCTATGGTCACCCAGCGATCACCGGTGCCATCGCGGCTCTCGACCAGTACACGGGTGACCGCGCCCGTGCCGCCGTCCAGGATACGCACCTTGAAGTCGACCAGCTGCAGATCCTCGATCTGCGACGAGTATTTTCCGAGGTCCTTGCGCAGCGCCTGGTCCAGCGCATTGACCGGGCCATTGCCCTCGGCAACCGACATCAGAAGTTCGCCATCGACGCGGATCTTGACCACCGCTTCGGTGACGGTCACCTCCTCGCCCATGGCATTGTGCCGCCGCTCGACCATGGCGCGGTAGTTTTCGACCTGGAAGAAATCCGGCAGCGTGCCCAGCACATTGCGCGCCAGCACCGCAAAAGAGGCGTCGGCGCCGTCATAGGAATAGCCCTCGGCCTCGCGGTCCTTCACCACGGCGAGGAGCTTTTCGAGGCGTGGATCGTCCTTTTCGATGCTGATGCCGTGCCGGGCCAGCGCCGTCAGCAGATTGGACTTGCCCGCCTGCTGGCTGACCATGATGGCGCGCTCATTGCCCACGCTTTCGGGCTCAACATGCTCATAGGTCGAAAAATCCTTGAGCAGGGCCGAGGCGTGGATGCCGGCCTTGGTGGCAAAGGCCGAGGCGCCAACATAGGGCGCCTGCCGGGCGGGAGCGCGATTGAGCCGATCATCGAAGGCGCGAGAAATCTGGGTCAGCCGTGCCAGATGTTCGCTGGTGACGCCCGTCTCGTAGCGCTCGGCATAGTAGGGCTTGAGGCAGAGGGTGGGGATGAGCGTGATGAGATTGGCGTTGCCGCACCGCTCGCCCAGGCCATTGAGCGTGCCCTGCACCTGGCGGACGCCGGCCTCGACGGCCGCCAGAGCATTGGCCACGGCCTGGCCGGTGTCGTCATGCGGATGGATGCCCAGTTTGTCGCCCGGCGCGACCTTGAGCACCGCCTCCACCACCGCCCGCACCTCCGACGGCATGGAGCCGCCATTGGTGTCGCACAAAACCACCCAGCGGGCGCCGGCTTCGAGCGCGGTGGTGACGCAGGCCAGCGCATAGGCCGGGTTGGCCTTGTAGCCATCGAAGAAGTGTTCGAGGTCGACCAGCGCTTCCTTGCCGGCCGAGGTCGCGAGCCTCACCGTATCGGCAATGCCTTCAAGGTGTTCGTCCGTGGTCGAGCCCAGCGCCAGTTCCACCTGATAATCCCAGGCCTTGGCCACAAAGCAGGTGGCCGCCGCGGCGGAATTGACGAGCCCCATGACGCCCGGATCATTGGCGGCAGAGCGCCCTGCCCGCTTGGTCATGCCGAAGGCTGTGAAGGTCGCCTTCTTGGTGCGGGGTTCCTCGAAGAAAGCCGTGTCGACCGGATTGGCGCCGGGATAGCCGCCCTCGATATAGTCCACACCCAACTGCTCGATGAGCCGCGCAATGGCGACCTTGTCCTCGAGGGAGAACTCGACGCCGGCAGTCTGGGCGCCATCACGCAGGGTGGTATCGAAAAGGTAGAGGCGTTCACGGGACATTTGGGGCCTAACTCGGAACTATTTTGGGGGCCAGACGGCCGTATCGTGGTCGGGATGCTGGTGATTGGAAATCCGGATCGCATTTGCCAGTTCAGGCTCGCGATCGGCCAAGGGTGCAACATCGGGCATTTGGCCCAGCGCGTTGACCCAGGACAGACGGGATTCGGCGCCATGCTGATCCTTGGGTGGAAACGCTTCGGGCGTATCCAGAGAGCCAATCGAGACGCACATCCATGTTCCACTTACATGGTTGAAGCTCAGTGGCGTGCCGCAGTCGCGGCAGAATCCGCGTTCAACCTTGTCGGACGAGCGGAACAGCGCGATTTGTCCGCGGGTGACGTTGAAGTTACCCAATTCGCTTCCGACCAGCGCGGCATAGAATCCGCCAAAGGCCTTCTGGCACATGCGGCAGTGACAGATATGCGCGCTGCGCGGACGCACGGTAAAGCCATATCGAACAGCGCCACACTGGCAGCCGCCGGTCCAAAGCTCAGTCATGATCGCGCCCCAGCGGCGGCCAGACGGCCGTATCGTGGTCGGGATGCTGGTGATTGGTGGCCTTGATGCCGCTCCACCAGGACTCGCGGTCGGGATCCTCGGTAATGCCGCCATCCTCGATGGTGACCAGGATTTCGAACCAGGGCACCATGCCTTCGGTGCCGGTATTGGCGCCGGGCGGAAACTGGTCCGGGTGATCGAGCGAGCCGATGGTGAAGTTCACCCGGTTCCCATTCACGTCGTCATAGAACAGGGGCGTGCCACATTTGGCACAAAAGCCGCGGTCGACATGGTCCGAGGAGCGGAACCGGGCCGGCTCACCGCGCGTCCAAGTGATGGCCTCGCGCGGGGCAGCGACCAGCGCCGCAAAGATATTGCCCACCGCCTTCTGGCACATGCGGCAGTGGCAGATGTGGGAATTGTCCATCATCTCGGTGGCGTGGTAGCGCACGGCGCCGCACTGGCAACCACCGCTGACTTCCATCTTGTAGCGATCCATCACGCGCCCTCCCTGGGTGGCCAATCTGCTGTGTCATGATCCGGGTGCTGGTTGGAATGAATTCCCGCCAGAAAATCCCGCCATTCATCGCTGACTTCGTGCCGCTCGGGCAAGCTCGCCAGGCCGGCGAAGAAGGGCTGGCGATCGGCGAGATTGACCTGGATTTCGGGGGCAGCCACGACCGGATCATCGAAGGTGCCGATGGCCAGTTCCAGGCCGAAACGGGTTTCATAGGCCAGCGGAGTGCCGCAATCGCCGCAAAAGGCGCGGCGGGCCGCATTGGAGCTCTGGAACCATTTCGGCTCGCCACGAGTCCAGACCGCGTTATGCGCGGTAACCAGGGGTCCGAAAAATCCGCCAAAGGCCTTCTGGCACATGCGGCAGTGGCAGATGGACGGGCGACCCAGACGGGTCACCCGGAAACGCACGGCGCCGCACTGGCAGCCGCCGGAATGCACTTCAGCCTGGGGCATGACAAACCGCCTCTATGTTATTGCCGTCGGGGTCGATGACGAAGGCACCATAATAGTGCTCATGATAATGCGGGCGCGGGCCGGGGCCACCATTGTCACTGCCACCGGCCGCCATGGCGGCGGCATAAAAAGCGTCCACATCGGCGTGGCTGGCCGCCGAAATGGCATAATGCCGGCCGGGACCGGGCTCAGCACTTTCCGTCAGCCAGAAATCGGGCTTGGTGCGGCCATAGCCACCCACCTTGACCCCACCGGTAAACTGCTCGGGGACCACATTGAGCAGCGTGATCCCGAGTGGAGCAAAGGCGGCGTCGTAAAAGGCTTTGGACTTGTTCCAGTCCGCAACGAGAATTCCAACGTGATCAAGCATGATTCCAACTCCGGTTTGAGGAGTGGCGATTTGGGGCGGGCGATGCGTCAGGGGGTGGCAGGATCATCGTGCCACCTCGCCATGGAGGGTGGACCAGACGAGATCGGCGATCGCAGTGGGACGGGCCAGGATGTCATTGTTCCAGAGGCGGAGGAGGCGGAAGCCTCGGCGTTCCAATTCGGCGTCGCGTTCTGCATCGCGCGTACTCTCCGCATGCTGGGAGCCATCAGCTTCGACAATGAGCTTCGCAGAGAAGCATACGAAGTCGGCGATGTAGGGACCAATCGGAACCTGTCGGCGGAATTTGAACCCAACGAAGCGACGATCGCGGAGCAGAGTCCAGAGCTTGTGTTCGGCCAAAGTCGGTGCCCGGCGCATCGCCCGCGCATGGCCGAGAAGTCGATTGTCGCTGGCCATTTCGTCCCCCTCATCCGCCCTTCGGGCACCTTCTCCCACAAGGGGAGAAGGGTGGCTTCGTGCTTGTCGAAATTGCCGGGTAGACCACCAGATCCCCTTCTCCCCTTGTGGGAGAAGGTGGCGCGCAGCGCCGGATGAGGGGGTTTTTTCGGCAAACGCAGTGCTCCCCTCTCCCCTTGAGGGAGAGGGTGGATCGGCCGGAGGCCGAGACGGGTGAGGGGTTTGATCCGCTTGCGCAGACATTTACCGCTTCACCTCCCACCTGGTCTGCCGCTGGCCGGCCTCATCCTTATAGTCCATCAGGGCGATGCCCTGTTCCGCCAGTTCGGCACGGATGCGGTCGGCTTCGGCGAAGTTCTTGGCGTTAAGGGCGGCGAGGCGGGCGGCGACTTGCGCGGCAACGTCAGCGTCCACCTCGACGTCGCGCTTGATGTTGATGCCCATGAGGCTGGCTAACGCCAGGCCGTCTGCCGCACGACCTTCGTCCATGATCAGAGCGTGGACGCGTGCGAGAACTGCAGGCGTGTCGAGATCCTCAGCCAGACGCTCCAGCAGGTCGTCCGGAACGGCGGAAGCAGGTTCGGTGTCACCCGCGGCGCGTTCCCACTTTTCCAAAAGATTCACCGCCTCTTCGAGCCGGCGCTGAGAGAAATCAATCGGCTCGCGATAATGCGTCATCAGCATGGCCAGCCGCAGGACTTCGCCGGGCCATTTGCGGCCGCCGAAATCCTCGGTTTCCAGCAGTTGATGGATGGTGAAGAAATTGCCCAGGCTCTTGCTCATCTTCTGGCCTTCGACCTGAAGGAAGCCATTGTGCATCCACACATTGGCCATGGCGTGCGAGCCGTGGGCGCAGCGGGACTGGGCGATTTCGTTTTCGTGGTGCGGGAAGATGAGGTCGAGCCCGCCGCCATGAATGTCGAAGGTCTCACCCAGATAGCGCTCTGACATGGCGGAGCACTCGATGTGCCAGCCCGGACGGCCTCGGCCCCAGGGGCTGTCCCAGCCGGGCTCTTCGGCCGAGGAGAGTTTCCAGAGGACGAAATCGGCCGGGTCTTCCTTGTGCGCGTCCACGGCAATGCGGGCGCCGGCGAGATTGTCCTCGAGATTGCGGCCCGAGAGCTTTCCGTAATCGGACATGGAGCGGGTGCGGAACAAGACCTCGCCCTCTGCAACATAGGCATGGCCGCGCGTGATGAGGGTTTCGATCATCGTCTGCATTTCGGCGATGTTTTCGGTGGCGCGGGGCTGCACTGTCGGCTCCAGGCAACCCAGCGCCGCGACATCCTTCTGATATTGCGCGGCCGTGGTCTCGGTGACCTTGCGGATGGCCTCGTTCAGCGGCAAATCGGGATGATCGCGCAGGGCGCGCGCATTGATCTTGTCGTCCACGTCGGTGATGTTGCGGACATAGGTGACGTGCCCGGCCCCATAGGTGTGGCGCAGCACGCGGAACAACAGGTCGAAAACGATGGCGGCGCGGCCATTGCCGATATGGGCAAAGTCGTAAACCGTGGGTCCGCAGGCATAGAGGCGCACATTGGTTTCATCCATGGGCGCGAAAGGCGCCTTGGTGCGGGTCAGCGTATTGTAGAGCGAGAGCTGCGGCTTTGCCGGGGTCATCGAGGGTCCTGTGGGCCAGACATGATCGTGCTCTGGCGGGGAGCCTCTATCCGTTCGAACCTTGGGATGAAGAAGACCGCTCCGCCAACGTTGGTTAGCAGGTAATAATGCAGCAGGTAATGGTGCACTTGGTCTTCATGGGTGCGGACATTGGCCGGGCGGGCCCGAGAAATCAAGCGAAATCAAAAAAAGGGCGGCCCGCAGGCCGCCCAATCGCTTTGGAGGCGATAACTTGATCAGCTGCGGAACTGCTGATGGCACTGGTTGCAGGTGCCCATGATGGTCTGGATGGCGGCGCCATAGGCGGCGCTGTCGCCGGCCTGGGCCGCAGCAAGGGCTTCTTCGGCGGCGACGCGGCCGGTTTCAAAGATGCCGGTAAAGGTTTCCCAATTCTCCCAGATCGCGGGCAACGCATCGCTGCCTTCGCTCGACCCCTCCGGGAACATTTCGGGGAAATGGGTGTAATTGAACAGGAAGGTCTCGGCTGCGGCGACAGCTTCATCGCCGGAGAGATTGGCCGCGCCGCGCAGCAGGCCGCCGTTCTGGCGCATTGCCGCTTCGCGCATGGCGATCGCCTCTTCGGCTGTTGCCGGCGGGGTAAAATCCTGCGCCAGCACGGCAACTGTGCCCGCCGCCATCAATGCGGCCAGTGCCAATCCGGAAATCGTTCGGGAGATCATGGTTGTTTTCGACCTTGTTGTTTCGACGCTTGGCGGGCCCACTTCCCCGAATAGCTAACCCTTGCATGGGGTTATGACAGGCCCAATACGCACACGGGAATGTTATAGCCTATTTGGGCAGAAGTTCGACGCGCTGATCGATGGCGCCAAAGGCTGCCGGGCCGCCTTCGGTACCGGCTGCGATCCGCACCCGGTCGCCGGGCTTGAGAAACGGCGTACGGGCCCGGCCGTACTTTGCTTTCTCGGCCGTGCGCGCTTCGGCAATGCAGGCAAAACCAATGCCGTCGCGCTTGATCGGCAGGGTTTCGTCATGCGGATTGGAGATGGTGCCGCCCCCGATGATGGTCCCGGCCGCCAGACGCCGCGTGCGGGCCGCTTCCATGATCAGGTCGACGAAATCGAACTGCATGCCGATCCCGGCATTGGGCTGGCCATAAAGGGTGCCGTTGACTTCGACGCGAACCGGCAGATGCAGACGATTGTCGCGCCAGCGGTCGCCGAGGCTTTTCGGGGTGGCCACGACGGGCGCAAAGCTGGTGGAGGGTTTGGCGTGGAAAAAACCGAACCCGTTCTGCAGATCGTCGGCCACCAAGCGGCGCAGCGACACATCGTTGACCACGGTGACCAACCGAATGGCAGCCGCCGCCTGCTCGCGGCTGGGGTTCATCGGCACAGCGCCAATGATCACCGCCGCCTCGGCTTCAAAATCGAGCGCCAGATCCTCGGTCGGCACGAGAATGGGGTCGGTGGGAGCCGAGAGCGAGTCGGAGCCGCCCTGATAGATAAGGGGCCGGACCGATTGCAGTTCGGAATCGAGGCTGCCCTTGAGCGAGCGGACGCGCTCCAGGTGGCTCATATAGCCAGAGCCGTCGATCCACTGGAACGCGCGCGGCAGGGGCGCATGGGCCTGGCTGGGGTCGAAGACCTGCCCGGACACGGCCCCGGCCTCGAGCTGATCGGACAGCTCGCGCAGGGCCGGCGCGGCGCGTTCCCATTCATCAAGCGCGGCCTGGAGCGTCGGTGCCACGCGGCCGGCGGACACATAGCGCCCGAGATCGGCGGATACGACGACCAGTTGTCCATCCGGACGGCTTGCGCGGAGTGTGGCCAGTTTCACGACGATGTTCTCCCAGCTTGCTGTGTCCCGGCTGCCCTAGTCCGGTGAATCAACGCACAGTATAGTGTTGCCATTCGCCCTAGCGATGTCTTAAGGCCCCACGACCCGATCGGGTTGCGATACGCGAAAACGGAACTGGTTGTGAACTCCGCCTCGACTTTCATGCGCACCATCGTGCTGCTGTCCCTGTCCGCCTTGGTCTTCGTGCTGGACGTGCAGCTTGCCCATGCGCAATCCAACCAGTGTTCGCGCCTGCAAAGCGCTTTGCGCCAGTTCGATGGCAGCGGCGATTTTCGCGGACTCGATGGCAATTCGCAGGCCGCCCGCCAGCTGGCGCGCGACGTCCAGAACGCGGAAAGCCGCTATATCCGCGACGGATGCAATGACGATGCGCGCGCCGGGCGCACCCTGACCCCGCAATGCCAGCAGGTGGCCCGCGAAGTGCTGCGGCTGCGCGATCAATATGCGCAGGCCGCACAGTCGGTCGAATCGGGCAATGCCGTGGCCCAGCAGCGCGAGGCGATCCTGCAGGAAATGGCCCGCTTCGGCTGTGGCAGCGGCTCCAGCGCCACCTTTACCCAGGAGCGCCAGTCGATCTTCGACCGCATCTTCGGCACCTCATCCGAACAGGATTTCACCGATGGCGACTTCATCGATGGCGGCGACTACTGGGGCTATCAGGGCTATTCGACGGTCCGCACCGTCTGCGTCCGCCTCAGCGACGGCTATTTCTGGCCGATCAGCTATTCGACCCTGAGCGACTATGTCGGCAATGACGCGATGACCTGCCAGCAGAGTTGTCCCAATACGCCGGTCGACCTCTATTACTACGACAATCCCGGCCAGGAGCCGGAGCAGATGCGCAATATGTCGGGGTCACCCTATACGGCGCTGCCCACGGCCTTTGCCTATCGCAATGCCTTTGACAAATCCGCCAGCTGCCAGGCCGCGCCGCAATCCGATGGCCGCGTCAACCTGGTCAGTTCGGCCGATGGCTCGAACCGCGCGGTGCTCGAGATCAACGGCATGAACATTCCCATGCCCCTGCGCGATCCGCGCGGCGTGGTGCCGGTTCAGCCGGCGACGCTGGAGCCGGTGAGCACGGTGGCCATGATCGATATCCCCCTGCCCCGCCCACGGCCTGCCGGACCGGGGGAAGTCGCGGCACGCCCAAGCGCGGCCAATCAGGAACCGGACATGCGGATCGTCAAACTCGGCGACCGCACGGTCAGGGTAGTCGGTCCAGACACGCCTTACGCCCAATTAGGGGAAGCAGGGACTTAAGCTCGGGACCATCGTGGCGGCCGGTGAGTGCCAGCCGCAGCGGCAGGAACAGGGCTTTGCCCTTGCGTCCGGTGGCGCCCTTGAGGGCGTCCGTCCAATGCGACCAGGTGGTTTCGTCCCAGGGGTCCGGCGGCAGCAGGGCCTTGGCGAGGGCGAGGAAGTCGTGGTCTTCGATGGCTGTGGCCGGCGCGATGGGGCCGGTGACGAGCGTTGACCAGTCAGCGATGTCGCTGAACTTGGTGAGATTTTCGCGCAGCAGCATCCACATGGCCTCGCCCTCGAGACCGAGCGCCGACAGCCGCGGCGCGGCCTCGGCATAGTTCATGGTATGGACCATGCGGGCATTGAGACCATTGAGTTCGGCCGGATCGAACCGCGCCGAGCCATGCGAAATCATCGAGAAATCCAGCCGCTCGGCGATGGCATCGAGGCTGTCATAGGGTTCGACCGGCAGGCTGGTGCCGGTGAGCGTCGCCACGATGGCAATGGCCAAAGGCTCATAGCCCTCATCGCGGAAATCGGCGATCGACTGCGACCCGAGGCGCTTGGAAAAGCCCTGGCCCTGGGCATCGGTCAGCAGATTGTGGTGGCCGAATGCGGGGACCCTGCCCCCGAGCGCTTCAAAAATCTCGATCTGCGTGCCGGTATTGGAGACGTGGTCCTCGCCGCGGATGACATGGGTGATACCGAGATCAATGTCGTCGACGACCGATGGCAGCGTGTAGAGATATGACCCGTCGGCGCGGATCAGCACCGGGTCCGACATGGAGGCGGTATTGACCGTCTGCGGACCCTTGATGACGTCCTCGAACTGCACGGGACGGCCATCGAGGCGGAAGCGCCAGTGCGGCGTGCGCCCCTCGGCCTCAAGACGCGCGCGGTCTTCATCGCTCAGCGACAGCGCCGCCCGATCGTAGATCGGTGGCTTGCCGAGGAGACGGGCGCGGGCGCGCTTGCGATCGAGTTCATCCTCGGTTTCGTAGCACGGATAAAGCCGGCCGGACGCAATCAGGCGGTCGCGCGCCGCATCATAGAGCCCCGTGCGCTCGGACTGGCGGACAAGCATGTCCGGGACGATGCCGAGCCAGGCCAGATCGGCCTCGATGCCATCGGCAAATTCCCGGGTGGAACGCACCAGGTCGGTATCGTCCATGCGCAGCACGTAGCGGCCGCCGTTGCGGCGGGCGAAGAACCAGTTGAGCAGAGCCGGACGGGCATTGCCCAGGTGAATGCGGCCGGTTGGCGAGGGCGCCCAGCGAACGGTAACGCTCATCCGATAGTCGGGTCCTTGTAGCCATTGGTGATCGGATATTTGCGGCCAAGGCCGAAGGCCTTCGGCGTGATCTTTGGTCCGGGGGCCGCCTGGCGCCGCTTGTATTCGGCGATATTGAGCAGGCGCTCGATGCGCTTGACGGTTGCGGGATCGTGCCCGCGGGCGACGATGTCGGCCAGCGCCATCTCCTCCTCGACGAGGCAAAGCAGGATATCGTCGAGCACCGGATAGGGCGGCAGGCTGTCCTGATCGGTCTGGTCCGGACGCAATTCGGCGCTGGGCGCCTTGTCGATGATGGCCTGCGGGATCACCATGCCTTCCCGGCCGAGGCAATCGGCCGGCATGTTCTTGTTGCGCCAGTCGGCCAGGGCATAGACCTGCATCTTGAACATGTCCTTGAGCGGATTGAAGCCGCCGTTCATGTCGCCATAGATGGTGGCGTAGCCCACGCCCATCTCGCTCTTGTTGCCGGTGGTCATCAGCATGGAACCCAGCTTGTTGCTGACCGCCATCAAGATGGTGCCGCGCATCCGCGACTGGATGTTTTCCTCGGCGGTATCGACCGGCCTGTCGCCGAAGATCGGCTTGAGTTCGGCCAGGGCGCCATCCACCGGATCGTCAATCGCCACCACGTCATAGCGCACGCCCAGCCGCTCGGCGCAGTCGCGCGCGTCGCGCAGACTGGCTTCGGACGTGTAGCGGTAGGGCAGCATGATGGCGTGGACCTTGTCGGGACCAAAGGCATCGGCCGCCATGGCAGCAACCACCGCGCTGTCGATGCCACCGGACAGGCCCAGCACGACGTGGCTGAACCCGTTCTTGTGGACATAGTCCCTGAGGCCCAGCACGCAGGCGCGCCAGGGCGCTTCTTCCACCGAGGTCAGCTCGGTCACCTGCCCCGAGGCGCAGGTCCAATGCTCTTCGCCGCGCTGCCAATCGGACACGATGAAGTCAGGCTCGAAGGATTTTCCCTGCACGACAAGCCGGTCCCCAGGCTCGAGGCCAAAGGACGCGCCGTCATAGACCAGTTCATCCTGGCCACCGACCTGGTTGAGATAGAGCAGTGGCACGCCATGGGTGAGCACGTGCTCGCGCACCAGATCCTTGCGGATATGCTGCTTGTTGGTCCAGTAGGGCGAGCCATTGGGGCAGAGCAGCAGTTCTGCGCCTTCGCGGATCAGATGCTCGCACACCCAGGGATGCCAGATGTCTTCGCAGATGGGGATGCCCACCGGCACGCCCTTGATCTTGACCGGAAGCGGCAATGGCCCAGCCTCGAAATAGCGTTTTTCGTAGAACACGTCCGAATTGGGCAGTTCGCGCTTGTGGCGCAGTGCGGTGATCTCGCCCTTTTCGGCCACGACGACCGAATTGTGGAGGCCGGTCTTGTCCTGCCAGATGGTGGGCAGCAACAGCACCACATCGGTACCGCGCGTTTCCGCAGCCAGGGTCTTGGCGGCGGCAATGGCATCGCTGACAAATTGCGGCTTGTGCAGCAGGTCGTCCGGGAAATAGCCGGTCAGGAACAGTTCGGACAAAAGCAGGATGTCGGCCTTTGCCGCAACTGCATCGGCCAGGGCCTGGCGTGCAAGGGCGAGGTTGCCGGCGAGGTCGCCTACCTTGGGATTGAGCTGGGCGAGCGCAATTCTGAGCTGGTCGGTCACGATGATGCTGGCCTGATGAATGCGATGGTCAAGCACGACCATCAGGCCGCGCGCGGGCCAGACTTAGAGCATTCACAGGCCAAAGCAAACCGGGAAAGCGCCGACGGCGGGATCAGAAGCGGCCGGTCAGCTCGAACAGGGCGCCGTAGCGGAAGATCGAAGCGTAGTTCGATGGCAGATTGAGTTCCGGCAGGTCGGTACCGCCCGCCGTGCCATTGAACCGGGCATCGAGCTGGCCCTCGAGGTACCAAGCGCGGCCACCGACGCGCAGCGTAAGGTTTTCCGTGGGGTGGAAGCCGAGCATGGCCTCCGTCATCACGCCGTAGCCCTGGCCGCTTAGGGTGATCTGCTCGTTTTCGTAGATCGGCACGGGCACGACCGGCGAGAAGTCGAAGCCGTTCGGTGCCGAACCGCCGACTGCGCCGGTAATGTGCGCGTATGGAACGGCCGCGATTTCGGCCTGGATGTCGAACATTTCGGTTTCGTAGGTGCCACGCGCACCGATGCGCAGCGCATGAATGTCGAGATTGTCGGGGGCATCGGCAAAGGCGGTGGGATTGCCGAAGCCGTCAAAGGCGGTGGCGATCTGGCCGGTGCCGATATCGGGCGCATCCTTCCAGTAGGTATAGCCCACAAAGCCGCCGGCAGCGGGACCATTGTCCAGCTGCCCAAGCGGCATCCAACCGTAGTCGACGCCGGCATAGCCGATGCGCGACTGATTGCCGATCGTGCCCGACCCGGCGGGCGAAATGTCATAGGTGCCGGTTGTGTGAAGGCTGAGCCCGGCCTGCCCCTTGAGATAGGTGTTCGTATAGAGATCGTCGATGCGGCCATGGACTTCGGCCATGTGGGACTGATCTTCGACGTCCAGCGTCACATCGCCGAGGGTGACGCCACCCATGGCGGCGGTGAACCCTGCCTGCTGCTTGCCCCAGCTCATCCAATAGCGGATGCCCGCCTCGAACCGCAGGGAGTCGTCGCCCGTCTCCCACCCCGGCTCATAGGATGGCCGCAGATCACCATAGTCCGAGAAGTCGGCACCCAGGGCGGGCGTCGCCAGGCCTGCCGTCATGAGGACCAGAATGGGGCCAGCAGCGCTCTTCATGCCAATCTCCAGCACGATACACAGGTACGTTTGGGACTGTTATGAACTGGTTAGGGTTAATGTTCCGCTAAACATGATGGCGGTGAATGTTCGAACTTTGCTAACGTTGGCGGCGCATCATCCGATCACAAGTGCCGGACCGGCGCCAAAATATGCAACCGGCGCGCGCGGCATGAGTTTAGCTGCTTCCGGGGGAGCAAATCCGATTTTGAGCGAACGAATAGAATGGCCTGCAAGATCTTGATTGTCGAAGACGAGTATATCGTCGCAACCGAAATCGAATATGTCATTGCCGACATGGGGCACGAACCCATCGGCATCGCGGCCGACCAGCGCGCCGCCCTGGCGCTTGCCACGCAGTGCGACGTCGCCCTCGTTGACCTCAACCTGCGCGATGGCCCCACGGGCAAGCGGATCGGGGAAATCCTCGCTCAAACCCATAATGTCACCGTGGTCTATATGACTGCAAACCCCGCTCAGCTCGGCCCGGGCGTGCCCGGAACGCTCGGTGTGCTGCCGAAGCCCGCAACGGACGCGGACCTGCGCGACCTCGTCACTTTCGCGGTTGCCCATCGCCAGCGCCATGAGGCGCGGCCGCCGCGCCGGCTGAAGCTGTTCTCGTGGGGCACTGGCGAAACCCTGCCCACCTAGCCCACTATCAAGTCTCGGCTGGCTTGTCGCGTAGCCGGGCGGAATGCCTCAAGGCATCAATGGGCACGGAAAAGGTCGCTTCCAGACCTTCGGGGTGCCACACCCGCTCCAGCGTGCCGCGCATCTGGCCCTCGACCGACATGCCGATGAGACGCGTCCCAAAGCCGTTGACGCGATCGGGCTGGCTGACCTCGGGGCCTCCGCGCTCTGTCCACCGCATGACATAGCGGTCGCCCTCGATCGAGCCGTCCAGCGTTACGGTTCCACCGGCCTTCGAAAGCGCACCATATTTGGCGGCATTGGTTGCCAGCTCGTGGAAGAGCAGCGCCAATGGGGTGGCCGCCGCGTCGTCGATGGCCAGGTCCTCCCCGGTAAAGCGCACGCGCTGGCTTTCCCCGGCCTCTTCATAGGGGCGCATCAGGCGGGCGATGAGGGCGGAGAGCTGCCCCTTGCCGTCGGCGCCCTGGTCGTGATTGGGGCGGGTAAAGTCGTGTGCCTCACCCAGCGCAAAGATGCGGTGGCGCAACTGGTCGGCAAACGGGCGGGCCGAGGGGTCGTTTCGCGCCGACAGACTGACAATGCCCGTCAGCACCGCGAAGATGTTCTTGATACGATGGCTGAGCTCCTGCGCAACCAGTTCCCGCTCTTCGGCCACCCTGCGCTGTTCGTGAATATCGGTGCAGGTACCGATCCAGCGCAAAATTTGTCCATCGGCGTCGCGAATGGGCAGGGCCCGGCCCAGGGTCCAGCGATATTGGCCGCTGTGGTGCCGCAGGCGATATTCGATCTGATATGGCTCGCCGGTCTCAAGACTATGGCGCCACACTGCCCAGGCCCGATCCTGGTCATCGGGGTGGAACATGCCGTTCCAGCCTTCGCCATCAGTTGAACCGGCAGGGACGCCGGTAAACTCATACCAGCGCGCATTGTAGTAGTCGTGAAAGCCGTCGGGCAGCGTCGACCACACCATTTGCGGCATGGTGTCGGCCAGGGTACGGAACCGCAATTCGCTTTCCGACAGGGCCTCGGAGACCCGCTTCTGTTCGGACAGGTCGACGACGATGCCGGGGAAGCGGACGGCCGTACCATTGGCATCGAAGCGCACACGGCCGGAGGCCACGACCCAACGCACCTCGCCGCCGGGCGAGACCAGCCGGTACTCGGAGCGGAAATCACTTTCCCCGCGCAGCGCGGCATCGATCTCTGCCCCAACCCTTACAGCATCATCAGGGTGGATGGCGCGCATGAATTCACCAATCTTCACGCCCAACCCGGCGCGCAGCGGATCGATGTTGAAGAGAGCGGCGAACCGGTCATCGGAGGTGACCACGTCATTGACCACGTCCCAATCCCAGGTACCGACGAGATTGGACCCGGTCAGGGCCAGGGTCAGACGCTCTTCGCTGCGTGCGAGGGCCCGCTCGGCCATCACGCGATCGGTGGTTTCGAGCACCATGCACAGCGTGCCCATGGAGTGGCCGTCTTCGCCAACAATCGGGCTGTAATTGAGGTCCATCCAGCCCGATTCCAGCTGACCGTGCCGGTTGAGCACCAGCTCCTGGTCGTGGAGCATCCAGGATTCGCCACGCAGGCCGCGCTCGATATTGACCCGGTTGAAATCAGCGATTTCCGGCCACGCCTCAAGCGTCGGCATGCCGAAAATGGCGGGGTGACGTTGTCCCGCGAACCGCGCATAGGCGTCGTTGTAGATGAGGATAGCCTGTTCGCCGACCAGCATGACCATGGGGGTCGCGGCAACCATCATGGTCCGCACCGAACCCTTGAGGCTATCCGGCCAATCGGGAATGGGACCAAGCGGATTCTGGGTCCAGTCGTAGTCGTTGATCAGCTTGAGCGTGGGGTCCTGCTCCAGGCGCGCGCGCGTTTCCGGTGTGGCCTGGGGGAATAGCGATTTGGGCATGATCAACTCATCCGCCGCGACACACTGACGGCGCCAGCCGAACGGACAGGACCAGACGCTTTTCCATAACGCACGGATTTGGCGCCCGGTTCACCGGGGAGATGAAATTATTCCCCGGCGAGTTGTACCTGGCGCGGCGGCTTCTGCGCATGCAGTTCGTCGGCCACAAGGAAGGCCAGTTCAAGGGCCTGCGTGGCATTGAGGCGCGGATCGCAATAGGTGTGATAACGGTCCGAAAGGGTGGCCTCGGTGACAGCCGAATGGCCGCCAACACATTCGGTCACGTCGTCGCCGGTCATCTCGATGTGCACGCCGCCGGCATAGGTGCCCATTTCGCGATGCACCTCGAAGAAGCCGCGGACTTCGGCCAGGACCCGGTCGAACGGACGGGTCTTGTAGCCGGTCGAGGCCTTGATGGTATTGCCGTGCATCGGGTCGCAGCACCAGACGACCGTGCGGCCGGCGCGCTGCACCGTCTCGATGAGGCGCGGCAGGTGTTCCTGCACCTTGTCGGCGCCAAAGCGGGAAATCAGGGTGATGCGTCCAGCCTCGTCGGTCGGATTGAGCCGATCCAGCAGGCGCAGCAGGTCATCATTGCTCAGGCTCGGACCGCATTTGAGGCCGATCGGATTGTTGATGCCGGCGAAATACTCGACATGGGCATGGTCGGGATTGCGGGTGCGATCGCCGATCCACAGCATATGGCCGGAGGTGGCGTACCACTTGTTGGTGATCGAATCCCGGCGGGTCAGCGCTTCCTCATAGCCCAGGAGCAGCGCTTCGTGGCTGGTGTAGAAGCTGGTCTGCTTGAGGGCCGGGGTATTTTCCGGCGTCAGGCCCAGCGCCGACATGAAGGTGATGGCATCGTCGATGCGGCGCGCCACTTCCTCGAACCGGGTATCCCAGCTCGACCCCTTCATGAAGCCCATGGTCCATTCGTGGATACGCGTGAGTTCGGCATAGCCGCCCATGGAGAAGGCGCGCAAAAGGTTGAGGGTCGCCGCCGACTGGCGGTAGGCCATGAGCATCCGGTTGGGATCGGGCACGCGCGAGGCTTCGGTAAAGCCGATGTCGTTGATGATGTCGCCGCGATAGCTGGGCAGCTCAACGCCGTCGATTGTCTCAGTATCGGCCGAGCGCGGCTTGGCGAACTGGCCGGCAACGCGTCCCACCTTGACCACGGGCTTGGCGGCACCATGGGTCAGGACCACGGCCATCTGCAGGAACACGCGGAAGAAGTCGCGGATGTGATCGGCGCCATGCTCGGCAAAGCTTTCGGCACAATCCCCGCCCTGGAGCAGGAAGGCCTCGCCCCGCGACACGGCCGCCAGGCGGGACTTGAGCTCACGGGCCTCGCCGGCAAAGACCAGGGGCGGAAAACTGGTGAGTTGCCGCTCGGCTTCCCCCAGTACAGCCGCATCCGGATAGGCAGGGACCTGCTGAATGGGCTTTTCGCGCCAGGAATTGGGTGTCCAGGTGGTCATCATCAGTCTCACATCTTACGGGCAAACGCGGTACCCGGGCGGGGTCTAGCAAGGCTTGACCGGCCTGCCAAGCGGCAAGAGGTCAGACCTTGGTGCCGTTACGATAGATATATGACGGTCCCTTGAACGTGACGAGTTCTTCCGCCGCCGAGGGATGGAGGGCAATGGCGCGATCGAAATCGGCCTTATTTGCCCCCATGCCCATCGGCACCGCCACCAGTTGAATCATCTCGGCGGCAGACGGCCCCAGGATGTGAACGCCAAGGACCCGCCCGCCATCCTTCTCGGTGATCAGCTTGAGAACCATGCGTTCGGTGCGGGTGGAAAGGGTGTTCTGCATCGGCCGGAAGCGGGCCACATAGACATCAATGTCGCCATGCGTCGCCGCCTCGGCCTCAGTCAGCCCGACAGTGCCGATCTCGGGTTCCGCGAACACTGCGGTGGGGATCAGGCCGTGATCGACCGACAGCGGATTGTTGTTGAAGACCGTCTCGGCAAAATACCAGCCTTCGCGGATCGCTACCGGGGTCAGTTGCGCCCGGCCGGTGACATCGCCCACCGCGTAGATGGAGGGCACCTTGCTCTGCGAATAGGCGTCGACCGCTATCGTGCCCTTTTCGTCGGTAGCGAGCCCTGCCGTTTCGAGGCCGAGGCCATCGGTATTGGGCACGCGGCCGGTGGCAAACATCACGGCACCATAGGGCGCAGTCACGCCGTCACTGAAGGTGACCAGCACATCCTCATCCGGCTTGGCCATGGAGGCGATGGTCGTCTGATAGATGATGCGAATGCCGCGATCGGTGAGCCCGGCTTCGAGGCCACGGCGCATATCCTCATCAAAACCACGCAACAGGCAATCGCCGCGATAGACCAGGGTCGTATGGACCCCGAGCCCGGCGAAGATGGTGGCAAATTCCACGGCGACATAGCCGCCACCCTCGATGAGGATGGAGTGCGGCAGTTCCGGCAGGTCGAACGCTTCGTTGGAGGTGATGCCGAATTCGGCACCCGGCACGTCGGGAATGAATGGCCGCGCACCGGTGGCCACCAGCAGGTACCTCGCCGTCAGCCCCCTGCCCTCGCCGACCAGCTTGACGCTGTTGGGGCCGGTGACCACGGCCCGATCCTTGATGACCTCGACACCCGGCTTTTCGAGATTGGCGGTATAGGCCGCCTCGAGCCGGGTGATTTCCTTTTCCTTGTTGGCGACGAGCGTGGCCCAGTCGAAACGGGCATCCACCTGCCAGCCGAAGCTGCTCGCGATATCGAACTGGTCCTGGAACCGGGCCGCATAGACATAGAGCTTCTTGGGCACGCAACCGCGAATGACGCAGGTGCCGCCGACACGGAATTCCTCGATGATGGCAACCTTTGCCCCATAGGTGGCGGCCATGCGTGCAGCGCGGACACCACCGGAGCCTGCGCCAATGACGAGCAGATCGTAATCGTAGCTCATGTTCCGTTCCCCCAATTCACCGTGTCGCAATCCATCGTCTGTTTACGATGGATGTAGGGCGCGTCGTGACATAAAAAAAGACCCCGCACAAGGCGGGGTCCGGATGCTGTCGGAAGCAGCGATCAGAGCTCGACGCCACGGCTGCGCAACTGGGTGCGCACCTTGGCAAAGAATTCGCTCTTGAGCGTATTGGTATAGACCTGCAGCACGCGCTGCAGATCCGCGTTCATTTCCTGGTTGGACTGCGCCAGCTTCTGGCCAACCGGGGACTCGTAGAAAGTCACGATCTGCTGGAGTTCTTCTGCCGTGAAGCGGATGGCATAGACACGCGCAAACTGGTCAAGCAGTTCGCCCTTGCGCCCATTATATTCCTTGACCACTTCACCGATAACCTCGGTCACGACGTCGGCCAGTTCAGGGTCCTGCAGCACGATCTGGCGCATGGTCTGGATGCCCGTCTCCACCACGGTCACCTCGAAAATGGCGCCACGGTCGGTCAGGTCGATATACTTGCGCGCCAGAGCCAGCTGCTCGGGAGCAACCTCCTGCGCGATTGCCGGGGCCGCCATGCCGATCATGCCTGCTGCCAGGGCCGCGCCGATTGCCAGTTTGGCGCCGCGCACCAGCTTCGTATTTTTCCAGAATGCCATCTTGTCCCGATCCACGCTTTGGTCAGTTGCGGTTTTGCAGTACCTTTACGCCATCTGGCGTGGCCACATAAGCCTTGCTGCACATATTCAGAAAAAGCCCGTGCTGAACGACCCCTGGAATGTCCAGCAAATCCCTCGAAAGTGCTTCTGGATTTGAAATGCGGCCAAAAAAAGCATCGAGGATGAGGTGACCGCCATCGGTCACGAACGGGTCCTGCCGGTCAGCGCCACGCAGGACGAGATCGCCCTGGGCCTTGTGGGCAGCCACGACCTCGGCCACGGCGCGCCGGGTGGCGCCAAGGCCGAAGCGGTTGACTTCGATCGGCAGGGGAAACTGCCCCAGCGCCTCGACCAGCTTGCTTGAATCGGCAATGACGATCATCGCACCGGACGATGCCGCCACGATCTTTTCGCGCAGAAGCGCGCCGCCGCCACCCTTGATCAGGTTCAGCGCCGGATCGATCTCGTCCGCGCCATCGACGGTGACGTCGAGCCGGTCCAGCGTCTCCAGATCCGAAATCACGATGCCCAGATCGCGCGCCTGGCGATCCGTTGCCTCCGAGGTCGGCACACACACCACGTCCAGGCCCTGCGCGACCTTTTCGCCGAGCAGATCGACGAAGTGACGTGCCGTCGAGCCCGTCCCCAATCCGACGCGCATGCCGGAGCGAATTTCGGCCAGAGCCATGGCCGCTGCTTGCCGCTTGAGGGTCTCGCTCATGCCTTCCTCCACAATCCCCTGCCGTTTGGCAGGCACAGAGGCCGCATGTCAAGGCGCGAGGGACCGTTCGATCACCAGTTCGTGAACGCCAACTGTAACCGCGCGGCAACACAATATGGCAACGATGGGGCACAAGTGACCAAAACAAGGCACCTCGTCTTTTCCAATCCGGGCAATCCCCGTAATTAGCGTCAATTAAGGCAGCTTCGAATCAGTCAAGCCGCCCAATTCAGAGGCCAGTGGACGGATGAATATTTTCAAAGTGGCAATATCGATGGCGGTGGCGCTTCTGCTGTCCCTCGCCGTAGCGGGGCCGGCAAGTGCCGCGCTCTGGTACAACCCCGATACCAACAAGTTCGAAGAGCGGTCGGCGACCAGTTCGCGCGGCGGCAGCCCCATCCGGAAACAGGTCGTGGATTACGAAACCACGCTGCGCCCCGGCTCGATCGTGATCGAGACTGGTGAACGCCGGTTGTACCTGGTCCTCGAAGACGGCAAGGCCATGAAGTACGGCGTCGGCGTTGGCCGTGACGGCTTCACCTGGTCCGGCACCAATCGCATCACCCGCAAGGCCGAGTGGCCCGGCTGGACCCCGCCCCCGGCCATGCGCAAGCGCGTCCCCGATCTGCCGGCCTACATGCCCGGTGGCCCGGACAATCCGCTGGGCGCCCGCGCGCTCTATATCGGGTCGACCCTCTACCGCGTTCACGGCACCTCCGAGCCCTGGACCATTGGTCAGGCCGTCTCCTCCGGCTGCATCCGCATGACAAATGAGGACGTCATTGATCTCTACAATCGCGTACAGGTCGGCGCCCAGATCGTGGTTCGCCACTAGGACCGCCAAAACCTGTTTGAAGGCCGCCCGAGGGCGGCCTTTTTGTTTGCCGCTTTGCAATGCCGTCGGGCAGCACTAGATTTGGCCCATGACCACGAACGCCACTTCCCCAGGCCCGCTTGTCGACACCTTCGGGCGCAGGATTTCCTACCTGCGCATTTCGGTGACGGATCGCTGCGACTTCCGCTGCGTCTATTGCATGTCCGAGGACATGACATTCCTGCCCCGCAAGGACGTGCTGAGCTTTGAGGAAATCGACGCCTTCGCCAGCGCCTTTATTGCCCGGGGCACCACCAAGATCAGGCTGACCGGGGGCGAGCCGCTGGTTCGGCGCGACATCATGACCCTGGTGGACCGGCTGGGGTCCCATCTCGGCAAGGGCCTTGATGAGTTGACCGTCACCACCAATGGCAGCCAGCTGGTGCGCCATGCGCGGGGCCTGGCCGCGGCCGGCATCCGAAGGATCAACGTGTCACTCGATACGCTCGACCATCAGCGCTTCGCCACGATCACCCGCCGGGGACGTCTCGACGATGTGCTTGCCGGGATCGATGCAGCCCAGCAGTCCGATCTCGCCGTCAAGATCAACATGGTGGCCATGCGCGGCGTCAACGACGACGAGATCGAGCCGATGATGCACTGGGCCCATGGCAAGGGCATGGGCCTGACGCTGATCGAAGGCATGCCGCTGGGCGAGGTGGGGATCGACCGGGTGGATACCTACCTGCCCCTGCGGCAATTGCACGAGGCGCTTTCGGCGCGCTACACGCTCACCCGGCTCGATCAGCGCACGGGCGGGCCGGCGCGCTATGTGCATGTTTCGGAAACCGGCGGCACCCTGGGTTTCATCACGCCGATGAGCCACAATTTCTGCGAAAGCTGCAATCGGGTCCGCCTGACTGCCACTGGCCAGTTGTTTCTCTGTCTCGGCCAGGACGATCAGGTCAACCTGCGCGATGCCTATCGTCAGGACGGCTTTGATGGCCTCAATGCCGCGCTCGACCATGCCATGCTGATCAAGCCCAAGGGACATGATTTCGTCATCGACCGTGCGCATCCCCAGCCGGCCGTGGCACGGCATATGAGCCTCACCGGTGGCTAAGCCGAACCCGGACCTTGCCGTCATCCGGCAGGTCCTGGCGGCGCAATTTCCGGACTTTTCTGAACTTTCCCCGCTGGTCGAAGGCGAAGAGTCGAGGGCCTACGCCTTCCTGGCCTCGGGCGGGCCCTATGTGCTGCGCGTCAACCGGCAGCGGGGCGGCTTCGACAAGGACCGGTTGGCCGCGAACCGGTTCGCGCAGCGCCTGCCAATACCTGAGGTGCACCTGATCGCACCCTGCGGCCGGGACTGGCTATGCATTTCCGCCAAATTACCTGGCGATACGCTGCAGGCGCTGCCGCCGGGTGGCGCCTATGCCTATGGGCAGGCCGTTCAGGACGTCCTCGAGGGCCTGTCCCTGACCGAGCTTGCCGGCCCCTCCGGCTTCGGATCGATGGATGGTTCAGGCGCGGCGCCGCTTGCGCATTGGCGGGATTTTTTCGCCCTCCCATCGCAGGTCGACTGGGCGGGCCTTGCCCCTGCTGCGCAGGCCGTCGAAATAGGCACTTTGGCCAGTGGCCTCGCGCGATGGTCTGAGGATCTGCCCGATCGGCGCGGGCTCATTCATGGTGACTTCGGCAGCAACAATGTGTTGGTGGCCGATGGTACGGTGACCGGCCTCATTGACTGGTCCGAAGCCAAGCTGGGCGACCCGGACTACGACTTGGCCAACATCCTGTTCTGGCGCGACTGGCTCGACTGCATGGAGCAGCAATGCCGATATTTTGAAACGGAAGCGCCGCACCTGTTGGCCGAAGCGGATAAACTTCTGGGCTACCAGTTGCGCATCGGTCTCGAAACGCTTTCGGAGGCCCTCCAGGCTGGCGACAATCGTACCGCAGACTGGGCTTTTCAGCGCTGCCGGGAGCTCGGGCGCCAGCTTGGGGTCTAGATATCATCACGATTGGCGTAAATCGGCGGAATTCTTCCCTTCTCCCCTGAGGGGAGAAGGTGGCGCGAAGCGCCGGATGAGGGGTTCAGACTTGTGATCAAGCCGAGAGGTTTTCACCCCTCACCCCAACCCTCTCCCCTTAGGGGCGAGGGGGCGATAGGGGCGACAATTCAGTTCACAGGCGAAACTCGCTAACGGTCCGCAGCCCGCTCGATGAGCTCGACGAGCACCCCGTCGGGGTCGCGGACAAAGGCCACGCGGCTGATCATCGCTTTGTTATGGGCGTCCCTGGGGCGCTCGGCGATTTCCACGCCCTTTGCCTGAAGCAGGGCGATCATCTCGTCCACATTGTCATAGGCCAGCGTCACATGCCGCAGGCCGGCCTCGGACGTGGGGACGTCGCGGAAACGGCCGACTTCATTGTCGGGTGCCACCATTTCCAGCATACCGCCGCCCGCATCGACAAAGGCGACTTCGCCACCGGCATTGCGCTTCCGATAGCGCAGGGTCAGCCCGAGAAGGCCACAATAGAAGTCGATTGCCCGGTCCATGTCCGAGACGGTCATGCCGACATGTTCAAAGCCGATCAGCATGATCTACTTGTCGTCGTCCACGACCAGCGCGAAATCGAGAGGCAGGGCCGTGGTGTACTTGATCTGGCCCATGGCAAAGGCCGAACTCACATCGGTCAGGTTGATCCGCGCGATCAGCCGTTTGTAGAAGGAGTCATAGGCGCCGATATCGGGCACCACGACGCGCATCAGGTAATCCACGTCGCCGCTCATGCGGTAGAATTCCACCACCTCGGGGAACTCCTCGATGACGCCGGCGAACTTGCGCATCCAGGCGTCATTGTGCTCGTTGGTCTTGACCGACACGAACACGGTCACCCCGACATTGACCTTTGCCGGGTCGAGCACCGCTACGCGGCGCTGGATGACCCCGTCCTCTTCCATCTTCTGGATACGACGCCAGCAGGGCGTGGTGCTGAGCCCCACTTTGCGGCCGATCTCGGCCACCGGCATGGTCGCATCCTTTTGCAGAATGGTCAGGATTTTCCGGTCGATCTTGTCGAGTGCCACAACATGCTCCTGGAATGAGATTGCTCAAAGAACAGAAAAGCCGCCCCCGCGGCCCGCAATGAGTGCCACATTGCCCAAGCTCGCGCAATAAAATTGCGCCGACGGTTTGGCGCTATTCGCTAACGCCTTGTTAACCATAACACAAGGTGAACCGGGGACACATCCGCAGAGGCCCTAGCCACCCCGGTCCAGTTTCACGCGCTATTAACCACGCCATCTCTAGTGTCGAGCGGAATAGCAGCGCTTGCGTTCTACCTTTGCGCTTTCGAGTACGAGTACGTGTAAATGCCGCCGAGAACGGACATTGCCGACAATGTTCGCAATGCGCTGGGTCGCGACCCCAGGCGCACCGCGAGCGCCGTTTCGGATGCGCGTCAGCGCCTGACGTCCAGCTCGGGCACGCGGGCGGATTACGACTTCGAACTCATCCAGGACTATGCAAGCTCGCGCGTGGCCACAGCCCTGCCGATGGCCGCGGTCGTGGGCCTGATGGCCTTCATGGCGAGCTTCTGGGTTCCGGGCCCCATCGCCGCCTTCTGGGCGGGCCTCGTCATTGCCGGTCTTCTCGTCGTCGCCATGCTGGCACGGCGCTTCAAGCATAGCGATCCGGCCAAGTTCAATGCCGCCCGCTGGACCACCGCTTTTGTCGCCGGGGAAACGACCGTGGGCTTCTCGCTGTCGCTTCTGGCGCTCTTTACCCTTGTCGGAGACTCCCCCGACCTGGCTCCGGTCATCTTTGCGATGGTGCTGGTCAGCATTGCCGCCAATGCGGTGGCCACCCATACCCTGCCCCCGGCGACCCTGATGAGCACCCTGCCGGTGACCGTCACCGTCTCCCTCACCCTGCTGGCCCTGGGCGGAACGCTGACCTATGTGCTTGCTGCGGTGGTGATCTGTGCCGAAATCTTCTTTGTCTATCTGGCGCGCCAGCTTCATGGCTCCGAACTCGAAACCGTCGACCACCAGGCCGAAAAGGACCGACTGATTGCCGAGCTTGAAGAGGCAAGGATCATGTCGGACGAGGCCAGGCGCCATGCCGAGCAGGCCAATATCGCCAAGAGCCAGTTCCTGGCGACGATGAGCCATGAACTGCGCACGCCGCTCAATGCCATCATCGGCTTTTCCGAAGTGCTCAAGGCCGAGCTCCTGGGCTCGCATAATGTGCCCCAGTACAAGGAATATGCCGGCGATATCCATGCCAGCGGCCAGCACCTGCTCAACCTGATCAACGAACTGCTCGACCTCAGCCGCATTGAGGCCGGCAAGTACGAGTTGAACGAAGAGGTGGTGTCGCTGATCGATATCGCCGAAGACTGCCGCCGGATGATGGAGCTGCGCGCCAAGTCCAAGGGCATCGAGCTGATCTTCAGCTATGGCGACAATCTCCCGCGTCTATGGGGCGACGAGCGCGCCATCCGCCAGATCGTGCTCAATCTCTTGTCCAATGCCATTAAGTTCACACCCCAACAGGGTCGCGTCACGCTGGTCGTGCAACGCAGCGGCGATGGCGGGCAGATGATTTCGGTCAAGGACAATGGTCCGGGCATTCCCGAAAACGAAATCGAGACCGTACTGTCCTCGTTCGGCCAGGGCTCCCTGGCCCAGAAGACCGCCGAGCAGGGCGCCGGGCTGGGTCTGCCGATCGTGCAGAAGATCATGGACCTGCATCAGGGCCGGTTCGACCTGTTCTCCAAACTGCGTTTCGGCACAGAAGTGATCGCGACCTTCCCGCGCGCCCGGGTCATGGATGCCCTGGCACCAGTCGTCGAACGCCGCAGCCGGCTGGAAATTTATTCCGAAGCTGGCTAACCGAGTGAACGATTAACACTCTGGCAAGTTGACACCCCAATAGTAGTTTCACTTGGGGGGACTATAGTGCGGGACAATTATCGTCGGGGTCTTCTCTACGTCACGGAAACACCCAATTCTCTCGAGTACAAGACCTTTGCCCGCCAGCTCATGACCGAGCCGACGGGGGTGCGCACGCTCACCGACGCGGACCTGGCGCAGGATCCCAACATCGTCTTCGACGTCGATCTGCGCAGCGCCTCCACCATGCGCCATCTCAAGACACTGCTGCAGCGCCGCGGCCTCGGCTGCCGCATCTTTCTGGCCGACACCGAAACCGGCGTCGTGGCCGCGAATGCACGGCAGCTCGGCGCCGACGCCATCATGTCGTCCCGCAGCCGGCCCGACGCCATTTTCCGGGCTATCGAAGCCCATTTCAGCGTCACTGCAGGCGATACGGTCAAGCACTCGATCGATATGGGCGTCGAAGCCCTCGACGACAGTTTCCGCAGCCTGGTGGAAGACCAGGTGTTCGACACCAATGGCATGACCAATACCAGCGGCATCATCGCCGATGCCATCGACCAGGCTGGCATCCAGGAATGGATGAACGCGGTTCGCGGCCACCATGTCGGCACGTTCCAGCACTGCATGCTGGTGACGGCGACAGCGTCGGCCTTTGCCCGCAAGTCCGGGATGCGGCGCAGTGACGTGGTCACGATCACGGCCGCCGGCCTGCTGCACGATATCGGCAAGGCGGCTATTCCGCTCGACATTCTCGACAAGCCGGGCGCGCTCTCCACCGAGGAGATGCAGATCATGCGCCAGCACCCGGTCGCCGGTTACGACTACCTCGTGCGGCGCAGCAGAATCGCGCCCGACACGCTGCGCAGCGTGCGCTCGCATCACGAATTTCTCGATGGCAGCGGCTATCCCGACGGCCTCTCCGGCTCGCAGATCGACGACCTCACCCGCATTGTCACCATCGCCGATGTCTATGCGGCCCTGGTGGAGCGGCGGGCCTATAAGCCGCCGAAGACGCCGCTCGAGGCCCTGTCGGTGCTGACCGCCATGGCGGAAGCGGGCAAGCTGGAACTGGCGCTGGTGCGCGAGTTCGGACGCATCATGGTGCCCGATTCAGTCAACCACCGTCAGGCCGGCTGATCCCGGCAGTCTCAAGCGTCGCCATGGCGTTGTGGACGTGGAGCGCGGTCTTGGCCAGCACGGCCGCGAGAGCAGCGCCGGTGCCTTCGCCGAGCCCGATTCCCAGATCCAGCAGGCCGGTCTGGCCCATGCGCGCCAGGGCAGAAGCATGGCCCTTGTCGGCCGCAACATGGGCAAACAGGCAATGGTTGATGGCCGCAGGGTTGATGGCGTGAGCGATGGCTGCCGCGGCCGTTGCCACATAACCATCGATGATGACCGGGGTCTTCTGGTGGCGGGCGGCGATGATCGCGCCAAGCGAAGCGGCGATTTCGCGGCCGCCTAGGCGGGACAGGATGGAAAGCGGACCATCGATCTGGGGGCGGTGAAGCGCCAGCGCGGCGTCGACAGCGGCAATCTTGCGGGCCAATCCCGCATCATCAAGGCCCGCATCGCGCCCGGCCCACTCCGCGCCGCTGCCGCCGTAAAGCGCCGCAAAGATCGCAGCTGCCGAGGCCGTATTGCCGATACCGATCTCGCCAAGGCAAACCAGGTCCGGGCGCCCGGCCACCGCTTCCATCCCGTAGGCGATGGTGGCGGCGCACATCTGCTCGTCAAGCGCGGCTTCGCGGGTGATGTCGCCGGTGGGCAGTTCCAGCGCCAGTTCGAACACCCGCAGGTTGAGTTCGTGCAGCGCGCAGATCTGCGAAATGGCGGACCCGCCATTGGTCATGTTGGCCACCATCTGCGGCATGGCGCGGGCCGGCCAGGCCGAAACGCCCTCTGCCGCCACGCCGTGGCTGGCCGCAAAGATTGTCACCATCGGATTGTCGAGCCTGGGCTTGCTCCGATGCTGCCAGCGGGCCAGAAACTCGACCAGCCCTTCCAGTTGCCCCAGCGACCCGACAGGCTTGCTCAGGCCTGCCTCGCGCTCACGAATAGCGGCTACCGCGCCGTCATCGCCATCGGGCACGGCAATGAGCAGCTCGACTATGTCGGAGAAGACGGAATTTTCGGCGGACATGGGCGGAACCTGAGGCTTGAGATTGGCGGCCTTGTTGCCCAGATCGAGCCAAATGGCAATCGAGCAAAGGACCAAGCTGGTGAAACGGTCTGCCCTTCTGCCTTGAAATCAGCGCAGCGATCTCCTTAATCGGTATTGGACTACATCCGCGCAGCCTGGAAAATTCATGTTCTTTGTCGGCCTCGCCATTCTCGTCGCCTTGGGCATCGTCCTCATCATCGGGGCGGATGCCGGTAGCCTGGCTGGCCTCAGCCAGATGCAAACGGCGCAACTGGTGCCTCTGGTCATCCTGCTGATCATCTTTGCCGGGGGCATGTTCGCCCGGCGCCATCGGGCGCGGGAGCTGGTCGGAGGCGTCGTGCTCTGGGTTGGCCTGTTTGCCGTGGTCATGGTCGGCTATGCTTATCGCGACGAACTGATGGGGGTATTCAATCGCGTCGCCGGCGAAATCCAGCCGGGCGTGGCCCTGGTCGATGCAGAAGCCGGCACGGCAACCTTCCGGCGGGGGCGCGGCGGTCATTTCGAGGTCAATGCCAATATCAACGGCCATGTCACGCCGATGGTCTTCGACACGGGCGCCAGCGCCGTGGTTCTGACCATTGCCGATGCCCGCGCAGCCGGCATCGATACGGCCAATCTACGGTATGTGGTGCCCGTCTCCACCGCCAATGGGCAAGGCATGGCCGCGCGAACCCGGCTGGACCAGATCGAGGTCGGCGGCATTGTGCGCCGCAACGTCACCGCTTTCGTTACCGAGGCGGGGGCCCTGGACACAAGCCTTCTCGGCATGACCTTTCTTGAAACCCTCAGCCGCTATTCGGTCACGCAGAACGCCCTCGAATTGACCGACTAGGACATTGGTCGCGTTTTCGAACCAGAAAAGTGGTGTCCACTTTTCTTGAAAACGCTCTAACCGGCACGGGCCAGATCGCTGAGGTCCACTGCTGCCAATGCGCGCAGGAAAACCTCCGGGCCGGCGCCCTTGCGGCAGGCATCGACGCTCATGACCTGGCGGAACTGGCGGGCACCCGGCCGGCCATTGGCCAGCCCCAGCATGTGCCGGGCAATGCCATTGAGACGCTGGCCCTCTGCCAACTGACCCTCGGCATAGTCGGCCATGGCGGCAATCAGTGCTTCCAGCCCCGGACTATCCCGCTCGACACCAAAGACCAGCCGGTCGATATCGGCCAGCAGCATCGGGTTGTGATAGGCGGCGCGGCCGAGCATGACGCCGTCGGTCAGCGGCAGGTGAGCCGCCACCTGTTCCAGCGTCTCGATGCCGCCGTTGATCATCACCGGCAGTGGCGCGAGCCGCTGGCGCAGCCGATAGACACGCGGATAGTCCAGAGGCGGGATCGTCCGGTTTTCCTTCGGGCTGAGCCCTTTGAGCCAGGCCTTGCGTGCATGGACATAAAGCGCATCGACACCCGCCGCGACCATCGCGTCGGCAAAGCGGTCGAGGCTTTCCTCGGTATCCTGATCGTCGATCCCGATCCGGCACTTTACGGTCACCGGCCGGTCCGTGGCATCGCGCATGGCCCGCACACAGTCGGCCACCAGCTCTGGCTCGGCCATGAGGCAGGCGCCGAAACGGCCCGACTGGACGCGGTCGGACGGACAGCCGACATTGAGGTTGATTTCATCGTAGCCAAAGGTCGTGGCGATGCGGCTGGCCTCGGCCAGTTCGCGCGGGTCGGACCCGCCCAATTGCAGAGCCACCGGGTGTTCGACGTCATCGAAGCGCAGGTGCCGCTCCGCATCCCCATGCACCACGGCGCCGCTATTGACCATTTCGGTGAACAGCAGGCCATGCCGGGTCAGCAGCCGGTGCAGGTAGCGGCAATGCCTATCCGTCCAGTCCATCATCGGCGCCACGGAAAAGCGCCGGGACTGGCGGAGCGATGGGGCGCTCCCGTCCGCGCCCAGGGGGCCGCGTTGGAAATCGGTGTGTGTACTCATCGGCGCCGTCATACAGCCCAGGATCAGAAATGTCATTCAAACTCGCGGGAATAGCGGGCCTGTGCGCGAAACATGGATCGAAATCGGGGTGATCTGGATCAATGCCAGGTCTCGAACGTTGATCGAGAGTGGGAACAATCAGCGTCAAAGGAGTTCGCCATGTATTCCAGGATTTTCTGTGCCGTCGACGGATCGGAGCTCAGCAGCAAGGCGCTCGATCATGCGATCGACCTGGCCAAAAGGCTCAGCGCCAAACTGACACTGGTCACCGTCACGGACCCCTCGATCATCGTCGCCCCGGGCGCCGAAATCATGATGGTCGACACCGGATCGGTCATCGAAGAGCTCGAAAAGGCCAAGGCGCAGTCGGCCGAGGGCACTCTTCGGGAGGCGACCAGGCAGGTCGAAGCCGGCGGCTGGAGATGTGAAGGCGTGCATGTGGCCAATAGCCCCGCCGCCGAAGGCATCCTGCATGCGGCCAAGGAACATCAGGGCGACCTGATCGTCATGGGATCGCACGGCCGGCGTGGCCTGGGGCGCCTGTTGCTGGGCAGCCAGGCGGCAGAAGTGCTCGCCCATTCCGACATTCCGGTGCTCATCGTCAAATAGGCTAACATGTTAGCGGTGGCGAGACGGCGCATTTTGGGTTAAGTCGCAGGTGCAACGGACCTGCAAGACATGACCCAGCTCAATCCTCGCCACATCGCCGTCATCGATATCGGCAAGACCAATGCCAAGGTCGTGTTGATCGAGGGCTCCAGCGGCACACAACTGGGCGCCCGCAGCCGCCCGAACACGGTGCTGACGGACGATCTTTATCCGCACATGGACGTCGAAGGGCTCTGGGATTTCGTGCTCGAGAGCCTGGCGGCGCTGCAGGCCGAAAACGGCGTGGACGGCATCTCGATCACCACGCACGGGGCCTGCGCTGCCCTTGTTGCCGGGGATGGCCTCGCTTTGCCTGTCCTCGACTACGAGTGGTCCGGCCCCGATGCCTCGCGCGCCGACTACGATGCGCGGCGCCCGCCATTCTCGGAAAGCCTGTCGCCCGCCCTGCCCGTCGGGCTCAATCTGGGCGCGCAGATTTTCTGGCAGGCGCAGACCTGGCCCGACAGGTTTGCTCAAGTCACGGCAATCCTGACCTATCCGCAGTACTGGGCCTGGCGCTTGACCGGTGTCCTCGCCAGCGAGGTTACCTCCCTTGGCTGCCATACGGACCTGTGGGCCCCGGCGCAGGGAACATTTTCCAGCCTCATCACCACCATGGACTGGGCGCACCTGTTCCCGCCGGTGCGCCCAGCGGCCTCGGCACTCGGCCCCCTGCGGGCGGACCTTGTCGAACGTATCGGCCTGCCCGGCCCGGTTCCCGTCGCCTGCGGCATTCACGATTCCAATGCGTCCCTGGTTCCACATCTTGGCGCGCACGAGCCGCCATTCACCATCGTGTCCACCGGCACCTGGACCATTCTGATGACCGTGGGTGGCGATACGGGCGCCCTCGATGCCAGGCGGGACAGCCTGGCCAATGTCGATGCATTCGGCCGGGCCGTGCCCACCGCCCGCTTCATGGGTGGCCGGGAGTTCGACGGCCTGGTGCCCGAAATCGTCGAACCCAGCGAAGACGACATCGCCCATGTCGTTACCAACCGGATCATGGCTCTGCCCAGTTTCACGCCCGGCGTGGGGCCTTTCCCGGGGCATGACGGCGCCTGGAGCCATGACCCGGATGGCCTGACACCGGGGCAGCGCACTGCGGCGGCCTCGCTCTACCTCGCCCTCATGGCGCGCACCTGCCTTGATCTCTGTGGGCTCGGCCGTTCCATCACCATCGAGGGTCCATTGGCCCGCAACCGCCTGTTCGGAGAGGCTCTGGCAAAACTTGCCGGCGTGCCGGTTTTCCTTTCGGGTGATGCGACCGGAACCAGCCTGGGCGCGAGCCTGTTGTTCGGAGGCACCCTGCCCCAGACGGGCAGCAGCAATGCGCTGTCGCCCCTGCACGCAGCGGGCTTGGAGGCCTATATCCAAAGCTGGCAGGGGCAGGTCGCCAGCTAGGCCGCAACCCCGGGCCAGGGAGCAGACCATGACCAGTCCAAAACCCCGCATCGTCATTGTCGGAGGCGGTTTTGGGGGCCTGGCCACCGCAAAGGCCCTCAAGGGCGCGGACGCCGAGATCGTCCTGATCGACCGGCGTAATCATCACCTGTTTCAACCCCTCCTCTACCAGGTCGCCACCGCCGCCCTCAGTCCCTCGGAAGTGGCCTGGCCGATCCGCCACCTGCTGCGCAACCAGAAGAACACCCGCGTCCTGATGGCCACGGTCACTGGCGTGAATACGGACAAACGGGCGGTGCTGCTCGAAGACGGCACGCAGGAGCCGTATGATGTCCTGGTGTTGGCGACCGGCGCGCAACATGCCTATTTCGGCCATGATGAATGGGAGCAGCACGCGCCGGGCCTCAAGACTGTCGAAGACGCCACAGCCATCCGCCGCAAGCTGCTGCTCGCCCTTGAAGCGGCGGAGCGCGAAACTGATCCGGAGCAGCGCCGGGCGCTGTTGACCTTTGCCATCATCGGCGCCGGGCCGACGGGGGTGGAACTGGCCGGCGCCATAGTCGAATTGGGGCGCGCCAGCATCCGCGGACAGTTCAACACCCTTTCGCCCGACGATTTGAGGGTCGTGCTCATCGAGGGCGCCGACCGGGTGCTGCTCAATTTCGATCCGGACCTGTCGCGCTACACGCTTGATGCCCTGCACCGCATGGGCGTGGAAGTGGAACTCGGGAAACCGGTATCGAAAATCGATGCGGACGGGGTCAGCTATGGCGACAAACGCCTGATGACCCGCACCATCATCTGGGCCGCCGGCGTTGCCGCGTCACCCGTGGCGCAATGGCTCCGGATCGAGGGCGACAAAGCCGGCCGGGTAAAGGTCGAACCCGATCTCAGCGTGCCCGGCCATCCGGACATCTATGTCATCGGCGACGTGGCCAGCATCACGCGGGCGGATGGCAAGCCGGTGCCCGGCGTTGCCCCGGCGGCCAAGCAGGAAGGCAAGCATGTGGCCAGGCTCATCCGGCGACGCCTGGCCGGAGACACAGCAACTGAGCCGTTCCGCTACGCCCATGCCGGGGACCTCGCCACCATCGGCAAGAGTTCGGCGGTCATCGACTTCGGCTGGGCCAAGCTCAAGGGCTGGTTTGCCTGGTGGATATGGGGGATCGCCCATATCTACTTTCTGGTCGAAACCCGCACGCGCATCATCATCGCCATGAGCTGGCTCTGGATCTATCTCACCGGCAATCGCAGCGCCCGGCTGATCACCCACGGCCAGGCGCCGGAGCGCAAGCCGCTCGAGGAGATCGATGCCGATTAGGGCTCCGAGTGGTCGCGTTCTCGAACCAGAAAAGTGGTGTCCACTTTTCTTGAGAACGCTCTAACGATCGTTGACTTCCACAGCGGTGCCGACCTTGGACAGCCGGCGCTCGCGCAGCCAGATGTAGAGGCCGCTGAGCACGATGATCGTCACGCCCAGAATGAACCACTGGTCCGGCGGTTGGTTGAAGATCAGCCAGCTGGCCAGCGAGAGGTAGATCAAGCTGAGATAGCTGAACGGCGCCAGCGTCGCCGGGCTGGCAAAGCGGTGCGCGACCGAATTGAGGAAGTGTCCGCCAAGCCCGGCCGCACCCATGATGAAAAAGGCGACCCAGGAAACCGGCTGGCTCGGCCAGGTCCAGTCGGTAAAGGCGATCGGCAGCAGCAGAATGACCGGCGTCGCCCCGGCATAGAATTGCTGGGTCTGGGCAGTGTCGACGCCGGCCAGCTTGCGCGTCAGGATCGAGAACAGCGCCAGGAAAAACGCACAGCCCAGGCTCAGCAGTGCCGCGGGCTGGAAGGCCTCGGTGCCCGGGCGCACGATCACCAGGATACCCAGGAATCCAACCCCGATCGCCAGCCAACGGCGCCAGCCGACCTGCTCGCCGAGCAGCGGACCGGACATGGCGCAGATCATCAGGGGCGAGGTGAACTGGATGGCGCTGGTGACCGTCAGCGGCAGATAGCGCATGGCGAGAAAATTCAGCCCCGTCGTCACCAGCAGGCAGGCGCCGCGCAGGATTTCCAGCTTCCAGTTATTACTGACGAACAGCCGGGAGCCGCTGACCGGCAGAAACAACAGCAGGAGCAGGATGAGGTGCATGCCATAGCGCATGAACACGATCTCGCCGGTCGGCAGGCCTTCGACGGAGAGCCATTTGGCCGAAATGTCGAGGATCAGCAGCACCAGTTGCGAGGCCAGCACCAGCATGATGCCGAGATTGGCGCGGCTTTCGATCGGGGATACGGCAGGCATGGGGGATTCCGGGCCGCAGGAACGCGGCTGGCCCACCGATGCCGGAGCATGGCGGGCAAGTCAACCGGCCTGGTATGGAAGTTATCCCCTGCCCGAGAACGGGCAGGAGGTCGCAGTTTGCTCTTAGACCACTTCGCTATTGGACTGAATCGACGGAGCCTTTCCCTTCTCCCCTGAGGGGAGAAGAGCCTGCCCCGGACTTGATCCGGGGTGGCGCGAAGCGCCGGATGAGGGGTTCACACTCGCGTTCTTGCCGAGAGGCCTTCACCCCTCACCCCATCCCTCTCCCCTGAGGGGAGAGGGGGCGATGGAGGCGATGGTTCAGTTTGAGGGTGAAATGCCCTAAAACGTCTCGGCTAGGTGCTGAACCCGCAGTGACCCGGCAAGATCGGCCGACGTCACGCTGGCCCCATGACGCGGGTGAAACACCAGTTCAGCCGGACGCCCGGGCAATAGGGTTACGGCATTGTCGGAGAAATAGCCCGGCACATCGACGCTGGCCGTGGCAAAGATCGCCGGCTTGTCGCTCTCAAGCGTCAGCACCGCCAGCCCGTTCCGATCCGACCAGCTTGACGCAATCGTCGCCGGAACCAGGTCATAGGCCTTGTAGGCCTTGGGGAAATAGTCATTGGCGCCGAGCACCTGGCCATGAGCATCCCGCCAGGTGAAATAGAGGAACTCGTCACCCGCAAGGTCCTGCATATCCACGGTCGCGGCGGCAATTGCCGCGTCGGGGCCGACCGCGGTATTGCCCGAAAACACGATCCTGTCGCCACCGCCAACCTTGACCGCCCTGACCTCCAGCGCCACGGCAACCGGCGCGCCGGTGTCGTTGATGGCCTTGAGCACGATTTCGTCGGGCATCTGCCCGGCCACCGGAATGCCGCGCGAATTGGTCTGGACTTCGCGCACCTGCGGCACGGCAACGACGTTGACCGGCAGGAAGAAGCGCTTGGCCATGTAGTGCATCAGCTTCCACTGCCCGCCATAGTCCAGGCTCGACCAGCTCGCCACCGGCCAAATGTCGTTGATCTGCCAATAGAGCGTGCCCATGCAACGCGGCTTGGTGGAGCGCCAGTATTCGATGGCGGTCTTGATCGCCAGGCCCTGCTGGATCTGGGAGAGGAACACCATCTGTTCGAAATCGCGCGGGAAGCGGAAATAGCGCGTCATGGTTTCGAGAATACGCGCATTGCCGCCATCATTGCGCTGGTGGTTCTCCATCACCGGCGAAGACGGGTTGCGGTCCTTGGGTTCGGCAAAGGTCTCGATGACATTCATCGAGGTGAAGGACTGGAAGCCGAATTCGGAGGCGAAGCGCGGATTGACGGTTCGATAAGCCTCAAAGCTCTTGGCCGAATGCCAGACATCCCAATAGTGCAGGTCGCCGCGCGTGTCGGAATGCCAGCCGTCGGAAAAGTCGAGATAGCCGAGCGAGGGTGACGACGGCCAGAAGCGGCGCGCCGGGTCTTCGTCCTCGACGATATTGCCCAGCATGGAGTTGAGGCGGTCATAGTTGGCGAGGTAGCGGCCCGGATCGGCCTTGGTCTCGGGATACCAGGATAGCGAGCCGATCACCTCGTTGTCGCCGCACCAGATGGCGATCGAGGCGTGGTGGCTGAGGCGGCGCACCTGCTGGGTGATTTCGGTGCGCACATTGTCGAGGAATTTTCGGTCGGAGGGGTAGCTCATGCAGGCGAACATGAAATCGTGCCAGATGAGAATGCCGAGCTCGTCACACATCTCGTAGAAGTAGTCGGGCTCGTACTGGCCGCCGCCCCAGATGCGCAGCATGTTCATATTGGCGGCCTTGGCGCTGTCCAGCAGGTCGCGAATGACCGCAGGCGTGACGCGCGAGGGAATGGCGTCTGCCGGGATCCAGTTGGCGCCCATCATGGTGATGTCGCGGCCATTGATGCGGCACTTGAAGCTGTGGTCGATCTCGTCCTTCTCGACGATCCATTCCAGCTTGCGCAGGCCGATCTTGCGGCTGGTGATCTCCCCTTCGAGATTGGTGACGAGCTCATAGAGCGGCTGTTCCCCCTGCCCGGTCGGCCACCAGATTTTCGGGTCGCGGATGGTCACATTGTGGGTCAGAAGGTTTTCACCTGCGACGACACGCACCTTGTCGGTGATCACCTGGTCGGCGATCCGGTGCTCGATTTCCACCTCGCCCTCGGCAAAGGCGAAGACGCGCGTGCGGATCGACAGCTCGACCGACTTTTCCCCATGCGCCTGCTCGACCTGCACGCTTTCCTGGCGCGCCAGCCGGCTGCGGCGCAGGCTCATCGTGCCATAAACGCCGATCGGCATGGTGCAGATGCCCCAGTCCCATCCGGCATGGCACGCGGCCTTGCGGATGAAATTCATGTGGATGCCCCTAAGACCATTGGTCTGATAGTTCTTGGTGAAGGGGATCGGGAACGGGTGCGCGTCGGCGCGGGCCTTGGCGACATCAGGCGCGATGTCGAATTCGATGCGCAGGCTGTTGGTGCCCTCATGCACCTTGCCGGTGACATCGATATCGTGGCGCACGAAACTGTTGTCGACCCGGGCGACCACATCCCCATTGAGAAAAATGGTGGCAATGCAATCCACCTCAGCCAGGGTCAGCGTCAGATAGCCCGCGACATCGTCCCGGCTCGCCTCGAAGCTGCGCTCCATGGTCCAGGCGGTTTCATTGACCCACATCACCTTCTTTTCGTTCTCGGCGAAGTAGGGATCGGGGATCACACCGGCGTCCAGCAGCGCCCCATGCACATCGCCGGGCAGTGTAATCTGCGTGGAGGTGCCCCGCGTGGGCGCAGTCAGGGCATAGGTGCCCGCCAGGGAAAAGGCGTTGCTGGTATTGGCAATGGTCATTGACGGGCTCCCTGCCCGCCGGCCGTTCAGCCACCGGACACAAAAATGCAATCGATTTCGATGGCTCCTTCTAGCGTGAAGACAGCCAAGTTCCAATGCCCCTGACAAATTCGTTCGGATTGTCGGCAAAGCGCCAATAAGCGCCCTATTTCAGGCAGTTGTGACGTTATTTTACCGTTGTATTAGGACTTTTCCCCATAGCTTCCGCATGAGGGGGCTTGAGGCATGTCTGTTGTCAGGCGCATCGCGGAGATTTCGTCTGGACCATCAGGCTCGCCTGAACTCGTCCTGGCGCAGTGGCGAGCCCTCAGCCGGCAGGTTCCGCTGCTCTATGGCATGCTCGTGTCCAATACGATCATTCTGGCCTGGACGCATTTCAATGTCGCGCCGTTCCACCTCACCGTCATCATCCCGGCTGTCCTGACCGTCCTTTGCCTCGTCCGCACGATCATGTGGTGGCGCAATCGCTACAATCTGATCATGCCGGACAAGGCGCGCAGGCAGTTGCGCGCGATGATCTGGATCGGGGCGGCCATGGCAATCAGCTTTACCTGCTGGAGTTTCGCCCTCTTCCCTTATGGCGATGCCTATCTGCAGTCGCAGATCGCCTTCTACATGGGCATTACCACCATCGGCTGCATGTTCTGTCTGATGCATGTGCGCCTGGCGGCGCTGGCCGTGGGCCTGTGTGTCATCGTTCCGTTCACCGCCTTTTTCGCGGCCTCAGGACAGGTGACGCTGATCGCGATCGCCATCAACATGATGCTGGTTATCGCGGCCCTGTTGGTTATCCTCTTGGGCAACAACAAGGATTTCGCCGCCCTTGTGGCTTCGCGTGGTGCCATCGCCCAACGCCAGATCGAAACGCAGCAACTCTCCGAAGAAAATCACCGCATCGCCAATCTGGATGCGCTGACGGGCCTGCCGAACCGCCGCAGCTTCGATCGGCAGCTTGCGCTGGCGCTGAAGGAAGCGGAAGCCAATGGTCACAGCATCGCCGTGGCCCTGCTCAATCTGGACCGGTTCAAGTCGGTCAACGAGATTTTCGGACAATTGTCCGGCAATCGCGTACTCGTTGAAGTCGCGCGGCGCATCGGCTCACTGCGGCGCCCGGACACCTTCGTCGCTCGCCTCGAGAACAACAGTTTCGCCCTCATCATGCAGGGCCCCGCCGATGATCGTGCCATGGCCCGGTGTGGCGCCATACTGTGCCAGTCCATGCGACAGACCTTTGATCTGCCGGACGGGGTGGTCCGCCTGTCGGCATCAGCAGGCTTTGCCGCATCGCGACCGGGCGACAGCGCCGAGTCCCTGTTTGACCGAGCCGACTATGCGACCTCGGTCGCCAAGCGGGAGAACCGCGGGCACACCACGGTTTTCGACCACAGCCATGAGCAGGACCTGGAAAAGGTTCGCCGCATGGAGCACCTGCTGCACACGGCCGATCTCGACCGCGAGATCTACATCCTGCTCCAACCCCAGTTTGACGTCGGCTCAGGCGTGACAACCGGCTTTGAGGTGCTGGCACGCTGGCGCAATCCCATCCTGGGCGAGGTGTCGCCGGCCGAGTTCATTCCACTGGCGGAACGGACGGGCCGGATCAACAGCATTACCCGGACCGTGCTGCGCCAGGCCGTTGCCGCCAGCCACAGCCTCGACAGGCCGCTGCGCCTCTCGGTCAACCTCTCGGCCAACGATATCGCCTCGACGACAGCCATCGATCAGATCGTCGACATCGTCGGCGCCGAACGCGGGCCTTGCCGCATCGATTTCGAGATCACTGAAACCTCGGTCATGCGCGACCTCAAGCAGGCCAACCAGTCCCTGCTGACCCTGCTGGGGCTTGGCTCGCGCATCGCCCTCGATGACTTCGGCACCGGCCATTCCAGCCTCACGCATGTGCAGAAGCTGCCGCTTCACCGCATCAAGATCGATCGGTCCTTCGTCATGGAAGTCACCAACGATCCGGCGAGCCGGGCCATCGTCAAGACCATGATCGATCTTTGCCGCAACCTCGGCATTTCCTGCGTCTTCGAGGGCGTGGAGACGACCGAGCAGTTGGAAGCCCTGGTCGCCCTGGGCGGACAGATCATGCAGGGATACCTGTTCGGCCGCCCGATGCGGCTCGAGTCGATCCCCGAATATCTGGAGCGCGAAAAGAGCCTGCGCCGGATTGAAAGCCGCGCCGCCGGTTAGATTGTCCGGGGCAGGACCAAAGTCCCGCCCCGTCTGGCCTTCAGGCCTTTGCATCCAGATCGAGGAAGCCGCCCGACTGGCGTTCCCAGAGCATGGCATAGTGCCCGCCCGAGGCGAGAAGCTGGGCGTGGCTCCCCTCTTCGACGATCCTGCCCTTTTCGAGCACCACGAGCCGGTCCATGGCCGCAATGGTCGACAGGCGATGGGCGATGGCTATCACCGTCTTGCCGGTCATCAGATGCGTCAATTGCTCCTGGATGGCCGCTTCGACCTCGGAATCGAGGGCCGAGGTGGCTTCGTCCAGCACCAGGATCGGCGCATTCTTGAGCAGGACCCGGGCGATGGCAACCCGCTGGCGCTGCCCGCCCGAGAGCTTGACTCCCCTTTCCCCGACATGGGCATCGTAGCCCATGCGCCCCTGCGGATCGGCCAGGCCCATGATCACGTCATGCACATTGGCCTGCTCGGCCGCCCGGATCATCTCGTCGTCGGTGGCATCGTGGCGCCCGTATTTGAGATTGTCGCGGACGGACCGGTGCAGCAATGACGTGTCCTGGCTGACCAGCCCGATGGCGGCGCGCAGGCTTTCCTGCGTCACCGAACGGACATCGCGCCCGTCGATCCGGATCGAGCCTTCCTGCACATCGAACATGCGCAGGGCGAGGTTCACCAACGTCGACTTGCCCGAGCCCGACCGGCCAACCAGCCCGATCTTCTCGCCGGGCCTGATCGACAGGCTGAACCCATCGATCACCGCCCCGTCCTTGCCGCGCCAGTAGTTGAAGGTGACATTGTCGTAGTCCAGCCCGCCGGCCTCTACCGATAGGGGTTCGGCTTCGGGCGCATCCAGCATGGTCAGGGGCTGGGCGATGGTCTCCATGGAATCGCGCGTGGTGCCGACCTGGCGGAAGATGTTGGAGCCGATTTCGAGGATCCAGCCGCTCATATTCATGATCTGCAGCGCAAACGGGATCGCCGTCGCCACTGCCGCCGCGCTCAGCACGCCCTGGTTCCAGCCGGCCAGCGCCAGCCAGGTCACCGAAACCACCAGCCCCGCATTGAGCAGGAACAGGATGGACCACATGTATGTGAAGACCCGCATGAGTTTGCGGAACTCGACGGCATGTTCCATGACGCTGTCGGCGACATAGCGGTCTTCATGCCCGCCGGTGGCGAAGGTCTTGATGGTCTGGATATTGGTATAGCTGTCCACGATCCGGCCGGTCATCACCGACTTGGCCTCCGAGAGCGTCTCGGAGTAGCGGGCGATGAGCGGCATGGTGATGGTGAACAGGATCGCATAGAGCAGCAGCCACACCCCGATCGGCACCAGCAGCACCGGATCGAGCTGGGCCAGCACGACCACCGCCACCACCACGAAGACCAAGGCATACCAGGCGGCATCGATGGTGAGGTTGACCCCGATCTCGATGGCTTCACCGGCCTGGATGACCTTATTGGCAACGCGCCCGGCAAAGTCGTTCTGGAAGAATGTCCAGCTCTGCCGGATGACGTGCCAATGGCTCTGCCAGCGGATCAGGTCCACCAGATTGGGGACGATGCCATGATTGCGGATCAGGGTATCCATGAGGAAGGTCAGCGGGCGCACCAGCACCACGACGACGATCATCCACAGAAGGGTCTGGCTGTGCTGGTCGAAAATCTCGCCGGGATTGGTGGTGGCCAGCATGCCCACGACCAGGCCGACGAATACCGGCATCAGCGCATCGGCGACCGAGCCGATGGCCACAAGCACGATCCGGGCGGCGAAGGCGAGCCGGAACTGGCCGATAAAATATGAAACGAAGGCTTTGAGACCCATGGGCGGCTGGCGGTTTTCGGCCAGGGCCACGGGTGAATAGAGAGTGTCGAAATAGTCGACGACGCGGTTGAACATTTGTTCTGCTCTTGTTTGAGCCGCGCCTGACGCAGAAATTTATCCGGTCAGGTTCGGTATCGATCCGATTTGGCTTGGGTGATGGCGGTCATGCCCACAGCGGGATGGCGATTGCGTCGGCTGGTAATGATGTCACCCATTTGGGTTCTCCTCTGGTTGATGGGGCTGGCGCCCCGGAAATTCTTCCTTCTCCCCTTGTGGGAGAAGGTGGATCGGCCGCAGGCCGAGACGGATGAGGGGTATGCCCCCTATGTTCAGATGTCAGATGAGAGATTGCGCCCCCTCATCCGCCCTTCGGGCACCTTCTCCCACAAGGGGAGAAGATAGGAAAAGCTACTGCGCCGCTTCCTCCGGCTCGTCCAGGTCCAGGAACCCGCCGGATTGGCGCGCCCAGAGCTGGCTGTAGATGCCGCCGCTGTCGACCAGCTGCGCGTGGGTGCCCTGCTCGACGATGCGGCCCTTGTCCAGCACCACCAGCCTGTCCATCATGGCAATGGTCGAGAGCCGGTGGGCAATGGCAATCACCGTCTTGCCCTGCATCAGCATCTGCAACTGCCCCTGGATGGCGGCTTCAACCTCGGAGTCGAGGGCCGAAGTCGCCTCGTCCAGCACCAGGATCGGCGCATTCTTGAGCAGCACACGGGCAATGGCGATGCGCTGGCGCTGACCACCGCTGAGCTTCACCCCGCGTTCGCCCACATGGGCATCGTAGCCCTTGCGGCCCTGCGGGTCGGTCAGGGTATCGATGAAGTCGGCGGCCTCCGCCTGCTCGGCGGCGCTGCGCATCATCTCTTCGGTGGCGTCGGGACGCCCGTAGAGAATATTCTCGCGCACCGAGCGATGCAGGAGAGACGTATCCTGCGTGACGACGCCGATATTGGCGCGCAGGCTGTCCTGCGTCACCCCGGCAATGTCATGGCCGTCGATCAGCACGCGGCCCTCGGCGCGGTCGTAGAAGCGCAGCAACAGGTTGACGATGGTCGACTTGCCGGCGCCCGAGCGCCCGACGAGACCGATTTTTTCGCCGGGACGCACATGCAGGTTCAGCCCATCGATCACGCCGGACGTCTTGCCGTAGTGGAAGGCGATGTTGTCGAACTTGATGTCGCCATTGACCGCCGGCAGCACTTCGGCGCCCGGTTCATCGGAAACGACGCGGGGCAGCGAGATGGAGTTGATGCCGTCCTTGACCGTGCCGATATTTTCGAACAGCGAGGACATCTCCCACATGACCCACTGGCTCATGCCCTGGAAGCGCATGACCAGGCCCAGCGATACCGCCAGCGTGCCCGGCGTCATCGCCCCGCCCATCCACAGCCAGATGCCCACGGCACCCACCGAGAACAGCAAGAGCGCATTGGTCCACAACACCAGCGTGTTGAGCACGGTGAACAGCCGCATCTGCCGATAGACCGTGTCGAGGAAGCCATCCATGGCCTCCTTGGCATAGGTCTCTTCGCGGTTGGAATGGCTGAAGAGCTTGACGGTGGCGATGTTGGTATAACTGTCCACGATGCGCCCGGTCATCATCGAGCGCGCGTCGGCCTGCGCCTGGGAAATCTTGCCCATGCGCGGGATGAAATAGACCATCATCGAGATATAGGCGGCGAGCCACACCAGGAATGGAATGGCCAGGCGCCAGTCGGCCGAAGCGGCCAGTACCACCGCGCCGGTAAAATAGACGACGACATAGACCAGCATGTCGAGCAGCTTCATCACCACTTCGCGCACGGCGAGCGATGTCTGCATCAGCTTGGCGCCAATGCGGCCGGCAAACTCGTCCTGGAAATAGCTCATCGACTGGCGGATGAGATAGCGATGGGCCATCCAGCGGATGCGCTGCGGAAAATTGCCCAGCAGCGTCTGGTGCATGGTCAGGGTGGAAATCAGCGTGACCGCAGGCAGCAGGAACACGATCATCGCGCCCATCAGGGCCAGCTTCCAGCCGTCGGTTTCAAGGAAGGTCTGCGGGTCGGCGGCAGCCAGCCAGTTCACCACATCACCGATAAACCCGAAGACGATGATTTCGCCAATGGCGACCAGCGCCGCAGAAACGGCCATCAGGGCCAGCCAGCGCTTGGCCCCATGGCTATAGTGCAGACAAAAATCCAGAAGGCCCTTGGGCGGCTCGACGGGGTCACCCTTCGGATATGGATCGAGCCGGGATTCAAACCAGCGCAGCATAGTTCAAGACCACTTCATGACAGCGTTTTCGAGTCGAATGGCCGACAGCCTTGCAACCTCAACCGCGGTTGAGGTCAAGGCAAAGTTGGCCGACGGCGCGAACCCGTGCGGAAATTCTGGAACCACCGCTCATGTCGCCCATTTGGCGCAGAGGAACGGCGTGCAGACAGCAGCATAGCGTCTCCTCCCCAATCCCGTCTCAATTGACGGCAATGAGTCACGCTATGCAGCCGAGAGCCGCATAGGATACACGAGAACGACGAATCGTCTGTGACTGGACAGACACAGGCGAACAGACTTTTTGCGATTGAGCCCCTCGGCTTGACCGGCACTTGCTTCCACGGTGGTGACCCATGCCAGGCCTCCGGAACAGGTGCCATTTCCGGAGAAACGAACTTTCATGCGCACCGACACCGAACAGACCATCTATCTCAAGGACTATGCGCCGACCCCGTACCGGATCGTGTCAGTAGAGCTCGATTTCAAGATTCTCGAAGATGCGACCCGCGTGCGGGCGCAACTGACCATCGAGCCCCGTGGCGAGACGGCGCCGGGCACCCCGCTCGTGCTCGACGGCGATGAACTCAAGCTCGACAGCATTGCCATTGATGGCGCGCCCCTGGTGCTTTCGGCCTATGTGGCGGACGCGAACAGCCTGACCGTCGCCGAGCCGCCGCACCGCCGCTTCGTGCTCGAAACCGAAGTGCTGCTCAATCCGGCGTCGAACACCAAGCTCATGGGTCTTTATCGCTCCAGCGGCACCTGGTGCACCCAATGCGAGCCGGAAGGGTTCCGGCGCATCACCTATTATCTCGACCGCCCCGACATTCTGGCGCCGTTCAAGGTGCGCATGTCGGCACCGCGCACCCTGGCGCCGATCCTGCTCGCCAACGGCAATCCGGTCGATAGCGGCACCCTGCCCGACGACATGCACTATGCCGTTTGGGACGACCCCTTCCCCAAGCCGGCCTATCTCTTTGCACTTGTCGCGGGCGATCTGGGGTCGATCACCGACAGTTTTGCCACCATGAGCGGCCGCAAGGTCGACCTCGGCATTTACTGCACCCATGGCAAGGAAGACGAGTGTCACTATGCCATGGACAGCCTCAAACGCTCTATGGCCTGGGACGAAAAGCGCTTCGGGCGCGAGTATGACCTCGATGTCTTCAACATCGTCGCAGTGTCCGATTTCAATTTCGGGGCGATGGAGAACAAGGGTCTCAACATCTTCAATGACAAGCTGGTCTTTGCCCGGCCGGAGACCGCCACCGACACCAATTATCATTCCATCGAGCGGGTCATCGCCCACGAATATTTCCACAACTGGACCGGCAACCGCATCACCTGCCGGGACTGGTTCCAGCTCTGCCTCAAGGAGGGCCTGACGGTCTTCCGCGACCAGGAGTTTTCCAGCGATGAACGCAGCCGGCCGGTGCAGCGCATCCATGACGTGCAGAACCTGCGGGGCAGCCAGTTTCCCGAGGACGGCGGCCCCCTGGCGCATCCGCCGCGGCCGGATCGCTACCGCGAGATCAACAACTTCTATACGACCACGGTCTACGAGAAGGGCGCCGAGGTCGTGCGCATGTTGCTAACCCTCTTGGGCGAAGCCGGGTTCCGCAAGGGCATGGACCTCTATTTCGAGCGGCATGACGGCGAAGCCACGACCATCGAAGCCTTTGTCAAAGTGTTCGAGGACGCCACAGGCACCGATCTTGGTCAGTTCATCACCTGGTATCTGCAGGCGGGCACACCCCAGGTCAGCGTCGAGGACGCCTATGACGCCGGCAGCCAGACCTATACCCTCACCCTGCGCCAAAAGGTCGACCCCACGCCCAACCAGGCGGAAAAGCAGCCCCTGCTGATCCCGGTGCGGTTCGGGCTGATCGGCCCCAATGGCAGCCCCATGGGCTGGAGCGGCGTGGAAGGCGGCGTGGTGCGCGACGACCTGATCCTGCTCGACAAGGAAAGCGTCACGCTGACCTTTTCGGGCGTCGCCAACCGTCCGGTGCCCTCGCTGTTCCGCGGTTTCTCGGCACCGGTCAAGGTCAATTCCAGCCTGTCGCAGGAGGACCTGCTGTTCCTCGCCGGCAATGACAGCGACCCATTCAACCGCTGGGACGCCCTGCAGACGGTCTCCACCCGGCTCATCGCCGACGCCGCGCGCGGCCAGCACTGGAAAGACGCAGAAGCCGACGCGCTGCGCTCCGCACTTGTGGACACACTCGACAGCCCCGACCTCGACGATGCCTTCAAGGCTCTGGCGATCGATATCCCAACCGAATCCGTGGTTGGGCGCTTTATTGGCCAGGACGTCGATCCCGACGCCATCGCGCGATCGCGCAAGGGGTTGATCGAAGCCCTGGTCGGACCCATCGCCGAAGACCTCGCAGCCCGCTACAAGGGGCTCGCGATCACCGCGCCCTACAGCCCCGACGCCGCGCAGGCCGGACGGCGATCCCTGCGCAATGGGCTGCTGTCGCTGCTCACCGCCGGGTCGGAAGCCGGGGCGGCGCTGGCCACTTCGCAATATACCGCCGCCACCAACATGACCGAGCGCTATGCGGCACTTGCCATCTCGGCGCGCAACTGGACCCATTCGGCCCAGGCCGTGCTGGGCGATTTCCGCACCCTGCATGCCGCCGATCCGCTGGTCTTTGACAAGTGGCTCACCGCATCCGCGCAGGCGCCTGACGATGGGGTGATCGAGCGCATGGCTGCGACACTGGCAGCGCCGGATTTTCCGCGCACCAATCCCAATCGGTTGCGATCGCTGTTGGGCAGCTTCGTCATGACCAATCCGGTGCAGTTTGCCCGCGCCGACGGCGCCGGCTTCCGGTTTGTCACCGAAGCGGTGGCCGAGATCGACAAGGTCAACCCGCAAGTGGCCTCGCGCATCCTCACCGGCTTCCGTATTCTGCCCATGCTGGAAAGCGGCAGGCGGGAGGCAGGACGGGCTACCCTCGAGGCACTCAAGGCCCAGGGCAATCTCAGCCGCAATGTCGGGGAAATCCTCGACCGCATCCTGGCCGGCTGACACGAAATGGGGAAGCGCCTGGCGTTTCCCCACCCCTCGCGCAAAGGATAACAATGCGCTAGCCGCAAGCAACCAAATGCGGCTCGCCCAGGCCGCGCGGAGGGCCCAATTTTTTGGAAGAATTTTTCTTCACCGCTAAGTGATTCAAGCGACTCTGCTTTTTCCATTCCGCCCGGAAATGGCCCGATCCGAGGTCTGGACAACGCCCCCGAAGCTGATTCATACCTTGTTAAGAAGCCGGTTGGTTTGGGGCTAACCTATTTTGATCACGGAGAATTTCATGCGGCCGTCGGAGGCATCCGGCGCCGGAGCGGCACGATTCCGCCTCGGCAATGGACACAGCAATGGCCGCCGCCGCTCCCCCATCACCATGGCGGTCGCCGCGACCGCATTCTTCGCCGCCGGGCTGTTCATCGTCCACGACATCACCCGCAGCTTTGCCGAAACCCAGCGAGAACTCGGCGTCATCGGCACCGCGATTGCCGCGCAAATTCTTGATAAGTCTCCTGAAATGGCTCGCGCCACGCTCGACACCACCATCGGCCGCTTCGGCGCCATCAGCCGGGTGGATGTGATCGAAGGCGTCGAGCGCACCACCCAGCCCCTGAGCTACATGGTTCCCGCCGGAACCCATGGGGCCCTGTCGGTAGAGGCCGAAGAGGGTGCCTTCATCGCCGGAATAGCCGGCCGCGGCGGGCTTGCCCTGGCCCTCGCAGGCCTTGTCACCATCCTCTCATCCCGACGCCGGGTTGCCGACATGCCTGACCCGGTGCAGCGCTACAATTACGGCCAGCTGGCCTCGGCCATTCCCATGGGCATTGCCTGCTGGACCAAGGCCGGCCAGTTGATCGTCTGCAACGACCGCTATCGTGACCGCCTCGACCTGGCCGAGCGCGACGTGACCTATCATCAGGCCGTGGCCCGGCTGGTGGCCGGTGGCTACATGAAACTGGTGCGGGATGGCGATGACAGCCGGCTATTGGAACTTCATCGGGAAGACGGCTCGTGCCTCCTGATCGATGAGCGTCCGCTGGACGACGGCACCTTCATGACGCTGGTGTCGGACGTTACCGAACGCAAGCGCACCGATGCGCTTCTCGACACCATCCGCGAAGACCAGCGCCAACTGGCGCGCCGGTATCACGAGGAAAAGCTCAAGGCAGAGGCCGCGAGCCGCGCCAAGACCAACTTCCTCGCCCATCTCAGCCACGACATCCGCACTCCACTCAACCACATCATTGGCTTTGCCGAGTTGATGAAGCACGAAGCTTATGGCCCGCTCGGCAATGCGCGCTATGCCGAATACGTGCAGACGATCAAGGATTCCGGCGAGCACCTGCTCGATTCTTTCGCGACCATTCTGGACCTCGCAGAGCTTGAAAGCGGCCAGAAGCCGCTGCGCCAGGACCCGGTATCCGTCGACACCATTCTGGACGACGTCGCGCGGCGTTTTGCGCCGCAAATGGCCCGGGCGGGCATCCGGCTTGATCGCGGCGTGCCATGCCCCGCCGTGCTCATCGGCGACCGCCTCGGCCTCAATCGCATGGTCGACAATGTGGTGGAGAACGCCGTTCGCTTCACCCCGCATGGCGGCACGATCAGCCTCAAAGGCTTTGCCGCGGACGATGGTGTCGTCATCGAGGTGACCGATACGGGGATCGGCATGAACGAGGAACGCCTGACCAGCCTCAGCCAACCCTTTGCCCTGGGCGACGCCACCTTTACGCGGGAAGGCGTGGGGCCGGGCCTTGGAATTTCCATCTCCCGAGCACTGGCTGAACTGAGCGGGGGCAATATGGCCATCGATTCAAGCCCCAGCGTCGGCACCACCGTGGCTTTCTCCCTGCCCCTGGCCCGGGATCGCGCGGCAGAAGCGGCCTGAAGCAAGCGTTCTTCTTCTACCTTACAGACCCTTCGCCTTGTTGTACCAGGCGTCCGCGGCCTCACGGACCTCACCCATCATCTGCGTGATGTCCAGTTCCAGCCGGCCAAAATCGGGATAGTGGCAAAGCTGCGCCAAGAGGTCCTTGAAGGCCGGGCTCCAGGCTTCCTGTTTGAACGGGCTGACCAGCGCCGAACTCATCACCTGCAGCACGGCCGCATAGGTGTCGTGAATTTCGGCCAGCCGCTGCCCCTGGGGCACCAGCCCCGTTTCGCCGAGCCGCGCCAGGACACGGGCGGTCGGTGCCTGCGGCAAGGCGACGGTCGCACCGGCGACGAGTTGCGCCGATTGCGCAATGAATTCGAGATCCACCAACCCGCCATCGGCCAGCTTGAGGTCAAAGGGGTGGCGCGGCTTGCGCTCCTTGGCCATCAGGGCCCGCATCGACACCACGTCGTCTATGGTCTTTTCGGCATCGCGCGGCCGGTCCATGACCTCGGCGATCTCGGCATCGACAACGGCTTTTAGCCCACCGGTTGCCGCGACCACGCGCGCACGGCTGAGGGCGAGGTGCTCCCAGGTCCAGGCATTGTCCTTGTGATAGGCCCGAAACCCGGCGATGCTGGTTGCAAGCGGCCCGGCATTGCCGGACGGGCGCAGGCGCATGTCGGCTTCATAGAGCACCCCTTCCGCCGTGGGCGCGGAAATCGCCGCAACGAGGCGCTGGGTCAGCCGGGCGAAATAGTGCGGCGGCGCCAGTGAACGCTCCCCGTCAGACTCCTGATCCGGCGCGTCGTAAAGCAGGATGAAGTCGAGATCGGAGGTAAAGGTCATCTCGCCGCTGGCCATCTTGCCGAAGGCCAGGAGCGCGGTCTCCGCCCCCTCGATGCGGCCGTGGCGAAAGGCAAATTCGTCCTGGACGCGGGCAAAGAGCCTGGCCAGCAGCGTCTCTGCCAAGGCAGTGAACTGCTCTCCGGCGCCCGCCGCGCTGACCGTGCCGGACAGCAGCCCCGCGGCGACCAGGAACTTCTGTTCCTGCCCGATGATGCGGGCGCGGTCGATCATGTCTTCGTAGGATCGGGCATCGGCGAGGAAGGCATCCACCTTGGCCACGAGCACGTCGCGGTGCGTGACATCATCGGCGAAAGCCGGATCGATGAGCCCATCGACCACATGGGCGCGATGAATGACCGCCTCGGCCATGCGCGGCGCCGAGGCCATGAACTGCACCAGCAGGGTGCGCAATTGCGCGTGGTTGCGCAGCAGGGCGAAAAGCTGAACGCCGGTCGGCAGGCGGGAGAGAAAATTGTCGAACCGCGCCAGGGCCTCGTCGGCATTGCCGGCCCGGCCCAAGGTGGCGAGAAGCGCAGGCAGCAGTTCGGTGAGGTGCGCGCGGGCGGCGGAGGCGCGGGTAGCGGCATAACTGCCATAGTGCCATTTGCGTACCGTTTCGATGGCCTTGTGGGCATCGGCAAAGCCCATGCCCGTCAGGGTTTCGAGCGTGCCCGGGTCATCGTCGCTGCCGGTAAAGACCAGGTTGCCCTGATCGGTGCCGAGCGTCTCGCCCTCGGTGAACAATTCCGAATAATAGCGCGCCACCCGCTCGAGTGCTGCGCGATAGCTGGCCTCGAACGCAGCCAGATCCGGCTCGCCCAGCAGCCGGCCGATGACGGCAACGTCTTCGGCCGTATCGGGCATGATGTGGGTCTGCTCGTCCCGCAGCATCTGCAGGCGGTTTTCCACCGCGCGCAGATACCAATAGGTCTCGGTCAGTTCGCGCGCTGTCTTGGGAGAAATCCAGTTCGCTTCCGCAAGAGCCGCCAGCGCCTTGGAAGTCGGGCGCACCCGCAGGCTCTTGTCGCGGCCGCCGGCGATCAATTGCTGGGTCTGGGCGAAGAACTCGATCTCACGAATGCCCCCGCGCCCGAGCTTTACATTGTGACCCTCGACCCGGATGGCGCCGACCTTCTTGGACACATTGATCTGACGCTTCATCGCCTGGATATCGGCGATGGTGGCGAAGTCGAGATGCTTGCGCCAGACATAGGGTGCCAGTTCCTTGAGAAACGCCTCCCCGACGCCCTTGTCACCGGCGCAGGGGCGCGATTTGATCCAGGCCGCACGCTCCCAGTTCTGGCCTCGCACCTCGTAATAGGCCAGGGCGGCATCCACGGAGAGCGCGACCGGCGTACTGCCCGGATCGGGCCGCAGGCGCAGGTCCGTGCGGAAGACATAGCCGCCATATTGGCGGTCCTCCATCAGGCCCACCAGTTTCTGAACCATGCGGGAATAGATTTTCGTCGCCTCGTCGGGATCCTTGAGGACCGGCTTCTGCGGATCAAAGAAGGCGACGATATCGATGTCGGACGAGTAGTTGAGCTCCTGGCCGCCATGCTTACCCAGGGCAAACAGAGCCAGCCCGGAATTGGCCGCGCGGGCGCCATCTGGGTCAAGCAATTGCCCCTTGGCGGCGGCCTGGCGCATGAGCAGGTCAAGGCAGGCTTCGAGGGCGGCATCCGCGAGATCGGACAGGGCCTCGGTTGCGCGCGCGGTGGTCCAGGCGCCACCGGTCTCGGCAACCGCGGCGAGCAGCGCCGTCCTGCCCTTGGCTTGCCGCAGGGCCTGGGCAAGATCGGCTTCCTCGGCCGTCCTGCCGGCTTCTGAAACGCCGCTCAGAAGGGCATCAAAGGCGGTGTCTGCATCCGCCGTAAGGGCAGCCGCCAGCCACCCGGAATGCGCCTCGGCCAGTTCCAGCAGATAGGGCGCCGCCTCCAGCAGGGGGCCGAGCAGGCCGGCCTGCGCCGCGATGGCATTGGCCTCTTCAGCAGGCAAGGCGGCCAGCATCGCATCGAAGCGGGGATGATCTGCGGAAGGCAGGGCGGTCAGGGACATGCTCATTTTTCAGGCATAGCTTGCAGCACCGCGTCGGGCAAGCTGCACCGGTCAGCCTGCCGGCAGCTCCAGCACGGCCCGCACGCCCGGCGCATTGTCCTCGACCCGAAAGGTGCCGCCATGAAGGCGCGCCACGGCATTGACCAGCGCCAGTCCCAGCCCGGACCCTGGCTCGGAACGACTCTTTTCCAGGCGCACAAAGCGCTCGAGCACGCGCTGCCGGTCTGCCTCTGGGATACCCGGCCCGTTATCGGCGATGGCAATGACGATCTTGTCCGCCTGCCGCGACAGCTCGATCCGGATGCGGCCGGTGCTCCCGTCTTCCGGACGCGCATATTTGACGGCATTTTCAAGCAGGTTGACCATGGCCTGACCGATGAGTTCGCGGTTGGCCCGCATGGAGATACCCAGGGCAATATCGCTGGTGACGTCGATCCCCGCATCTTCGGCGACCGGGCCATAGAGTTCTGCGACATCGGCCACGACGGTGCTGATATCGACAGCGGCGAGTGCCCCCGAGGGTGCCCCCGCCTCGGCCCGGGCGATCATCAAGAGGGCATTGAAGGTGCGGATCAGCCGGTCGCTTTCGGTGATCACGGTTTCCAGCGCCTGCTCACGCGTTTCGGTGCTGGCTGAATCGCGCAGGGCAGCCTCGGCCTGGTTTCGCAGCCGCGTCAGCGGGGTCTTGAGATCATGCGCGACATTGTCGGTGACCTCCTTGAGGCCCTGCAGCAACTTTTCGATCCGGTCGAGCATGGCATTGAGATTGGTGGCGAGGCCGTCGAACTCGTCATTGCGCCTTGTTACGGGCACCCGCTCGGAAAGGTTGCCCGACATGATCTTGGTGGAGGTATCGCGAATTGTGTCGATGCGGCGCAGCACGCGCCGGGCCGTAATGCCGCCGGCGAGGATCGAGAACAGCAGAATACCGACGACGCCGACCAGAAAGCTCTGCAGGATGATCGCCGAATAGCCGCGCCGCTCCACCACGTCCCGGCCCACGACCAGCCGCATACCATTGGCCAGTTCAACCGAGCGCACCACGGCCACGCCCACCTTGCCCGGCCGCCCTGGATTGTCGTCGCCCGAGAACAGGTTCGGCCGGTCATAATCGAAGCTATAGACACCCGGCGTAATCAGCACCTCGGCCGGAACATCGGGCACATTGCCCAAAAGATATTGACCCGCGGCGTCTCCGAGAAAATAGATGCCGGGACCGGGCTGGGTGGACAGGCGATTGACGGCAAAAGCCAGAGCCCGGATTCCCTGCCCGGCTTCGATGCGCTCGAACTGGCGCACTTCCCGGTCGATATCGTCGGTCTGCTGGCGCTGGATCTGCACGCTCGACTGCCAGCCGATGAACGCCATCAGCAGCACCGAAAACAGGATGAAAATGGCGATGAAGGTCGCCGTCAGCCGGACGGTGGAGGTCCGCCAAACCTGCGCAAACCGGGTCACGGACTATTCCCGGATCATGTAGCCGGCGCCGCGCACGGTATGCAGCAATGGGGACGCGTGCCCCTTGTCGATCTTGGAGCGCAGGCGGGACATGTGGACGTCGATGACATTGGTCTGGGGGTCGAAGTGATAGTCCCAGACATTTTCCAACAGCATGGTGCGGGTCACCACCTTGCCGGCATTCTTCATGAGATATTCGAGCAGCCGGAACTCGCGCGGCTGCAGCAGAATGACTTCGCCGTCCCGTTCGACCTTGCGGCTCAACCGATCCAGCGAGAGGCCGGAAACCGAATAGCTCGTGGCCGCTTCGGCGGGGCTTGAGCGGCGCGCGAGCACTTCGACGCGGGCCAGCAATTCGGTGAAGGCATAGGGCTTGGTGAGGTAGTCGTCGCCGCCGGCGCGCAATCCGGTGACCCGGTCGTCGACCTCGCCAAGCGCGGACAGGATGAGCACAGGCGTCTTGTCGTCTTCGGCCCGCAGGCTTTCCACGATGCTGAGACCATCCCGGCGCGGCAACATGCGATCAACGATCAGCACGTCGTAGTCCATGCCCGATGCCATGGCGTAGCCGGTTTCGCCATCGGCCGCGTGGTGGGTGACGTGCCCGGCCTCGTCAAGCGCCTGGATGAGATAGCTGGCCGCCTCGCGATCGTCCTCAATCAACAGAATTTTCACGGGGGGCGCACTCCGGACAGAGACCGGCCCCGGACTATTCCGGGGCCGGCAGGGTTTTATTCGGTGATCGGCAGGCCCACGAAGCGGGCTTCGCCGTTGCGGCTCACCTTGACCAGGGCCGTATTGAGCCCCTTTTCCTTGACCGCCGCAATCGCCTGATCGAAATCGCCGGGGGCGCTCATGGCCTGGTTATCGACTTCGAGAATGACGTCGCCGGTTGCCAGGCCACGCGAGGCGGCATCGCTGTCGGGCTCGACATTCTGGATCAGCAGGCCACCCGAGCCGTCACCGTTGGGCACGAGGGTAAGACCCATGCTGGTGGTGGCTTCCGGGAGGGGAGCCGGCGGAGTGGGCTGGTCGGGCGTCGGCGCCTGGGCTTCTTCGTTGAGCTGGGCCAACTGCACCGAAACCGTGGTTTCAGCGCCGTCGCGCCAGATGGTCAGCTCGACCGTCGAATCCGGGGCCTTGCTGGCAATGGTGCGGCTGAGATCGAGCGCATCGTCGATCTGCTCGCCATCAACCTTGACGATGATATCGCCGGACTGGACGCCGGCAGCACCGGCAGGACCGTCCTCGGTCGGTTCCCGAACGATGGCGCCGCGGGCATTGGGCAGGCCAACACTATCGGCAATATCGCGGCTCACATCCTGGATGGACACGCCGAGATAACCACGGGTCACGGTCCCGTCGCTGATCAGCTGATCGACGATCTGCTGCACCGTGCGGGCCGGAATGGCGAAGGCGATGCCGACATTGCCGCCATTGGGCGAGTAGATCGCGGTATTGACGCCAACCACTTCACCATTGGTGTTGAAGGCCGGACCACCGGAATTGCCGGTGTTCACCGCGGCGTCGATCTGCAGGAAGTCGCCATAGTTCGAGCCGCCGATATCGCGACCGGCACCCGAGATCACGCCAACCGTGACGGTGCCGCCCAGGCCGAACGGATTGCCGACGGCAACCACCCAGTCGCCAACGCGGCTGGCTTCCTGCTCGAAGGTCACGAAAGGCAGGTCTTCGCCATCGATCTTGAGCACGGCCAGGTCGGTGCGCTCGTCGGTGCCGACGATCTCGGCCACGCGTTCGGTACCGTCGTCGAAGACCACGGTCACCTTGGTGGCGTCTTCGACCACGTGGTTATTGGTGACGACATAGCCATCGGCGGAAATGATGAAGCCGGAGCCGGCTGCCATGAACTGGCGGGGACGGTTCTGGCCACCCTGGCCACCTTGCCCGCCGGGGCCGAACTCATTGCCGAACTGGTCGAAGAAGTCCCGGAAGGGATGGTCTTCGGGCAGGTCGGGGAAATTGAACTGGAAGTTGAAATCACGGCCGCCGCGCTGGACGGTGTTGTTGGCGGGAGCCTCGGCCTCGACAAGGATGGACACCACGGCTGGCTTGACGGCGTCAACGAGGTCGGCAAAGCCCTGCTGAACAGTAGTCTGCGGCACCACGATCTGGGCGGCATTCTGCACCTGGGCATTGGCAGCCTGGCCGGTCAGCACAAAGGCGGTGGAAACACTGCCCGCGCCGACCAGAAGCGCCAGGGCGGAGGCGCCTAACCAGCGGCGGGTGCGTGAGAGAACGGTCGAACGCATAGGGACGAATCTCCTTCGTAGTAAGCTCTCAACAGCTTGTGCCGCTAGATATGGACCCCCTCGCCTTTCCGCCAAGTTGCACCAACATTAAGCTTTGGCAATGTTGCAGGCAGGATTGCGGCAGCGCGCTGCAGGATCAGTCGCGTTCGAGATTTGCCAGGGCTGCCTGCTCTTCGGCCGTCAGTTCGGCCGGCGCCTGCACGGTCTTCCGACGCCGCGCCAGAACGATCCAGCCGATACCACCTATCAGAAGCACCGGCGCGGCAATCCACAGGATCAGGGTATGGCCACTGAGACGCGGATTGAGCAGGACGTATTCGCCATAGCGGTCGACGACATATTGCTCGACCTCTTTGTCGGTGTCCCCGGCCACCAGCCGCTCGCGCACCAGAATGCGCAGATCGCGGGCGAGGTCGGCATCGCTGTCGTCAATGGACTGGTTCTGGCACACCAGACACCGAAGGCCCGATGAAATGGCGCGGGCCCGCTGTTCGAGGGCCGCATCGGGCAGGATTTCATCCGGCCCGACGGCATGGACGGGCAAACCCATCAGCAGCAGGGCAGCAAGGACAAGACGCAGGTTCACCGGGCCCCTCCCGCTTGCAGCCGCGCGCGTTGCGGCGCCCCGAACCGCAGCCGCCGGTCGGACAGGGAGAGAATGCCGGCACCGGCCATCACCAGGCACCCAAGCCAGATCAGCAGAATGTACGGCTTGTGCCAGACGCGGAGGACGTGGGTGTCGTCCAGCGGCTCGCCGAGCTGCAGATAGAGTTGGGAGAGACCATAGGTCTGGATGGCCGCTTCAGTGGTCGGCATGCCGCTGGCCACATAGGTCCGCCGCTCGGCTTCAAGCCTGGCATTGCCCGCGCCCGGCGCCGACACCGTGAACACACCGGTATCGGCGACATAGTTGGGGCCGGCGACCTGTTCGAAACTGTCAAAGGCAATCGTGTAGCCAGCCAGTTCCGCCGTTTCTCCGGGATTGAGCGTTGTTACCAGCTCGGTTTCCCACGCGGTCACCGAGACAATGCCCAGAACGGTCAGGCCCACGCCAAGGTGGCCAAGGGCTGTCGACCAGATGCTGCGTGGCAGCCCGGCGAGACGCCGCACGCTCTCGGCCAAGGGGATGCGGCCGAGCCGGCTGCGCTCGATCAGCTCGGCCACCGATCCGAAGGTGACCCAGAAGCCGAGCAGCAGCCCCAGTGGCGCCAGCGAAACCGACACGCCGCCAAGGGCCGAAACGAGGATTGTGACGAAGACGGCCAGTGCCGCCATGCCCATCAGCCGCTGTCCGGCAGCGACCATGTCGCCCCGCTTCCATGGCAGGAGCGGCCCGAACGGCAGCACCAGCAGCAGCGGCGCCATCAGGGCCCCGAAGGTGAAATCGAAAAACGGCGCGCCCACCGATATCGTGGTTCCCGTCAGTGCATCCAGAACCAGCGGGTAAAGCGTGCCCACCAGCACGGCGCCGACGGCCGTCGCCAGGAACAGGTTGTTGAGGATCAAGGCCCCTTCGCGGCTGATCGGCGCAAACAGGCCGCCCTGCCGCAGGGCGGGCGAGCGGATGGCGAAGAGCAGAAAGGCGCCACCGATCAACAGGGCCAGGATGGTCAGGATGACGAGGCCGCGCGTCGGGTCGCTGGCAAATGTGTGCACCGAAGTCAGAATGCCCGAGCGCACCAGGAACGTGCCGAGCAGAGACAGGGAAAAGGTGATGATGGCCAAAAAGATCGTCCAGATCTTGAGCGCATTGCGCTTTTCCATGACCAGGGCCGAATGCAGCAGGGCGGTCCCGGCCAGCCAGGGCATGAAGCTGGCATTCTCCACCGGGTCCCAGAACCACCAGCCGCCCCAACCCAGTTCGTAATAGGCCCAGTAGGAACCCATGGCGATGCCCAGGGTCAGGAACACCCAGCTCAGCATGGTCCAGGGCCGCACCCAGCGGGCCCAGGCCTGGTCGATCCGGCCGGAGACCAGCGCCGCAACGGCAAATGAGAAGCAGATCGAGAACCCAACATAGCCCGCATAGAGCAGCGGCGGATGAATGGCGAGGCCGATATCCTGCAGGACCGGATTGAGGTCTGCCCCTTCCAGCGGCGGCTGCGCCAGCCGCGCAAACGGATTGGAGGTGAAGATCGTAAAGCCCGCAAAGGCTGCCGTCAGCAGGCTCTGGCTACCCAGCACCAGGCTGGTGAGATCGGACGGCAGCGATCGGGCGAAAACCGCCGCCAGGGCACCAAAGAGCACGAGGATGAGTATCCAGAGCAGCATGGAGCCTTCGTGATTGCCCCAGACGCCGGAAATCTTGAAGATCAGGGGTTTGAGGGAATGCGAATTGTTGGCGACAAGGGCAACGCTGAAGTCGGACACGACAAAGGCCTGTACCAGCGCCGCAAAAGCCAGCGCCACCAGCACGAACTGCAGGATGGCCGACTGGCGCATGGCAGCCGAAAGGGCTTCGCCGCGCCGCCACAAGGCCAGTCCCGCTACGGCCGAAACCGATGCTATGGCGAAGGACAGAATGAGCGCAAAGTGCCCGAGTTCGATTGTCACTGCGCGCCGCCCTCCGGCCGCCACTCGCCCTGCGCCTTGAGCGCATCGACGACTTCCTTGGGAATGTAATTCTCGTCGTGCTTGGCCAGCACATTGGTGGCCGTGAAGGCGCCGCCTTCTCCCATGGTTCCCTCGGCCACCACCCCCTGACCCTCACGGAACAGATCGGGCAGGATGCCGGCATAGTGGGCGATTATTTCCGCCCCGCCATCGGTGATGGTGAAGGTGTTATCCTGGCCCTGGCGCGTCCACGAGCCGTCCTTCACCAGCCCGCCGAGGCGGATCGGCTGACCCGGTTCGACTGCGCGCGCCAGCACGTCGCTGGGCGCATAGAAGAACACGATCTGGTCGCGCAGTGCGGTCAGCACGAGAGCAGCGGCAATGGCCAGCACAACGCCGAGCCCGGCGATGATGGCGATGCGCTTCTGCTTGCGGCTCATGCCCTTGCGGCGCGTGGGAGCGGGCGTGGTCATGGCGTGTCTCCCTCAAGGGTCAGGCCGGCGCCCAGGGCAATGGTGTCGAGTTCGCCCCGGTCAAATGCATTGGGATAGGCCGATATCGCCGACGAATAGGCGTTCTGTGCCAGCTCCAGGTCTCCCAGGACAAGATAGGAGCGTACCAATTGGGTCCATTCCTCGATAGTGCCGCCATCGCTCTCAAGGCGCGACGCCAGCCCACCGACCATCCCGGCGATCATCTCCTGCTGCTGCTGGGCGGCGAGGTCGACGCCACCGGCTTCGGCCACGGCAAGCCCCTGCTGGGCTGCGGCCAGCCAGGGCTCGTCGCCCTCGGACTGTTCGAGCGCCTCGCGCCAGCGGACGGCCGCTTCATCATATTCGCCCTGTCGCATCAATTCGGCCGCGAGATAAAGGCGTGGCCGGATCTGCGCCTCATCGGCGTCGGCGGCCGATGCGAGCAGCGTCATGGCCTCGTCGGAGCCTATGCCCCCCGCGTCCAATAGCAGGGCCTCCGCCAGGTCGGTTTGCAGGTCCGGCGTTGCACCCGAGAGAGCGATCATGCGCCGATAGGCGTGCGCCGCGTCGGCAAAGCGCCCCATCTCGACATAGGCCGGCGCAACCACTGTCCAGCCGCGCAGATCGTCGGGAAACTGAGCCAGGCGCTGCTCGATCTGCGCTATGGCATCCTCGAGGTTCATGTTCTGGGCGACGATTTCGGGCCGGCTGCTCAATGGCATGGCCGGCGCATCGGGGCTGCCCAGCACCGCATAAAGGCCAAGGCTGGACGTCGCTATTGCCCCGACGCCCAGGAGCACCGGCAGCCGCCCGAGGGTCCGGAAGCCGGCCTTGTCCGTTTCGGCATTCGCCCGCATGACCTCGCGCGCCAGTTCGCCGCGTGCCGCCAGAGCCTGCGTTTCGTCCAGCCGGCCATTGGCGAGATCGGCGTCGATATCGGCCAGCAATTGGCGGAAATGGCTGTTGGCATTGGTGGATTGAGGCGAAGTCGCGTTGACCGGCCGCCCGGCAGCCGCGTAAAACAACGCGGCGCAGGCAAGAGCGGTAACGGCAATGGCTATCGACCAGAAAATCATGGGCCCCAGGCGCTTGCATGCCAGACGTGACGAGGCGTCGCCCTCTATAAGCACAATACGGCAAAAAGCCATCATTTCCCCCTCCGTGCGAAGGGACGCATTGCCACAGGGGCCGGACGTCGCGGGTCAAAGGGTCGCATGACGGATCCGGTTGCCGATCATGTGGTTTTTGGAGCCAGCGCCATGGCGCGGCTGCTCGCGGGCCTCTTGGCGCAGGATCACGGCCGCACGGTCATCCATGTCGGGCAAAGCCGCTCCGCCTACCGCCTCCCCCGCCAGCTCGATCTGTCAGTGGCGCCGGTCACGCGCCCACAGACCTGGTCCATGCTGGAATCCGGCGTCCCCGAAACAGTGCGCCTGCTGACGCGGATCGGTGCGCGCAGGGCCCTGCAGCGGGTGGACCCGCTGTTCTTTGCCGAGGGCCATGCCGCCGGCGAAGCGCTGTCCCATATCCGGCACATGGCCAGCGGGTTTGGCGTCACCGTCGAGCCTGTACCGACCTCTTTGTTGGGGTCGTCGCGCTCCGGCGTGGTGCTGCGCGATGCGCTACTGCTCAATCAACCGCTGCTCGAGGCGCGCCTTGATGACTGGCTTCAGCGCAGCGGCGTCATTTCCCTGGCGCCCGACAGGGTCTCAATTGCCAGCGATGGCGCCGCCACGCTGGAAACCGGCCCCGAACAGGTTCTGGCCCGCCATGCCATTCTGGCCGACGCAGAAGCCATCATCTCCTGGTTGCCGCTGCGCCAATGGTCCCCATTGCTGCGGCGGGAAACCGGCTCGACCATTCTGACCGCCCCGGTTCGGCCACTGGCTGCGGCCCTGATGCTCGAAATCCAGTCGGGCACCACGCTCCATCAGCAGCCCGACGGCGGCATCGTAGCCATGGGCGGTGGTGGCCTCTCGCACTTCTCGGGTCACTTGCAGGCATTGCTGGGTCCGCAACGACAGGTCGAGCAGGCCGGGCAAACCGCCTATCAACGCCTCTCTACGCTGGACGGCGCACCCGCTTTCGGGCGCGCGGCCGGGGCGGGCGCCGATGTCGTCGTCGGCATGGACGGCTACGGAATCTTCCTTGCGCCGGCCCTGGCGCGCTGGATGGCGTCGAAGGCGACCCCGGCGGAGCAGGATTGGCTCGGCGCCCATCTGGTGACGCGCTCCAGCAAGTCTGCCCAGGTCGCCGAATACGCGCCGCAGGGAGTGGGCGCATGAGGGCGCAGGCCAATCGCCTGGACCAGGAATGCCGGCACCTCGGCGGCGTCGAACTCGATCGCGCGCGGCCGGTCAGGTTCCGGCTCGATGGCCGCATTGTTCAAGGTTTTTCCGGGGACAGCGTCTTATCGGCGCTTCTGGCCTCGGGCATCGATACGCTCGGACATCATCTGGGCGCGCAGGTGGGCCTGCGGGCCTCGGCGGCGCCCGCCATCAGTTTTGCCAGCCTTGCGCGCGACCCGCAGCGCGCTTTGCCGATGACCCGGACGCCGGCCATTGACGGCGCCGAGTTCGTCACCTTGGGCGGCAGGCGGAGCAGCGCCATCAAGCGCCTGTTCCAGCCGGGCCGCACGCTTGGCCTTGAACTCGACGATCCCGCTGCTCTGCAGCGACCATGGCGGGAAGTCCCGGCCGTGCCGCTTGAGCAGGCCGACCTTGTCGTGGTTGGCGGCGGGGTAGCAGGCATGTCGGCAGCCCTGGCCGCCGCCCGCGCGGGTCTCAAGGTCATCATTGTGGACATGCAGGCGCGTCTGGGCGGGCAGTCTGGCCTGTTCGGCACGCAGGAGGGCGAGGACAGCCCCGAAGAGAGCATGGAGCGGCTGTCCCGTGCGGTCCGCGACAACGATGCGATCAGCGTGATCCTGCGCGCCGAGGTCTTCGCCCTGCGGTCAGGCCGGGTGCGCCTGCATCAGGTGGAAGACGTCGATGGCAGTGCGCGCGGCCGCGTTCTGGATATTGACACAGGCCGCATCGTGCTCGCCACAGGCTCGCGCGAACGCCTTCCGGTCTTCGCCGGCAATCGCCTGCCCGGAGTGGTTGGAGCGCTCGAGGCGTATGAGCTGGCTCACCGTTTCGGTGTCTGGCCGGGGACATCGGCAATCCTGGCCACGGCGAGCAACGTCGCCTATCGCCTGTCCATCCTGGCAAGCGATGCCGGGGTGGAGTTTACCCGCCTGCTCGATAGCCGCCCCCTGCCAAATTCCCGCTTCATCGCCTTCACCCGCGCCTTCGGCCTCCGCCAGACGACCGAGGCTTTCCCGGTTTCGGCAGACGGCACCAAGGCCGGCGGACGTCTCAACATCACCATGTCCGGCGGGGTCGACACCAGCCTGACCACGCAGCGCATCATTGTCTGTGGCGGCTGGCAGCCCGACCTGACGCTCTGGCACGTGGCCGGCGGCCATAGCCAGTGGCAACCGGCCCGCCACCGTCTTGTCCCGATCGGCTCGTGCGAGGGCATCGCCATGGCCGGAAGCGCGGCGGGTATCCTCACGCGACAGGGCTGCATCCAGAGCGGCGCGGATGCGATCGACCTGATGCTGGGGCGGGAGCGCAAGGGGGTCGAGGATCCGGTCATCGACCCGATCCACGAAACACCCGATGCGGCCCTGCCGGTTTCGGCCGAACTGGCCGACGCCAATCCGGCCTATCTCGATGACGGGGTCGGCATGCTGGTTCGTCCCGCGCCGGTCAAGCCGCGCTGGACCGACAAATTGCGGCGACGCGAGCCGCGGGGCGTGCGGGCCCTGTCCGAGACGCCGCGACCGCTGGCGATCACGGAAGTTGCGGCCGGCGTCGAACTGGGTCTCATTCCCGCCGCGGCCGCCGGCATCGTCGCCCAGGAGCGCATCGCGCTCGTGCCCCTTGCCGAGGAAGACGACCTTGCACCCGACCCCGCGCCGGTGGCGGCCGATTCAGTGCCAGACTATCTGCATGGCCGTTTTGGGCCCGGTTCAAGGCTGGTCCGATTGACCCTTGGCGAAGCCAGGCGTCTCGATCCGGGAATGCTGGTCTATCGCAGTTCCGATGTTGCCGACCCGGCCCGCGCGATCGGGGTCGTGCTGCGCGTGACCGAGGCCGGCCCGGTCGCGCTGATGGCCGAGGCGGCCATCACGGCAGGGCTGGCCGTCACCATTCGCGAACCCGGCCGCACCACCCCGGCCCGCATCACAACTCTCTGAGCTTAACCCCGGCGTTCTGCGGCGAGGCGCGCCCGGCGCAGCGTGTCGGCATATTCGGTGTTGAACCGCACCTGCGCCATGGTGATGGCCGCGTCGAGCCGCGCACCGGTATGCACGTCATCCGGGTCTTTGCGAAGCAGGTCGAGATTGCGTTGAATATGCAGTTCCAGCGCCTGCGCCGACTGGCTCCAGGCCTGGTCGAAAATCGCGTTGAGCGCCAGCGAGTCCCGGCAATCGCGCACGGCGGCCAGGAGGTAGATGCCGTTGATCGCCGCCAGGATGTGATCGTTATCGACCCGGTCCGCGCCCTCGCGCGGGCGGCGCATGGCGATATTGAGATCGGTCACGACTTCCTTGAGCCGCGGCTCGACCCGGTCCGATACCAGCTTGGTGATCGCCGACAGCGCTGCCGTCGAGCGGCTGTTGCGCGGAAACTCGACATAGCCCGTCAGCGCTCGGATCAGCCGGTGGAACCGGTCGAGACTGCGGCAGACCAGATCGATATCGGCGAAGGGTCCGCCGAGCTTGAGTACATGGATCTGGTTCTGGGCATGGGCCAGGAACGCGTCGATCATCGGACCGAGCCCTGTCCGTTGAATGGCGCCTTCGGTGGCATTGCCCGACAAGCGGATCGCCGCCGTGACCAGTCGCGTCGGATTGGCCACCTGTCCGACGGCCGCATGAAAGACAATGGCCGCCAGGTTGGCATCCTGAAGCGGCATGGATTGCAAGGCTGCCGGCAGGCCCGCGTCCTCGGCCATGGCGTTGACGGCCCGGCCAAAACCCTGCGCCTTGGCCAGGACGGCCCGGTGCCGCAGGGCAAACAATATCGTGCTAACTTCGCTGCGCGCGTCGTCCCGGCCGATCTGTGCCCGCAGGCGCCGCTGCGCTTCGGTGTCGGTATCGGCCTTTTCCAGCGCGGCTTTCATCGCCGGGAGCAATTGCGGCAGAACGCGCTCCAGTTCGGCCGCCGTCTCGACGGCGGTGATACCGGCATCGGCAAGGCCGGGCAACACATCCCGCTTTACCCAGGTCCAAACCGCCAGTGCCGCCGTGCGGCTGACCGAACCGGCAAAGACGTGCACGACCGGCTCCTCGACCAGGAGGGGATCGATCAGGCCAAGAAAGGGCGAGCCCGCGGCGGAGCCGCTGGCCTGCCGGCTAACCGGGGTCTGGATTGCCGTGATGTGGGCGGTCTGGTTCATTTGGTCTGGGGCCGTCCGATAGTTCAGACGACCCTAGAACCTCTTGGTAAACATTCCTTTTCGCGGAATGCGCGTGAGATCACGCCGCGCCGGGAACGACGCTCCAATTGCCGTTCTGCTCGCGGCAGGCGGTGCCCTTCTTCACATAGTCCGTACCGTTGACCTTCACGGTATGGGTGAAATCGCGGCAATCGAGATTGTTCACGCGTACATAGGGGCCGACAGCGACCGATCCGGTGGTGCCGTTGTCACCGGCCCACTGGCGCGGCGCGCCGGGACGGCCGAACTGCAGGGCGTAGAACTGGGCCGAATTGGCTTCGTTGGAATCCTTGGCCGACATCAGCGACAGCGCGGCCGTATCGACGAAACCCTGCGATACGCTGGTTGTCAGGCGCGCCTGTTGCACGTTCTGGGCGGAAGTGGGAACCATGGGCTGTGCCACGACGGGCTGGGTCACCACAGGAGCGGTTGCCACCTGGGTCGTTCCGGTGCTGGAGCAGCCCGCAAGCGCCAAGGCTGTGAGCGGGATGGCAAGGAGCGAAAGACGATTCATCGAAACATGGCCTCTTCGTGTGCTTATCGGGTTCATGTTGGCGCAATACGGCGAAAGTGCGTCAGGTTGCATTTGGCCTGGCAAGACCGCCGAGTCGCGCCGTGGGTAGCCGCAATTCCACCAAAAGCCCGCCAAGTGCGGACCTTTTCAACTCCAGGCTTCCTCCATAGACATCGACCAGTTCCTTGACGATATCCAGTCCAAGTCCGGTTCCAGGTGTTTTCTCATCGAGTCTGACACCGCGACGCAACACTTTCTGGGCGTCTTCCTCGCTCAGGCCCGGGCCATTGTCGTCGATGCGCATGAGCAGTTGCGTGCCCTTGGCGCCGCGCTCGCTCGACAGCCGCACCCCCACCTGGCCCTTGGACCACTTGCAGGCATTGTCGAGCAGGTTGCCCGCCATCTCTTCGAGATCCGCCTCGTCGCCCCGGAACCAGTGCAGCGAGGCATCGGGGCGCTGGAAGGCGATCGTCACATCGGGGTGGATCTTCCGCATCACCCGGGTCAGGCGCAACATCACCATGGTGGCGTCGGCCTTCTTGCCGATCACCGAGGTGCGCGCCGCCAGCCGGGCCCGCTCGAGGTAGGTCGAGACCATGGTGCTCATCTTGTCCGTTTCGGACGAGACGATGTCGGCCAGCGCTCCCTTGCGATTGCGCGCCTCGTTGCGCAGCACGGCGATCGGCGTCTTCAGCCCATGGGCGAGGTTGCCGACCTGGTTGCGGGCGCGCTCAATGATCTGGGTATTGGAGCGCATGAGCTCGTTGACCTCTTCGGCCAGCGGCGCCAGTTCGGTGGGATAGGTGCCCGACACTTCGGCGCTGTCGCCTTCGCGCACCGCTTCAATGGCCTCGCTCAGCCGCGAAATCGGGCGCATGGCGATCCGCGCCACGATGGCGCTCATCACCGCCAGCATGGCCCCGACGGCGCCCAGCACGATAAAGGCCTGGCCACGGAAATCGTCCACCAGTTCGAGGATTTCGGTGAGATTGCCCGAAACGGTGATGCGATAGGATTGCTGGGCGAGCGTCACCGTGCGCTCGACCATGCGCAACTGCGTTCCGAACGGGTCATTGATGATCTCGGTGCTCCGCCCCAGGGCATCGGCGGCTGCACCGACGGCCGGCAGGTCAATGCCCACGACGGAGGTCGAGAGGTTGACCATGTCGCCGTCGATGTCGCGGATGATCCAGTACCATCCCGAGCGCGGGCGCTCGAAGCGGGGGTCGGCGAGCTGGATATCGGGGTCGCGCGGGTCGCCCGTTTCAAGCAGCGCGCCGGCCAGGCTCTCGACGTGGAAATCCAGCGTCTGGGTCAGCGTGGTGTCGAGCGCGCGCGAATAAAGGTCGGTCAGCAGAAACCCGGTGGTGACCAGCGCCACCACCAGCCAGCCGACAGTCAGCCAGAAAAGCGAGGCGGCGATGGATCCCTTGCGCAGCATGGCAAGTCCCCTACCCGGATCAGTCGCCCCCTTTGCCTCCACGCTGGCGCCTGCTAGTCGCCGACGATCTGGTAGCCCAGCCCGCGCACGGTCTGGATGCAGTCGTCGGGCAGCTTCTTGCGCAGGCGGCCGACGAACACCTCGATGGTGTTGCTGTCGCGGTCGAAATCCTGATCGTAGAGGTGCTCGGTCAACTCGGTGCGGGAAATGACCTTGCCCTTGTGATGCATGAGATAGCTCAGCAGCCGAAGCTCATGGCTGGTCAGTTTGACCGACTGGCCATCCACGGTCACCCGGCCCGATCGCGCATCGAGACGGACGGCGCCACAGACGATTTCGTTGCTGGCGTGTCCTGCCGCCCGGCGCACCAGGGCGCGCACCCGCGCCAGGACTTCTTCCATGTGGAAGGGCTTGGCCACATAGTCGTCGGCACCGGCATCGATCCCCTGGACCTTGTCGCTCCAGCGATCGCGAGCCGTCAGCAGCAGCACCGGGGTCGACTTGCCGGCGCGCCGCCACTCTTCCAGGACCGACAGGCCGTCCATCTGCGGCAGGCCGATGTCGAGGATGATCGTGTCATAGGGCTCGGTGTCGCCGAGGAAATGGCCTTCCTCGCCATCGAAGGCGACGTCGACCGCATAGCCGGCCTCGGTCAGCGCATCCTTGAGCTGACGGTTGAGGTTGGTATCGTCTTCAACAACAAGAATACGCATTGCCGGTCCCCCACCAGGACAAAGTCACTGGGCGTTCAATACCAGATTCTCGGCCTGGCCGTCTTGGGTCAACACGCCAATCATATAGACCAGCGCGCCCCCTTGATCGCAGACCTGCACGCTGAGGATTTCGGCGCTGGCATCGACGCCGGCCGAAGCCAGCACGGCGTCGAGCGACATGATCTCGCCAGCGGCCACGGCCTGCTGGATTTCCTGCTTGTCCATGCAGGCCTGGGCCTTTGCGCCGGTGGTCCCGGACAATGCAAGCGCCAGGGCCAGGGCCATGGCAACAGCGGCAGAAGGTTTGGGGGCGTTCGTTTTCATGGTGCCATCATTAGCCGCCGGTAGCTGAATGGGACATGAATGCGGCAGCCGCCCCATTGTTTCCACAAGTAATGTGACTAGGCCTTGGCGATATCGCCCTTGAGCCCACGGCGCAGGAAAATGATGGCCAGGGCTTCGAGCACCAGATTACCGGCGGTTCCGCCGTCCAGGCTCGGCAGGTCGATGCCCAGAATCTGCGCGAGACCGGCCAGAAGCATCAATCCGGCAGCAATATAGGTCTTGTAGCCCGAAAGTATGTCCATGAGAGATTCTCCTTTTTTGGACGCTTGGGAATGTGGAGTTGCGGCCAGCGCTGCGGCGCGAACCTGCGCCACCCGGCTGGACCAGCCCCGCCCGAAGACCGAAAAGGTCGAGAGCCCGCGCAGAAAGCCCAGCCGCCGGTCACAGAGCGCGTTGATCGTCGCCCCGGTGTCGGCGCGCCGGGCGGCATCGAGCGTCAATGGCCCGACCTGCCCGTCCACCATGACATTCAGCGTGGCCTGCAGCTGGCGAATGGCCCGGTCCGGTCCGGAATTGACCGCAAAGTCGAAGACGGCGAGATCGAGCCCGGCCGGCAGGTGCCCGGCCCTACACGGGGTCCAGTAGAGCGCACGATAGATGCGCGCCGCCTCTGTTCGCGTCAGCCGCTGCACTTCAGATTTCGGCAGATCCCACCAGGGTGAAACCTTGCGCCAGCGCGCCAGGGTCTTGTGGGTGATCCCCAGATTCGTCGCTCCGCCCGGATCGCTGGGATGATCAACATATCCACCCTCGTGCTTCAGCACGGCGGCCAGGCACAGATCGAACCGGGCTTCAGTCATTGAACGCTCCTGAGCTGACATGCCCGGCGCCGATGGCGGCGCTGATCTGGGCAATTTCATAGGTGAAACCGGTGGCTGGCCCGCCGAAGTCGGTGGTCTGTAGCGCCGCGCTATAGATCGCCGTGGTCACACCCGCATTGATGGTGCGCTTGAGCACGCCACCACTGCGGATGCGTAGCCGCCAGGCTTCGGGCGCGTGCTCGAGATCGGGTTCGGCCATGCCCCAGTCATTGCTGTCGGCGCGGCTGCGACGCACCCAGTCGAACTGGATCGACCCATTCGACAGCCGCGTCGTCCGCAGGTGTGCTGGCGGCAAGGGCAGCGCCGGCGCCGCACCCAGGGTCACGCTCAGCGGCGAACCATCGGCATCGGTCGAACCGGCATAGCTGCGCAAGGCGAGGCTTGATCCGATCCGCCCCGGCTCCACCAGAAGGCTCACCACCCGGTCGTCGAGCACCATGACCCGCCGTCCCGCCGCCACCGGCCCGATGGCCGGCTCGGTGCCATTAAGGCCGCGCAACAGGCGGCGGAGGTGATAGCGGCGCGGCACCACGAGGTCGGCCTCGGCAAAACCGATCACCTCCCAAACGCCCGCGTCGGTTTCCACTGCAATCCGGTTGCTGCCGGACAAAGCTGCCTCGGGCGTCACATCGGCCAGATGTCCCCAATGCAGCGTCACGTCCAGCACGGCTGTCTGGTCCCACAAAGCTGCCGGTCCGGGCGCCAGCGCCGCCATGGTCGTGCCGGTGACGGCGGGGCGGAACAGATCCGCCACCTGCGCCCCGGTTACTGTATCGGTCAGCCGGACATGCCCTGGCCAGGGACGGGCATAGGCGCCGATGGCCAACCGGCTGCGGCTGGGATTGTCGGGTGCCGCAGGCAAATGCGCCACCACCAGATGTGGCGGAATCGCCGGCGACGGGGCCGAGCCACCCGCGCTCCGCCGCGTCACACCCACGGCAATCGAGCGGTCCACGGGCACCGAGCGCGCCACGATCCGCCGCGTCAGGCCGTCGCGAATTTCGGTGATTTCGTATGGCGCTTCACCGGCCCCCTCGACCACGATCCGGTCGCCGGGCTCGAGGTCCACACGGTTGAGGGGGAGCGAAAATTCGAGGCGGTCCCTGCTCCCGGCCTGTCCGTGCAGCAGCCGCTCCGCCACCTGCCGCGTGCCCGCCGGATCGAGCACGACGGGCATCGCCTCGACCACCAGCGGCCCATCCCCGGACCGCTGCGCCAGGACCGCGGTGGACTGATAGTCCCGCTCCCGGTCGATGACACTGAGCGCCAGGCGCGCCGGCACTTCCGCGCTGTCGTCGCGCCGTTGCGACAATTGCGGCTCGTCCTGAGCCGCAAGGCCCGCTGCCTCGATCTGCGTCGGCGTGCCCTTGGCCGCCGCCTGCGCCAGGAGGGCCCCGGCTTCGGCCCTAACGGTCTGTCGGGTCATGTCCAGCACCGGGACGATGGCGTCACGCGCCGTGCCCGGTCCGGAAACGAGATAGCCGCCGATCAGCGGCGCAACTGCCTGCGCCGCGACCGCGCAACCGTGGTCAGCCGCCATTGCACTGACCAGCTCGTCGCTGGCCAGCGCCCCGAGCCGCCCGGTCAGCCAGTGCCCGGTATGGTGATTGGGACCGTCCGACCACACATCGGTCTGTGCCGGAAAAGCGGGATAGGGCCGCGCATCCCAGGTCCAGCAATAGATGCGCTCAAGGTCGACCATGCCGGGCGGATTGAGCGCAGGATCGGCCCAGTGCCGGAAATGCGCGCGCAGGAACTGCCGCTGCACCAGGGCGTCGGATTGCCCGGAGGAGAAATAGGGCCGCCCACCCTCGGCGCTCTTGTCGTCACCAAAGATATTGGGCTGGTTGCTGGCCTTGTCGACCGCGCCGCACCCCAGTTCGGTCATCCAGATCGGCTTGCTCTCCGGCACCCATGCCGTTGGCGATGCCGACCGCACACCGCCGGGCCGGTTGTAGTGCGGCTCCGACCAGAACGAGACGAGGTCCTTGTACCGCCAGATCCAGTGCTCCCCATGGCCCCCATCGACGATGGGCGAGCGCACCTGCCCAGCGCGATGGGCGTCGCTGGCATAGTACCAGTCAAAGCCCTCGCCCCCGGCAATATTGCTGGCAAGATAGTCGATATCGTGCGGCCCGCCCTGCCCCGCATCGGTGTGGTCCAGGCCATCCCGCCAATCGCTGAGGGGCATGTAGTTGTCGATGCCGATGGCGTCGATTTCGGGCGATGCCCAGAGCGGATCGAGGTGAAAATACTTGGCCCCGGCTGGCTGGTAGCCCGAATATTCGCTCCAGTCGGCGGCATAGGTCAGCTTGGTGCTGGACCCGACAATGGCCCTGACGTCCTCGGCCAGGCTCACCAGCGCATCCACGAAGGGAAAGCTGTGCCCGGGGCCGCGCACCGTGGTCATGCCGCGCATTTCCGAGCCGATGAGGTAGGTATCCACCCCGCCCGCGGTCACGGCCAGTCCGGCATAGTGCAGGATCATGTCGCGATATCCGGGCACGAAGGCGGCCACCTGGCTCGCCGCCCCGGCGCCCTGGTCGGGACTGCCCCCGACCCCCGGCGCCGGGTGGCAGGTGATGCGCCCCCGCCAGGGATAACTGCCCTGCTCGCTGCCGCCATAGGGGTCCGGCAACCCGTTGCCGCCCGGCACGTCCATCTGCATCAGCGGATAGAGCGTTACCTTGAGCCCGCGCGCCTTGAGATCGGCAATGGCGGCCAGCACGGCATTGTCCGAGGGCGTGCCCCCGAAAGCCGGCCCGCCGCCATGGCTTGAAACCGTCGCCGCAGCTGCACGGTCGATCCCGGCCACGCTCCAGCTCGTGCCTTCCACAGTGCGCTGGCTCGCCTCGACGCGCGGCGTAATGGTACAATGGCCACACCGCAAGTCGCTGCCAAACCAGCTGACCACCAGCGCCACATGCTTGAGGTTGGGGCACAGCGCCACCAGTTCGTCGATCGACCAGGTCCAGTCGCTCACCCCGGGCACCAGATGCGCGTTCTCGCTCACCGCCTCGCCCGGCCCGACCACGCGCAGCCTTGGGGTGGGGTCATAGCCGAACTCACTGGCGCCGGGGATGACGGTGATCGCGCGGATGTCGGGCTCGAGCGTGCCCACCACGCGGCACAATTCGGCGGTGATCTGGGGAATGCGATTGCCGAAGCGGCTGAGCGGCAGGTTCTCGACCACGAGATAGCAGAGGCCGCGATAGGCCGGTGCATTGTCGCCGCCCTGGGTGGCCTCGATCAGGCTGTCGGGCAATTGCCCCTCATCGCCGCCATAAAAGCGCAGCGTCAGCCCGCGCGTATCGAGCAATTGCCCATCGGCCCAGATGCGCCCAAGCCGGGCTACAGGTCCCTCGCAGAAGCCGATGGCGAAGCTGGCGCCCACCTCGTCCTCGCTGGCGCTGCCCATGCCCTTGGACCCGGAGGTTTCTCCCCCAAGGCGCTCCAGTTCGCGCGCCCAGATGATGTTGCCGGAAAGCCGTCCCCAGCCATAAAGGCGAGGCACCGGAATGCCCTCGCTCGATCCGGTGAGCCGAAGGTCGGCGGCGCGGCTGGTCTGCTCGCCCCCGAACAACATGCCGTCTATGGCGCTGCCCGCCAACGCGCCAAGGGCCCGCCCGATGGTGGCGCCGAACGGCCCGCCAAGCAGCGCCCCGGCAAATTGCCCGGCGACCGAAAGTGCCAAAGTGGCCATGTCTGAAAATCCTTGTCTGCCCCGTCAGGGGAAGCGATAGCGACCGCTGATCCGCCGGGCCCAGGCCGCGGTCAGATTGGCCTCCACCACGCCCAGATGTTCCTGGGCATGAATGAAGCGCACCGGCGAAATCAGGATGGCGCAATGGCGCGGCTCATCCAGCCCGCCCAGGGTGAAGAGCAGCACCTGCCCGGCCGCCAGTTCGCCACTTTCAGCCACCAGCAGCGCCTCGGCCGCATCCCGCAGCGCACCCTTGTTTTCGGGGTCGCGCAACCCGGCTCTATAAGGCGGCACCGCCATGGGCTCGCTGCCATAAAGCGTGCGCCACACCCCGCGCAGCAGGCCAAGGCAATCGCAGCCCGCCCCCAGCGTCGCAGCGCGATGCCGGTACGGCGTTCCCAGCCAGGCCCGCGCCGCTGCGACAACCCGCTCGTCGGTCATGGCACCACCGCCCGCCCGTCGAGCGCGTCGCCGGGCCGGGGGTGCCGCAGCACAAAATCGCTGCCCGGAATATGCGGAAAGCCGCGAAAATTGACGCCGTTGTCGAAGCGCTCGCGACAGGTGGAGAACCGCCGGTCGCAACCTGCATGAACCAGCAGCGCATCGCCCTCGGCCACCCATTCGCCGACCCGCTGCTCGAAGACCACGATATCTGTGCCCCCGGCCCGCTCATGGCCGACCACCGCGTCGCGCAGTCCGTTGCGGCCCCCGCTGGTCCACACGGCGTGTCCCAGGGAGAACCAGCCGGCGGCAAATCCCCCGATCCCCGATAGCTCCAGCCGGTAGGGATCGAGAATGGCACCGACGATGGCTGTGCCCCGGTACTGCGACTGGTTGAGATTGATGCCGCAGCGGGCGTCGCCCAAATCCGCGTCGCACAGACCATGATAGTGGCGCCCGCGCGTGACATTCAGCGCCTGCTGCGGCGAGCGCAATTCTGCCCGGAACAGGCCGTCCTCACGCACGATGGCGCCGATCGTGTCCACCCGCAGCAGCATGGCCTGGCTGGGTGTCCTCCAGTTGACCAGCCAGCTCTCGACCCGGGCGCCGTCATAGCGTCCCTGGGCAATATCGCTCTCGGCGATGCTGGCGCTGTCGAGAATGCCCAGCACCTCGCCTGTTTCGACCTGCGCCCCGAGGCGGCTGGGCACTTCGGCGGCGTCGAAGCCGGCCGTCGGCGCACATATGGTGCCCGAAACCGTCAGGGGCCGGTCGTGGTCGGTGAAGCCGAGTATGGCCCCGTCCTCCCGAACTATGCGCCAGCAGCGCGCCAGCGTGGTTTCGCCCTGCGCCAGATGCGCGGCAAGGCCGCTCGGTACCGATTTCATGGCACGATCTCCACCAGCGGAATTGCGGGCACTTCGGCGCCGTCGAAGCCAGAGAGCTCGATATCGAGCCGGTCGGTGTCGAACCGCACCGGCACGTCGAACAAAAAACCGGCCGTCACCGCCACGCCGTTGCCCGGCGCGGTGCTGAAACTGACGATTCCCGTGGTCACGTCCACGCTCCAACCGGACAAGGCCTCCACCCCATCGCGCGCCACCCGCACGCTGCCGGATACCGGCTTGGCAATGGTCCGCAGATAGGGGTCGAACGCGGCCCCGTAGCGCTTGGTCAGCTGGAACTGCTGACGCGATCCATTGCCCGTGCCGATATCCTGGTCGGTCGGCGTCGGCGCTCCCGATCCAGACACATGGTCCAGTCCATCGCGCCACAGGAAACCATGCAGGCGCCCCCGTCGCTCCTCGAAAAAGGCCAGCACCGCCTGCATGTCGGCCCGCGATTTCACGCCATAGCCGGCATTGTAGCGCCGGCGCGATTGCGCCCAGCGGCCATTGCGCTTTTCGGCACCATTGGCGAGCGTGACGATATCGGTCTTGCGCTCCGGCCCGCCCCGCGCCCCCAGCGCGATATCGAGCGGGAAGCGCACGTGATGAAATGCCATCCTGGTCTGCCCCTAATTGCCGCGTGTGCCGCGCCGGACGGCGCGCAACAGCATGGCGCTGACTTCCGCTTCGCTGGTGGCAAAGCTGCGCGCATCGCTTGCCGTCACGTTGAACGTCACATTGACCGGGCCTGCCCCGGCCGCCGCCGGATTGAGACCGCCCGCGAGCGGGGCCGCCGGTGCCGCGTCGCCCGCACCGATGCCTCCGGCCATGGCCGCCATGGGCGCATAGGCCAGGGCGGCAAGACCCGCCGGTGCGGCCAGGGTCGCCGCCGGCGTGTCCAGCGCGGCCCGCGCCGGCAGGAAGGCCGGTGCCGCAACAGCGGTGGCCCCGGCAAAGGGTGTCACCCCGCCCAGGGCCGGATTGGTCGCGGTGAACAGGGTTTCGATAAATCCACCGACCAGCCCTTCCAAGGGTTTCAGGGCCGCACGCAGGGCGATATCGGCCAGCGAGCCGGCAATATCCCCCAGCACCGACTGGAAAGACTTGCCATCGAGAATGGCGCCCCTGAAGGCGCGGCTCATGGCCCGCGCCACCCCATCGGCCAGTTCGCCGATCCGCTTGAGCTCGATGGACACATCGCTCATTTCCGCGCGAAAGCCGTCGTCGAACAGGTCATCGCTCATCGGGAAACTGCTCCATCAGCTTGTCGAGCCCGCTCCGGCTCAGCGGCACGCCGCCCTCGCCGACGACGGCGCCCCAGGCGGCCGCCAGTTCGCGGGGCGTCATCCGCCAGAAGGCACTTGGCTCGAGGCGCAGCACGCCCAGCCCAAAGCGCATGGCGTTTTTCCATGGAAATGGCGTCATTCGGCATCCCCGAATGTCGCCCGCAGCAGCCGCACGGCGATCTCCGCGGCGCCGCGCAACCCGCCTTCAACGCTCATGCGCGCCAGTTCGTCGTCGCTCACCTCATGGCCGCCCCCGCGCAGGCCGGCGCCCAGGATGGCCGTGAGGTCCCGCGCCGCGATCCGCCCGCTGGCGAACCGCTCCGCAAGCCCCACCAGATCCCCGGCGCCCAGCCGGGATTCGAGCTCCGCCAGCGCCCCGAGCGTCAGGCAGAGCGTGCGTGTCTCCCCACCGATTTCGGCGGCGATTTCTCCGCGATGGATATTGGTCATGGCGCCCTCAAGCTGCGGTGAAGGTGATTTCCCCGGCGCTTTCCAGCGCCAGCTCGAACGTCACCTCGCCTGCGTGGTCGGCTGAAAATTCCAGCCCGACGATCTGGAAAGGCCCCTGGATGGTGCCGAAATTGGGCAGGATCAGCTGCCAGTTGCGGATGGTGCCGCCAAAGAACAGCGTGCGGATATTGGCGTCCGAGCTCTGGTCCTTGAACACGCCGGATCCCGCGACCGAGGCGCGCTTGACGCCGCCACCAGCCAGCAGTTCGCGCCAGCGGCCGGCGCTTTCTTGGTCGGTCGTATCGACGCTGGCGGCATTAAAACTGAGACTGCGCGTGCGCAGGCCCGCCACCGTCAGAAAGCTGCCCGACCCGGTTTGGTCGAGCTTCAAAAGCATGTCCTTGCCACTTTGGGCTGCCATGATCGTCTCCTCAAAAAAACCTATTCGCTGAGGAACCGCAGCGTCACCGCGGCCCTGGCCTGTCCACTCGTCTTGTCGATCACCGTTTCGGTGCTCAGATGCCGCGCAACGCTGATGGTGAGGCCGGCCGGCGCGATGGAAAGGCCCACTGCCACCACCCGTGCCGCCATGGCCAGTGCCGCCTTGCGGCTCGGCTGCGCGCTCCAGCAATGGAGCACCACGCCATGCTCCTGGCCCGGCGCCAGATCGACATCGACGATGCGCATGTCATGCCGGTCGATAACGACATAGGGCGCTGCCCGGCCCTTGGGCGGGGTGTCGAACACGCCATTGGCGCCCACCATGGTCGTGAGCGCGGTATCGGCCAGCAGCGCCTCGACCAGCGCCGTCTGCAGGATCACCATTGGATGCATGGGCTAACCCGTAAAACTGGTTTCGCTGCAACCGCAGCTGAGATAGGCCCGGCGCCCGTTGAGGTCGGTGACGCTCAGCACATCGAGGCTCCGGCCGCGATAGACGATGCGGTCGCCCGGCGACACATCGCTGCGAAAGCGCAGCACCACCGTGTGCGACAGCGCCACCACGCGGCCATCGGCATTGCTGGCCTGGCGGCCGGCATGGCCGCGCACCCGTGCCCACAGATTTGTCACCGGCACGAAGATGTGGTCATGCCCGCCGCTGCCATCCCCAAGACTCTCGCGGCGGCGCAATTGCACCCTGTCTGTGAGGGTGCCAATGGACGGGATCTTCTCGCTCACAGCCGCACCCGCTTATAGGCGGCGACCATGCGGTCGAAGCCGGTCGGCACCACCGCGCCCGACCCGGCCACGATGACGGCGTCGCGATGCTCGTACCAATGTGCCACCAGCCCGAGCAAAGCCTGCCGCAGGTCCGCCGGGACATCGGCCGGCGTCTCGCCATATCCGGCGACATAGTCGATTTCGATGCCGCCCCGCTCCTGCAGGGCCGGCATCCCGACAATCACGCGCGGCACGATGAGCCGATCCAGATCCCGACCGAATTGCCCCAGCGCCAGGTCATGGCTCGCCCCATTCGCGTCGATCGCCGAAATCGCGGTCACCGCATGGAGCGGGGTCACCGGCAGCCTGACCATGCCCGTTTCCGGCCAGTCATCGAGCACCACCCGCCAACTCTGCGTCAGCAGCGCCCGGCCGGTGACACCTTCCACATGCAGCCGCGCGGCGCCGATCAGCGTCGTGATCAGCCCATCCTCGGCCGCCTCGTCGACCTTGAGAAAAGCCTTGGCCTCGGCAAGCGAAACCGGCTCCAGGGCGGGCCCCGCCAGGAGATAGGAGGTCATTGTTGTGTTCCTTGAGTTTGACTGGCCACTGGCCTTCCCCTCTCCCCTTGAGGGAGAGGGTGGATCGCGCGCAGCGCGAGACGGGTGAGGGGTTCTCTCCTCCGCAGAGGAGCGCGTGGTGACACCGCTGACCCCTCATCCGCCCCTTCGGGGCACCTTCTCCCACAAGGGGAGAAGGCCAAGACCCGAGCGCGCCTCAGCTTGCCCCGAACTTCAGCAGCTTGATCGCGTCGAAATCGGCGATGCCGCCACCGACACGCTTGGTGGTGTAGAACAGCACATAGGGCTTGGCGCTGAACGGGTCGCGCAGCACCGAAACGCCCTGGCGGTCGACGATGAGATAGCCGCGCCGGAAGTCCCCGAAGGCAATCGAGAAGCTGTTGGCGGCAATGTTGGGCATGTCCTCGGCTTCCACCAGAGGGAAGCCCATGAAGCTGGCCCGGCCATCGGCCGAAGCCGCCGGCTGCCAGAGGTAGTTGCCGTCCGCATCCTTGAGCTTGCGCAGCGCCCCTTGCGTCTTGCGGTTCATCACCCAATTGGCATTCTGCCGGTAACCGGCCTTCAGCGCATAGACGAGGTCGATGAGGATATCGCTGGGATTGCTGGCCGGCATGGCGCCGGAAACCCCGGTCGCCAGATAGCCCAGGCTCCCCCAGGCCCAGCTGGTTTCGGCCACTTTGGTGCCGGCGAGAAAGCCGCTCGGCTTGTTGGTGCCGTCGCCATTGACGAAAGCCGTGGTTTCCTGCGCCGCGAAGGCCGCGTTGACCTCGTCGGCAATCCACTGGCCCACATCAACGGCCGCGTCGTCGAGAAAGGCCGAAGTGGCCGCCGGCATGGCATAGAGCTCGGTGGTCGGATAGCTCAGTTCTGCCAGCACCTGGCTGTCGGTGGTCGGGCGGCTCGCCGTCTCGCCGACCCAGCCGGTCTGCGGACCGCTCACCGTGATCGGCCGCTTATAGACCGAGCCCGATACCTGCCGCACCCCGGCAATGGCGCGGATCGGCGAGACATGGGTCATCAGCCGGGTGATTTCCGTCTCGACCTCGGCCGGTACCACATAGCCGCCATCGGCCGGAACGCCGATCGACAGGGCCTTTTCCTCGCCGCGCTTCACATAGGCGGAGAAGGCCTCCTTGTATTCGCCATCGGCGATCTGCCCCTTGCCTTCGATGGCCGGGCGGGCCCGCTCGGCCTTGGCGCGGTCCAGCGCCGCCTTCTGCCCGTCGAGCACGGCATTGAGCCGTTCGAGCTTGCCTTCGAGCAGGCCATCGGCGCTGCCGCGCTTTTCGATCTCGCCCAGGCGCTGGTCATTGGTGCGCTTGAACTCCTCGAAAGCCGTCGAGAAGTCAGCAAACAGCGCGGCAATATCAGTCCCCGCGCCGGCCTTGGTTTCAAGGCCGTCGTCAATCCGATCCATGTCGGTATCCTTCTATCGGTTGCGGATAGTCTTGGTGGCGGCGGCAATGGCCGCGCCGGCGGTGAGGGGGGCGGCGATGCGCGCGTCCTCCATCATCGGAAAGGTCACGATCGAGATTTCGTAGAGGTCGATTTCAGAAAGGCGCCGATGCCCGCTGCCCGCCTCGCGGCTGGCCTTCACCGTGCGGAAGCCGATGGACAAGCCATCGAGCGCCCGGTTCTCGATCAGGCGCCGCAGCGCCTCGGCGCGCGGCACCCCGGGCACCAGCCGCCCGGTCACGAACAGGCCGTACGTGTCCTCGACAATACTGTCCCAGGTGCCGACCGGCTCCTTGGGGTCATGCTGAAACAGCAGCCTGATGCGCCCGCGCCTTTTGGCCAGGCTCTTGGCGAAGGCCCCCGGCAGAACGATATCGCCGCCGCTGTCGAGCCGGTTGAAGACGCTGGCATAGCCGGCAAACCGGCCCTCCGCGTCGATGGGAATGGACATCATCAGCGCTTGGCCCCGCCCGTGCGCGGCTTGGGCGCCGTGCGCTGCTTGTCGGCCAGCGTTCCCGCCAGGTTCCAGGCAAATTGCCGGAACGTCTGCTGCGCGCTTTCCCGATTGTGCTTGTCTGCCATGAGCTTAGTCCTCTTTGCGAAAAAGACGATTCAGGGCGGCGATCTCCCGCACGAAGTCGTTGAAGTGTCGGTTGACCTTGGCCATTTCCCGCAGGCTCCACACGAGCAAGGCGCTCGCACCGCTGGCCCAGAGAAACAGCGCCAGATGCGCCAGATCGCCACGCTCGATGATGGTGGTGGTGAGACTGTCCATGGGACCCTCCGGGCAATAAAAAGCCCGCCGAAGGCGGGCTTGACTGACGTCAGTCTGATTGATGTGAACTGCTCAGGTCCAGGATTGCGCCAGCCGCACCAAACTCTCCGCTACGGAGCTCGTCCGTTCAAACACTCTCGGAGGCCTGCCTCTGAGTGCAGCGATTTCCGAAAGCGCTTGCCCCACTTCCTCGCGAGACCCCGGCTTCCCCAAAAGCTCAATCAATGCTGGAATGTGATCGTCATATTCAGATAGCGAGGCGGGATTCTCCCGCTCGTCGATCCCTTCCAGTTCCACGAGCAGAATGAGCGATACAGCCCGCAGCCGCTGCGCTCGCCTGACGATTTCTTCCTTGCCGGGCAGCAAACGCGCCTCAAAGTAGTCTTCGTGATCCAGACCCAACCGGATTTCATCCTCAGTTAGTCTTGAGTCAGGATATTCAGGGTTTGACCCCATGCGGCGGTCCAGCCCAATTGCAACCTGACGCTGTTCGGGTGGAAGTTCTGCGGTCGAAACGATGGTACACGCCTGGTCGTCTTCAATCCTTTTGCCGTCACCATCTCGACCGAACCTGAAGTTCGCCTGATTGAAGATGTTACGAGCCAAAAGAGTCGTATCGTCGGCGCTATAAACGAACAAAAAATCCGGCCGCCCGTTCTCCCTGAGCCCGAATATGAAGTCCCCAACCGTGACCGAGCTTAGGTCCCATGCCCTTGATGACATCTGTGCCCTTCCGCCGCGCGATGATCATGGCCCCTTGGGGCCGATCGAGAACAAATCGAAGGCTTCGCTCGCCACGTCGATCAGATAACGTTCATCAGCTCGCCATCTGAATTTGGGCATGAACAGAAATTCCGGCGCCCCACTTGGTTGGCCGAGCGCCCACATATCGCTGAGATTCATCGGCGAGACTGAGTCTGCGGTATAGCCGGGAACGAAACCGGCCACTATCGACCCACGCTCATCCACGAAGCTCGATATGAATGTCAGCGCAAACGCATCGCCCGGATCGCGCGGCCGGAAAATGACCCTTTGCTGATCGAGCAATTCAGCCGCTCGAACCGTGGCAGAAATATTGGCTATGCGCAGCATCACAGGGTTCCATCATATGGAGGGGCCTTGATCGTCGGCGGACAAATCTTCGATGCATCAATCTCCCGCGTCAACTGGCGTCCGAGCATGTCCAGATAGATGCAGTGCCGAACAAGACCGTAGTCACCAAGACCTACCCTTTGCGTTTGAAGTACTGCCGCCAAGGCGACTTTGACCTTCGGACCGGTCGGTATGCGGCCGTCAGGGATCCACTGCCCACCTTCGCGAGTCCCTTTCGGCGCCCTTGGCTGATCCGGACGGTAGCGCCGTTCCAGCAGCGCCACCAGCACATCCAGCTTCAGCGACAGGGTCGCCAGCCTGATCTCGGACCCAAGCGCCTTCAGCATGTGCCGGTCAATTCGTCCCATTACGTACTTCCCCGTCCCATCATCGAGCGCAGCTCAAAAGGCCCTCGCCGCTCGCAGCGAGCGCACCGCTGGCCCAGAGAAACAGCGCCAGATGTGCCAGGTCGCCACGCTCGATGATGGTGGTGGTGAGACTGTCCATGGGACCCTCCGGGCAATAAAGAAGCCCCCGTAAGGGGGCCGAAAGCAGTCAATTTCTGCGCATCCCGAACGCGATGGCGGCCTCAGGCGGAAGTGAATCTCAATCCGTGATCAGCAAATGCTCGACAGGCAGATCGCCGATCCGCCGCAGGGCTTCCTCGCTTGACGCCCATACGCCCGGATTCTCCTCCACCGCCCGCCCATGCCAATATTTCGCCTCACGCACCCGCCCCATCGCCTCGTAGCATTCTGCGATGCTCATGCCGAGATAGCCGGCATCCAGCGAAGGGTCGCCATCGGCCATGAACAGATAGATTTCCAGCGCGTCCTGCCAGCGGCCAAGATCCTTGAGCCTGCTGGCCGATCGCTCGAACCGGTTGAAATCGTAGGGCATGGTCAGTTCAACTCCGGCTTCACTTGAGAATAATGTGGTGGTTAACGCCACCATATTCGAGATTGATGCGAGGCGTTTGATTGCCAAGATATCGGCCGGGCAACAAATCGAAACGCAATATCATTCCATTGGGAAAGATAAACTGCGCTGCGCCTTTTGGGCTTGGTCGCATCACCGCTCCTCACCCGCCCAACCCCACCATCGCCCGCTTCTCCTCGTCACTCAAAAAACCCGCATTGCCCACTCGCTCCCACAGCGCCGCGCGGTCCTCGGCCAGGGCCTCGACCTTCTCGAAATCGGGCACAATCTCCGCGCCTTCGAAGGCCGGGCCGAGCCAGCCGCTCAACTCCTGCGCAACGCGCACCACCAGCGGCACCAGGGTCTGCCGCCACAGCGTGCGATTGGCTTCGGCCATATTGGCATAAGTGTTGTCGCCCGGAATGCCGAGCAGCATGGGCGGCACGCCGAAGGCCAACGCAATGTCCCGCGCGGCGGCATTGCGCGCCTCGATGAAATCCATGTCGCGCGGGCTCATGGCCAGCGCCTTCCAGTCGAGCCCGCCATCGAGCACCATCGGCCGGCCGGCATTGCCGGAGCCCGAAAACTGCTGTTCGAGCTCTTCCTTGAGCCGGTTGAACTGCTCGTCGGTGAGGCTGCCATTGCCGGCCGAATAGACCAGCGCCCCGCTGGGCCGCGCCGCATTGTCGAGCAGCGCCTTGTTCCACTGCGCGCTGGCATTGTGAATGTCGAGGCTGGTCTGCGCCGCCTCGAGCGGCCCCATGCCATAGTGGTCGTCCATGGGGTGAAACAGCGCCATATGCAGCACCGAGGGGATCGGCAGCGCCTCCTGGCTCAGCCGCGTCGCCCGGCCCCCGACCTTGTACTCATAGGCCACCGGCCAGCCGTCGCGCCCGGCGACGACGCTCATCCGGTCGGGCCGCAGCACGAAGAGCGTGCGCACCGCGCCATCGACAATGCCGGCCTGCAGATAGGCATTGCCCGCGGTCTGCAAATAGGCATAGACCGCTTCGAGCAATTCGGGTCCCGATTGCCGTCCGTTGGGCCGCGCCAACAGGTCCGCCAGCGGATGCTCATCCACCGCCTGGCCGTCCAGGCTCACCTTGAGCGGCACGCGGTTGGCCGTCTCGGCAATCAGCCGCACGCAGCGATAGACCACCGGATTGCGCATGAAACCCTGATTGACCAGGCTGGCATAGCCGCGCCCACTCCACTGCGCCGGCCCGAGCTGGCTCAGCGTCAGCATGGTGTGCCCGGCAAAACTCTTGGTTTCATCCGGCGCACCGGTTCGTCCGCCAAACAGGCGGTTGAAGAGATTTGGCATGTTTCAGGTTCCTCTAGGCCGTGTTCTCGCCACAACCACAATGCTGCCCTCGGGCTCGACCCGAGGGCCTGCCTCAACCCGGCGCGACCTGGAAGTAGAGGTCGTCCCATTCCGGATTGACGCCTTCTATCAGCGCGACTTTCCAGTCCCGGCGCCAGTGCTTGATATTATGCTCCCGCTGCATGGCGCTGTAGATGCTCTGGTGTTCTTCGAACCAGACCAGCAGGTGGCATTGGTGTGTCCTGGTGAATCCGGGAACCACATCGCTCCTGTGCTCCCACACCCTGCGAACAAGATTGTTCGTGGCCCCCGCATAGATGGTGCCAAACCTGCGGTTCGCCATGAAATAGACCCAAGCCATGCCGCAATTGGCGCCCGTAGCGGCCCTCGGGTCAAGCCCGAGGGCAGCACCGATCTCGTTGGTCAATCGCGTCCATCACCGCGCACCAATTATCATCTACACCCCCCGCACCCGCGGCCGCATCTCGTTCAGCACCAGTTCCGTCAGCGCCCAGACCAGGGCATCCACGCGGTCCGGCGAATGGCCATCAGCCTTGCCATCGGGCCCGAAACTGCACAATTCGTCCTCGAGTGCCGCCAGTCCCGGCACATGGGCCACCAGCCCCCTCGCATAGAGCGCCGCCACAGGTTCGGCGCGCACCCATTTGCCGCGGCTGGCGCGCACAGTGCGCACCGGCACCGAAGCATCGACCTGCGCCAGCACCTGCCGCACCAGGTCACCGCCCTGGTTGACCTCGACGACGATGCAATCGGCTTCATGCGCGCGATAGGCCGCCACGGCCCGCCGGGCCCATACATCGGGCTTGATGCCCTGCAGCGTTGCGTCTTCCAGCACCACCGCGCCCTGCCCCTGCCGCCCCGCGACCACGACACCGCAGGCATCCGAGCGCGCCGTGCCGGTCACCGGCGGGTCCACCGCAACCACGATCCGGCCATCGGCGCCGCCCGTCGCGGTGCGGAACATCCCACGCTGCCAGAGCGCGTCGAGCCGATCCTCGATCATCTCGCCATCCAGCTCCTGCCGCCCGAGCACGGTGCCGCGATAGCGCGCCACCACGGCATCGAGGAAATTGGGCGCCAGATGCGCCCGGTTTTCGGCAGTGGCCATGGTCACCACCCTCGTCCGCTCGTCCTTGAGCAAGCGTCGCAGCAGCGGCGTCGCGCGGGGCGTCGTCGTTGCCAGTTGGCGCGGATTGTCGCCCAGCCGCAGCCCGAATTGCAGCATGTCCCAGGCCGCTTCGGCATTGGGCCACTTGCCGACTTCGTCGCACCAGGCGGCCGCGAATTGCGGCCCGCGAAACCGTTCCGGGTCCGACGCGGTCAGGATCGTCGCCTCGGTTCCATTGGGCCAGTAGAGCTTGTTATTGCCCTTCAACAGCGGCCGCTCATGGTCGGGATGCACCGCGATGAGGCCGCTTTCGCCGCGCACCATGATGTCGAGCGCCTCGGCCATGGTTTCGCCCACCAGCGCAATGGGGCTGACCTTTTGCTGGGCCAGCTGCCGCACCCATTCGGCGCCGGCCCGTGTCTTGCCCGAGCCGCGCCCGCCCATGAGCAGCCAGGTCGTCCAGTCGCCTTCGGGCGGCAGCTGCTTGGGAAAGGCCCAGTAGTGCCAGAAGAAATAGGCGGCCTCGGCCTCCTTGTCGCTCAGGCTGTCGACCTGGGCCTGCGAGCTAGCGTGCCTTGAACTGATCAAGGCGCTTGACCAGCTTGGCCCGCAGATCGGTCATGTCCCGCTTGCTTGGCGGCTCCACATTGCGTTCGGCGGCCCCCAGCTCGATCAGCTTGTCGAGCGTCTTGACCTGGCTGGCCAGAACGCTGGCCTGTTTGTCGATCGGGCTGTCCATTGCCTGCTCCAGTTCCTTGATCTGTCCTTCGAGCACCCGCAGCATGCGCGCCACCAGCTTGGCGGTCGTGGGCACCCGCATCTTGATGCTGGTCCAGCCCTCGACCTCCCGGCGGTAGCGCAGTTGCGACAAGGTCACGCCGTGGCGTCGGCAGATCACCGTCGGGATGAATTGGCGGCTCTCATATTCGGCGCGGATGACGCCCCAGTCCGGTTGCGCCGGCGGGGCCTCCATGCTGTCGATGTCCATGAGCGAGTTCCGGTTTTCGACGCCGGGATGGACCCAATTCGTCGACCATGCCTGAACAATACAGCACCCGCGTCACACGGGGATAACTTCGAACCGGCCACAGGAAAAATCGGTCCAGTGGACCGATTTTAGGTGAGAAGGCCATGAGACCTGCGATCGAATGGCAGCAACCGGCCGCAGGCAAAATCGGGCCCCGCCACACGAAGTCACTCCCGCGAAAGCGGGAGCCTCTGGTTTCCGAAAACAGCAGGATCCAGCCTTCGCAATAACGCCACGGGCGAACGTCACCAATCCCCAATCCATCGGCTCCATCGCCCCCTCGCCCCTTTTGGGGAGAGGGCCGGGGGTGAAGGGCCTCAAACTATCGGTACAGCCGCTAAATCTCCGCCGCCGCCTTCAGCGCCAGTTTGTCGCTCTCGGCGTCCAGCTTGGACAGTCCGCGCTCCAGCGCATCGCCGATCATGCCCCTGGCCGAGGATTCCAGGTCGGGGCGATAGCGAACCAATGTCTTGAGACCGGCGGTCAGGCGCAGCATGACCTCGATCGAGCCCGCCCCGTCCCGGGCAATGGGACGAAAGGCATCGGCCATCAGGTCGTCGGGGTCCAGCGCCGGCATGGTGACGCGGTCGAACCGCACCTCGTCTTCCTCCATGGGCCGCTCGGCCAGCACCCGCACCATCGCGCCGATCACCGCAATCGCCGTACCCGGATCGTTGATGCCGGGCGAAAGCGCCTTGCCGGCAATTTCGGCCAGAACGATCAGACCGAAGCGCGGATCATTGTCAAAACTGCGGGCCCGTCCGGTCACAAAGGCATTGCCGAGCTTTTCGGCCACCTCGTCGGCCAGGGTGCCCCCTGTCACCACCAGCAGCGGCCGGTCCGGCGCCGCATAGGCGCCCGGCCGCGCGGTAATGGCCAGTTGTAGGTCATGTTCCTCGGCCAGCGATTGCAATCGCGACACGTTGATGTGCTGAACATAGCCGATCTCCTTGCAGAAGACCGGTTCGCCCTCGGCCCTTTCCTCCTGCCGCCGGCACCCGAGCAGGCCCTGCCCCGGCGCATCGCGGAAGGCGCCTGCCGCGGCTTCTTCGGCCCGCTCGATGGTCTGGGCGACGCGGCCGATGGCGGAAATCTGCCCGATCCAGCGGATGAGAGCCGCCACCACCAGCACCACGACCCCAAGAGTGGCCGCGAACAGCACCAGCCGCCCGGCATCGCTGTATATGCCGGCCGACAGCCCGATAATGGCGACAATGGCGAAGAGAAAGGCGCCGATAAACACCGAGATCGAGGTCTGGGCACTGCGATCGCCGACGATCAGCGGCACGGCCCGCGGCGAGGTGGATGACGACGCGCTCGCCAGCGCACTCACGATGGTCGAGAGGGCAAACACCGCCACGGTCAGCAGGCTCGATGCCAGCACCGTCAATATAGTCTCGACGGCGTTGGAGGGCAGCGTGAACGGCAATTCGTCCGGAATCAGCCGCGCGGTGCCAAAGGCAATGACCAGCATCAGCACGGCCAGCAGCGAGAAGGCCGCCGGCAGGAACCACATGCGCTGCACGATCTGGCGCAGCTTGAAGGCAAATTCGCTCATACATCCCCCGTCCAATGCACAAGCACTCTGGCCCGGTTTGGTTGCGTCAGGCTACCCTTGCGGCCCGAAAATCCGCCTCGCCTCGAGCGCCAGTCCCAGTCCGACGCTGCCGAGCACATCGGTGCGTACCAGTTCGGCCCCGGGGAACAGCGCCCGCAACCGCCCCGACACGGCCGGCACCAGCGTCGAGCCGCCCGTCAGGATGAGGCTGTCGACGGCCTCGGCGCCAACGCCGGCGCGTTTCAGCACTTCGCCAATGGTCTGTTCCAGCCGGGAAACCGAATCGGCCAGCGCCTCTCCCAGGTGCCGGGTTGTCATCAGCGTCGCGATGCTGCGCTCCCGCACCGGGAACGTGAAGTCCGTTTGCTCGTGGTCCGACAGGGCGATCTTGGCCGCCTCCACCGCCCCGATCAGGCGATGTCCCAGCCGGTCTTCGACCAGCATGACCATGGTTTCTACCCGCTCACTCTCCACCGCCTCGCGCATGGTCGAGCGCAGGTCGCGCAGCGCCTTGGCGTCATAGAGCCGGTTGATCCGGTGCCAGGTGGAGAGGTCATAATAGGGCGCCACCGGCAGGTGCCGCTTCCCGTCCCTGGTGCGCGAGCCCAGTCCCAGTTCCGGCATCACCCGGCTCATCGCCAGGAGCCGGTCGAAGTCGGTGCCCCCGATATGAACGCCCGCCGTCGCCAGGATGTCATCGGTCCGGTCCGCTGCCCCCGCCCGGTCCGGCGACACGCGCACCAGCGAAAAGTCCGAGGTGCCGCCGCCCAGGTCGACGATCAGGGCCAGCGTTTCGCGCGACACCTGCCGCTCGAAATCCAGCGCCGCGGCAATCGGCTCGAACTGGAATGCGACCTCCGAAAAGCCCTGCCCGCGCACCGCGGCTTCCAGCTGATCCTGCGCCTGCCGGTCGGCCTCGGTGTCGTCATCGACGAAATGCACCGGCCGCCCCATGACCACGCTGGTCAGTTCCGCCCCCAGCTGCGCTTCCGCCCGCCGCTTCACCTCGCCCACGAACAGGCCGATGATCTCGCCAAATCCCAGCCGCCGCGCCTTGACGCGGGTGCTGTCGGCAAAAAGGGCCGTGCCCAGCACGCTTTTGAGCGAACGCATCAACCGCCCATCGGCCCCGGTGACATATTCACCGACGGCGCCGCGCCCGAAATGCAGGCTGTCGTCCTCGAAGCCGAAGAACAAGACGCTGGGAATGGTCTGGCTACCACCTTCCAGGGCCAGCAACCGCGGCACCCCGGCGCCATCGACCTGGCCAAGGGTGGAGTTGGACGTGCCAAAGTCGAGGCCGCAAGCTTGGGTCATCGTCGCCATCCATGACAAGGAAATGCGCCGGGCGCAGGAGGACGGGCGTTCTAGGCAAATTGGCAGGGGATGGCAAGCAAGCCCGTTCCCGCCCCCAGTCGCGGCGAGTCTGCCCCGCAGTCAGCAGCGAACACCCCTTCTCCTCCCCCTCCTCCAGGGGGAGGCCGGGTGGGGGTCTCTCCAACTCTCTGCGAAAGACAGAACCGCTCAGGCGGCCTTTTTGCGCTTGTCGGCCTTGTCGCGCAGGTCGGCGACTTCCAACCGCCCGATGCCGCGGCGTTGCGCCTTTTTCACCGCCTGCTGGGCGGTTGTCAGCACGGTGCGGTCGAGCCCGCCTTGCGGATTGATGGCGGCCAGGCCGATGCTCAGGGTCACCTGGCCGGCATGGCTGGTGCGGTTGGGCACGCCTTCGCGCCGCACGGCCACCGCAATCTTGCTGGCCAGTTCACGCGCCATCAGCACCGGCATGTCGGGCAGCACGATCACGAAGCCGGAGCGGCCCGAGCGCAGGCACGGACGCACCGCGCCAACGGCGCCCTGCAGGCGGGCCAGGGCATCGTCCAGTTCCTCCCGCCCATAGGCGGCGAGATATTCGGCGGCATTGTCCATTTCGAGCGCCAGGACGCACAGCGACACATGCCGCTCCGCCCCCAGCTTCCAGCCGGCGCGCAGTGCTTCGTCGATCTGCTGGCTGGGACGATTCTTGCGCGGCAGGCGCTCGGCAATGGCCGAGACGCCATAGGCGGGAACGTCGGCACCGGGGCGTCGCGTCAGGGCCGCACGTACCCGCGACCACAAGCCGTCCCGATCACCCGCCGTTTCCACTGTCATTGCGCCTGTCCTGGGCAGTTCTTGTCGGGCCCGATCTGGCCACACTATGGTTAACACCAGGTAAGCATTTGCCCTTAGAGTGTTTTCAAGAAAAGTGGGCACCACTTTTCTGGTTCGAAAACGCGACCACTCAAGACCTTGGCGCAATCGTTCAGATTCAATCAGAACTATTGCGCTAGAGGTGATCCGGCGGTTCCCATTCGGGCCAGTCCACCGCGTGCTCTTCCCACTCCTCCGGGTCGATCTCGGTTTCGAGAAAGGTCCGGCCCTTCACCGATACGCCGACATCGACCACGGTCTGCGGATCGCCGGAGACAAGCGGATGCCACCAGGCCAGCCCCTTGCCCTCGGCCAGCCGCCGATAGGCGCAGGTCGTGGGAATCCAGGCAATTTCGCGCACATTGTCCGGCGTCAGCTTGATGCAGTCGGGCACTTTCTTCTGGCGGTTCGGATAATCCGTGCAGGCGCAGCTGTCCCCGTCGAGCAGCTGGCAGCGCACGTCCGAGGTGATCAGCGTGCCAGTGTCCTCGTCCTCGAGTTTGATCAGGCAGCAGCGCCCGCAGCCGTCGCAGAGTGCTTCCCACTCGGCCGGGGTCATGTCTTCCAGTGCTTTTTCTTCCCAGAAGGCCATTCACCGTCCCTGCCGCGTTCACAATGTTGCGGGTTTGCGCTAGTCGGGCGCACGCTTCAATCATATTGCAGCGATTGTGTTGCATTATCCCCGGAGCCGGACAATGGTCCGGTGGATTGGGGCCCGAGGCAAGCGTGCAGGATCCGTTCTACACCAAGGAAAAAAAGCGTAAGCAAGGCGGCGGCATGCTGGCGGCCGATGCCTGGCTCGATTCCTCGCTTTACGAGTTCTGGCATGCGCTCGGCCGGGGCTATACGCGCTTCCAGGATTTCATGGGGCGTTTCCACGTCACCGGCATCAAGCGCTTCATCGTCGAGGTCCTGTCCGACGCCTTTACCTTCGGCGCCATCGGTTGCGTGCTCATGGTCGCGCTGGCGCTTCCGGCCTTCGACATCATCGATCGCGGCGTGCTCAACAAGGCCGAGGATTATTCGGTGGTCTTTCTCGATCGCTTCGGCAGCGAGATCGGCCGTCGCGGCATCCGCTCGGATGACTCGGTGGCCCTCGATCAGATGCCGGACTATCTGATCAAGGCGACCCTGGCCACCGAGGACCGCCGCTTCTACGACCATTTCGGTGTCGACGTGCTGGGCACCTTGCGCGCCCTGATGACCAATGCCACCGGCGATACCAGCCTGCATGGCGGCTCCTCGATCACCCAGCAGCTGGCCAAGCAGCTTTTCCTCTCCTCCGAGCGCACCATCGAGCGCAAGATTGTCGAGGCCTTCCTCTCGGTCTGGCTCGAATGGCACTATTCCAAGGACGAGATCCTAAAACTCTATCTCGACCGCGCCTATATGGGCGGCGGCAATTTCGGCGTCGTCGCAGCCGCCGATTATTATTTCGGCAAGCGCATCCAGGATATTTCCCTGGCCGAGGCGGCCATGCTCTCGGGTCTCTACAAGGCGCCCGGCCGCTGGGCCCCGCATATCGACCTCGCCGCCGCGCGCGGCCGCGCCAATGTGGTGCTGACCAATCTGGTCGCCGCCGGCTTCCTCACCGAAGGGCAGGTCACCGCCGCACGCCGCCACCCCGCCTCCCCCATTGATCGCGTCGCCGAAGCCAATTCGCCGAATTATTTCCTCGACTGGGCTTTTGAAGAATCCAAGACCCTGATCGAGGCCAACAACGCGCCCGGCAATAATTTCGTCGTCCGAACCACCATCGACACCACCCTGCAGAAATATGCCGAAGAGGCCATCAATTCGGTCATCCGCGAGCAGGGCGAGCAATACCGGGTCGAACAGGGCGCCATGGTCGTCACCGATACCGAAGGCGCCATCCGCGCCATGGTCGGCGGCACCGATTACGCCAAGAGCCAGTTCAACCGCGCCATTGTCTCCACCCGCCAGCCCGGCTCGTCCTACAAGCCCTTTGTCTATGCCGAGGCCTTCGAGCAGCTTGGCCTCAAACCCTCCGACACCATTTCCGACCGCCCGGTCTGCATCGGCGATTGGTGCCCGCAGAATTACGGCCGCAACTATCGCGGCCAGACCACGCTGCTGGCGGCCTTTGCGTCTTCGATCAACACCGTTCCGGTGACCCTCTCCATCAAGACCGGCCGCGAGCCCATCGCCGCGCTCAGCCATCGCATGGGCCTGCGCGCCGAATATCCGGTGACCCGCTCGCTGGCCCTGGGCGTCGCCTCGGTTTCGGTTCTCGACATGACCTCGTCCTATGCGGTCTTTGCCAATGACGGGCTCAAGACCCCGGCCTATGGCATTACCCGCATGACCACGCTCAATGAGCAGCCGGTCTTCGAGCATGACGTCAATGCGCCCAAGGAACGGGTCCTGTCCGAACAGACCGTCATCTACATGAACCAGATGATGCGCGCCGTGGTCACCAGCGGCACCGGCCGGCGCGCCGAGATCGAAGGCGTGCCGACCCTGGGCAAGACCGGCACCACGACCTCCTATCGCGATGCCTGGTTTGCCGGCTTCACCGGCAATTACGTGGCCGCCGTCTGGCTGGGCAATGACGATTATCGCCCCACCAACGATCTGACCGGGGGCACGCTGCCCACCATTGCCTGGCAGAAATTCATGGCCTTCGCGCACACCAATGCCGAGATCAAGCCGGTGCTGGGCGTCGAGTTCACCCTCGAACCCACCATTGTCGCCGATGCCGCGCCGGAAGACGATCTGGAAACCGCCGAGCAGCGCCCCCCAAGCCTCAAGCCGGCCGCCGCGCGCAAATTGCTCGACCTGGCCGCCCGGCTCGAATCGACCCTGTCGGGCACCCAGCCCGCCGGCGACACAGCCAGCATCGCCCCGCCAAGCCCCACAACCGGTCTATAGAACGCTATCGTCGGCCGAACTGGTCTTGCCGTGAGGTCCCAGTCGACACCCTCCCCCTTGAGGGAGGGATCAAGGGAGGGGGTGAGAGCCCCTCATCCGCCCTTCTTGTGCCGCCGGTACTCGCCATAAAAAGTGACATTCATGCCGCCGCAATAGCCGTTGTCGGTCACCTTGAGCACCGGCAATTCCAGCAGCATCCCGATCACGCAATCGTATTGCCCCGCAGCCTCGGGCGGCAAAGGCCCCTCTTCGCCGACGGTGAAATTGACGCTGCCATCCGCCCCGACCCAGTTTTCGGGCAGTTCCAGGCTGAACTCGCCCATATTGACCGCGCCGATCTCGACACGGGCCGGATCGCTGGCGCCCCAGGTGGCGAAGCCGTCGATAAACAGGCCTTCAGCCGTGCGGGTAATGGTCACTGTTTGCTCCGCACTCGCGGCCCAGACGCCGACCCAGTCCGAGAGGGGATCGGTGCCTGCTTCGCCGGCCGGCTTGTCCTTGGCCAGGGCCACCGGCGCGGCCAGAAGCAGCAGCCCGGCCATTGCCCATCGCAACACGCTCATGCGGTTCATCCCTCCCGTGGCGCGCAATTCGGCGAAACCGCCTTCCGAAGCGGCCCCACCATTGCTATAGCCTAAACATCGCTCACCTTAGCCGGTCCAGCCCCCTCATGCATCCATCGCAGAAAAGCTGAGCCCTTGCGTTTCGTCATCAGGCTCCTCCTCGCGATCACCGTGGCCCTGGCGGTCGGTTTTGGCCTCAGCTATTACGCGCTGACCAATGGCCGCCTGTTCGGCGCCGTCGAGATCGGCCCATGGACGGCCTGGCCCGATGCCGGGTCTCCGGCGCCAAATCCCTATACGCGCGGCCATATCACCCGCGATGCCGCCTTCCAGCTCGGCCGCGCCGAGGGCCTGCAGTTCACGGCCACGGCCGATAACGCCGGCGATCCGCTTGATCTGGACTGTACCTACATGCTCACAGGCCATGTCCCGGTGTCGAGCTTCTGGACGCTGATGGCCGTCGGCCCGAATTGGGTCAACCTAGCCGGGCCCGATCAGGACGCCGCCCTGCGCTCCAGCGCCGTGCTGCGTGAGAACGATGGCAGTTTCCGCATTGCCGTCGGCACCGCACTGCGTCCCGGAAACTGGATGGAATTGGCTGGCGAGGGACCGTTCACCCTGGTCCTGTCGCTCTACGACACCACGGCCCTGTCCGGTTTCAATTCCGCTGACATGACCCTGCCCGATATCGTGCGGGAGGCCTGCCCGTGATCCGTACCCTGCTCTGGCTCATCGGCGGCGTGCTGCTCGGCGGCGTCATCCATATCGTGGTTATCCTGACCCTGCCGCTCCTGGCTGAAGAAACCGCCTGGACCAGGGCCCTGGCCCTGGCCGAGCCCGACCGCATGGCCATCCTCGATCCCGTCGCACCCGGCGAACCCAATCCGCTGCATCTGGATCCCGATCTCATCTACGGGCTTTGCCGGCTCGACCTGTCCGAGGGGCCCGGCTTCATCAGCGGCACGCTTCCGGACGCCTTCTGGTCGGTTGCCGTGTTCGATCCCTCCGGCATCGTCACCTTTTCCACCACCAATCGCGACGGCATTGGTCAGACGCTGGAAATGGGCCTGTTCAACGCCGCCCAGACGCGCCAGCTCGCCCAGCAGCAGCTCGACATCGCCGAGGGCCTGCTCATCGTCGAGCAGACCGGCAACGACCTGTTCGCCCTCATCCGCCTGGCACCCCCCCACGACATCATGCGCCCCCGCTTTGCCGAACGGCTTGCCGACGTCCAATGCGGCACGCGCTGAGCTCCCATACCTAACAAAATTTTCTTTTGTTAGGTATGAGCGCTCGGCATCGCTCAAGCGCCTGCCCGAAACTGCGGATATGCTCCGCAACCTCTAGCCATTCCAGACGATTTTCCCGATGAATGCACCCATGACACCCGAAACCTTTTCCGCCGCCCTCGCCACTGCGGTGTCGCGTTATCTCGGTGAAGTGGCCGGTCCCGGCGAGCATCTTTCCCTGCTGCGCTGGCAAATGGGCGAGGGACACCGGCTCGACCGCCGCGAGACCCTGCCTGGCCATGTCACCACCAGCGCCATCGTGGTGTCGCCCGATCATGCGCAGGTACTGCTCATCGATCACATCACCATCGGCCGCTGGCTGCAGCCGGGCGGCCACTACGAGCCGGCCGGTGCCTTCCACCTCTCAGCCCGGCGCGAGGCGGAAGAGGAAACCGGCGTCCAGGCCATTGCGCTGCATCCCTGGCATGGCAGGGGCGACCTGCCCTTTGCCATCGACAGTCATGATGTGCCCGGCAAGCCGGCCCGCAATGAGCCGGTACATGTCCATCATGACCTGCAATATCTGTTCGTGGCCGACCCGGCCCTGCCCCTTGTGGCGCAGCAGGACGAGGTCCACGCCGCCCGCTGGGCCGATATCGCCGCCCTTGCCGATATTGCACCCAAAGCCGCTGCCCGCCTCGCCAGCCTTCGCGCCTGACCGGGCCTAACCGACCACGCCGATGAACCCACCGGACAGAGCCAACGCCAGTACCACGATCCAGGGCGGGGCCCTGAATGCGACAAGCGCCACGAATCCGGCCAGCGCCAGCGCCAGGTCGAGCTGACTCACGACGGCGCTGGTGAATACCGGATCGAACAGCGCGGCGCCCAGAATGCCGACCACCGCGGCATTGGTTCCCGCCAGTGCGGCCTGCGCCAGAGGCATGGTCCGCACCCGGCTCCAGAACGGCAGGACGCCCACCAGCAGCAACATGCCCGGCAGGAAAATCGCGACAGTGGCGATGAGGCCACCGGCAATGCCATTCGGCCCCGGCGTCCCGGCTGCCCCGAGATAGGCGGCAAAGCTGAAGAGCGGTCCGGGCATGGCCTGGGCCGTGCCATAGCCGGTGAGAAAACCGTCGGCGCCGATCCAGCCGCGCCCCACGGTCTCGGCCTCGAGCAGCGGCAGCACCACATGCCCGCCGCCAAAAACCAGCGCGCCCGCGCGATAGAAGGCGTCGAACAGCGCCAGGCCCTGCCCTTGCGCGGCAACCAGCGGCAAGCCCGCCAGCAGCACCGCGAACACCGCCAGGCAGATCACGCCAACCCGGCGCGACAATCCCTGCATTTCGGCGCCTCGATCATCCGCGCCATGTCCCCGGCACAGCAGCAGGCCTGCCCCGGCACCGGCCAGAATGGCTGCGATCTGCCCGAGCGAGCCACCGATCATGGCCAGGAGCAGGACGGCGCCGGCGGCAATGGCGGCGCGCGGTGCGTCCGGCGTCAGCGTCCGGGCCATGCCCAGCACCGCCTGCGCCACCACCGCGACCGCCACCAGCTTCAACCCGTGCAGAATGCCCGCAGCCAGGGGGCCTTCCATCGCGGCAGCGCCCAGCGCCAGGGCGATCATCAGGAGGGCCGATGGCAGGGTGAACCCGGTCCAGGCGGCCAGTGCCCCCAAAATACCAGCGCGGCGCAGTCCTAGCGCGAACCCCACCTGGCTCGATGCCGGGCCGGGCAGGAACTGGCACAGTCCAACCAGTTCGGCATATTCGGTTTCGCTCAGCCACTTGCGGCGGATCACGAAGGCGTCGCGAAAATAGCCCAGATGCGCAATCGGCCCGCCAAAACTGGTGAGGCCGAGTTTCAGGAAGGCGCCAAAGACTTCGCCGGCACCGGCTTTTTGCGCTGTCTGATCCGTCACGCCTGTCCCGCTACTTCTGCACCACCACTTCGGAGTCGGGGACCATGGTCTGGTAGCGTGACGGTATGGTGACACCATGCCCGCCCGCGCTACCGCCCGCTCCGCCACAGAAATCGCCGCGCCGGGCCCGTTCGACCCATGGCGCCATGCGCCTCAGGCTCTCGTCCACGGCCAGCGACTGCTCGTGCGGTGTTTCGACCAGCAGATGGTCGAGCGCAAACGAATAGCTGTCATAGCGATAGGTCAGCGCCCGCACGAACCAGTCGATATGCCACTGGTTCTCGGTGCGCCGCGCCGTCAGGTTGGCGGAGACCGAAGGATCCATCGGCCCAAGTTCGGCCAGCGCCACGGCCCGCTGGCGGTCGACCTCGATGACGGCGCAGATCGACACGAAGGTCGTCGGCAAGGTGTCGAGATCGGCCTGGATATGCCTGCCGACAGTGGAATAGCGGGTCCGCGAAGATTGATATTCCGTCTCGCGCAGCCAGCGATAATAGCGGTCGCGGGTAAAGGTGAAATCGCGCGCCGCCCCGATCCGGGTACGCTGCAATTCGACAGAGCGATCGAATGTCCAGTCCTTGGCATGGGCGGCAATCAGGAAGCGCCAGGTGCGATCATGCATTTCGCGTTCCTGGTCGGTCTGGTTGAATTTGGACACCGGCTCGCCGCGCATATTGGCGGCGCTCTTGCCGATCGACGGCATGATCTCGTCATGCAGCACGCTCGGCGCTGCCCGGCCAAAATCACCGACAGGCCGCGTGGCGCACCCGGCCAGCAGCGACACCACGATCAAAAGGCCGATGGCCCGGCCGAAAGTGCTAGACACGCTTGCGCTTGCGCCGCGATGGATCGAGCCGATTGTCTGGCGGTTGCGACGTGCCGCGCTCATAACGCACCCCGGTGAAGATCAGTATCTGGGCGTCACCGGAGGGTCTGTCTCCCGGTTTTGCAGGTTTTCGGTGTCCCGCCAGTTTCAGCAGCTTTCCCAAGCTGGCCTCCATATCCATGCGCCGCTCCCCCGTCCCTACTGGAGGCAGCGAGTTGATTTGCAGTCAGGCGCGACGCTACTCGCCCACATTGGCCATTAAGAGATCGTCAAGGTTAACAGTCTGCTAACGAATTGCCGGCAAGAGTGAGCCGGCATCAGATTGTGATGTAAAACGAGTCGATGGTTCCGCCGGACATGCTTGGATTTCAGCCCTACGAGACCTTTCAGCTGCTGATCGAAACCGGCGGCGTCGATCGCACCAATACTCTGCTGATCGCGGCCTGCGACGCCTATGCGCGGCGCGGCAAGCCCACTGGTCCCGAATTGGAACAGTTCGAGGCCCTGGCCGCCCGCCTGTTCCCCACGGCCGGTCCACAGGCCCGCGCCAAGGGCGCCGCCATTCTGGGCCGGGCCGAAGTCCTCTCCCCGGCCCTCGAACGGCTGGTGATCGACAATATCGGCGAAGACCTCATTCCCTTCCTCGAAACCGCGCCGCTCCTGTCCGATCAGACCATGCTCGACATCATCGGCCGCTATGACGTTCCGGCCTGCGCCACCCTGGCGTCGCGCGCCGATCTCACCAATGTGGTGCTGGCAAAACTCTTCCAGATGAATTCGCGCAAGGTCTATCGCGCCCTTGCAGCCAATACCGGCATCACGCCGCGCGGCGCCTATCTCAGCGCCCTCGCCCGTTCCGCCCAGATGGATCACCTGGTTGCCGAGGCCCTGGGCCATCGCGACGATTTCGACGCTGCTCTCCTGGCCCCGGCCTTCTTCGATCTGTCCGACAATCACCGGATCAAGGTCATCGAGGCCTTTGCAAATCGCGAAACACCCAAGGCGCCGATAGCCCGCACCATCGAGCAATTGTCCGTGGCCACCAGCGAGCTCACCCGCGCGCTGATGAAACTGTTCTCCGAGAACCGCCGCCCGGAAGTCACCAAGCTCCTGTCGCAGATCACCGGCCTGGACGAAGTGCGCTGCGGCCAGATCGCTCACGACGTCACCGGCGCCTCGCTGTTCGTCATCCTGCGCGCCTTCGGCACCACGGCCTATGACGGGCTCAAGGTCTTGATCCACGCCACCAGCCACGACACCGACCGGTCGCGTGCCCTCGCCGACTATGCCAGCCTGTTTGGTGGCGTCACCGCCGATTCCATGGCCTATCTGATGAGTGCCTGGCGCGGCGAGGTGAACCTGTTGGAATTGACCGGCACCCAGTACCAGCCCTTTGCCCAGCGCAGCCGCCGCACGCCGGAGGCCTCCAAGGCAACCGGCAATCCCGTGGTCGATCAGGCCATCGAAGCGCTGTCACGGATCGGCGCACGCCGCGCCAGTTAGCGCGTCTCCGGCGCCGCCACGACCTCAATTCCAAGGTCATCGTCGGTTCTGAGATCGACGCCAAGCACCCAGAGATCGGGGTCGAAAGCGACCTCCTGCTCGATACGATCCCGTACCTTGTCCGGTTCCACGCGCTGGAACCGGCACTGGAACACCGGCCCTTCCTTCTCGCCGCGGCTCAGCATCGGCGCGGGCGTATAGAGCGAACGTGTTCCATCGAGGTGATCCACCTCGAGAAAGACCTGGCCGGCAATTGGGTCGCCGCGCCGCACCACCACGCAGAAATGGCCCAGGTCATTGTGGCGCCGCACGAAAGCCATGCACCAGATGTCGCTGCGCAATGTCGACACCGCGCCGGCTCCTCAGTTTGATACAGCCTGTGGACCTGTCTAGATCGTCGCGCCCGCCTGCACCAGCAGGTCCACCAGGTCCGGCTTGACCTGACCCGTCTGGCGGTAGCTGTAGAAGTTCTCGAACTCGCGGATGGCGCGTGCCGTTTCCGGGCCGGGCTTGCCGTCGATGGCGGCGCGGAAGAAACCGAGGCTGGCAAGGCCGCGCTGAATGCGGGTCACGAGCTCGGTGTCGGTCGCCGGCATCACCGCTGTCTGGCTCGGATTGGTTCGGGCCGCAGCGACGGGCGCCACCTCGGCAGCAGCCGGTGCCGCAGCCGGAACAGGTGCCGGAATCGGCTGGGTGGCCGCGGCCACATTGGCCGTGGGAATGGGCGGATTGGCCATCTGGGTCGGTGGCGTGCGTGAACCGTCGACGGCCGCGACGATCGAATCGAGCGTATTGGCGGCGCTCTGGGCGACCTGGTCGAGAGCCTGTTCTGCGGGTGAAAGCGCCGGCAGGCGCGCGACAACCACGTCCTGCTGCGGCTGGGCCACCGGCTGCTGCACAACGACCGGAGCCGGTTGGACTGCCGTGGACGCTATCTGCACCTGCACCGGCTGGGCCACTGGTTGCGGCGCCGGCTGAACGACGGCCTGGGGCTGCACGGCCTGTGCCGCCATCCGGCCGGAGGCGTCCGAACTCAGGATGGCCTCGACGATGGAGGGGTTGAGCGCACCATTGGGCTGCAGGCCATTGCGCTGCTCAAAAGCCCGGATGGCCTCGGCGGTCTTGGGGCCGTAATAGCCGTCAACGGTACCCTGGAACAGGTTCAGTTCGGCCAGCCGCTTCTGCACGGCGAAGACTTCGGTATTGCCCACGGGCCGGTCGGGAATGACCTGCGGACCGACGCTGCCTGTGGTTTCAACCACTGGCGCCGGCTGGGGCTGAGCGACGGTTTCGGCAATTGCCGGCAGGCTGGCGGCAGCTGGTGCCGGCTCCGGCCGCTGCGCCGCCGGGGTCGGCATGGAGGCAATGGTGTCGCGCGATGGCATGAAGAACGGCGAAGGGTGTTCGCTGGTCTGGAAGTAAAGGGCATTGCTGCCCGCCAGCGCCGTCAGCGTCACCATGGCCAGAAGCCCGGTGGACGCGAGCGGGGCACGCATGAAGCGGGCAACGGCCCACAGGCCCGCCCGGCTGACGGAGCCAAGCAGTGCGCCCCCGGCCATGAGCGGGAGCTGGGTCAGGGTTGATGCTGTCATTGCGCTTTTCTTTTTTCGTTTGGCCATGTGACAGGAGCGGCAGTCGTCGGTTCAGGATGCAGATGCAGAATGTCTGCAGTTTCGCCCGGTTTGGTTGCTGGACCGTTTATAGGCAGAAGAACAGTGACGGTTGTCCCCGCCCCGATCTCGGACATGGCGCGCAGCGTGCCGCCATGCAGCTCGACCAGACCCTTGACGATCGACAGGCCCAGGCCCGTCCCCTCATATTTGCGGCTCAGCCCGTCCTGCACCTGGAAGAAAGGTTCACCGATTCGCTTCAGCGCCTCGGGCGCCATGCCGATGCCGCGATCGCGGACCGAGACATTGATTGCCGTTCCCTGGCGACGCACCGAGACGCTCACCTGCCCGCCCTCATGGCTGAACTTGATGGCGTTGGACAAAAGGTTCAGCAGAATCTGCCGGCACACCCGCTCGTCGGCATTCAGCAGCGGCAGTCCCGCCTCGACCTCGGAAACGATGGAAACGCCGCGTTCCTCCGCCAGGGTTTCGACCATGGGCAGGCAGGCCGGCAGGATGGCCCCGGCGTCGATCTGGTCGGTCTGGATTTCGAATCGCCCGGCCTCGATCTTGGACATGTCGAGCAGCATGCCCACCACTTCGAGCAGGTGCCGCCCGGACTTGTGGATGAGCCCGGCATATTCGCGATGCGTGTCCGACAGCTCGCCGCCGATGCCCGAGGTCATCATTTCGGAGAACCCGACCACGGCATTGAGTGGCGTGCGCAATTCATGCCCGATGGTCGCGAGGAACCGGGACTTTGCCTGCGAGGCCTCTTCGGCCACCCGCCTGGCATCGGCCATGGCGCGCTCGGAATCCTTGCGCTCGGTGACGTCGCGCATCAATGCGATCACTTCATAGCGGGCGTCATCGCCATCGCGGTCGAGAACCGGCGAGAGCTGCACCTCAACCCAGATGAACCGCGGCATGGCCTGTGCGGCATGTGGATCGTCGCGGCGCAGGCGCACTTCGATGGTCCGGTTGCGCCCACCCTGGTTGGCGTCGGCAAAGGCGGTGAGATAAGTCGGGCGGTCCAGAACATGCAGGCGTTCGCCAATGCCGCTGCCGTTCAGTTGGAAACGCTGGCACCCGAACAATCGTTCGGAGGACCGCGAGGCCATCAGCAGGCTGCCATCGCTGGCGAAGCGCAGAACCGCGTCCTGGACATGTTCGATGAGGTGGCGATAGGCGCTGATCTGGGCCTTGTCGTTGACCTCATAGGCCGCGTTGATGCGGTGGGCCGAATAGGCGACCACGCCAACCGCGACGAGGAAGCCCGTCGCAGAACTGACCATCAGCCACTGGCCCTCGGCCAGGGTATCCACCAGGCCCACCGGCCCCGCCAGAAGGCCGATGACCAGCACTGCGCCCAGGCCTGCCCAGCTCAGCCGGCGCATGGTGCCCGGACCGAGCAAAGCCGCGAGAACCGGGCCCATGAGAGCCATGGCCAGGCCGGGGTCAGCCAGCCGCGGGTCGGCAATCGACAGGACGAGGCCGCTCACCATGATGGCGACACTCTGCACCATGGCGGCAAAGTCGTGCTGGCCGCGCGCGGCCATGGTCAGGCTCAGCGACGCACCGGCGAGAATCAGCGTGGCGAGCAGAAAGGGCAGCGCAGCACCGGTGAGCAGGCCGTACATGGCCGGCGCCATGCCGGCAGCGGCCGCTCCAAGCAGGATGCGTGCAGAATTGACGATAGTCTCACGGCGCAGCACTTCGGGGCGATTGCCCGAACCGGCATAGGACTTACCTATCCCGCTGCTGGCGCCGAAGAATTTGAGGCTACGCATTACCAACTCACCATATCGACGCCCGACCGGCACGTTCGGCCGGAAACCAAGATGCCTGGGGCATCGCGCAGTCCGAATAGTCTTCGGATCCATTGCCCGCAGCCTCGCCCCCGAACCGCTAAGACAGGTTTAAGCCAGTGCCTGTCGAGGGGGTGGCCGGTCCTTTCCAGCCCCGGTTTTGAAAGTTAGCGTAAACAAGCCGTTGCGCCGCTCCGGCGCCAAAGTTCGAAATTGATTCAAATTTTATCGAAATTGCGCAGTGCCACTTAATCGGGCCTGCCTAGCTTTCATCGAAGGCGTGGGGGACGGTCTCCCACGAGGACCGATGACCATGTTTCTTCTGCGTTCTGCATTCTGGCTCACCCTCGCCTTCATGGTGATGCGCCCCGGCGTGGATGTCGGCGATGCCGCGTCCCGGCTGTCGCAGGATGCCATGCAGCAGGGCAGCCAGTTCGTTGCCCAGCAGATCGACGCCATCGATTGCCATGATTTCACCTGCGCCGGAGGCAAGGCTCTTGTCTCGGCCGCACTCCAGACTGCCCCGCAGGCCGGCGCCCCCATGCATGTTCAGCCGGCCGCCCTTTCGGTGCCCCTGCCTCGACCTCGGCCGGATATTGCGGGATAGGCGGCGTCCCCCCGGGCGCCAGACACATAGACCCCAGGGGTCGCGTCACTTCCCCAAGCGACGCTACTCCAGCGACCTCTGGATACTGCCGCAGCCACGTGCCCCGTCGCTGCGGCTTTTCTTTGCGTGCTGTGCAGCCCTCGCATCGGCTGGCGAATTGCACTAGATAGACGCCATGACACATCCGCCGGCCTTCACCGAAATCTCGGACAATCTTTCCTTCCTCGATGACTGGGAGGATCGCTACCGCTACCTGATCGAACTCGGCCAGGCATTGCCGAAGCTCGACCCGGCCGAGCGCGTGGATGCCAACAAGGTCAATGGCTGCGTCTCGCAGGTCTGGCTGGTGGCCGACCCCAAGGGTCAGGGCGCACAAACCACGCTCGGCTTTCGCGGCGAGAGCGATGCCATGATCGTGCAGGGACTGGTGGCTGTCCTCCTCGCCCTCTATTCCGGGCGCCCGGCCAGCGAAATCGCCGAAACCGACGCCATTGCGCTGTTCGACGAACTTGGCCTGCGCGAACATCTCACCAGCCAGCGCTCCAATGGCCTTGTGGCCATGGTCGGCCGCATCCGCAATGAGGCCCGCGCCCGGCTGGCGGCCTAGCTTTTTAGGCCGGTTTGCGCATCCGGCGCATCAATGGCGCCTCGACCAGCCGGTAGAGCATGACGCCGATCAGCGTGCCGCCGACAATTGCCGCGCCGACCGCGACCAGCGTGGCCGTTGTGCCGGCCGGTTCGACCAGGTGTAGGGCCACCCCGGCAATAGCGGCCACCGCAAAGATGTGGACGAGATAGATCGAATACGACGCGTCCCCAACCAGTTCGAGCAGCGGCCATTGCGGCAGATTCTGCGCAAAGGCGATGGCCATGGCGACCAGGGCCACGGCAAAGACCAGCATGCCCCAGAAGGCGTGTTCTTCTGCGGCAACGGCAAAGCCCTGTGCCAGCCCGGCCAGCACCAATGCGCCCGCCACGAGCGCCAGCGGCCGTCCGAGGGTCTGTAACCGCCCCTCGATATGGCCCAGCCCCAGCCAGGCCCCGGCGACAAAGGCCAGCGGCATGTAGCTGGTGTAGAATGCAGGGATCGCCTCTGTTGGCCGCAGCACGGCGCCGATCAGCGCCAGGCCGCCAAACACCACGCTCAGCGTCATCACCCGCGCCCGCGCCGGCAGCAGGGCCAGCAGCGCAAAGCTGACATAGAAGAACATCTCGTAATTGAGGGTCCAGCCGAGCTTGTAGAGCGGGTGCAGGCCATGGCTCGCCGGGTTGTAGAACGGCACAAAGACCAGCGACAGCGCCAGTTGCATGCCATCGAACACCGTCGTCTTGAACAGGCTGGGCAACACCAGGGCCAGGGCCGCCGCAAGGAAGGTGAATGCCCAGTACATGGGCACGACGCGCACCACCCGCCGCCGGAGGAAGTCACGCGCGTCGAACCGGCTGTGCCCGGTGACCACCACCATGATGAACCCCGACAGCACGAAGAACAGCACCACGCCCAATTGCCCCATGCGCCCATAGACCAGCGGATGATCGGCGAGCGGATAGAGCAGTGCATGCGATGCCAGGACCAGCATTGCCGCAAAGGCGCGAAGATATTGGATGGTGTGCAGCTTCGAACGCATGACGAAACCTGAGACTTTGTGCACCACGATTATCACGCGCCGCGCCGGCGCTCTCATCCTGCTCGTCAATATCGTTAATCGGCGCTGTCGGCGAACATGGCCGGGCGCTCGGGCAACCAGGCGCGCACATCGCCTTGATGGCCTCCCTTCCCCGTCTCATCGAGACCCCGCATCCGCGCCAATTGCTCGAGGGCGATGCGCAGCACCAGCTTGGCGCTGCGGCGCGGCCAGCGGCGTTCCGTCTCGATCTGCTGCAGGCCCTTGTCGTAGCAGCAGACTTCCACCAGCAGGTCCCAGCAGTCGCGTGGCAGGCGCACTGCGTCCTGCGCCAGCCTCTTGCGGGCCGCGCTGGCCATGTCACTCACCCCGGTCTGGCCCGAGCCTGCGGCGCGGCCACCGATACGGGTCGGATCGTAGGACATGGTGACACGCTGGCGGATCATGGCGCTCTCGAACAGCTGTGCCAGTTGGCGCCCCGCCTCCACCTGGTGCGGGGCGAGAAACCCGGAGGCCCCGCCCAGGCGCTGCATGGCTTCCGGCAACTCGGCCCGGTGACCGCCCGGGGATGAACAGTCAGACGCGCGCGGCATCGGACACCTCCAGCATGGCCTCGAGACGGCTGATTTCGGCATCGATGCGCGGATCGTCCCGCAAGTCCTCAATCACCGCGCAGGCATAGGAGACAGTTGTCCTATCGCGGTCAAAGATCCGTCCGATATCGGCCAGGCTGTGCTGGCGGATCACATGGCACAGATACATGGAAATCTGACGGGCCCTGGCGACGCCCGCCCGGCAGCGCGACCTGTGCTTAATCAATGCCTTGGGTACATGCTGCTCGCGCGCCACCAGGCGGATAATTTCGTCGATCGAGCGCGCTGGACCGGCCGGATCAAGGGTCGCTCGGCGGCAGGAACTGGCTTGTTTGGTCATGGAGCACTCCGGAAAGATATAGGATGATATTCCTATACTCTCTCTGAAGGCCAGCCCATGGGGATAAGT